>QZIR01000017.1 GCA_003604975.1 Desulforudis sp. | reverse complement strand
TGGAAGACGACACTACCACCCAACAGGGCGTAGAAAACGGGCAAGAAGAACAATCAGCCGTTGAGGAATTGCAGCCTGTATCCCAGAGGGACCAGGTGATTGCGGCCATCAGCGCCAAGCGTAATGCGGCTCTTGAAGGGGCCGTGGAAGATGGCGGCCAGGGCGAAGAGCTTGCCCAGGGCGACGTTGACCAGCAGGGTGAAGGGACCGAAGCGCAGCCCGTTCCTCGAACCGTCCGGATCAAAGTGGACGGGGTAGAGCGGGATGTTGATGAGTCGGACCTGATCGAAGCCGGCAAAAGGGAAATGCAGAAGGAGTCCGCCGCGGCCGAAAGGCTGAGACAGGCGGCGGCCAGGCTGCAGGAATTGGAGCAGCGGCAGCAGATTATCGAGGCGCGTGAACGGAAGCTTGCTGAGTTTCTCGCCAAGCAGAAGACCGCACCGGATGCTTCGCTGAAAGAGAAAGCCAAGAAGTTCGCCGAATCGCTCATGGACAATGAGGAAGAGGCGGTAAATATCTTTGAAGGCGTTCTCGGTGAGCAGCAGCGGTTGAAGCAGGAAGTACAGCAGGTTCTGCAGACGGTGAAAACCACACAGCAGAAGGTCCAGCAGGATGACCTGAAAAGGAAAACCAAGCTGGCACAGCTGTTTGTTTCCAAGTTCCCGGCAATTGCTGGCGATGCGCAACTTGCATGGCGGGCCAACGAGCGGACCCGGGTTCTACTGCGGGAGCGCCCGGACCTGACCGAAGAAGAAATCGTTGTGCAGGCTGGCCAGGATGTGAAGAGATGGCTCACCTCCGTTGCTGGTGTTGAGCAGACCACCGCCGACCAGCACCAAGACAGCCCGGCCACCATCAAAAAGGGAATGCCGCGCCCGATCCAGAAAGCGGCGGGAAGACTGCCTCCGAAACAGGAGGTTAAACCACAAACAAGAGCCGAGATCATACGGGAGAAGCAGAGATTGCGGAACCCCTATGCCGGCTCACGAACATAAGGAGTAACCGATTATGGGACAGGTATGGGGAACAAATACGCTGGGCGGATATGCGTACAGCGATCAACTGAGCAAGGTGTTGCGCACCGCACTGCAGCCGATGATCCGGTTTCGCCAGTTTTGCGATGCCGACGATGCGAGTTCAGAAGGCCTGCATGCGGGCAGCGCCTACAACTGGAACGTCTATTCAGACGTTGGAACCCAGGGCGGCGTGCTGACCGTCACCGTCACCCGGTCGATAAAGGTTTCGTTTTCACCGACGCTGATCACCGCCGGCTGGCAATATACAGAGTTCATACCGCGTGCCACTTTTCAGATCATCGACCAGGCAATACGGACACCCGGCGGTAGCGCGATGATTCCCCTGGTCGGCCTGGAACGGGAGGAACCGGGGCCGCCCGACCGGACCTTTAAACCGAAAGGCGAACAAATCGCCGGGGACGTCACCCGCCGGGGCGGTGTGCCGGTAGAGTTTATGGGGGCGGCCGTCTTCAAGGCTGGGCGAATGGTCGGCGCTGTCAACGGTGACGAGGTTGGGGTGGTCAAGTTTGTCAAGGGTGAAATTGAGGAGACGTTTGAGCACATTCCCGACCCGTGTAAACGGGATAAGCTGATCGTGGTCAGGATCTTCCCCCGCCAAAGGCCGGAGATCGAGATTGACCTTCGGGGGACTGGTCCGCCCCGGGTCATGGCCACCGTTTTTCTGGAGGGTGACATCGTCAGCATCCAGGGGAGGACCGAATACGACGAACCCGAGCTCATTTCGGTACTGGAGCGGGAGGTCGTCAAAAACCGGAACGAGGAAGCGCGGGAGGCCGTCGAGCGGGCCCAGGAGCTGGAAGCGGACATCTTCGGCTTCGGCTGGCAGGCCAAGAAGCAGTTCCTTGCCTGGCGGGATTGGGAAGACTATCGGTGGGGGGAGCAGTTCTCGCACGCGGATATCGAAGTCACCTTCGACCTTAAGGTCCGGCGAGTCGGCCTGGTCCACGAAAGCCCGCTTTTCCGTCCCGACTAAAACGGCCCGGTTTGAGGCCTGAGTAAGGGGGTGCCAAGGTATGGTTACAGCGGGAAAAGTGCTGGTGATGCTCCCGGTGCTACTAATCGCTATCTACACGGCTTCCTATGGGCTGTGGGCCTGGCGGAAGGGGAACAAGCGGGGGGCGGTGGGCAGCTTCATCCTGGCCTGGCTCACCCTGATTTCCCCGATCCTGGTCTGGATTCATCACGATATAAGCTAAAGATGAATCAAGGCTCCCGAATACGGGAGCCTTTCTGATACGAAGCTCAATTGTATTTTTTTCGGGGCGATACGGGTCTAGTGGTGGTCGTGTCCGGTCGATTCACCCTTACCGCCGCGTGCAATCGCGTTCAGGATGCCGAAGCTGATCACGGCGGCCACGCCGATGCAGAAGGCGATAATGAACGGCGGTGAGCTGAAGCCGGGAAGGGCTGCCAGGTAATGGTTGAAGTAAATGATGATGGAGGCCGCTGCGAAGGCGAAGATAATCATCAAGATGGTCATTCCGATGGTCATGTCCTTAGACTCCGAGCTTTCGTGCTGGTCGTGATGCGACACTGTTTCACCTCTCCCCGCTACTTTGATATTTTTTAACAACCGTAAGCATTAAATCTCGCTGCGTATAGCTTACCAAATATGTGAAAGTTCCGTCAAGCCCTTAAATACGTGATTGCAGAAATTACTAGGAGCGGGCGGGCTAAATCGGAAGAGGATGGGTGAGCATTCCCGTCGAATACACCAGTTAATAAATAGAATTTCTTGGCGGGGTGTTTTGGACCGTGAATGTGGGACCGATAGAGGTGACCGTTGCCCTGGTGGTCGACGCGCTGCTCCTGGCGCTGATCGCCTACAAAGTATTTACCTATCTTCGCGGGACCAGGGCCGTCCAGCTGCTAAAGGGGCTTCTGGTCCTGGTGGTGTTGACCGGCGTGGCAGAGATTTTCGGGCTGGGCATGCTCAAGTGGACGCTGGAGAAGGTCTGGGTGATGGCGGTGGTGGCCATCCCGGTGATTTTCCAGCCCGAGCTGCGCAGCATGCTGGAGAAGCTAGGCCGCGGTCGTCCGTTCGCCCATCTGATCCAGACGAACGAACAGTACAAGTTGGTGATCTCCGAGGTGGTCCAGGCGGTTCAGGAAATGAGCAGCGACCGGATTGGTGCCCTGATCGTCCTGGAGCGCAAGACCGGGCTCAAAGAATACGTGGAGACCGGGGTGCCGATAGACGGCCTGGTGTCCCGGTTCCTGTTGATCCAGGTTTTCAAGAAGGAGACACCGCTCCACGACGGGGCGGTGATCATCAGGGGCAACCGCATGCTGGCCGCCAGCTGTTACCTGCCGCTGACACCCAATCCCCATCTGCCTAAGGAACTCGGCACCAGGCATAGGGCGGCGCTGGGTGTTACCGAACAGTCGGACGCGATTTCGGTCGTGGTTTCCGAGGAGACGGGCACGATCTCGGTGGCCGAGGAAGGGAGCCTCACGCGCTTTATGGACCCCCGGAGACTCGGCAGTTACTTGGAGTCCTGCCTGATCCCGGAAACGGGCTTCAACTGGAAGTTTAAGGACCGGAATCAGAATCGCTCGAAGAGCGGCTAGAACCCCCATACAAAAGAAAACCCCTTGTGGTCACCGGGACCACCAAGGGGTTTTGTCTTTTTAGGGCTTGTTGAAAGTAAGGGCTACTTCGTGCCGTAGTCCTTCTTCACCAGCCGGTCGTTAATCACGCGGGCCTGCGCCGCGGCCAGCCGGGCGATCGGTACCCGGTAGGGGGAGCAACTCACGTAGTTCATCCCCACCTGGTGGCAGAATTCGATGGATGAGGGCTCCCCGCCGTGTTCGCCGCAGATCCCGACCAGGAGATCGGGCCGCGTGGCACGGCCGGACTCGATCCCCATCTCGATCAGCTTCCCTACCCCCTTGCGGTCAAGCACCACGAACGGGTTGTCGGGTAGGAGTTTTAGGTTCAGGTAGTGGTGCAGGAACTTGCCCTCGGCATCGTCACGTGAAAAGCCCAGGGTGGTCTGGGTCAGGTCGTTGGTGCCGAAGGAGAAAAACTCGGCGGAAGCCGCGATCTCACCGGCCAGGAGTGCCGCCCGCGGCAGCTCGATCATCGTCCCGACGGTGTAGGGCGCCTCAACACCAGTTTCCGTCCGGACCTCGCGGGCCACATCGTCAATCATTTCTTTAAGGTAGTCAAACTCCTTGACGTCGATCACCAGCGGGATCTCCACCTCAGGGATGACCGAACAGCCTTCCCGGATGAGCTCGGATGTCGCATTAAAGATGGCCCGGACCTGCATCCGGTAGACGTCAATGAAGGTAATCCCCAGGCGGCAGCCACGGAGCCCCAGCATGGGATTGAATTCCGAGAGGGAACGAACCTTGCGCAGGATGTCTTCCTTAGCCTGGATCTCCGCCTTTGCCCCTCCGGTCAGCTTTAGGCGCGTAATTTCCACCGCCAGTTCCTCGGCGTTAGGCAGGAACTCGTGCAGCGGCGGATCGAGAAGGCGAATGCACACCGGCAGCCCTTCCATAGCCTTAAAGATCCCGTAAAAGTCGGCCTGCTGCATCGGCAGGAGTTCAGCCAGCGCCTCTAGTTTATCCTCGGGTGTTTCTGCGAGGATCATCCGCTGGACCACGGGCAGGCGGTTCTGGCCCATGAACATGTGCTCCGTGCGGCAGAGGCCGATGCCCTCCGCCCCGAAGGAACGCGCCTTAGCGGTGTCTTCGGGGGTGTCGGCGTTGGCCCGTACCCCCAGGGTCCGCAGGTCGTCGGCCCAGTCCAGCAGTTGCAGGAACGCGGGTGAGAGTTCCGGATCCAGCATCGGCACCTCACCCAGGATCACCCGGCCGGTGGTGCCGTCAATCGAAATGGTTTCACCCTGACGGACGGTGATGTCACCGACCCGCAGGAGCCGGGCCTCCAGGTCTATCTTAACCGACTCGGCGCCGCAGACGCAGGGCTTGCCCATGCCCCGGGCGACTACCGCCGCGTGGCTGGTCATTCCGCCGCGCGAGGTCAGAACACCCTGAGCGGCGACGATCCCGTGGATGTCGTCCGGCGTGGTTTCCGTACGTACGAGCAGCACCTTCTGTCCCTCGTTGGCCAGTTTTTCAGCCAAGTCCGCATCGAAAACCGCTTCCCCCGAGGCCGAACCCGGAGAGGCTGGCAGTCCGGTCGCGATTACGTCGAGCTTGGCGTTAGGGTCAATACGCTTGTGGAGCAGGTGGTCGAGCTGTTCAGGCTCGACGCGTAGCATGGCCTCTTCCCTGGTGATCAAGCCTTCTTCAACCATCTCCACGGCGATGCGCACGGCGGCGTTCACGGTCCGCTTCCCGTTTCTGGTCTGCAGGATGTACAGCTTGCCGCGCTCAATGGTGAACTCGATGTCCTGCATGTTGCGGTAGTGTTGGTCCAGGAGTCGGCAGACCCTGGTAAACTCCTCGTAGACGGCCGGGAGATCCTTGGCCAGCGCGTCGATGGGCAGCGGTGTCCGGGTCCCGGCTACCACGTCCTCACCTTGGGCGTTGATCAGGTATTCCCCGTAGACCTTATGCTCGCCGGTCGAGGGGTTGCGGGTAAAGGCAACGCCTGATCCGGAGTCGTTGCCCATATTCCCGAAGACCATGGTTTGTACGTTCACAGCGGTGCCAAGGGTGTCGGAAATCTTGTTGATCTTCCGGTAGGTGATCGCCCGGTCATTGTTCCAGGAGTTAAACACGGCGTAAATGGCCATGAAGAGCTGTTCAAACGGTTCCTGGGGGAAGGAACGGCCGGTTTCGTCCTGAATCAGGGTCTTGTAGCGGTTAATTACCTCTGCCCAGTCCGCGGCTGTCAATTCGTTGTCGAACCGGACCCGGCTGCGGTCCTTCTGGGTCTGGAGGATGCTTTCAAAATGATAGTGCTCAACCCCCATCACCACGTCGCCAAACATATGGATGAAGCGGCGGTAACAGTCCAGGGCAAACCGCTCATCACCGGTGGAGCGTGCTAGTCCCTCCATCGTCCGGTCGTTCAAACCCAGGTTCAGGACGGTGTCCATCATGCCGGGCATGGATACCGGGGCGCCGGACCGTACTGAAACCAGGAGCGGGTTATCCTCATGACCAAAAACGCGTCCCAGTCGCCTTTCCAGGATGGCGATATTCTCGCGCACCTGATCCTCCATTCCAAACGGAAACTGGTGGCCTGCAGCAGAGAACTCGTTACAGGTGTCGGTGGTCACGATAAACCCTGGCGGAACTGGAAGGCCGATATTGGTCATCTCAGCCAGATTGGCCCCTTTACCGCCGAGCAGGTCTTTCATCGCCGCGTTGCCTTCCTCAAACAAATAAACGTACTTTACCAACTGCCGCCATCCTTTCTTACTGATTGATTGCTCATCCCGGGTCATTAGAAGTCACATTTAGCCGTATATAAGCCAATTAATATGTAACGATTGGGTCAATCTGACCACTTACTTTAGCTTAATTCTAGGGGGATGCCGAAAATCCTTGCAGGGCGGCGCACATTTTGTAAAATCGGGGGCAGGAAAATGGTAGAATGGATTCATATGGCGATAATGACGGGAGGGATCCTTTTGCAGTTGCCGCCTTTTCAGCTTGAGCGTTGGTTTGCGCAGTTTGAGTTCACTGTACGTCTGAACCTGGCCGCCAGCTGCGCCGCGCCCACCTCTACGGCCGAACTGCTGGCCCTCGCCGGTGAGAGTGACCGGCAAGAGTATCCCAGGCTGAACCTGGACTACATTGAAAACCCCGGCGGCGAAAGGCTGCGTACCGCCATTGCCGGTTGGTACACCAATCTGGGGGCGGACAACATCCAGGTAACCACCGGAGCCTCGGAAGCGGTCTTTATTATAATGAACCTGCTGCTGGCCCCGGGGGATCGGATCGTGGTCCAGGACCCCTGTTACCAGTCCCTTTCCGGGGTGGCGGAGGCCCTGGGGATCGGGGTGGTCAGGTGGCCGCTCGGGGCTGCGAACGGTTTTCACCCCGGCCTGGACGAGCTCGAGAGTCTGATAACCCCCGGCGTACGGATGGTGGTGGTCAACCACCCGCACAATCCGACCGGAGTAATGCTGACCAGGAATGAGCAAAGACGCCTGGCAGACCTGACGGAACGTCACGGGATTTGGCTGTTTTCGGACGAGGTGTACCGGGGTACCGTTTATCGGAGGGAAGATGAGCTACCCGCGGCCGCAGACCTGAGCGCCATGGCGATCAGTGTGGGGGACATGACCAAGCCCTTTGGCCTGGGTGGAATCCGTATCGGCTGGGTGGCCTGCCAAAACCGGGGACTGCTTGGCCGGGTATCCGCCTTTCGGGACTACACGACCATGTGCTCGGCGGCTCCCAGCGAGTTCCTGGCCGCCCTGGCCATGGAGCACCGCGAAGAACTGCTGGACCGGAAAACCGCATTGGCGCGTATCAACTTGGTGCGTCTGGCGGAGTTCATTGACGGGTATCCGGGCGTGCTTTCCTGGTCGCCCCCGGCCGCCGGTTTCACGGGCTTCGTACGGTTTGATCTGCCAATGTCCTCCGAAGAGTTTTGCCGTGGGCTGGTGGAGCGGGAGAGTGCACTTTTACTGCCCGGCTCCGTATTCGGCGTAAAGAACCATTTTAGAATTGGATTTGGGCGGGATGAACAGGGATTCAGGGCCGGCTTACAAGCCATAGGGCGCTATCTTGATTATTTGACAAAATTGAGCCCTTAACCGGCTCAGGGCATTTATGGTATAATCCAATGGGTATCATGTACAAACACAATTGTTTGAGGAGGAGATGAGAGAAAGTCATGAAGCGCATTGGTCTGTTTCTGTTAGTCAACCTGTTGGTGCTGACCACAATCGTGATCGTAACCAGTGTCCTGGGTGTGAACCGGTACGTTACGGCATACGGCATTGATTACGCCGCTTTGCTCGTCTTTGCGGCGGTTATCGGCTTCTCCGGCGCCTTTATCTCGCTGGCGTTGTCGAAGTGGATGGCCAAGAAGATGATGAACGTCAAGGTGCTCGACCCGCGCGGCAATCTGTCCGTGCAGGAGCGCCGGTTGGTAGAGCAGGTACACGACATGTCCCGGCGCGCCGGCATCACCAAAATGCCAGAAGTGGGGATTTACCCTTCCCCCGAGGTCAACGCCTTTGCCACTGGACCGTCCAAGAACAATTCCCTGGTGGCGGTATCCAGCGGACTCCTGCAGCGGATGGACGGGGACGCGGTCGAGGGTGTACTCGCGCACGAAGTCGCCCACGTCGCCAACGGGGACATGGTCACGATGACCCTGATCCAGGGTGTGATCAACACCTTTGTCGTGTTCCTGTCCCGGATCATCGCCTACGCCGTCTCCAACATGGTGCGCAGTGAACTGGCCGGGATCGTGCACATCGTTTCAATCATCGTGTTCCAGATCCTGTTCTCGATCCTGGGCAGCATTGCCGTCATGGCCTACTCGCGTCACCGGGAGTTCCACGCCGACCGCGGGGGGGCCAGCCTGGCCGGTAGGGATAAGATGATCCGAGCGCTCAAGTCCTTAAAACAGAACGTGCAGCTGGTTGATAACTCCGAGGCTTCGCTGCAGACCCTGAAGATAAACGGCGGGAAAAAGGGATTGGCCAGCCTGTTTGCCAGCCACCCGGATCTGGATGAGCGAATTCGCCGCCTGCAGGCCAGTCGGGTCGCCTAGGAAACCTGACACCAACACTAAGAGAGTCCACCGCAAGCCGGTGGGCTTATTTTTTCGGGTGGTGGTCGGGATTCTCCCGCTTCGGACGGTTAACCCTCAGGGGATGAACAGGGAATGGTAACGGTCACGCGGGTGCCCTGGTTGACGATGCTGTGGACCGTAATGGTGCCGCTGTGGCGCCGGATAATGTCCCTGCTGATGGCCAGTCCTAACCCCACACCGTCACGGGTGGTAAAGAAGAGCTCAAAGATCCGGGGCATCACTTCCTCCGGGATCCCCGGTCCGTTGTCGGCAACCTCAATTCGGACGCCTTCAGCTTCCTTGGTAGCCTGCACGGTCACCGTACCGCCGGTCGGGGTGGCGTCCAGCGCGTTCTTGATCAGGTTCAACAGCACCTGTCTCAACTGCTGCGGGTTGCCCTTTACGCTACCGATTCCCGGTTCGATTTTAATTACGAGACTGACCCCCTTCAGGAAGATGTAGCCGTCCATCAGCAGGTTAACATCGTTCAGGAGAGACTCAATGTCGACCGGCAGGTCATTTGACTCTTCGGATGAGGATAGGCTGATAAATCCCTTAATCTGGTCGTTGACCCGGTCGACCTCGTCCAGAATTAGCGAAAGGTAGCGGCGCATGTGGTCCGGTCTGGTTCCCTCCAGCAACAGCTGGGCGAATCCGCGGATGATGGCCAAGGGATTCCGGACCTCGTGGGCAAATCCCCCCATGATCTTTAAGGCTAGGCCCAGGTGGTCGTACTGACAAAAGCCTTCATCCCCCGGACTGTTCTCCGGTTCACCGCTTACTGCGTTCTTAATTCCGGTTAAAGGAGCAACCGGCGCATCAGGCGCAGTGCTGTAGGCGCGCCCCAGCGTGACCGCGGTGGCTTCAAGTACTCTGACGGTGCTCTCGACCGCCAGATCACTTTGCGCCAGAAAGAAACCTAGTGCGCCAATCCTTTCACCACTAGGTGTATTTACGGGAACACCGGCCGTACTCCAGTTAAGGTATGACTGGTTATAGTGCTCAGGTCCCTTGAAAACACTGGCTTGACCGCTGTGTAACGCGGTGCCTGGGCCGTTGTTGCCCACTACTTCTTCAGCCACTGAAGCGCCGGGCTGCAGGTCAACCGGCAGTTGACCGGTAGTGGCCTTGGGGTCAACCCGCAGGTCCAGAATGCGGCCGTCGTTATTTGTCAGTACGACCACATAGGCCGGCCACTCTTTGGCCAGTTGTTCCAACATATCCACATAGGGAGATGCCGTAACAATCAGCCTTTGATACTGACACTGCAGTTTTTGAACTTCTTCAGCAGGAGGATGTTCCGGATTGGAGAGACCGTAGGCCGGGACGCCGAGCTTTACACACCGTAGCCAGGCATTGAAGTGGGGGGCTTTCTTGCCGGTACACCGGTCGTGGGTTTCCACTGAAGAAACTGCAGAACATCCATTCAAGGCGATCTCCCCCTTATACGACTTGGTTTCCATGAACTGCTAACAATGTCGAGTTCTGATGTATTCCTTCCGCTATAGATTGTAACTTAAAGTGTGCCCCGATTGATGTCCAATCGCTCGTATTATTCCCTGATAATCCGACAACGAACGACCGGGTGCAGACCGGAATATGTATAACATGAGCGAGGTGAGCGGTTTACGGCTTATGGAAGGTGTCGATTTCCTGGATGCGGTTACGGCGAGCTTTGGTTTTCTTATCCTGGGCGGATTGCTGGCCACCCACTTTTTGGGATACCCCGAAAACCCGATCACCAAGTCGCTGCAGGAATGGTTTTTCGCGATCCTGTGTTCCAATAGTCAAATATCTCTTAGATGCTCGGTACTCTGGGCGGCTTCTCACGGGGCGGGGTGGACACCATCGGAGCGACCCGTTTGCCCAGCATTCCGGCGATACCGATTCGGCCCAGCCTGGTCTGGTCTCGGCAGTCCCGGCAGGTGCACTCCGAAAGACGGTCCGACGGTTCCCGGTAAACAAAGAGTTTTCCCTCGAAATTCCGTAAAACAACCCGGTCCGTGGATTGGCTGATCAGGTACTGCGGGTTAACCGGAATCTTGCCCCCGCCGCCCGGTGCATCGACAACAAAAGTAGGCACGGCCAGACCCGAGGTGTGACCCCGGAGGGACTCGATGATTTCGATTCCCCGGGCCACCGGGGTGCGGAAATGAGCGATACCCTGGGACAGGTCACACTGGTAAAGGTAGTAGGGCCGGACCCGGATCTTCAGCAATTCCCGTACCAGGCGCTTCATCAGGTGCGGGCAGTCATTCACACCGCGCAGCAGCACGGACTGGTTCCCCACCGGTATCCCGTGATCGGCAAGCAGCCGACAGGCCACAGTTGCCTCCGGTGTAATTTCCTGCGGATGGTTGAAATGGGTGTTCACATAGACGGGATGATACCTCGCGATGACCCGGCACAGGGCGGGGGTGATCCGCTGCGGTAATACCACCGGGGTCCGGGTTCCAATGCGAATGATCTCCAGATGCCGGATCGCCCGTAGCCTTTGCAGGATGTATTCCAGATGTTCGTCGGACAGGGTCAGGGGATCACCGCCGGAAACGACCACGTCCCGAATCTGCCGGTTGTTCTGGATGTAGGTGAAAGCACGCTCCAACCGGGCCCGGGGCATCGGTTGGTCGGTAGCGCCGGCCATTCGCCGTCGGGTACAATGCCGGCAGTACATAGAGCACTGATCAGTTACCAGAAGCAGAACCCGGTCCGGGTAGCGGTGGGTGAGCCCGAGTACAGGCGAATCGATGTCCTCGTGCAGGGGATCAGCCATATCGTCGGGGCTTTTCCCCAGCTCACGCGGGTCGGGAACAGCCTGCTTGCGGATCGGACAGTTCTGGTCCTCGTGATTGATCAGCGAGGCGTAGTATGGTGTGATGGCCATCCGGAATTTGCGCAGGCACCTTTTGATTTGCTCCGCCTCTCCGTCGAAAAGCTTTACCACTTGCTGCAATTGTTCTACTTCGGTAATGCGGTTGCGGAGCTGCCAGCGCCAATCATCCCATTCATCCGTATTATTCGTACTCCTGTTCATTCTCGCCCTCCCATGTTTTAGGATGTGATTTTGTTAAGTATATCAGAGGTGCTCCGTTCCAGCAAACCGTATAAACCATTGTCACCTGCGGTCAGCCCACCTGAGGCGGTGTGGGGTGGGATATGGTTTGGGGATGGCCGGTTTTTTGGCAGTTTGGGGGTATTGCTGCTCGGCTAATCCTACCTGAAGTGTGGGTTGTACACATCTGGCAGGATTCAAGAGTAATTGAGTGCCTACCCGAGTTAGGTTCACGGTACGCTGATTTCCCGGGGGCACGCCGGTCTTTTCCCGACTCGGAGTCTTTGCCAAACAACCCGGTTTGAGATAAACTGCATAGGATAGAGAATTTTCTGAAAAATGGATATTTGCCTCCCCAAACGCTGAATCTGTGGAAGGCCGGAGAGTGGGGGAACCAACTGTTTCCTGGGGGTGAATCCCCACCGATAATCCGTCCGGAATATCGGTAGGGTAGGGTGAAAATCCGAACCCGTCAGCTAACCTCGTAAGCGTGGAAAAGGGAATGGCTTTTTAAGCTTTTGTTCCTTTTTCTGCGTTTATGAATGCCAGGAAGTCCAAGTCCCCGAAGTCCCCGGGGTTTAATTGTTTACCGAAGGGAGGGAGACTGGTCGATTCGGGACTCTCATAACTTTGGGACACTCACTTATTATTTAAGGAGGTACATGTTTTGTTTAAGAGAAAACTGCCGATCATGTTGTTCGTCCTGGTTGTCGGTATGGCGTTTATCGTCACTGGTTGCGGCGGCGCCGACACATCCCCTGAGCCCCCTGCGAAAGCGACGTTTTCCTACGCGATGTCAGGCGCCTATCCGCCATTTAGCTATTTTGATGATAACGATAACCTGCTCGGTTTTGACGTAGAGATCGGGACCGCCCTGGCTGAGAAAATGGGTCTTGAGGCCGACCCCGTGCCCACCCCGTGGCAGGCTCTGCCGCTGGGACTTAATGCCGGCCGCTATGATGCTATTATCGGGAGCATGACCATCACCGAAGCCCGCCTGGAGAAGTTCGACTTCAGCGACCCTTACTACCGCTCCGGTCCGAAGCTCTTCGTGCGCGCTGACTCGAACATCAAGGGCGTAGATGACCTGACTGCCGAATCCACCATCGCTGTCCTGATGGAGAGCGTATATGAGGAACTGGCCAGAGAATACACCGATAAACTGAAATTCTATGACAACGACGTGCTGGCCCTGCGCGAACTTGCCGCCGGCCGTGCGGACGCCGTAATCACGGACCAGATCGTGGGCTTGACCAATGCCAAGGAACTGGGACTGGACATCGTTTCCGTGGGTGACCTGCTGATGGTTGAAGAAATCGGTATCGCCATCCGCAAGGGAGAAACAGACCTCTTGAACGCGGTCAACCAGGCCCTGGCTGACATCAAGGCCGATGGTACCTACCTGGCCATCTCCGAGAAGTACGTCGGTGCAGACATCAGCGGTGACTAAAGAGATAATCCATCCCGGGAACTGAAGTTGGGGACTTGGCGGGTGCTTTGGTGCCCGCCGAGGTTTCCCTGTTTTACTTTTTCGCCTGTGGTACTGTTTTTGTTGGGGGGTAAAGGACTAGTTGGGCATAATCGAATACGCTGTGGACTTCTACAGTCTTTTGGTGAAGTCATATCCGATATTCATACAGGCGACCGCGCTCACCCTACGTCTGACCGTGGCTGCGCTCGGTATCGGGATCCTGATCGGCCTCGTCTTCGCCATGATGAAGATCTCGAAGAACCGGTTCTTCAACGCTATCGCGGACGGCTACATCACGGTCATCCGCGGTACCCCGCTGATCGTCCAGATCTTTTGGATTTACTACGGACTGGCTCCGATTATTAACGTACCTGCCTTCTGGGCGGCCTCCCTGGCGTTGGCCGTTCACAACGGCGCCTATATCGCCGAAATCTTCCGTGGCGGCATCCAGTCCATCAACCGCGGGCAGATGGAAGCGGCGCGTTCCGTGGGGATGACCTACGGCCTGGCGATGCGGCGTATCGTTCTCCCGCAGGCTTTTAAACGGTGTATTCCCCCGCTGGGTAACCAGTTCATCATTGGGCTCAAGGATTCCTCGCTGGCCGCCTTCGTGACCATGCCCGAGCTTTTTATGACCGCGATGCGCCGTGCGGCCAACCAGCCTGGTAACGCGCTTGAGTACTATACCATCGCTGGCCTGTACTATCTGGCGCTGGTGGTCGTCTTTGCCTTCCTCGTCAAGAAGCTGGAACGCCGCCTTGATGTCGATTAATAGTGTTCGGAGGAGTCTTGCGTGATTAAAGTTAGCAAACTGAACAAACACTTTGGTCCCCTGCACGTGCTTAAGGACGTGGACATGGAAGTGAAGGCCGGTGAGGTGGTCTGCCTGATCGGAGCCAGCGGTTCCGGCAAGAGCACCCTGCTGCGCTGCATCAACTTCCTGGAGACGGCCCAGAGCGGTGAGATCTACATCGAAGGTCGCCTGATTGACCGGAAGAAGGACGATCTGAACAAGATCCGTCAGGAAGTGGGGATGGTCTTCCAACTCTTCAACCTGTTCCCGCACAAGACGGTCCTGGGCAACGTGATTGAGGCGCCGGTGATGGTCAAGAAGACCCCGGTGAAGCAGGCTACGGAAGAAGCGATGGCCCTGCTGGAGAAGGTCGGGCTGGCGGACAAGGCACGCAGCTACCCGTCCCAGCTGTCCGGTGGGCAGAAGCAGCGGGTGGCCATTGCCCGGGCCCTAGCCATGCACCCTAAGATTATGTTATTTGATGAACCGACCTCGGCGCTTGACCCCGAGCTGGTGGGTGAGGTCCTGACGGTCATGAAGAAGCTGGTGCAGGAGGGCATGACCATGATCGTGGTGACCCACGAGATGGCCTTCGCCCGGGAGGTGGCCGACTGGGTCGTGTATATGGACGAGGGGCGGATCGTCGAGGTCGACCGTCCAAGCGTGATCTTCGGTAATCCAGCCCACGAACGGACGCGAGTGTTCCTGAGCCGGGTGCTGGAACCAAACGCCGGTGTCTTCGGTAATCAGCCTCCGGGAAATGAGGTCTGTAACCTGTGCGGCTGCAAGATCTCCTGATCGGTCACAGAAGGAGCCTATATCCGGTCTGTTGTAAGAGAAACGGGAAGCCGTTCGTTGGTCTGGCTTCCCGTTCCGGTTGTGCCCTAGAACCCGTATGGTATGCGGGTTGAGGTGAGAAGATCTAACTCCTCTCCCTTGGTCGAGGATTACGTTTTACCGGATACCTAGCCCTTCGTAACACCCCCGTTTCCTTAGTGATTCGTGCCTGCCAGGCTCTTCTGGTACACGACTCCGAACAGGGCCGCGACGACTACAGTGACGTAGAAGTAGGCGAATACGGCCAGGATCCATCCTAGGTAGGGAACGGCATTAAGTAGGGAAACCAAGGCATACAGGGCGATTGCGAAGACAAAGGTGGTAATATAGCTGGCCGGCGCGGCAGCGATGTGTCGGACGATTTCCCCGAACCTGAAAGCGGCAACGAAGTCGCCGGTGGCGGCGAACTTGGCGACGGCCATCGGGATCAGAAAGGCTAGTATCATAAACAGGATCACGGAGATGAGGGCCGCCGTTCCCATACCGGCAATTCCGATGGGATCAAAACCGGTTGCTACCGTCTGAGCTGAGACGCTGCTCCACAGTCCAGTGGCTGAAAGCAGCAAGGCGGGCACAATCATGTAAGCGAAGCCGACCACACTAATCCCCAGACCCTTGAGAAACTTTCCACTCCATCCATCCCAGGCTGGCATTTCGTAGTGTGAGCGGCTGGTGCGCTCCATTACCTCCACACAATAGCCCATGCTCAGAAAGTTAATAATCGGGAAAATAGCGAGGATCCCACCCACCAGTACCCTTGACCAGTTGCCAGCTTCCAGAGGCATTTTTACTACACGTTCGATCATTTCCCTTTTCCAACCCTCCTCTCCGTAAAAAGTTTGGGTAAGCTAATAGATTATTACGTACGGTAGTGACGTAATATTGCAAAAATATCAACCCGTCTGTTGTAAATATCTGGCTGTCATAGGGAAGCATTGGACGCCGGGGTGGGGAAATTGCTAAGATATGACCAGCACGGTAGAAAGGGAATGATCGTACGTGGACATCGGTCAGGCAATCCAGACCCTACAGGAAAATGGCAGGTACACCGCATTTCTAAACAGCACCCTCCAGGCTGCCCTCATCGTAGCCGCCACCTGGCTGCTCATTTTCCTGGGGCAGAAGGTGATCCGCCGCGTCTTTACGGTCGGGCGCAGCGACCCGCAGAAGAAGGAGACTCTGGTTAGTCTCCTTAGCTCCGTACTGCGTTATGTCCTCTTTATTGTGTCCGCGCTTTTGATCATTCAGGCTTATGCTCCGGACTTCAACATCGCCCCGATTCTGGCAGGAGCCGGGGTGGTGGGTCTGGCGGTGGGTTTTGGGGCGCAGACCCTGATCCGGGATGTGATCACCGGTTTCTTCCTGATGTTTGAGGACCAGATCCGGGTGGGGGACTTCGTTTCCATCAACGGCGAGGTCACCGGAACGGTCGAGGAGGTGGGCCTGCGCATGACCACGGTACGGGAGTGGTCCGGACGTAAGTTCTACATTCCCAACTCCGAGATCCGGACGGTGAACAACTTTAACCGGCGTGAGCTGCGGGTGATTGTCTCTGCCACCTTCCCTTTTGAGGAAAAACCCGCCCGCATCAGGGCGTTCCTGGACGGGGTGTGCGCCGAAGCCACCGAAACCCTGGGGGAACACCTGATTACCGATAAGGCGGGGAACTATCTGGAACCGCCGCAGGTCATCGGCGTCACCGACATTACCAAGGACGAGCGCGGTGGTGTGTACACGATTATCGCAAAAACCTTTCCGGCCTCCCTCTGGCACGCCGAGCGTACCATCCGGGAGATCATCTGGCGGCGCTCCCTGGACGAGGGGATCCGGCTGGCCTACCCCCGGCGCGTGGAATCCCAGTGGCCGGAATAAAGCCGGCGGACTCCCGACAACCCCTTTAGTTTGCCGTACTTGATCAGGTTATCGTGGATCTTCAGTTCCTCGACCATGAACTCGTTGAACAGGTTGCGCAGGCCGTCGCCCTTAAATCTAGGCAACATAATATTTGTCAGATTATTTTACCATTTATAAAAAAACTCGGCCAAGTCCACCCTAAGTGGAGGGTGATCAAAGAATGGCCAAAGAAAAAATGTCCGTTACGGAACGACATTACCTGACCCTGGACAAAATCATCGAGCGCCACGGCGATAAGCCCGGCGGCCTGATCCGGGTTCTGGCCAAGGCCCAGGAGCTGTTCGGCTACCTGTCCCGGGATGTCCAGATCCACGTCGCCGAAAAGATGTGTCTGCCTGTCGGTCACGTAAACGGGGTAGCCACTTTCTATTCCCAGTTTATAACCTCACCCCGTGGAAAATACACGGTTAGCGTTTGTTTGGGTACCGCCTGTTACGTTAAGAACGGACAGGATGTCTACAACCGGTTCCGTGAACTCCTCGGCGTGGATGAGAACGGGACGACCGAGGACCGGATGTTTACCCTCCGTTCCACGCGCTGCATTGGGGCGTGCAGCCTGGCCCCGCTCATTGCGATCAATGATCACGTGCACGGTCACCTGACCGTAGATGATGTGGCAGGTCTGTTGGGTAAGTATCAGGAATTGGAAGCAGAAGAGGAGGCGGCGGACATTGGTGCAGAGCCTGTCAGAGCTGCAGGACATCAAGCAGAGGTTTCTCCCCCAAATTAACGAGCGTTTGCAGAGTGGGGTTTTGGCACCGCCTACTCAGATCCTGGTCTGCACGAGTACGGCCTGTGTCGCCTCCGGGGGTGACACGCTCTACAAGACCCTACGCAAAGAGGTCAAGGCCCAGGGGCTGGACGTCCGGGTGGTTCGGACCGGCTGCTTTGGTTTCTGCGGCCTGGGTCCGGTCGTAGTGGTACACCCGGGCGCCGTATTGTACTGCAAGGTCCGGGATGAACACGCCCCCTACATCATCCGTAAGCATGTAGTGGAACACAAGATTGTACAGGAGCTGCTGTATGAGAACGTATCGGGAGGCGGGGAACGGATCAGTTTCATGTATGACCTGCCGTTCTTTGAAAAGCAGCACCGCATCGTCCTGGAGAACTCGGGCCTGATCGATCCGGAGGATATTAACGAGTACATCGCCCGAGACGGCTACATGGCCCTGGCGGACGTGCTGGCACGTTGGACACCCGCCCAAGTCGTAGATGCCGTCGAGCGGTCAGGCCTACGCGGACGGGGTGGTGCAGGTTTCACCACCGGTAAGAAATGGTCCTTCGCCGCGGCCGAAGACTCACCTCAGAAGTACGTAATCTGCAACGGTGACGAAGGTGACCCCGGGGCCTTTATGGATCGGAGCCTCTTGGAGGGCAACCCCCACGCCGTGCTGGAAGGGATGGCCATCGCCGGTTACGCGATCGGCGCCGGTGAGGGGTACATCTACGTGCGGGCGGAATATCCATTAGCCGTCAAACGCATTGAGCTGGCCATCCGGCAGGCCAGGCGCCTTGGTCTGTTGGGTGAGAACATCCTGGGCAGCGACTTTGACTTTGAGGTGGACATCGCCCTCGGAGCCGGGGCCTTTGTGTGCGGCGAGGAAACCGCGCTCCTGCGCTCGGCGATGGGTTTTCGCGGCGAGCCCCGCGTACGCCCGCCCTTTCCGGCCCAAAAGGGCCTGTACGACAAACCCACCATCATCAATAACGTCGAGACTCTAGCCAACGTTCCCACCATCATCCGCCATGGACCGGAATGGTTCGCCGCGATGGGCACCGAGAACAGCAAGGGGACCAAGATCTTCTCCCTGGCCGGACAGATCATCAATACCGGTTTGATCGAGGTACCGATGGGCATCAGTCTTAAATCCGTCATCTACGACATTGGAGGGGGTCCGCCGCCGGGGCGAAAGGTGAAGGCGGTACAGACCGGCGGTCCTTCGGGCGGGGCCGTCCCAGCCGATCTTTTGGACGTGCCGATTGACTTTGAATCCCTGCAGCGCCTGGGGACGATCATGGGCTCGGGAGGCCTGATCGTCCTAGACAACACCGACTGTATGGTGGACATCGCCAAATTCTACATGAAGTTTGCCGCGGATGAGTCCTGCGGCGCCTGTACCCCCTGCCGCGCTGGGGTCGTCCAACTGGTCGGGATCCTCGAAAAAATCACCGACGGTGAAGGAACGATGGAAGACCTGAAGATGCTTGAGGAACTGGCCTACGACGTGAAGGACGCCTCACTCTGCGGCTTGGGGCAGACGGCAGCCAACCCGGTACTCTCGACCCTGGAGTACTTTCACGATGAATACCTCGTCCACGTGCGTGACCACCGCTGCCCCGCGGGGGTCTGCCAAAAGTTGCTGGGTGCATTAGCCGGTAATACGTACGGTATCGATAACCTACATTAAACACAAAATAGATGTATTAAAGACTACAGAACTAACAAGAATACCAGCCCTTCCTGCTATGAAGCAGGATTTTCTTTTGCCATTGACAGGCCATGGGTAATAACATACTATCGTAATATATAAATATATCAATAACAGAAGGAGAAAGGAAAAAATGACCGAAGCAAGAGATAGTTCCGAAAAGAAGAAAGTAACCCTAATCTGCTCCCGAAACACCATCGACGGGGTCTATCCACCCTTGATCCTGGCCCTGCAGGCGGCACGCAAGGGGGCCGAAGTGTCCATTTTCTTTACCTTTTCGGGGATCGAGGCGCTCAGGCGCGGGGGTGCAGCAAAGGCCAGGTTCTACCCGCCCGGCCCTATGGGCGCCATTCCGGGAATGTCCAGAATAGCTACCCGGATGATGCTGAAGCTGGCCGCCGACAAAGCCCAGGTCCCCCCTCCAGCGGACCTACTTGAAATGTGCCGGCACGAGGGGGTCAAGTATTGGGCCTGTCTGATGAGCGTGCAGATGATGAACCTTAAGGAGAGGGACATGATCGAAGGGGTTCAGGTGATCGACGCCGCGGGCTACATGGATATGGCCCTGGACTCCAATCTGAACCTGTTTATTTGATGATCGTGAACGCTTGCCTTGGCAGTGGTTGCGTCCAAGGCAGCTTGGGGTGATGTGTTATGGAGAACCTGAGAGAATTCCGGGAGCAGGCTGATTTATTGAAGGCGCTGGCCCATCCGACACGGCTCTGCATAGTTAACGGCCTGCTGCGGGAAGAGGGCTGCAACGTGAACCGGATCAAGGAATGCCTCAACTTGCCGCAGTCTACCGTATCGCAGCAGTTGGCCATTCTGCGCGCCGCCGGAATCGTGGAGGGAGAGCGTCACGGAGTGGAGGTCTGTTACCGGGTCGTGGACGACCGGGCCAAGAGGCTGGTCCGGACGCTGATGGGCGACGCGGAAGGACAGACCGATATCCCAAAATAGGCTCGAACCCAATGATTTGTTGACCCGGGACCATACCGGTAGTATAATTATATGTGGCGCACTTGCTCTCGAGGTGCGCTCTTTAACTCAATGCCGGAGTGGCGGAATTGGCAGACGCAAGGGACTTAAAATCCCTCGGCCCACAAGGCCGTACCGGTTCGACCCCGGTCTCCGGCACCAGAAATAGCAAGGTCTCGGGAGTTGTGTTAAACATTCCCAAGGCCTTTTCTTTTTGCCCCATTTGCAAATCCATTGCAAATCCGACCATTGAGCATGGTTTGAGACCTCCGTCGATCTTGTTAGATCATCCGGCCGTTATGAATTGCCCAGCTCCAGTTAGCGCCGCCGTTGTTGTCCCAGTTGTTGGCACTGTCCCTGAAACAAAAACTCAAGCGATCCCAGTTCGTTGGTGCCTCAAGTGTCTTTACCCAACCGTAAGCGGTTTTGGACATCCTTAGATCCCGAACATCATGCCAGTTATCAAATGGTCCAAATCCAATACGCAGATAGACCTGATCAGCACCGGATTGCGCTAGCAGACCGTTATAGAAGAACGTTGTCTCTTGACCGGCAGTAATCGGTGTCGGATCAACGACCACACCACCAGGGTAGTCGGCGTGATCATAACGTTCAAGTTTCGCGGCTCCTGTTCCAAAATTTGTCGGTTCCACGGAAACCCACCTCCTGCGCTAAATCTCTACATAGTATAGGATCGGTTGGCAGGATCTTATTCCCGGGAGTATTAAGCAACAGTAATGGCTACTCCTGATAGGGGAAGCAGTAGTGTGCAGGATTCCGAGGGCATACGCTCTAACCAATTCGACATTGGTGTCTGGTTCCCTCTTGTTTCCCGGTCCGGGGGGAGAGTAGAATGGGACTTGGGAGGTAGGAGTATGAGCAAAACGCAACAAGAATTGCTGGCGAGAAAAAGCAGTCTGCTGGCCCGGGGCATATCCAACGCGACCCCGGTCTTCATAAAAGAGGCCAGAGGCGCGACGATCATTGACCTCGACGGCAAGGAGTACATCGACTTCTACGGGGGCATCGGCGCCGTCAATGCCGGGCACTGCCCTCCCCCCGTGGTCGAGGCGGTCAGGGAGCAGGCCGGAAAGCTGCTGCATTCCTGTTTCATGGTGGCCATGTATGAGCCCTACCTGGATCTGGCGGAGAAACTGATCCAGATTTCACCCGGCGGTTTTGACAAGAGAGCCCTGTTTGTGAACAGCGGGGCCGAGTGTGTGGAAAACGCGGTGAAGATCGCCCGGTCTTACACTAGGCGCCCGGGCATCGTCTCCTTTGAATGCGGCTTTCACGGTCGTACCCTGATGACTATGACCCTCACCAGTAAGGTTAAGCCTTATAAGTTTGGGTTCGGTCCCTTTGCCCCCGAGGTCTATAAGCTTCCGTCCGCTTACTGTTACCGCTGCTACTACCGGTCGACCTACCCAGGCTGCGGGATGCACTGCCTGGAGCAGTTTGAGCGGATGTTTGCTGCGGAGGTGGCGCCAGAGACAGTGGCGGCAGTCATCATTGAACCGGTCCAGGGCGAGGGTGGTTTCATTGTCCCGCCGCCGGAGTTCCTGCCCGGGATACAGAAGATCTGTGAGAAATACGGGATCGTGTTCATCGCCGACGAGGTGCAGACCGGTTTCGGCCGGACCGGCAAGATGTTTGCCTGCGAGCACTGGGGAGTGGAGCCCGACCTGATGACCGTGGCCAAGGCCATCGCTTCCGGAATGCCCTTAAGCGGTGTCGTCGGCCGGGCGGAGATTATGAACGCTCCTGATCCGGGGCACCTGGGCGGTACTTACGGTGGGAACCCCGTGTGCTGCGCGGCCGGACTGGCGACCATCGCCTATATGGAGCAGGAGAAGCTGGTGGAGCGTTCCGCGCAGATCGGAGAGCGGGTACGGGGACGGATGCGCCAGATGCAGGAGAAGTACCCGCTGATCGGGGACGTACGTGGTCTGGGCGCGATGAACGCGATCGAGCTGGTGAAGGATCGCGACACGAAGGAGCCGGCCAAGGAGCAGGCCGCTGCGATTTCCCGGTATTGTCTCGAAAACGGCGTGATCACCCTTAGCGCGGGCATTTTCAGTAACTGCATCCGTACCTTGATGCCGCTGGTGATCACCGATGAGCAGCTGGAGAAGGGCCTGGGGGTGCTGGAGGAGGCGGTGGCGAGCGTCTCTGGAGAGCGCTGATAAGCTGCGCGTGGCTTTGCCCTGGTTCCTCTTTTGAGGCGCCGGGGCTTTTGCTTTTCTACTCCACGGCGTAGAGGAATTTGTGGATGTAGATGGCCAGTTGAAGCTGAAGGCGGTGGTGGTGGTTCTTGAGGTCGAGGCCGGTCTTGGCTTCGATCCTTTTGAGCCGGTACTTCAGGGTGTGGCGGTGGATGAACAGAGCGCCGGCCGTCTGTTGCAGGTTCTGATTATAGGATAGGTACGTCTCCAGGGTATCAATCAACTGGTTACCGTGCTTACGGTCGTATTCCAACAAACGCCCCAGAAGATGATCGCACATCGCCCGGAGGTCGACCTTCTGCTCGTAGGACTCGATGAGCCAGTGGAAGATGCCCAGGTCGGAGTAAAAGCAGACCTGGTGACATGGTTTCAGAAAGTGCCCGAACTTTAAGGCCAGTTCGGCTTCCTCGGCACATTTGAACAACTGGTCAATCGAATCGCGGTTGTTTCCCAGACCGATGACCACCTTCTGGGTCGGAACCGGGGTGTTCCAGATGGCGCTGATCTGCTGCGCGGCCACGGTGGTCTCTTCGCGGGAGAGGACTGTACCCTCCAGGAGCAGAACCAGGGAGTTGTACCGCAACTGGGAGAAGATTTTGATCTGTTTCCCCTTGAAAACCTCCCTGGCAATCTCGTAGAGTTTATATAAGTCCTCTCGTACCCCGGCCTCACCCGGATCTGCCGTGGTGGGGCTGAATTTCAAGATCATGACGTTGTGCAGCTTGGAAAAGTCAAAGCCCATCAGCTTCCCCTTTTCCATAATCAGTGAGGTCTTTGTCCATTTGCCCGCCAGGATTTCCTCAAGGAAACCCTCCTGCATTCGCCATTCGGTCTCTTCAATGGCCTTGATTCTGAGGAATTCCAGGGCACAGACCATTGCGGCGTGCCCGACCGAAATCCGGTCCAACTCGGTAAAATCGTGGTAAGGCTTGATGAGCAGGATGTGGCCGAAAACCTGGTCGTCCGCGGTGATGGGGGCAAAGGTATTAACCATCGGGACGGTATCGCTTAACGATTCAAAACAGGTGATCTCGGGCTGCTCCGGAGCCGTCCTTGTCTCGTTTAACCGAAAGGCCGTGACGATCTGGTCTTCGTACGTGCTGAGATCGGGCAGGGCCGGGACGGCCTGGTGGGCGAGCTGTTCCCAGTCCAGGCTGTAGATGGAGATGCTCCCCCCGGTCCGGGCGGCCAAGAGTTCGGCGATGTACGGGAAGCCCTTGCTGGAGAGCAGCAACTGAAGAAGCTCATGGTGGACACTCTCGGAGAAATCCAGGAGTTCGTACTGGCTCTGGACGATTTTCTGCAGTATGGAACGGGTGATATCGGAGAAGTTCAGAAAACTGGGAATCTCGATGAGGGGCAGGTTATGTTTATCGGCCTGTTCCAGCAGTTCCATGCTGATTTCAGGCAGGTAGAAACCAGTGGCGATCACGACCCCGGCCAGTTTCCGCCTGGCCAGGTTCTCCATGTAGTGGGCCTTTTGGTCGGGATTCCCGGCCAGGCCGTAGGCCGTGGTGACCAACAGTTCGCCCTCCGCCAACCGGTCGACGTCCTCAAGGACCTCCACGATGGTGACCCACTTGATGCTGTTCTCCACACCCGCCTCTCCGGCGAGCAGTTTGCCGTACTTAAGGGCGGTGTCTGCAAGTGCTTCCCGGACGGAAAGGGCCATTGCACATACCCTCCAGTCGCCTGATTATCTCATACTCTCTAATTCTAGCGTATTCGCATCCGGTTTGACTATCAGTTGGGAGACAATTACCCCGTTTGTCCTATTGTACAAATTGTACAAATGGGGCGCCAAAAGATCGGTATCTTTGGCGAATAGATAATCGGAGGCACTTACCGTATATTAAGAAAAATTAGTCTATTTTTTGGAGGCAGGTGGGTTAGTGTGGACGACAGATCGCATGTGATCAAGCCCGATCTATTAGACAAATATCCCGTCGTTTCGCACGGTAAGGGTATCTACCTGTACGACACGGATGGTAAGTGGTACCTTGACGGTTGCTCCGGAGCGCTCACCGCAAATATCGGACATGGCAACGTCAGTATTGCTAAGACGATGCGCGATCAGGCGTCGAAGGTGGCCTTTACCTACCGGTCGCAGTTTGCAAACCAACCGTCGGAGGATCTGGGCCGGCTGCTAGCTCATCTGTCACCGGGGGATCTGAACTGGGTATTCCTGGTGAACAGCGGTTCCGAAGCCACAGAAACGGCGATGAAGATCGCCGTCCAGTATTGGCAGACCAAGGGCCGCCCATTGAAAAACCGGGTGATCTCGCGCTGGATGAGTTACCACGGGATTACGCTGGGAGCACTTTCGGTATCCGGTCACACGGCGCGCCGGAAGCCTTTTTCCCCGCTTTTATACGACTATCCCGTGGCGCCGCCGCCGTATTGTTACCGCTGTCCCCTGGAGCAACGGCATCCGGAGTGCAATCTGCTGTGTGCCAGAGAACTGGAAAGGTCAATTCAACTGATCGGTCCGGAGAACATCGCCGCCTTCATCTTTGAGCCGGTCATCGGCGCCTCGGGGGCGGCCGTGGTACCTCCCGACGGCTACCATGAAAAGATCGCAGAGATCTGCCGACGCTATGAGGTCCTGTTGATTACGGACGAGGTGATGACGGGCTTTGGCCGGACCGGCAGGATGTTTGCGGTGGAGCACTGGGGTCTGGAACCGGACCTGATGATCATCGGCAAGGGCCTGAGCGGCGGGTATGCGCCGATTGCAGCCACAATGGTCAGTGACCGGCTCATGGATGAAATCATTACGGGTATCGGCGGGATCATGGCCGGACACACCTTCAGTGCCAATCCCTTGTCCTCAGCCGTAGCCCTTTCGGTTGTGAGGTATCTTCGAAATCACGAAATCATTGAGAAGCTGGACAAGAAATCCAGGTATCTGGAAAAGTCATTGCGCTGGCTCGCCCATAAACACCCTTCGGTGGGAGACATCCGGGGGCTTGGAATGATGTGGGGCGTCGAGTTGGTCAGTCACTATATGACCAAGGAACCTTTTGATGCTAAGATGAATGTAACGGCGATGGTCGTCAAGCAGGCAATGGAAAACGGTCTGATTATCTACGGTTGCGGCGGAGGGTTTGTAGGACCGGCCGGGGCCACTTTTATGATCGGCCCGCCGCTCACGATTACCAAGCGGGAGATCAGCATGCTAATTGGCCTGCTGGACCTTACCCTGAGTCAGGTGGAGGCGAGGCTGGTCAACGACATCACCAACCGGTACGAAGAGTCAATCTAGTGAAACAGGATGGTGGGGCCAATCAACGTTAGGGAACAGGCACTCTCCAAGGTGGCCACCCTGGAAGAGGCCTTGGCATACATCAACGACGGGACAATACTGATGTACGGCGGATTTGGCGGGATCGGCAGTCCGCCGACATTAATTGAAGGCATCCTGCAAAAAGGGGTCAAGGATCTCTTCCTGATCGGCAACGATACCGGGTTCCCCGGGGTGGGGATCGGCCGCCTGGTTACCGCTGGCCGCGTCCGGAAGCTGGTTACGTCACACATTGGTTCCAACCCCAACGCGGGCGAGCAGATGTACCGCGGGGCACTGGAGGTGGAATTCTGCCCGCAGGGTACCTTGGCGGAGCGGATCAGGGCCGGGGGGATGGGCCTGGGCGGTATCCTCACGGATGTCGGAATCGGTACGGTGGTTGAGGAAGGTAAGCAGAAGGTCGAGGTCAACGGCAAGGAGTACCTCATTGAAACCTCCCTTACGGCGGAGGTGGCCATTATCCACGCGGCCAAGGCAGACCCGTTCGGCAACCTGACCTATGCCCGCAGCGGGCGGAACTTCAACCCCCTGGTGGCCATGGCGGCAGACATTACCATCGTCGAAGCGGATGAGATTGTTCCCCTTGGAGCGCTCGATCCGGAGGAGATCGTTACCCCGGGGATCTACGTGAATATGGTGATACCTAGTCAGGGAGTGAACTGGAAATGGGCCTGGGAAGAGAAAAAAGGCCGCTGATCGCCAGGCGCGCGGCGCATGAGCTTCAGAACGGCATGATTGTGAACCTCGGCATCGGCATCCCGACGATGGTGGCCGATTTTGTGCCGGAAGGGATACACGTGGTGTTTCAGGCAGAAAACGGGATCCTCGGGTATGGGACAAGTCCGCGGGAAGGTGAAGAGGACCCGTTTGTGTGCAACGCCGGCGGGCTGCCGGTAACCCTGATGGACGAGGCCTCGTACTTTGATAGTACCGTAGCCTTTGGCATGATCCGCCGCGGTTTCCTGGACCTGACCGTACTGGGGGCCCTGCAGGTCAGCGAAAAAGGGGACCTGGCCAACTGGATCGTGCCGGGCAAACGGGTGCCGGGAATGGGCGGCGCGATCGACCTCGCCCAGAAGGCGAAGCGGGTCGTAGTGGTAACCGAGCACGTCTCCCGGGACGGGTTGCCGAAGATCCTCCGGGAGTGTACCTATCCGCTGACCGTCCGGGAGTCCGTGGACCTGATCATTACCGACATGGCGGTTATTGAGGTCACCCCGTCCGGCCTGGTCCTGAAAGAGGTCGCCCGGGAGTACGAGGTCGCTGACGTGGTGCGGGCTACTGAGGCTCCTTTATTTATTCCCGAAGATGTCGGGCAGTTCTAACTGGTGCCAGGCACTAACTTATTAATTTATGTAAAAAGTAGCCTGTTCCCATTTCTACATTTATGTGAGCCACACGTGTTACGAATCTGTAATGTAACAAGGGGAGGTTCTTGATTGTTGCGGGATGTGGTGATTGTTGACGGTAACCGGACGGCTGTCGGTATGTTCGGGAAGACCCTGCGCGACGTGCCCGCCTCGGTTTTGGCGGCGCACGTGTTGAAGGACCTGGTGGAGAGGACAAAGGTGCCTGTGGAGATGGTTGACGAGGTGATCCTGGGGCACGGCTATGTCCATGGATGCGGTCTGAACATTGCGCGCATCGCCTCGCAGAAGGCCGGTTTTCCGCAGGAGGTACCGGCGCACGTGGTGATCAAGGCTTGTGCCTCCGGACTTAAGGCCATCGCCCTGGCCGCCCTGGCGGTTAAAGCGGGGGAGGCTGAGGTGATCGTGGCCGGCGGGGCGGAGAACATGAGCCAGGCCCCATACATCGTGAGGAGCCGTTGGGGGAAAAAGTACGGGAACATGCTGATGGAAGACTCCCTCTTGGTGGACGGCCTGACCTGCGCGCTCGAGAACGTCCACATGGGGGTGACCGCGGAAAGACTGGCCAAGCGGTATGGCATCACCCGAAACGACCAGGACGAATTTGCTTACCAGAGCCATATGAAGGCTGCCGCGGCGATTGAAAGAGGTGCGTTTGCCGGGGAGATCGTCCCCCTGGAAGTGAGAAAAGGCCGGGAAACCGTTGTTTTCAGTGAAGATGAAACCGTACGGAAAGATATTTCCCTGGAGAAAATGGCGAAGCTGCCGACGGTCTTCCAGGAGAATGGAACGGTGACCGCCGGCAACGCCTGTCCGATGAACGATAGCGCCGCGGCGACGCTGGTGATGTCCGCGAACAAGGCCCGGGAACTGGGGATGCACCCCAAAGCCAGAGTGGTGGCGGCGGCCAGCGCCGGCGTGGATCCGGCGATTATGGGGATCGGGCCGGTTCCGGCGACCAGGAAGACACTGGAAAAGGCATCCCTGAGTTTGGATGATATCGCTCTGGTGGAGTTGAACGAGGCCTTTGCCGCCCAGAGTCTGGCCGTAATTAAGGAACTGGGGCTCGACCCCGAAAAGGTGAATGTGAACGGTGGGGCGATCGCGCTTGGCCATCCGGTGGGGGCCACCGGCCCCAAGTTGACAATTAGCCTGATCAACGAGCTGATCCGCCGGAATCAGCGCTATGGGCTGGTTACCCTCTGTATGGCTGGCGGCATGGGCATGGCGGCGGTTTTTGAAAACCTGCGGTATGACGGAGGGCTAAAATGATACAGGATCAGATAAGGCAGTGGCTTGAAGAACACGCGTGGGAAACGGCAGACTTCCTGTCGCAGCTGATCAAGGCCGCAAGCACTACCGGGCTGGAACGGCCGGCCCAGGAACTGATGGCGGAAAAACTCCGGCGTCTCGGCATGGAGGTTGATGTCTGGGAACAGGGCGGCAAGGAACTGACCGGTCACCACTGTTTCTACTCCCCCCGGACGGAATTTGCCGGCAGCCCAAACGTGGTCGGCTGTCTGAAGGGAACGGGCGGGGGACGCTCCCTGCTGATCAACGGTCATATCGACGTGGTACCCCCCGGTGAACCCGAACTCTGGCGGATGTCCCCCTGGTCAGGGCACATTGAGGACGGCAAAATCTTCGGGCGTGGGGCCTCGGATATGAAGGGCGGGACAGTCTCCGCCATTTTGGCGGTGGAGGCGCTGCAGGCCCTGGGCTTTCAGCTTAAGGGCGACATCATCATTGAGAGCGTGGTTGAAGAGGAAAGCGGCGGTTCGGGTACCCTGGCTGCCATCCTACGCGGCTACCGGGCGGATGCGGCATTGGTGCCCGAACCTTCGGAAATGGGGGTCTTCACCGAGCAGCAGGGATCGATGTGGTTCAGGATCGCCGTGCAGGGGCGCGTTGCCCACGGGGGAACCCGCTACGAGGGAGTCAGCGCCATCGAAAAGATGATTTCGGTAATCAAACGGATTGAAGAACTGGAGAAGCAGCGGAACGACCGGCTGTCGGGTGCACCTCTCTACCGCGGTGTGCCGATTCCGATCCCGATCAATATCGGTAAAATCGAGGGGGGCTCGTGGCCGTCCTCGGTGCCGGACCTGGTAACCATTGAGGGACGCATGGGGGTGGCCCCGTCGGAGCGGATGGAGGAGGCCCAGAAGGAGCTTGAAGAGAGCGTCCTGGCCCTTAACAAGGTCGATCCCTGGTTTAGCGAACATCCGCCAACGGTGGAGTGGTTTGGCGCGCGCTGGCTGCCGGGGAGCATTTCCCCGGACCATCCGATTATGGATATCCTGACCGACAGTTACCGTAAGGTGCTGGGTAAAGAACCCCCGGTGAAAGCCTCACCCTGGGGGACGGACGGCGGGCTGCTGACCCAACTGGCCGGTATCCCGACGGTCGTTTTGGGTCCTGGGATCACGGCCCTGGCCCACTTCCCCAACGAGTACATCGAATTGAAACGGATCCTGGAAGCGGCAGAGATATATGCGTTAACCATTATGGACTGGTGTGGCGTGGAGGGAGGAACGGACTGATGAAGGGTTTTTACGGCAGGCTGCTACGGATAGATCTGGGAAGCCGGAGTTACACTGCAGAGGTCATTCCGGACGAGGTCTTCCGGCAGTACCTGGGCGGTAAAGGGCTGGGCTCCTACCTGCTGCTGGAGAACGTCAGGCCGGGTACCGATCCGCTTTCCACGGACAACAAGTTGATCTTCACCACCGGCGCTGCCACCGACACATTCATGGTGGGCAGCAGCCGTTACGGGGTATACAGCAGGTCACCGCTGACCGGGTTTTACGCTGAGTCCTATTCGGGCGGCCGCGTGGCCCCAGTGATGCGGCGTACCGGGTATGATGCGATGATTATCGAGGGGGTGTCCGACGCGCCGGTCTTTTTGGAAATCAGCGATCGTGGCGTGACCTTCCATAACGCGTCCTCCCTTTGGGGACAGGACACCTATGTCACGGAGGACACGGTGCTGGAACGGGTGCCACAGGCGGGAGCCCAGGCGCTCGTGATCGGGCCGGCGGGCGAGAACCTGGTACGGTTTGCCTGCATTGAAAACAACCGCTGGCGGTCGGCGGGCCGGACCGGGATGGGCGCGGTGATGGGCTCCAAGAAACTTAAGGCCGTGGTCTTCCACGGCTCTGCCAAAGCGGAGATTGCCGACCCCGAGCTGTTGAAGTCGGTGGTCAAGACGATCCGTGACCGGGGTAAGGATAATCCCGGGGTAACGAACTACCAGAGATACGGCACCACGGTCATGGTTGAGATCATGAACGGGGCCCGGGCGTTCCCCAACCGCTACTGGAACCGCGGAACCGATCCCAACTGGGAGTCTTTAAGTGGGGACACCCTGCTGGAGCAATTCCAGGTTAAACCCCGGGCCTGCACAAACTGCTTTCTGACTTGCGGCAAGCATGTCACCATCCCCGCCGGGGACTACGCCGGGCTCGAGATCGAGGGGCCCGAGTATGAGACTATCTTCGCCTTCGGGGGATTATGTTCAATCAACCGGCTGGACCGGGTGGCCTACCTGAATGACCTCTGTGACCGCCTCGGCATGGACACCATTTCCACCGGTAACCTGATCGGCCTGCTGATGGAAGGGGTGGAGCGTGGCTTGATCAGCGCGCCGGTGAAGTACGGGGACATGGAGGCCACGGTGGAGCTGGTCAAGCAGATCGCCGCGCGCACTGGGCTGGGTGAGGTGCTGTCTCTGGGGATCAAGGAGGCTGCAAAGCGGCTCGGTCTGGAGGAACTGGCCGTTCACGTCAAAGGTCTGGAGCCTCCCGGCTATGATCCCCGGGTGCTGAAGGGCATGGGCCTGGCCTACGCCACCTCGTCCAGAGGAGCCTGTCACCTGCGGGCCACCTTCTACAAGCCGGAACTGGCCGGGATTATCGATGCCTCGACCACCGAAGGCAAGGCGGCCCTGTTTGTAGACTATGAGAACCGCCTGACCATCTTCAGCACCCAGATCTTGTGCGTGTTCTTCAGGGATCTAATTCTCTGGGATGACCTGGTGGAGCTGAACCAGGCTTGTACCGGTCTGGACCTTACGAAGGATGACCTGTGGGAGGTCGCCAACCGAATCATCGACCTGACCCGGAAGTTCAACCTGCAGGAGGGATTGACCAGGGAGGATGATTCCCTGCCGCCCCGCCTATTTAAGGAGAAGATCAACGAGGACAGCGACGGGATTACCCCGGAGGAACTGAATCGGATGGTCGAGGACTATTACCGCATCCGCGGCTGGCGGTAACGGAAGTCAGTCGTCAGAGGTCGGAAGTCGGAATGGTAGGAAGGAATTGGCTAAAGCCAATTCTAAAGGATTCAGGGTCGTCGGTCGCTAGTTAGGATTAGCCGCGTCAGCTAAGTGCAGTAGAGATAAAGGGATCGCCTTATGCGCGATCCCTTCTGTAATTCCGACATCTGACTTCCGTTTATGCGGGTGTCATCGTGAGCACGGCCACGGCCTCAATGTCTTTGAGCTCCTCATTTGTTTCCCGAATCGTGTACACAGCCTCCGGCGGAGAAGCCTTGATCTGGTCGAAGGCGGGCGGGATAAAGAATTCCTCTCCTTGTGACGTGATCACCTTGATATACTGATTGGTGCACTCGGTCACTTTGCCGTACACCTGCACCCGCGAATCGATCTTACCCTGCTCGTCAAGTAGCGAGATCCGGATCAGGATCCGTTTACCGACAATCGTTTCCTTCGTAAAAGCCAAGTCCTAAACGCCCCTTTCATATTTCGCCGAGTTCTGACTCTCATTAATATACCTCAATTGTGGTATGCTTTCCAAACTGTTCTGCCGGGTCCGGTGCATAATAACCGGATTCAGGTCAAATCATAGGACTGAGGTGATAATACATGGCTAATAAGGATCGTAAGCGCAAAGACCGTATTGAGGAACCGGAAGCCAACGAGGACAACAAAGACCGGGACTTGAACGTTGCCGGCAGGGTTTGGGAAGCAGCCAAGGAGGCAGTGGGCACCGGCAACTGGACCAACCCGAAGGAAGACGACGAGAAAAAGGCTGACAAGTAACGAGAAACGCCCGGCTAAAGGGCGTTTCGCCAATTCTCCGCAGCAATTACTCCCGGATCTATAGCGTACCGAAAGAGGTGCGGTTGCGCCCTTGGGTTTTGCTCTTGTACAGCAGGTTGTCTAGCTGGTGCAGGAGATCATTGATGAATTGCGGGATCACCAGCGGACACCGGTCATCCCAGGCCAAGGCGCCGATGCTCACCGTGACGTGAGCTTCCAGTTCTTTATTCGTGAACCGATGCTCTGAGACCTGCAACCGGATGCGCTCGGCCACTTCAAAGCACCGGTCGGGGCCGACGTCCGGCAGGACGATCAGAAATTCCTCGCCGCCGAAGCGAATCACCGGGTCCTTGGAACGGACGCAGCTCTTGATAATCGCCACTAACTGGACCAGAACAGCGTCTCCGAACAGGTGCCCGTAGGTGTCATTCAAAAGCTTGAAACGGTCGATATCCAAAAGCAGCATTGAACAGGGGCAGGACAGCCTGGGCAAGACCTTCTCGACGAAGTAGTGGCGGTTCCAGGCTCCGGTAAGATTGTCCACGAAAGCGGCTTGCCGCAGTTTTTGGACGGAACTTCGTAGCCGGTGGGAACTGCGGATGGTCCTCGACAGATCCCGCACCACAAATAGAAAGCAGGGACGCCCGCCAAGGGTAATGAACTTGGCGGAAATATCAACTTCCAAAATCCTGCCTTCCCTGGTCTGGTGCCTGGTCCGGAAAGACTGGGAGCACGGGTAAGCCTCGTAGACCTGCTTCATCCACTGGATGATGCGGTACGGTTTTTTGGGACTGAAGTCGGTAATACGGATGGACGGGAGGTCTTCTCGGGAGAAACCGTACAGATTCATCGCCGACTTGTTGGCGTAGACAATATACTTTGTCTCCAAGTCCACCAGCAGGATGGCGTCCGCGGTCATATCCATTACGTGGGCCATCAGTTCCAGGGATGGCCGGGCCAACGCCGGGACCGCCTCTGGAAAGCTCTCGATCATTCTGTTGATGTCCCTACCCGGATAATGGGGGACCGGCATCCTGCTCATCCTCTCCGGTTTGATGCCGTCATAATAGCCGACACAGAATTCTACCACGAATACCCTTGCTTATCCACATTATTCAGAAAGCCAACCATCAGCTCCAGCATCGTCATCCGGGCTTGGTCGATGGTACAGACTTCGCCGGAATCCTCGGCCTCGCCTGCATTCAGCCGGTGGCCCTGTTCGGCAGCCAGATTGATCAACAGGAACTTCAGCGCTTCCATGCGCCGGTAATAGAAATTACGGTGGTCGACGTCGCCTTCGCTGATATCAAACTCCTCACGCAACAGGTCCGGTTCGTAAAGGAAGAGTGAGAGGAGCATCGGTGGTGAGCCGGGATTCCACTCCCGGTAGTGTAGGTCGCGGGCCAGAGCCTTGACCCGGAGATGGGCGGTAGAAAGGCGGAAGAAATCCGTGCAGTCGGAGTCCCTGAGCCATTCATCAAGGGTCCAGGTACGGTTAGCCCCCGGACCGAGGCAGAAGTCACGTGTATTCAGCATGAAGTAGTCGGCCTGCACCGCCTGAACACCGGCGGAGTCCGCCGGCCCGATATAAAGCGAACGCCCGACGGGGTAGGCCCGGCAGTTACGGGGACGGTACGGATAGATCCGGCAGCGCCCGTCCGGCAACAGAAAGGTACACGGTCCCTGGGCGGCGTGGCGCAGGCGCATGGTAGGCCAGTTGGTGTCGGCCGCATAATACATTTCCCCGTACTGATCGACGAAGTCGGCACAACTCAAGGCCAACCCCCGGGCCATGTTCTCCACATCCCACGGGTCCATGGTGATATCAGCCCGGTTGCAGCACCGCCCCATGCAGTCGGGGTGACACTCAAACCGGAAACGGTCGCCCGTTTTCAGGCAGCGGAGTTTGCCGTTCGTAAGCTCCTCTTTGATGGTCTCGCGCCAGTTGGTCAATGTCAAACCACTCCTTCCGGGGGAACAGGGTTGTACCTCCTTTAATCATAACCCCCTTTTTTACACCAGACCAGCTATCCTAATCGGTAAAGTCAGCTGACCCCGGTTTTTGTCGGAATGGGGGGCAGGATTTTTGTTAGATGAATGGAATTCCATACTCGATGAGATTAAGGGGACAGGGGGGATGTGTAAGCATTCATAACGGTTTCGGGGAAACTTAGAAAATGTTCGGTCCGATGCGATGATTAAGTTGAGGAGGTCAGTTATTTTGCGTAAACCTGGGTTTAAGGTTTTTTTAGTGCTTCTGACACTGGTTTTCTTTGCTCTCACCGTAGTTGGTTGCGGTCGCGGCGGGGGCACGGACAGCGGTACATCACCCGATGGCGGAGAGAAAGTTAAAGTCGGGTTCGTCTATCTCGGTTCACCCGGTGATGCGGGCTGGACCTTTGCCCACGAAAAGGGTCGGCAGTACCTGATGGAGCAGATTCCTGATGTGGTCACCGAGACCGTGGAAAACGTCAGTGACGCTGATGCCGAACGGGTCCTGACCCAGCTTGCCGAAAACGGCAACAAGATCATCTTTGCTACGAGTTTTGGGTTTATGGACCCGACCATTAACGTCGCGGCCAAGTACCCGGACGTGACCTTCCTGCACTGCTCCGGCTACAAGGTAGACGATAATGTCGGCACCTACTTTGGTCGGATGTACCAAGCCCGCTACCTGAGCGGTCTGGTGGCCGGCAAGGCTACGGAAACGAATAAAGTTGGTTACGTGGCGGCCTACCCGATTCCCGAGGTTATCCGCGGCATTAACGCCTTTACCCTGGGTGTGCGTGAGGCCAATCCGGACGCTACGGTAAGGGTGGTCTGGACGAGTACCTGGTATGATCCGGCTGAGGAAAAGAACGCGGCCAACGCCTTATTGAGTGTCGGCTGTGATGTGATTGCCCAGCACCAGGATACTCCCGGCCCGCAGCAGGCCGCAGAAGAGAAGGGTAAACTCAGCATCGGCTACAACAGCGACATGAGCGCCCTGGCCCCGAAAGCGGTTATGACTTCGGCAGTCTGGAACTGGGGACCGTACTATGTCGAGACGGTCAAGGCGGTCATGGACGGTACCTGGACTTCCAGCCAGTACTGGGGTCCGATGTCAGACGGTATCGTGGGTCTCGCTCCTTTTGGCCCGATGGTTTCGGATGAGGTTAAGAGCCTGGTAGATGAGAAGAAAACCCTGATCCTGAACGGCGATTGGGATGTGTTTACCGGTCCGATCAAGGACCAGCAGGGTGAGCTCAAGGTACAGGACGGCCAGGTGATGGACGACGTCGCCATGCTGGACATGATGTGGTTCGTGGAGGGCGTCGAGGGCTCCATCTAGTGAAGGAAACCACGCCAAGCTCGCCTGGCAATTCAGAGGTCGGTCGTCAGAAGTCGGAGGTCGGAACGGGTAGTATCGGCTACGCCGATACGGATTAATCCAGGCTCGTCGCCCAGTGCCAAATGGGAAGTGTGAATTACGTCCCACCTCTCAGATAACGGGGCGCCGGCGGGGTTGTCCCTGCCGGCGCTACCCTATGTTTTTCGGGAGTTTTGGTTTATACATCCATTCAAAAAGGAGCCGTCTGCCTGTGAGTACGGAGTTCCTGGTTCAGCTAAAGGGGATTACCAAGCGTTTTCCGGGAGTGGTGGCGAATCATCAGGTCGACCTGACCCTCAGACCTGGTGAAATCCACGCCTTGCTGGGTGAGAACGGTTCCGGTAAGAGCACCTTGATGAGTGTGCTCACCGGACTGTACCGCCCGGATGAAGGTGAGATATACATCGGGGGACAGCGGGTGCATTTCCGCTCTCCGCACGACGCAATCAAGGCCGGCGTCGGGATGGTTCACCAGCACTTCAAACTTGTCGATACCTTCACCGTTGCTCAGAATGTCATCCTGGGCGACAGACGCGTTCCGTTCATCCCCTCCATGTCCTCAATTGAGGAGGAAATAGCCCAGATTTCTTCCGGGTACGGACTCGCGGTGAATCCGCGGGCTTATGTCTGGCATCTGTCGGTCGGGGAGAAGCAGCGGGTTGAGATCATCAAAATGCTTTACCGCGGATGCAGTGTCCTGATCCTGGACGAACCGACGGCGGTCCTTACCATCCAGGAAAGCCGGCAGCTATTTGCCAACATTCGGGAGATGGCCGCCCAGGGACGGACCGTGGTGGTGATCACCCACAAACTCCATGAGGTGATGGAAATCGCGGACCGGGTCACCGTACTGTGCCGGGGTGAAGCCGTGGCTACGTTTGAACGCGGTGGATTCAGCGAACGGGACCTGGCCTTGGCTATGGTTGGACGTGATGTAGTTTCTAAGGTTGAAAAGCCTGCGGCCAGGAAAAAGGACGTTGTCCTTGATCTTCAGGATGTCTACGCCTTGAATGACCTCGGGCGGCTGGGCTTAAGGAGCATTTCGCTCACCGTGTACGGGGGGGAAATCCTCGGTATCGCCGGGGTCGCGGGCAACGGCCAGCGTGAACTGTCTGAGGTGGTCACCGGCCTGCGTCCGGTAATCCGCGGCCATATCCTGATGGACGGCGTCGAGATGAGCGGTGAGGGGCCGCGTGGGTTTATTGACCGCGGGGTTGCCCACATCCCGGAGGACCGGCTCGGAGCTGGCCTGGTGCCGGGACTGAACGCGGTAGACAACCTAATCCTAAAGGAATACCGCCGGAAGATGGCACGCGGACCGTTTCTGGACCGCCGGGGGGCCGAGAGCAATGCGCTCGACCTCATAGGCCGGTTCGGCGTCCGCCTCAGCAGCCTTTACAATCCAGTGAAGTATATGTCCGGGGGGAACCTGCAGCGCCTGCTGTTGGCCCGCGAGATCTCGTCGGAGCCGCGGCTGATTGTGGCCGTCTACCCGGTCCGTGGTCTGGACATCGCCGCGACCGAAGCGGTACACCGCTTGTTGCTTGAGCAGCGCGCGCAGGGAACGGCGGTACTCCTCATTTCCGAGGACCTGGACGAAATATTCAAGCTCAGTGACCACATCGCCGTTCTCTTCGAGGGTGCGGTCACCGGTGTGCTTCCGGCAGCGGGCGCGGATGCCGAGGAGATCGGGCTGTTGATGATGGGTTCCCGCAAAACGGAGGAACAAGCGGTATGAAGTTCGGCGGAGGCCTGATCACGCTAGAGAAGAGAGCGGCGCCGTCACCGGTCATGGCCGTACTGGTGCCGGTCATTTCCGTAGTGCTGGCGCTTCTGGTCGGGGCGGTTTTCCTAAAGCTTACCGGGCAGGGCCCCTTTCCCATCTATATGGAGATGTTCAGCCGGGCTTTCGGCACGCGGTACGGGCTGTCGGAGACGATCGTTAAATCCATTCCGCTGATGCTGGCTGGTCTGGGCGTAGCGGTCGCGTTCCGGATGCAGCTGTGGAATATCGGAGGCGAAGGGCAGCTCTTTATGGGTGCCTTTGCGGCAACTTGGGTGGCCCTGAACTTCCCGGATCAACCGGCCTGGTTCCTGCTTCCCCTGATGTTTTTTGCCGGTTGTGTGGGGGGTGGGGTGTGGGGGCTGATACCGGCCCTACCGCGCGCCTATATGGGGGTCAACGAGATCATTACCACCCTGATGCTCAATTACGTGGCCATCCTTTGGGTCGAGTACCTGGTCTACGGTCCGTGGAAGGACCCCCAGGGCTACAACTTCCCCCTGACGGCGAAGTTTTCGGCCGGAGCGATCCTGCCTACGCTGGGTGATTCCCGGATCCACGCTGGACTCCTGTTCGGCCTCACCATTGCCGTGGTCCTTTGGGTGGTGTTTAACCGGACCCGGTGGGGGTATGAGATCCGCGTCATTGGCGACAGCCCGGGCGCGGCCCGCTTTGCCGGGATGAACATTCCGCGGAATATCCTCGTGGTTATGGCCGTAAGCGGCGCCGTCTGCGGCCTAGCCGGTATGGCCGAGGTCTCGGGATTGATGCACCGGCTGCAGCCCGGTTTCAGTCCCGGGTACGGTTACACGGCGATCATCATTGCCTGGCTGGCCAAGCTGAATCCGTTGGCGATCGTATTGGTGGCCTTCCTCTTCGGCGGACTGCAGGTCGGAGGCTACATCGTCCAGACCAGCGGGGTACCGGCGACAATGGTGGCGATGCTTCAAGGTTCGGTGCTGTTCTTTATCCTGGGCGGGGATATTCTGCTGCGTTACCGGCTGCGTTGGCGCCGTCCACCCGACACCACCGTTAAGGGCAAGGAGGTGGGCACGTGAATTACGACTTCCTGGTCGCCGTTCTGGCCACGGCGGTGGTGGCCGGTACGCCCATCCTCTACGCGGCCCTGGGCGAGATTGTCTGTGAACGGGCCGGCATCCTGAACCTCGGAGTGGAGGGGATGATGCTGGTCGGGGCGGTCACCGGGTTTATCGCGGCACTCAGCACCGGCAACCCCTGGGCCGGGGTACTGATGGCTCTGCTCGCGGGCGGGGCGATGGCTTCCATTCACGCCTTTCTGACGGTTAGCCTGAAGGCTAACCAGGTGGTCAGCGGCCTGGCCCTGACCCTGTTTGGCACGGGGCTCAGTGCTTATATCGGTAAAGCCTATATCGGCATGCCGCTGCCAAACCCGTTTCGCCCGGTTGAGGTTCCGGTACTGAGCGAAATTCCGTTCCTGGGTGCGATTCTCTTTCGGAATGATCCCCTGGTCTACCTGAGTTTCCTGCTGGTTCCCTTGCTCTGGTTCCTGTTGTTCGGGACCAGGGCGGGATTGAACATGCGTGCCGTGGGTGAGAACCCGGCGGCAGCGGATTCCCTAGGTGTGAACGTATTCGCCACGCGCTATATGTATGTGATCATCGGGGGAATGCTGGCCGGAATCGGTGGAGCCTACCTTTCCCTGACCTACGTCCCGGCCTGGATGGAGAACATGGTTGCCGGACGCGGCTGGATTGCCGTGGCCCTGGTCATCTTTGCGACCTGGAACCCGGTGAATGCCCTGATCGGGTCCTACATCTTCGGTGGCATTCACGCTCTGGGGTTCCGCCTTCAGACGCTTGATGTCAGCGTCTCCCCGTACTTTCTGAAGATGCTGCCATACCTGTTTACGATTGCGGTGTTGATCTTTGTCACGCGAAAGAACAACCTTAACCGGATTGGGGCGCCCAAGGCGTTGGGGTTGGCCTACGATCGCGAGGAGCGATGATCCCCACTCTTCATTATCCAATCCAGAAAGAGGACGTAGAGGACTACCGGCACCGCAGCCTTTAAGAGCGGGAAGAGCAGCATGGATGCAAAAAAAGTAGCCACTGTATGGATCCCTCCTGCTTTCAGTATTTGCGGATTCCCCGCCGGATAAAACAACGTCCCCGCCGTAGCCGGCGGGGACGTTTTAATTGGGGAAGGTATGACATTATTTGGCTGATCCTCAGCCGCGTTGGAGTAACCCGGACACCAAGAGCATAACGGCCAACCCGGACAGGAGAACCCACCGTGTCACCTGACCCGTGCGCTGGACTCCGTGGCGGTAAGCGTTATACATCGCCAACACGGTTATCAGGGCCGCAAAAACAACGGCAACGTCCCAGAACAATTACATCCCCTCCCGCGGTCGGAATGGTCATTCCATTGGGTAACCAGTCCATGACGCCAGTTAATCAGTCCACTGGCAACTACTTGGTCTGGGCTACGGCCTTCACCGGACCGTCTTCCTTGCGGGGATCCCAGGTAGTGTTGCACTCCTCGCAGGTATACAGGGGCCGGGACAGGTATACAAACAGGCAGAAGAACCACCACAGGGGCATGATGGTGTAGAACCCGGGCATTACGAAGAATCCGCCGAGGGCCATGACCAGCGTGCCTCCGAAGCCCCAGTACATGAACTTGTCGAACTGGCCGACTTTAATAATCCGGCCGGTTTTGCAGTAGGGGCACTTTTCCTTGACTTGCCTGTTGCTCAATACCGTTCTCCTCCTTCCATGGTGTTCCAGGGATCCTTAGATAAAAGTGGGCATAAGAATGATCATCTTATTCGAGCCCAGCATATCATAAATGGTTAAAGGGATGCAAATTAGCGCAAGCTAGGTGATGCAAAACCTTTATTTAGAATTACGTGGCCTCCCGGGGTCTGGAGGTGACTAAACATGTCCGGAGAAATCAGCCCCAAGGAGATTCTTTTCAAGGCGTCACTTATTGACCAGGTGTTGTCCAGTATAATGGAGGGCGGAGTGATCGTGTCCGCCAGCGTCGACCAGTGTGTGGTGCGTTGCACCGACGGTTGGGAAGTGATCGTCTCTAGCGGGCATGACGGAGACCTGAAGTACACCAGGGTCCGGTAAGGTAGACGAGAAGGTCTTCGGGATGTGTCATTAAATGCGTAAATACCGGAATAAATTTGTTGACAACGGGCCTGGCCCTCTGGTACAATTCCTGACATAGTTACAAAACATTAAAAACTGTGAAGGGGAAAAGTAGACCGTAACCGGCTTTCCAGGGAGGAAGTGTCGTTGACTGGGAGCACTTCCAGGTACGGACGGATTGAAGTTCTCCCCGGAGTTGCCAGCTGAAAGCGCCCGCGCTGCGTAGGTTGTGCCGGAATCTCCCGCCGTTAGCAGGGAGGGGGTATCGGAGATCGTCCCGTACCCTTCGCCGAGTGGGTCGTTTTAATGCGACCAATCAGGGTGGTACCGCGGAAGCAATGCCTTTCGTCCCTTAAGGGCGAAGGGTTTTTTGTTTCAGTGGGGTAGGTTTTCCCGTACCCGTCAGAGTTGGGCCCTCAAAGGGCCAATTTGGGTGGTAGCGCGGAGCCCGGACTTCGTCCCAAGTATGGGGGAAGTCCGGGTTTTTTAATTGAAATCCGAATAAACAGCAGGAGGGGTTTGTGGTGGTCGTTGTGATGGCAAGCGGTGCTTCCAACAAGCAGGTTGCCGAGGTCGGTCAAATGCTGGAGCGCCACGGGTTTCGACTGCATCGCTCAGGAGCGTCCGGGCCGATTGTGATTAGGTCCAGCGGCAATGTAGCGCTCGCGGATCTGAATCTAACCGGGTATCCCGGCGTCGAACGGGTGGTCGACGTATCGGTTCCATATAAGTTGGCCAGCCGGACCGTACGGGTTGAGGACACCGTAGTGCAGGTGGGGGACGTCTCCATTGGCGGGGGTCGGACCACCGTCATCGCCGGGCCCTGTGCGGTGGAAAGCCGGTCCCAGATGATGGCCGCGGCAAGGGCGGTGGCCGATAGCGGGGCGGTAATCCTCCGTGGCGGGGCGTTCAAACCGCGGACATCGCCCTACAGCTTCCAGGGAATGGAGGAAGAAGGGGTGGCTTTGCTGGCGGAGGCCGGTCGAGCTTACGGCCTGGCTACCGTGACCGAGGTGATCAACGCCTCCAGCCTGGAAATCGCGGCCCGGTATGTTGATATGCTCCAGGTCGGGTCGCGGAACATGCAGAATTTCGACTTGCTCCGGGCTGTCGGCCAGACCGCGAAGCCCGTGCTTTTAAAGCGGGGGATGTCGTCAACCATCGAGGAATGGTTGATGGCAGCCGAGTACATAATGTCCGAAGGAAACAGTAACGTGGTTCTTTGCGAACGAGGGATTCGGACCTTTGAAAAGATGACGCGGAATACACTTGATTTGAGCGCAGTACCGCTGGCCAAGAGCCTGAGTCACCTTCCGGTGATCGTTGATCCCAGCCATGCGACCGGTGATCCGCGGCTGATCGCACCGATGTCGCGGGCCGCGGTGGCCGCCGGGGCGGACGGGATTATCGTGGAGGTGCATCCCTGCCCATCCGAGGCCCTGTGTGACGGAAAACAATCGCTGACACCGGAGGCCTTTGGTGAATTGATGAGTGGTCTGGAGATCATCTCGCGTGCCATGGGACGGGAATAAGTGGGGGCGATATCAGGTTCTTTAGAGAGGATGGATGAGATGCGGATCGGGTATCTGGGTCCGGAAGGCACATTTTCTGAGCAGGCCGCGCGGCGCCTGGCGGGGGAGACGGGGGCACTCCTGGTTCCGCTGGAGTCCCTGGTGGACGTGGTCCAGGCTGTCCAGGGCGGGCGCCTGGACCGTGGGGTGCTGCCCGTGGAGAACTCCGGTGAGGGGTCGGTGACGCTTACGCTTGACCTGCTTGCCTTTCACAGCGATGGCCTGGAGATTTGCGCGGAGCTGGTCCTTCCGATCAGGCATCACCTGCTGGCCCGTCTGGAGACAGCGGTCGGGGAAGTGCATACGGTGGTGTCCCACCCGCAGGCGCTGGCCCAGTGCCGGATTTACCTGACCACCGAGTATCCCGGGGCTGTCTTGCGGGAAGTGGCCAGTACTGCTGATGCCGCACGCCTCGTGGCCGGATCCGAACCGGGACTCGCGGCTATCGGTACCGAACTGGCCGCAGAACTCTACGGTCTGCAGGTACTGGGGCGGGACATCGCCGATCTCCGCACCAACGAAACGCGGTTTCTGGTGCTGGGCCCGACAGGCTGCCGCACGGGGCGACCGGAGAAGACCTCGCTCGTGGTTTCGGGTAGTGACCATCCAGGGTCTCTCTACCTGATGCTCGGTGAGTTCGCCCGCCGGGGGATCAGCCTGACCAGGATCGAGTCACGACCGGCCCGGACCGGGCTTGGACGCTACATCTTCTTCATTGATTTGATCGGGAGTGTGGATGATCCGGAGGTGCAGGCGGCCCTGACCGGGCTGGTGGCCCACTGCGGCTTCGTCCGCGTGCTCGGTTCCTACCCAGCCAGCACTGGTCACGCCGGGGATGCCGCCGGGGACACCCGGGTCGCGGACATCAGTGATGTCCGCCGCGATATCGACCTGCTGGACGACCTGCTCGTAGAGCTTTTGGCAAAAAGGGCGGCCCTAGTGCGACAGATCGGGACGCTCAAGGCGGGAACCACGGTGCGGGACCCGAAGCGCGAGGCGGAGATCCTGGAACGTCTGAAGCAGCTGGCGCGGCACAGAGGCATGAATCCGGAACTGGTAACGCAAGTATACCGGGTCTTGCTGTCCTACTACGTGCAGCTACAGGTAGAACAACAATCTGAGGCCGGGGCATCCCTGGAGCACAGCTCTTACCCGAGTCCGAACTAACCAACCCCAGATTAGTAAAGTAACCAAAAGCGCCCGTGTGGCGCTTTTCAACTTTCAGGGGATGTTTAAGCGCCGGAGGGCGCGCAGGATAAGGTAGAGTACACCCGATCCCGCGGCGGCGAGTATGAATATGGCCAAGGCGCCCAGGTCCATGCTTTGTTCATTCCCTTCCTATCCTATGAACTCTCCGCGTTCAGTCGGTGATGATCTCACCACCGAGCGGGGCCCGGTCATTGGCCACGTCGCTGAATTCGGCCAGCAACAGCGGCCGGAGCCGGGGGTCTCGGGCCATGTCCCGCATCACGTGACGCATCTCGGGCTGGGCCATCATCTCCAGTACCCCGCTCCTGGCCTGGGGTTGGCTAAGAATAGAGGCCATTGTATCCTGCGTGTGGGGCCGGTTCATCTGATGACCCATTGCCTGAATGCCGTTAGGACTGCCGAGTACGCGCACAAAAGCCGCCTGCACCTGGGGATCGGTGATCAGGTCGGAAAGGGCGGCCTGCATCTGGGGGGTGGAAAGGACTTCGATCAGCGGCAGGCGCATCCGGGAAGAACTCAAGATCTGGACGGCTTCCATCCGGTTTTCCTCAGCGGAGAGGTAGTCCAGGACCTCGCTCTGGGTTACCTGGCGTTCCGCCTGGGGAGCGGGCCTGGCCTCGGGCAGCGGCGGTCGTGCCTGGGGAGTCGGTCGGAGCGAGGGACCGGCGAAGAGCCCCAACAAGAAGGCTACCGTGACCGCTCCCGCGAGCAGGAGCAGCCACCAGCGGCTGTCCACCCGGTCCAGTTTATTATGATGTCGTGTTCCCCCGCCTTCATGGTGTACCGGTTCAACCATTGCTGTCCTGGCCTCCATGCAGAAGTGTGATATCGGTGATATCGTTGTCCTAGTTATGCTTCCGCGGGGGGCAAGTTATGCCTGACGTGGTTTAACACCGCCGGGGATTATTTCTTTTTACCACCGGCAGGGTTTTCAGGACTCGCGGACGAATGCTTTGTCGGATACTGGCGACCGACATAATTGGTGGAGGTTTTCATCGGATGGACATATTGGCCGCAATCGGCAACACACCCTTGGTCGAAATCAGGAACCCGGACCCGGCCTCCAAGGTGAGAATTTTGGGGAAGCTGGAGGGGTGCAACCCCGGCGGTTCGATCAAAGACCGTCCTGCCTATTACATGGTCAAAATGGCGGAGGAGGCTGGGCTCCTGGTCCGGGGGAAGGTGATCCTTGAACCCACCTCGGGGAATACCGGAATCGCCCTGGCTATGATCGGAGCGGCCCGGGGCTATGGCGTGAAGCTGGTTGTACCCGGGTGTGTGAGCAGTGAAAGGCATCGCGTCCTCGAAGCCTTCGGGGCGGAGGTGGTGCTGACTCCGGCGAAAGAAGGTACGGACGGGGCGATCCGGAAGGCCTACCTGATTATGGAGGAAGAGCCCGACCGTTATTATATGCTGAACCAGTTTGAGAATGAGCACAACGTGCTGGCCCACTACGATACCACAGGGCCGGAAATCTTTGCCCAGACCGGGGGCGAGGTGGATGTGTTTGTCGCCGGTATGGGAACGACGGGCACCCTGATGGGGGTGGCCGGGTACCTGAAAGAGCAGAAGCCGGGGGTCAGGATCGTCGGGGTCGAGCCCGTGAAGGGGCACGCCATCCAGGGACTTAAGAACATGCAGGAGGCCATTGTGCCCCGGATCTACCGTCCCGAACTCCTCGACCAGAAGATCACCGTTGAGGACGATGAAGCCTTTGAAACGGCCAGGGTTCTGGCCACGCAGCAGGGCATTTTCGTCGGTATGTCCAGCGGGGCCGCCGTCGCCGGGGCCGTACGGGTGGCCAAAGAAATGGACACCGGGACCGTTGTAACCATCCTGCCCGACCGCGGTGACCGTTACCTGAGCACCACGCTGTTTCGGTCGATATGCGCCAAATGCTCACCGTAAAGTGCACGACCGTTGCCTGTCCTCGCAGAGGGCAAAACTTTGCCTGAAACCGGCCTAAAGCTTCCAAGGTCACCATTCGGATTTCAATAAGTCCCTTCTTAAGTTCTTGGAACCTTCCGGCACGAATAGTCAAAAACACGATTGCTTAAAGGAAAAACACAACTATTATTGAATCTTTTGTAATTATGAAATGGTTTCAACCAAGAGCCAGATCAGACAAACTTAGGGTGGGAAGCTGCCAGGAGCTACTTCTCCCGGAAGGAGGGGCTAATATGAGTGGACACAAAGACCCCGCCGACCGCGTACTTGAGAAGTACGCCGAACTGCGGTTAACGACCAGCCCTTTATGCTTGCCGATGTTCTCAAGCATCGCTCTGAACTAGCTGCTGCGTCTAACGGGGCTATCCCTTTCAAAGTAACGACAGACATGGTCTTAGGCAAAATCATAGAAGAAAAAGCAATCTATGTGGAGGCAGCGAGGCGTAGTTTGCTGCCCTCAGAGAGCGAAATTGACGCCGTGGTGGAGAAGTTCAGAGAGCTTATGGCCAAAGCCACTAGCCCGGACTACAACACTGAGAACGTGGAACTGGTTAAGTCCAAGTGGAATGCCTATCTTGATGGTATTGGTGTTTCTGAGGATGAATGCTGGTCTACCATTGCACCTGACATTTATGGGCCTCAGTTGATACGCTATAAGTTGGCAACAGACGTACGGAACGGGGTTCCGTTGAAAGACGGAGTATAATGGACCCAGAAAACGAGACACGAAAACGGTAAGTTTTAAGCTATACTCGGACTATGAGAAAGAGATACCCGTCAAGCTTTAAGGCCTAGGTGGTACTGGAAATTCTCAAGGAAGAAGAAACCATTTCACAACTGGCATCGGAACACGGCATCCACCCCACTCAGTCACATCGGTGGAAATCTCAGGCCATTGAGAACATGCCCTACTCGTTTTCCGATGGGGCCAAGAACCTGGAGAGCATCAAGGCCAGTTACCGAAAAGCAAATGGATGACCTCTATGCCAAAATCGGCCGACTAACCCACGAAACTTGCGTGGTTAAAAAAAAAGGTGTCCGAGTTGACTGGAGAAGAACGGCTCCTTTTGCTGGACTGGCACAACCCGGAACTGCCGATCAATCATCAAGCGGAACTGTTGGTCTTACTGCGGCGAGATGCAGAGCAATGACGCCACTTACTACATCGAAGCACCGGATATGCAAGTTTCAGGTCAGGATGCACAGGATCTGGCCGTAGCCCGTTCGCAGAAGGACTCGTGGAAGCCATCACATCTGAATTGCTAATTTACTGGCCCATTACGGAAAAGCGGAGAAAGGCTACACTTTACTGGAATGTGATGATCAAAACAAAGGTTCGCGATGGGTCTGCGATTATTTCTTACGTTCCAATAGATACTGTATCCGGGGATAGAATTCGCGTCGGTATCTCTTTTAGATCGGGACCCTTACCTGACCGTCCATAGGTAATATACCGAACCGGACCTGTCCCAATATTGATCCGGTACTATGTACGAAATGTCCACCTTAAGTACAAGACCGCCACGTCCTCGTAAGGGCCGCTGTTGGATCTCACCTCCAACTTCCCACATCTCACATCTTTTTAAGCAGTAGGTAGAGCGTAAAGGTGGTACCCTCTCCTACCTTGCTGTCGATCTCGATGTGTCCGCCGTTTTGTTTGACAATATCGTAGGAAATGGCCAGGCCCATCCCGGTACCGTGCGGCTTGGTGGAAAAAAAGAGCTGGCCGATTTGCTCGAGGTTCTCCTCCGGGATCCCTTCTCCGGTATCACCCACCCGGATCACGATCGCGTCATTACTCCCCTCTGCCTGGTTGGCGACTTCAGCATCCACCCTGACAATTTTCTGTGCCGAGTTTTCGACAGCGTCCATAGCGTTGTGGAGCAGGTTTAGAAGGACCTGCCTGATGCCGTCTCCGTCACAATAGGTGTCGGGCAAGGGGGCGAGGCGATGTTCTAGGGTGATCCTCTTTACTTCGCATTCGCTGCTCAGCAGCTGGAGGGTTTCGCCGATCAGGTCGTTCAGGTTGACGTTTTCCACGGTCGGGGTGCTGGGGCGGGCGAAGCTCAGGAAACGCCCGATGATATTGTTCATCCGGTCTATTTCGTCCACGATGAACCGCAGATAAGCCCGTTCGTGTCCTTCCCCCAGGCGTTCGTTGAGCAACTGGGTGAACCCCCGGATACAGGTCAGCGGGTTTTTCAGCTCGTGAGCCATTCCAGCCGCCTGCAGGCCGATGGCGGCCATTTTTTCCTGCTGGGTACGCGCCTGCTCACTTAAGGTGGGGTCTTCTGTGCTTTTAACGGAACTGTGGTTAGTGTCCACGGGCATGCCTTCCCTTCCAAAGGAGAGAGTATGCCACTATAAATTCTATTTATGGAATAGATTTCCTGCCGTCATGAGTAGAAATACAAAATCCGCCTTCGGATGAGGCCGCCTTGATACAGTTGAGTGACATTAGTATGATAATAAGATACCTGACTAAAGTGGATCGCGAAGAATTGACCACTGAAGGGACCCCTGTCCCGGATTCTTGGGGCTATGGTCTCAAACTGACAGGCATTGGAAGGTAGAGGGGTGTAAATGATACGGTCCAGCAAGGGCAAACGCGGCAAGACCGTGGTCAAGATGCTGCTGCCGCTGGTTCTGGCGGTGCTTCTTGCCCTGCTGTACCCCGCTCTCGGCGACAGTACCCGGGAGTTCCGGAAGTCGGCGAGTTTTAAGGAAAATGCCAACGCCTTCCTGATTGGAACTTCGTCGGCCCAGGCGACCAGACAGCACCCGGTACAGGACATGCTCGTCGCCTTTGGCTCCGGGGCTTTGCACATTACGGATCCCGTGGGAAAGCTCTTCGTGGTGAACGGCAGGGCTTATGTCCGGCCCGCGAATTATGCGGGAGAACTGCAGTCTACGGGTTCTTTTGTGAACTCGGCCTACCTGCTCGGCCTGGAGCAGGGAAACCAGCCGGTGGCGGTATACAAGCTGAGTACCGGGGATCCGGTGCCGCTCTCTGAGCTGTACGAGGCTTTGCGGGCCAGTTATTCCGGGAAGTTTGCCGTCTTGGGCGTCGGGTCTTTTGACGACGTCTATGCCCGTCCGGTCGGTGACCAGGAAGACCCGCGACCCAATGTCCGGAATGTGGGTGCGGTTTTCTACGGGATACCGGACCCCGGTAAAATGTGGGGTGAGGGAGAGCGCATCCTGCGGACCGAGGCGCTCCTGTCGGCTGAGCACCCGTCCCTGAGCCGTTCGGCAAAGCCGGAAGAGGTGTTGGCCGCGGCCGCAGCACTCGACCCGGACGATATTGTCCGGGTCTACCCGGAGAGCACCTTGCGGAAAGCGACCGTACTGGTCTACCGGATCCAGGACTTTTACCTGTATAATGACTTTATCGAGTTACCCCTGGTGGAAGTTGCAGCCCTTGATCCGACCATCGTCACGGACATTCGTTACGCCACCACGCACAACTTCACCGGCAAGCGGATCTACGGTGCCTCGCAGGCCTATCTGGCACTGCCGGTGGCCGAACGCCTGGTACGGGTCAATGCCCGCCTGAAGAAGCAGGGCTACCGGCTCAAGGTGTGGGACGCCTACCGCCCGGCCTCGGCGCAGCAGTTGCTGTGGGACGTGGTGCCGGACCGTCGCTACATCGCGCCGCCGAACGGTGGTTCGCGTCATAACCGGGGGGCGGCGGTTGACGTTACTCTGGTGACTTTGGACGGTAAGGACGTGGAGATGCCCACGGATTTCGACGGGTTCTCCGTGCAGGCCGACCGTTATTACCAGGGCGGGAGTGCCGAGTCACGCCGACACCGGGATTTGCTCCAGAAGGCGATGACCGCCGAGGGCTTCGTGCCCGTGACCCATGAATGGTGGCATTTTGACAGCCCTGACTGGTGGGAGTACCCGGTTCTGGACGTACCGTTGAGATAGCTTCGGGGAAACGGACAGAGTGGGTTGACTTTAACTCCGCCGGTCTTATACTAGAGGTTGAATGTGATTTTCCGGAGCACTATAGGCAGCTTTCCGTTTGGGCTGCCTTTATGTGTGCCCCGTTGAAATGGGTGGGAGTTATGGACGCAGCTTGGGTGGGAATGCTCGTGGGCTACCTGGTGATCTTTGTGGCGCGGGTCGGGGACATGTCCCTCGATGTCCTGCGCGTACTCCTGCTTACCCGTGGGCGCAGGCTCTGGGCGGCCCTGGTCGGTTTCGTCGAGGTCTGTATCTTCATCGTGATCCTGAACTACGTCCTGCAGGACGGGCTTACCGATCCGGGCAAAATCCTGGCCTATGCGGCTGGCTTTGCGACCGGAAACTACATCGGGAGTCTGATCGAGGAGCGTCTGGCCATGGGTTTCATCTCCCTGCAGGTCTTCCCGCCGCTGGACCTGGTGCCGGAACTGACGGTCATGCTCCGGCACGCCGGTTTCGGGGTGACGGTGGTGACCGGCGAGGGACGCGATGGCCCGCGCAAGGTGCTGTTTATTCTGATCAAACGCAAGGACCTGCACCGAGCCTGCAATATCCTGAACAAATGTGATCCCGGAATCTTCTTTAACATTACCGACGCCCGGTCCATTCACGGGGGAGTGTTCCCGTCCAAGCGGGTGATCCCCGGAAAATAACCGTGGTTGCCGATCCGGCTTGACTTTTCGGCCTCCAGCGTTTAGATTGGATATATTAGCATATCCTTATCCAGATTGGGAGTAATGTGTATGGCTTCGGACATCTGGGTTATGCAGGCCGAAATTTTCAAGGCTGTGGGTCATCCTACGCGGGTGCGAATCGTAGAGAGCCTGCGGGACGGGGAGCGCTGCGTGTGCGAGATCATGGCCGAGCTGGAACTGGAACAGTCGAATGTCTCGCAGCACCTGGCCGTGTTGAAGAAGGCCGGCATCCTGGGTTCACGCAAGGACGGGATGAAGATGATGTACTGGGTACGGCAGGACGCGGCTTTCCGGATGCTGGACCACGCGCGTGAAATTCTGCTGCAGCAAGCGCATGAGCGTTTGGAACTCCTGAATCAGTAACCCCGGGGAGCCCGATCGGGATCGGCCCCGGGGTTTTCCGTTTCCCGGTGCAGGGGTAGGGTGAAGCTGAAGGTCGATCCCCGTCCGGGCGCCGACTCCACCTGCACCGTACCGCCGTGGGCTTCAATGATCTCCTTTACGATCGCCAACCCCAGTCCCGTTCCGCCGGCATTACGGGAACGGGACTTATCCACCCGGTAGAACCTCTCCCAGATATACGGTAGGTCCTTTTCCGGTATCCCCGGGCCATCGTCACGGACAAAAACGGTGATCCTTTCCCCAGGCCCCATTTTGGTTTCAATATCGATAATACCGGACGGCGGTGAATAATGTACGGCGTTCGAGACCAGGTTAGTCAAGACCTGTTCGAGGCGCTCCTCGTTGGCCGGGATCGGCGGCAGGTCGGCCGGGACGTTTACCCTGACCTCAACGTCGGCGTCCGCAATCTGGGGCTGCAACCGTGAGAGGACCCGCGAGACCGCTTCACCCAGGTCCACGGCGTGGATCTCCCACGTGTGGTTCCCGGCTTCCAGCCGGGACAGGTCAAGCAGGTTCTGGATCAGGCGGTTCATTCTCGAAGTCTCACGGTACGCCAGGGGCAGATACTGGTTTCGGGCCTGCTTCTCGTCAATCACCCCGTCCAGCATCCCCTCGATGATCCCGTGTACCGAGGTAAGCGGAGTACGCAGCTCGTGCGAGACGTCGGCCACGAAGTCACGCCGCAGCCGCTCCATCTTCCCAATCTTATGCTTTTCCCGGTTCAAGGCGCTCAGGGTGTGATCAAGGTTGGCAGCCAGCTGATTGAAGTTCCGGGCCAGCTGGCCGATTTCGTCGCCGGAGTTATTTTCTACGCGACGCTGGAAATCGCCCTTGGCCATCAGCTCAGTGGCCTGGCTGATCTCGCGGATGGGCCGGGTAATCGAGCGGGAAATCAGGAAACCAATAACCCCGGCCAGCAACAGGGCCAGCCCGGCCGTGTAGAACGAGATCCGGCGTACCGCAGATACGGTGGCCTCGATGTCGGCCAGAGGGGCGACCATCAGCACCGTACCCTCGGTCTGGTTGTTCACCAGGATGGGTACGGCTACGGCCAGGACGGTGGTGCTCAGTCTGGGGTCAAACGCGGTATGCGACACCACTTCTCCCTTTAGTAGTCTGGCCACGTCGCCCTCCGCGAGCACGCTTTGACGCCGGCCCATACCCATACCTTGGTGTCCGGCCGAAAGGGCCATCCCGCGCCGGTCAAGGATCAAGACGCGCTCCCCGAAATAGCCGGAGAGGCCGCGGGCGATGGGCAGCAACCCCGTGGCGGGCTGGCTTTCCAACTCCGAAGCGATCACGTCGGCGATGGAATGTCCACGTTCGGTGAGTTCCCGCTGTTTCTCGGTAGTGTAGTAGCTGCCAAAAAGGTGTGTGGTGGCGAGGACGGTGATCGACAGGGTGATCACGACCACGAGCAGGAAAGCGGTCAGGAGTTTCCCCAGCAGAGAGTTCGCCATCACGATGTCACCTCGAACTTGTAGCCCCGCCCCCAGACGGTCTTCAGGCAGGACGCGCTCTTGTCCGGCATCTTCTCGCGCAGCCGCTTGACGTGCGTGTCCACGGTCCGCTGGTCACCGGGGTAACTGTAGCCCCAGACGTTGGTCAACAGCTGGTCGCGGCTGAATACCTGGCCGGGGTGCGAAGCAAGAAACCAGAGCAGCTCGAACTCGCGGGGCGCAAGGGTCAGGTCCTGCCCGTCGACTTCCACGGTATGCGCGGCCCCGTCGATGACCATGCCGGGGTAGCGGAGGGTTTTGCCCGAGGGCCCGGCACTCCCGCGACGGAGCACCGCCTTGACCCGGGCCACCAGTTCACGCGGGCTGAAGGGTTTGGTCAGGTAGTCGTCGGCGCCCAGTTCTAGCCCGAGAATACGGTCGTATTCCTCGCCTTTGGCGGAAAGGAAGATGATCGGGGTAACCAACTCCCGGCGGATCTCGCGGCAGACGGCCCAACCGTCCACCTTCGGCAGCATGATATCCAGGACGATCAGGTCCGGACGCAGGTTAGCGACCTGGGCGAGGGCCTCCTCACCGTCAGCCGCTGTCTCCACACGGAACCCCTCCCGTTCGAGGTACAGACGGGTCAGTTCACGTACCGACTCCTCATCGTCGACAACTAGGATGGTACCCGTGAACAACGTCCAGCGCCTCCTTCCGCAAAAGCCAGGTAATCAATTACACTATACACTTTATTTAACCGATTAGCATTTGCTTGAAACAGAAAAGCGGGCCGCGGATTTCCGCGACCCGTCAGGCTGTTACTTCATATCTACCGGGTCTGTCCGAAGGGGCAAAACCCGCTGTTGCCGGCTCCCCGCCCACCCATCGGACCGCTCATGGGTCCGTTCGGATTGGGGCAGGGTCCGCCGTTCCGGACCTCAGACCAGCGAGCCAGCTGCTCGTCGGTAAGGATCGCGCGTATCTGATCCCGGTGCTGTTGCATCAGTTCGAGCTTCTGCTGCTGGAGCTTTTGCACCTCGGCGGCCTTGGACTCCAACTGTTTTTCGGTAGCGCCCGGCGTGAAGCTCAGCTGGCGGAGTTCAAAGCGGGCCTGGCGCAGCTTGCCTTGCAGCTCTGTCATCGCCTTCTGCTGGGATTCCTGGAGCTGACGGATTTTCGCCGCCTGCTCGGCGGTGAGCCCAAGCTGGTCCGTCATGTTCACGGGGTTTTGCCGCATTTTCATGCTTTGCCCCCCGCCCCAGCCGGCTGAAGCGGTCTGGATTGCGGCAAAGACGAAAACCAGGGTCAGTACGAGTACGACTAGTTTGCTTTTCACGAATGATTTCACCTCCTTGCACCTGCTTACTCCTAGTATGAACATTAGTTGTGACGAAACTGTGAACAAAGTAGTAACAATTTGGCAACGAAATCTCAATACAAAGACAAGAAACTTGTTGAAAAACCAGCAGGAATCGTCCCGGCTGAAAGCGAATAAGAGATCTAGTTTCTCCGAATCTGCACGCCTGTGGTCAGAAGGACTATGGCGGCGGATCGACAGGGTACGCCTGGAAACGGACGTGCCTCCCGTTGCGGAAAGGAGAGCGCTTGGTCCAGGATTGTCCACTGTGGACATTGTGGCCGGGTCGCCCTTTGCGCAACCCGGCTTTTTTGTTTGGCCAAACGGAATACGATTGCTCCGAGCCCTTCGACCTACAGGATGAACCAGGGTCGCCGGGCCGGCAGGGTTTGCCTGGAAACGGGTGAGCCTTGGGTAGTCTACGATTTTGGAAACATGGTGCTCAAGCCGAATGAATGAAGAATCGTAAGGAGGATTTGGCAATGAAAACAACTAATCCATGGGTTCGAGGATGGCGCCTAACGGTACTTGTCCTGCTGGTTCTGATAGTCGCCGCCGGATGCGGGCAGGGCGGTACTTTGACCAGCGGCGGTCAAGACGGTACTTCGCAGGAACCTCCCCAGGAACTAAAGTTGGCCACAACTACCAGCACTTACGACAGCGGTCTTTTGGACGAGATCCTTCCAGTGTTCGAGGAGAAGTACAACTACAGGGTTTCCGTTCTGTCAATGGGTACCGGAGCGGCGCTGGAGGTGGGGAAGCGCGGCGATGCAGACGTGTTGCTGGTGCACGCAAAGGACAAGGAACGGCAGTTGGTGCAGGAGGGCTTCTTTGTCGACCGGCAGGACGTAATGTACAATGACTTCGTGGTCGTGGGGCCGACGGATGACCCGGTAGGAATCAAGGGCAGCGCGGACGCCGCCGCGGCTTTCCAGCAGGTTGCTGAAAAGGAGGCCGTCTTTGTGTCCCGGGGCGACGATTCCGGCACCCACTCCAAGGAGAAATCGATCTGGAAGAAGGCGGGTACCAATCCGCAGGGCAACTGGTACCAGTCGGTGGGACAGGGCATGGGCGATGTTCTCCGCATGACCAGTGAGCAGCAGGGCTACACCCTGACCGACCGGGGCACCTACATCGCCCTACGGGACAAGCTGAACTTGGTGGTTCTGGTGGAGGGTGACCAGGCGCTATTCAACCAGTATGGCATCATGGTGCCGAACCCCGAAAAGAACCCTCACATTAATTATGACGGAGCCACCGCGCTCATCCAGTTCTTTGTTTCCGATGAGGGTCAGCAGCTTATCGCCGGCTTCAAGCAGCACGGGGAGCAGCTGTTCTACCCCAACGCTCAATAGTAATTAAACTCCAGGGTATCAAAGGCACCCCCCTGAGAGTGTGATATTTCCGGGAAAGCGGATGAGAGGCCCCGCCTTTCATCCCCCCATCCTTTATTAAAGGAGTGGTTGGTCATCTGGGACGGCCTTAGCCAGGCATTCAGCCTGATCATCACACGTGACCCGGCGATGATGCAGATCATCTGGATGTCGCTGCTGGTATCCGGGGTCTCGGTCCTGTTGGCGTCGGCCGCGGGTATCCCTCTGGGTACCTGGCTGGGCCTTGCACCGGCGCACCGGGTGCGGTGGCTTGCCCAGATTCTCTATACCCTGATGGGACTGCCTCCGGTGCTGGTCGGGTTATTCGTATATCTGCTTCTTTCTTCGGCGGGACCGTTCGGAGTACTCAACCTATTATTTTCACCGACGGCGATGATCCTAGCCCAGACCATCCTGGCCCTGCCGATTGTGACTGGGCTGACTATGATTGCCGTACGGAGCAAAGACCGGGAAATCCGGGATACCGCGGTTTCCCTGGGGGCCAGCGCCTGGCAGGTGGCACTGACGATCATCCGCGAAGCCCGCCTCGCCATTACCGGAGCGGTTGTCACCGGCCTGGGCCGGCTGATGGCCGAGGTTGGGGCGGTGATGATGGTGGGCGGAAACATCGAGGGCAAGACCAGGGTGATGACCAGTGCCATTGTCCTGGAGACCCGCAGGGGCAACTTCGAGATGGCGATCGGATTGGGGATTGTCCTCCTGGCGTTGGCCTTCATTATCAACTCGGTGTTGTACCGGATTCAGGGGGTAGGGCGTCATTAGCGAGAATGTGTTTCGCCTCGAATCGGTATGCAAAAGTTACGGGTCTCGCAATGTGGTCGAGATTCCTGGCTGTGTTTTTACCCGGGGGCTCATCCACGGGATCATGGGGCCGAGCGGCTCCGGAAAGAGTACGCTTCTAAGGCTCCTAAACATGATTGAAAAGCCGACTGCCGGGCAGATTATCTTTCGCGGGCACGATCTGGTGACCTGCCGTCCGCGGTTGTCCCTGCAGCGCCGTATGGCGATGGTGTTTCAAAAGCCGGTGCTGTTCGAGGCCAGCGTATACGAGAACGTGGCCTACGGCTTGAAGGTTCGCGGTCTCCAAAGAGCGGACGTGCGGGAGAAGGTGCTGGAGGCCCTGAAAACGGTGGGGCTTGTGCACTTGGAGAGACAGCCGGCCCGGACTTTGTCGGGGGGCGAGGCGCAGCGGGTGGCCATCGCCCGGGCTTTTGTAACCGAACCGGAGGTGCTGCTCCTGGATGAGCCGACCTCGAACCTGGATCCGCAAAACGTGGGAATGATCGAGGATCTGGTTCGGATGATCAACCGGGAGCGGCAGACCACGGTGATTCTGGTGACCCATAACGTCTTTCAAGCCCGACGCCTGGCCGACCACATCACCTTTATGTACGAAGGCAAGGTGGTCGAGGACGGCCCGACAGAAGCGGTCTTTACCTCTCCCGGGGATGATCGCACCCGGGCTTTCATCCACGGCGACATGGTCTACTAGCTGGTGCCAGGCACTTAACTTATTAACTTATTGAAAGGATTTTCCCGTTAGTCCCCTTATTGTTCCGTTTTTGCGGTGTCTGGGAGCCTATGGTAGGATAAGGTGACTGGTGAGAATTGAAGAGAACTGACGGAGGTTTTCGGCGTGAATCTGTTTCGTGCACTGACCATTGAACAAGCGCTTGAGATTTTACGGGCACACATCCGCTGGGCGCCTCAATCGGAGAAGGCGGGCCTGGTCGAGGCGCTCGGAAGAGTACTGGAGCGGGATGTGACCGCCCCCGAGGATGTGCCCGGCTTTGACCGGTCGACCATGGACGGCTTCGCCGTACGGGCCCAGGACACCTTCGGGGCAACCGAAGGGCTCCCGGCCTACCTGGATATCATCGGCGAGGTGTTGATGGGATCCGCTCCTGGTGGTAGCGTTTCCGTGGGACAGGCTTATCGCATTGCCACGGGCGGTATGCTCCCCGCGGGTACCGACGCCGTGGTCATGGTGGAGTATACCGAGCAGTTGGACGAGCACACCATCGGGGTTACCCGTCCGGTCGCTCCGGGAGATAATACCGTGCGTCGCGGGGACGACATTACCCGGGGCGCCTTGCTTCTAACGGCGGGGCGCAGGCTGCGGGCCCAGGATGTCGGGTTGCTGGCGGCCGCCGGTGTGAGTCGGGTCTCGGTGGTGCGGCCACCCCGGGTTGGGGTGATCACCACTGGGGACGAGGTGGTCCCGGTCGATGCGGCGTTGGCCCCCGGCCAGGTCAGGGATGTAAACTCCTACACGAACGGAGCGCTGGTGGAGGTGAACGGCGGGGGGGCGCGGCGTTACGGTGTGGTAGGTGATGACTTTGAGTTGCTGTCCGACACGGTACGCCTGGCCCTGACCGAAAACAATGCGGTAGTGATCTCCGGGGGCAGCTCGGTCGGAAAACGGGACTTTACCGCCGACGTGATCAACAGTATGGGGAAGCCCGGAGTACTATTTCATGGGCTGGCGGTGCGCCCGGGAAAACCGACCATTGGCGCGGTCGTTGACGGGAAACCCCTGATCGGCCTGCCCGGACACCCGGTATCGGCCATGGTGGTGTTCGAACTGATCGTGAAGCCGCTCATCAACCCGACCGCGTCCAAGCTGTCGCTGCGGGCCCGGATTACGAGGTCGCTTTCGTCCCCGCCCGGCAAGGAGGACTACGTCCGGGTGGCCCTGTCGTACGTGGACGGGGTGCTGACGGCGGAGCCGATTCTGGGCAAGTCCAGCCTGATCGTGACCATGGTGCGCGCGGACGGCCTGGCCCGGATTCCCCTGGAAAGCCAGGGTGTGTCCGCGGGCGAGGAAGTAGAAGTAATCCCGTTCTGAGGAATAAGTCGACAGAGGGAGGCGGATCTGGTTTATAACCCGGCGACTTGCGGAGCTTCGGGGTACCGTTCTTAGCCACCTACAATCCACAGGACGGCTAGCCACGCACCGAACCGAGCTTAGAACCGGTCGAAGCGCAGCACGGAGTCCGGGGGTAAACCCAGAGCCGCCTAGGCAGTAAAGACAAGTACACCACAGACAAAGGTGGGAGTTCCGTGAAGCGAAACATTTATCTCTCCGAAAAACCCTGGGAAGAAGCGCTGGAAGAATACCTGGGTGTCCTGGATGGCGAGGGGGCGCTGAACCCGGCGGAACCTGAGGAAATCCCGACGACCGAGGCGCTCGGGCGGGTCACCGCGGCCCCGGTCTTTGCCCGGACCTCGTCGCCGCACTTCAACGCCTCGGCCATGGACGGACTGGCCGTACGCGCTCGGGACACCTTCGGGGCCACCGAACATACCCCCCTGCGGCTGAAGGTCGACGAAAAGGCGTACGTGGTCGATACAGGTGATCCCCTGCCCGAAGGGTGTGACGCGGTGATAATGGTCGAGGACGTGCACTATTTGGCTGAGGACGAGATCGAAATCATCGCCCCGGCCTTTCCGTGGCAGCACGTACGGGTGATTGGGGAGGACATCGTGGCCACGGAGATGATCATCCCGGCCAACCACGTGGTCCGGCCGGTGGATATCGGGGGAATGCTCGCGGGCGGTGTGACCGCCATCCTCGTTCGCCCCAGGCCGAGGGTAACCATCATTCCAACCGGGACCGAGGTGGTTGAACCGGGGGGCGACCTGCAACCGGGTGACATCGTGGAGTATAATTCCCGGGTGCTGGGCTCCTTTCTGACCGAATGGGGCGCCGAGGCCGTCCGGCATCCGATCGTACCCGACGTGTACGAGCGTCTGCGGGAGGCCCTCACGGAGGCGTTGGAAACAAGCGATGCCGTGATCATCAATGCCGGGGCCTCCGCCGGGCGGGAAGACTTCAGCGCGGCCTTGATCCGCGAACTCGGACAGGTCGTGAACCACGGCGTGGCGATCAAGCCCGGCAAACCGGTGGTCCTGGGTGTGATCAGGGGTAAGCCCGTGTTTGGGATTCCCGGCTATCCGGTTTCGGCAGCGCTGACCCTAGAGCTGTTTGCCAAACCGGTCGTCTACCGGAAGCTGGGGCGGGCCGTAGCGGCAAGGGAGAGGATCGAAGCCTTCCTTTCACGCCGGGTGGTCTCACCGATGGGTGTCGACGAATTTGTGCGGGTGAAACTAGGCCAGGTGGGGGACAACGTTGTTGTGACCCCGCTCGGGCGCGGGGCCGGCCTGATCCTGACGATGATCCGGGCCGACGGCATCCTGGTCGTGCCGCGGTTCACCGAGGGGTTTGAAGCCGGGCAGCGAGTTGGGGTTGAACTCCTGCGCACCCGCGAGGAGATTGCGGAGACCACGGTGGTAATCGGGAGTCATGACATCGCGCTGGATGTCCTGGCCAATTACCTCAAGATTCAGTACCCCCTGGCCAGCCTGTCCTCGGCTCACGTGGGAAGCCTGGGCGGACTCCTGGCCCTGAAGCGGGGCGAGGCGCACATGGCCGGGACCCACCTTTTAGACGAGGAGACCGGGGAATATAACGTTTCCTATATCAAAAAGTACCTGCCCGGGCGCGCCGTGGTGCTGATGAACCTTACCTACCGGGAGCAGGGTTTCATCGTCGCTCCCGGGAACCCGAAGCAGATCCGCGACTTCAGCGATCTGGCCCGTGAAGAAGTACGCTTTGTAAACCGCCAGCGGGGTGCGGGGACACGGGTGCTCACAGATTTCAACCTGAAGCAGTTGGGGATCAGCCCGGATCAGGTCAAAGGCTACGACCGGGAGGAGTACACCCACATGGCGGTGGCCGCCGCGGTGGCCTCCGGTACGGCCGACTGTAGCCTCGGTATTCGTGCCGCGGCCCAGGCGCTGGGCCTTGACTTTGTACCCGTCACCGAGGAACGCTACGACCTCTGTGTCCCCCGGGAGTTCTGGGACCAGCCCGTCATCCGGCGGGCGCTGGACGTGGTTAACGAGGGCGGGTTCCGGAAAGCTGTGGAGTCACTCGGCGGATACGACCTACGTGACTGCGGGCGGATTATGTGGGAGTATTCGGGCAATGAGCGTTGAGCGGTCGGAAGTGGTAAGGGGCTAAGAACGGGAACCGGAAGGATTTAGCGTGCTCAGCGAGAAGTTGAGTTTTTCGAGGTGAAAACAGTGGCCGAGTTTACGCACGTGGATGGACAGGGTCGGGTAAAGATGGTTGAGGTCACCGAAAAAGCGGTCACAGTCCGGGAGGCGGTGGCCCGGGGCACGGTACGGATGCACCCGTCAACCTTGGAACGGATCCGTTCCGGGACGGTGGCCAAGGGTGAGGTGCTAGCCGTGGCGCGTACGGCGGGGATTATGGCCGCCAAAGAGACGGCACGGCTGATTCCGCTCTGTCACCCGCTGATGCTTACCGGGGTAACCGTTGATTTTCGCTACGGAGTTGGCGAAGGCATCCTGGAAATCCAGGCCCGGGTCAAGACCGCCGGTCAGACCGGGGTGGAGATGGAAGTACTGACCGCGGTCAGCGTGGCGGCCCTGACCATCTACGATATGTGCAAAGCTGTGGACAAGGAAATGGTGATCGGCGACATCCGGCTGGTGGAAAAGTCCGGTGGCCGGAGCGGACGCTTTTCCAGAGAGGGGGAGACAGAGTGGCAGGACGTGTTCTAGCCGTCTGCACGAGTGAAACCAAAGGTGTACGTAAGGAGAACGTGGGTGAAGCCGTGTTCCAGGTTGATCATGGGGTGGTCGGTGACGCGCATGCCGGTCCCTGGCACCGGCAGGTAAGCCTGCTGGCTGTTGAAAGCATCGAACGGATGCGCGCCCAGGGGCTAAAGGTGGGACCGGGTGATTTCGCGGAGAACCTGACGACGGAGGGCATGGAACTGCACAGCCTGCCGGTGGGTACCATGCTGCGCATCGGGTCTGAGGTGGTCGGGGAAGTGTCCCAGATCGGCAAGAAGTGTCATGTGGGCTGTGCGGTATTCAAACAGGTGGGCGACTGCATCATGCCCCGGGAAGGGATCTTCGTCAAAGTGGTCCAGGGCGGCTTGGTCAAGGTCGGGGATACGGTCGAGGTCGTGACCGATGTTTAAGGTCGCGATTGTCACCGTAAGCGATAAGGGGTCGCGGGGCGAACGCGAGGATGCCGCCGGTGAAGTGCTGACCAGAGTGATCCGCGAACAGGGATGGGAGGTCGCGGCTACGGCCCTGGTTCCGGACGACATCGAAATGATCATGGAAACGCTGGTTGGTCTTTGCGACCGGCAGGTTGAGCTGATCCTGACCACCGGTGGGACGGGGTTTGCACCCCGTGATAACACTCCGGAGGCGACCTTGGCCGTGGTGGAACGCCCCGTTCCGGGACTGGCCGAGGCCATGCGGCTGGAAAGCAGCAAGATCACGTCGCGGGCTTTCCTAAGCCGGGCGGTGGCTGGGATTCGGAAGCGAACCCTGATCGTGAACCTGCCCGGCAGTCCGAAAGGGGCCAAGGAGTGCCTGGAGGCTATTCTCCCAATCCTGCCCCACGGCTTGGAAATTCTCACCGGGCGTGCCGGCGAGTGCGCGCAGCGGTTTAAGGTGGAAGGCTAGATTTGCATCCGATATTGTTCTACGCCGGCCCTTTCCCGGTGACGGCCTATGGCTTCATGGTGGCTATGGGCATCATCGCCGGGACGGGGGTGGTCCTGCACGAGGGCAAAAGGCGGGGCTATGATGTAGACACCATCCTGGACCTGGCGCTCTATCTGGTCGTTGCTGGGGTGGTTGGCAGTCGTTTGGCCTACGTACTCCTGGAGTGGACGTGGGCCGAGTTCGCAGCCAACCCCCTGGCGGTGTTCCATATCTGGGAGGGGGGACTCTCCTTTTTTGGCGCCTTGGCACTGTGCCTGGTCGTGGCGGCCTGGTACACCAGGCGGAAGAGGATGCGGTTGACTCGTCTCGGCGACCTCTTGGCCCTTGGGGTGGCCGCCGGGTACCCCTTCGGGCGGATCGGCTGTTTTCTCAACGGTTGTTGCTATGGTCTGCCCACTACCGGGTGGTGGGGCGTAAATTTTCCGTTTGACCACGTTCTGCGTCATCCCACGCAGCTCTATTCAGCGGTTTTCGGGATCCTGATTTTTGTGGTCCTTTGGGTGAGCCGGAAACGAAAGCCCTTTGACGGCTACCTGATGATGTTGTACCTGCTATTGTACGGCGCCTATCGCTTCGTAATTGATTTCTGGCGCGTTTCCCCGGAAACTGGAATCGCCGGCCTTACCGTTGGTCAGGCCTTCAGCCTCGGCGTGGTCGCCGTCTCCCTCCTGGTTCTGTGGGGCTTGAAAGCAGGACTGAGCCGACGGTAGACTGCAAAACGGCACCAATCTCACTTCTCACTTCTCATTTTGCAGGAATCAGGGGATGCCTGTTGAATTCCCATTAATAGAAAAATACAATAACACGTGTTGTATCCGGATGGGGTAAATCAACGACGGTTTAAGGAAATTTGCTGCGGGGAGGGGAAAGCGGCGTGGCCAGGGAAAGGGTATACATTGATGCCGATTTACTGATCATCGGAGGCGGCACGGCGGGCTGCCTGGCGGCCTGGGAGGCACGACAGCGCGGCGGCAGGGACCTCAAAATTGTCATTCTGGAAAAGGCCTTTATTCGTAACAGTGGTTGCTTGTCGGCCGGAATGAACGCTCTGAACATGTACATCAACCAGGGTACGCCTCAAGATTACGTGTCCTACGCCCGGTACGATATGTGCGGGGCACCGATTCGTGAGGATATTATCATGAGCGTGGCAGAACTGGTGAACGAAACGGTGGCCCTGCTGGAAGCGGAGGGTCTCCCGATCAAAAAGAAGCCGGACGGCCGTTACCTCAACCGCGGGAAGTGGAATGTTGAGATCAATGGCTCCCTGCTGAAGCCGGTCACGGCGAGCATGGCGATGCAGGCCGGAGCCGAGATCTATAACCGGGTATTCGTAACCGAGCTGATTAAAATTGGCGGCAAGGTCGCCGGCTGTGTCGGTTTTGGCGTCCGCGACGGCAAGTTCTACATCGCCCGCGGCAAGGCCGTGTTACTGGCCGCCGGCGGGTGTGCCGGTCTCTGGAGACCCCTTGGGCACGACGATGCGCACCACCGCATCTGGTATTTCCCGTTCAATGCGGGCGGGGCATATGCGATGTGCAAGCGGGCAGGGGCGAAAATGGTCGGCTTCGACCACCGTCTGGTCCCGGTCCGTACCAAGGATACATACAGTCCTACCGGTACCCTGGCCATCGGAATGGGCGCGCCGATGATCAACTCTCTGGGCGAAGCGTTTATGCGTGAGCGGCCAGAGTACGTGAAGCTCGGCGGTCACACGGCGCCTACACCGATCCGGGCCTGGGCCCTATGTCAGGAGACCCTGAATCACAGGGGCCCGATCATGATGGATACCAGGCGGGGTGATCCGGAACGCGTGGCCGGGCTCAAGGGCCAGTATCTGGACATGTCTCCCTGCCTGGTTCTGTACTGGGGCTGCAATGACATCAATCCGTCGATGGACCCGGTTGAGATCGATGCCGCCGACCCGTCACTAGTAGGTTCGCACGCCGGCCTGTCGGGGGCCTGGACGATTGGCACGTCACGGATGACCACCATTGAACGGCTCTTTGTGTCGGGGGACGCCCTCGGCGCCGCACCATCACGCTTTATTTCCGGCACCTGGACCTGCGGCCGCCTTGCGGCACGGTCCATTCTCTATTACATCGAACGGGTTGATCCACAGTTGCTGGAGATTGATCCTGATGAGCTTGACCGCCTGGAGGTGCGTACCTTCGAGCCGCTTGAGCGCTATCAGAAGTGCACCTTCTACACCAACGGCAAACCGATCGAGGGGATTATCCCGGAAGAGATGGAATGGCGGATGCAGTTTATAATGGAGGAATATTGCGGCGGTCGTTCCCGCTGGTTCCACGTCAGCGAATCCTATCTGTCGATGGCGCGTAAGCTGATTAACCGGATGCGCCACGACCAGCTGAAATACCTGGTGGCCAAGGATCTGCATGACCTGCAGCTGGCCTGGGATGTCATCAACCGACTCGACGTCTGCCAGTTGGTCATTGAACAGATTAACTACCGGAAGGAGACCCGCTACCCCGGTTACGTGAACCGGACGGATTATCCGAACGTGGACAACGAGAACTTCGATTGTTTCATTACCTCGGTCTGGGATCCTGAAACCGACGAGCTTACCTTCGATAAGGAGGCGTACGAGCAGATCGTGCCGGGTGATCGGAACGAGGAGTCCATTTAAGAAATAAGTCTGGAGAGCACTTGTCCTCGCAGAGGGTTCAGAAACGAGCCCTCTACGAGGACAAGCAGGGCGCGGAAGGCGACTGAGAGGTGAGAAGTGAGAAGCTGGAAGTGAGATTATGGGGTGGAATTCGCCGTGCGAATTCCTTCAAGTATCGAACCTCTAACCTCTCACCTCACACATCCCTAAGCGGTAGAGTTTACTGATTTCTACAAGAGGGGGGACGATTCAATGCCGCCAATGGTAATACCCGACAAATGCGACGGTTGTCAGGGTGAGGGTGAGCCCTTGTGCGAACAGGTTTGTCCGGGCGACCTGATGATGCTCGACCGGTCCGTCAACAAGGCTGTATGCCGAAACGTGGGCGACTGCTGGGACTGCATGAGCTGCACCAAGGCCTGTCCGCGACAGGCGATCCAGACCCGGTTGCAGTACCAGGTCGCTTTCTTTCCCGGCAAGCTAATTCCGTTAGTCGGTACGCACAGTGTGACCTGGACGTTGATCGACTGCCGTGGGAACGTGGAGCGTTTCGTGATGAAGACGCTGGCCGGGGACGAGGAAGAAGAATAGACCTAAGTTTTACAGCGTGGCGCTCTCGGAAACGGGAGCGCCATTTTTAACAGCTTCCCTGTCACCGCTTCAGCCTGGGTTTACTAAAACAAATCAGGGGACTACCGCCCCTGATCAACAGTCCGTTCCGACGACCGACGACCGAACTAGGTTTCCTTGTCGTACCGTACCACGATCTGCATTGCCTTTTTCAGCATCTCCTGCAGCGCGTTCTGAGCTTCAAAAAACTCACGGATGAGACGGTGTTCCTGCATCTTGAGCTCCATCTGTTCCAGGGCCTTAACCTCGTCCGCGGTCACTTCCTCGCCTTTCTCCTGCTTCAAGCGGCACTGGTTCTGCATCATCTGGAAGGTCTTGAGCATTTCCAGGGCTTCGGTATTATCGAACATTTTCTGCTGACGCTCTCTTACAAGTTGCGACTCGGGTGATTCGCTGATTGCCCGGCCCAACTCGGCAGCCTTGGTCATCACTTCCTGAGACACTGTTACTACCTCCTGTTTAAGGTTCAAGATAATTTACCAGGAAATTGCTCTAGCAACAACAGTATTATACCACGGGAAATAATTTGCAGTACAGAATATGTGATTAATTTTGCAAAAGTCGCCCGAATAAGCCCCAAAAAAGGGACTGACCCGCTGACAGATTCCTGGAATGGTACTCAGTTTCCGGACATAGAATGAGCATCACGGATAATTTAGCCGTTGGCGAGGGACCGAATCTTTACTCTCTTGAGGGTTGTCACTCCCGGAAACTTGTGTTATAGTCTAGCTAATCAATTTACAATCTTCTAACACTCAAATTCTTAAGGCAAGATTGAGTATCTCCTAAACCCTTGGGTACTTCCGTCGTAAGACGCGTTACGTATAGAGCGGTATGTGCCTAACTTCACAATATTCCGAGCAAAAGTCGTAGATGTTGGGTTCTGTCCCAGGAATTATACGCCGGAAATGTTGGATTTTTTGAATTCCTTGCAGGAAAACCATACGTCTACGTCGAAATAACTTCCCAACTTGGAATGCGCCCAATCGTGCCCCAGGTGTTCTGCCTTGTAGAAATAGCTGAGTTACGGCAGTATCCGGCATCGGTTGGAGGGTTCTCAGGTTAATCTTGCGGGGCCGAAAGCAATGATGTCTAGCTCCGTGTGGTTATTTCCGTAAAGTGGAAGCACCCCCAGGGTCTGGGCCTCCTCAAGTATCTGTTATATCGATCTCAATCGGGGGATCCCGCAGGGAGGCCATACTGGAGGGAGCGTGTCCACGGACACCTAGGATTAATCTGTGGAAAGGGAGTGGTAGCAGCAAGCTCAGAGTGATGCCAGGGAGGAATTTTGCTGAAGACTCTTTTGTGGTCCCAAGCTACAAAACTTAAATTAGGAGGTTTGAGTAAATGCCGGCATTTGTAATCTCGGAGAAGTGCGACGGCTGCAAGGGGCAGGACAAAACTGCTTGTATGTACATCTGCCCGAACGACCTGATGAAGCTCGACAAAGACAGAATGAAGGCTTACAACCAGGAATACGATGCTTGCTGGGAATGCCTGTGCTGCGCCAAGATCTGCCCGCAGCAGGCCATTGACCTCAGAGGCTATGCCGACTTCGTACCGATGGGCGCCAGCTGTGTACCGCTTCGTGGCTCCCAGGACATCATGTGGACCGTTAAGTTCAGAAACGGTGTCTTGAAGCGCTTTAAGTTCCCCATCCGGACCAACGACGAAGGTTCTGCTGTTCCGGACGGCGGATATGGTGCAGGTGTAGATGACATCAACAACCCGACCTACCTGTTCACCGAGCCCGCTTCGCTGGACTTCCTGGGCACCGGCGCGGATGTTCCGAAACTTAAATAACTAACGAAGGAGGTTAAGGTAATGCCGAACTTTGAAACTGTAGAAGTCACTACTGATGTGCTACTTATCGGTGGTGGTATGGCTAACTGCGGCGCCGCTGTAGAAGCTGCGCACTGGGCCAAGAAACACGGACTTAAGGTAACCCTCGTTGACAAGGCTGCCATGGACAGAAGCGGCGCCGTGGCGATGGGTCTCTCCGCGATCAACCTGTACCTCGGTCTGGCCGAAGGCCAGAACACCTGCATGGACTACGTCGAGTACGTCCGTAACGACCTGATGGGCATCGCCCGCGACGACCTGGTATACGACATTGCCCGTCACGTTGACTCTACCGTGCACCTGTTTGAGAAGTGGGGCCTCCCGATCTGGAAAGCGGAAGATGGCTCCTATCTGCGTGAGAGCGGCCGCTGGCAGCTCATGATCAACGGTGAATCCTACAAGATCATCGTCGCGGAAGCTGCGAAGAACGCCCTCGGCACCGAGAACATCTACGAGCGCGTCTTCATCGTTGAGCCTCTGCTGGATGGCGACAGAATCGCCGGCGCGGTTGGCTTTAGCACCCGTGAAAACAAGATTTACGTGTTCCGCGCGAAGGCCGTCCTCTGCGCGATGGGCGGTACCGTCGGCGTGTTCCGTCCCCGGTCCAATGGTGAAGGTCTCGGCCGTTCCTGGTACCCGCCGTTCTCGACCGGTTCCAGCGCCTACTTCACCATCAAGGCTGGCGCCGAAATGACCTGCCAGGAAGTGCGCTTCATCCCGGTCCGCTTCAAGGATGCCTACGGCCCGGTCGGCGCCTGGTTCCTGCTTTTCAAGTCCACCGCCACGAACGCTGATGGCGAAGTGTACATGGTCACCAACAGAGACGAGCTGGCGAAGTGGGGCCGCTTCGGTGCTGTGAAGCCGATCCCCGCCAACCTGCGTAACTGGCTCGGTATGATGGACGTCTCCGCCGGTAAGGGCCCGATCTACATGCAGACCGCGGAAGCCATCCAGAACCTCGCGAAGAAGTACGAAGGCGACGAGAAGGCCTTCAAGAAGAAGATGAAGCATCTCGAAGCGGAAGCTTGGGAAGACTTCCTCGACATGACGATTGCCCAGGCCCTCCTGTGGGCGGCCTGCGACATCGAGCCTGAGAAGAAGGCCTCCGAGATCGCTGCTGCTGAGCCTTACTTCATCGGTTCGCACTCCGGTGCCTCCGGCGCCTGGGTCAGTGGTTCGCCTGACATCGCTCCGGACGAGTACTTCTGGGGCTATGCCAATATGACCACCGTCAAGGGCCTGTTTGCCGCGGGTGACGCCTCCGGCGCCTCCTCGCACAAGTTCTCCTCCGGCTCCCACGCGGAAGGCCGCATCGCCGGTAAGTGGATTTGCAAGTACGCCCTTGAGAACCCTGAACTCCCGAACGTGGATCCCGCTACCGTCGAGGCGATCAAGGCGAAGATCGTGGCCCCGATGGCGCGTTTCGAAGAGTTTGGTGGCTACGGCACCACTGCGGAAATTAACCCCAACTACATCCTGCCGAAGCAGTACATGTTCCGTCTCCAGAAGCTTATGGACGAGTACGCTGGTGGCTACACCTCCAACTTCCTGACCAGCAAGTCGCTTATGGAGAAGGGCCTCGAGTACCTGCAGCTGCTGAAGGAAGACTCCGACAAGCTGGCGGCGAGAGACCTCCACGAGCTCATGAGAGCTTGGGAGAACTATCACCGGACTTTCCAGGCCGAGTCACACCTGGTAAGCCTGCTGTTCCGTGAAGAGACCCGCTGGCCCGGCTACTACTTCCGCTCTGACACACCGGCCCTGGACGACAACTGGGAAGTGTTTGTCAACTGTAAGTACGATGCTGCCAACGACAGCTGGGAAGTCTTCAAGAAGCCCATCATCAGACTGTAGGTTCCAACAATAAGCGGTTCGCGGGCGAAATCAAGTGATTTCGCCCGCCCGTTTACTTTAATCAAAATACAGCCTGTGACCGCCATGCGCCTGCAGGCTGTCCGGAATCCATAGGAATTGCACGCTGAGGAGGTCTGATGGCAGCTGGAGACGGAAGCCAAGACCTCCCACGCATTTAAAATTGCACATAGGGTGTGGAAAGATGGCAAACAAAACGATCCTGGTGGTCGGGGGGGGAATCAGTGGTCTTTCGGCAGCACTGGAAGCAGCCGAAGCGGGACGCGACGTGGTTATCGTCGAGAAGAACCCCTATCTGGGTGGCCGGGTCACCCAGCTGCACCAGTACTTCCCGAAACTTTGCCCCCCGAACTGTGGACTGGAAATCAACTTCAAACGGCTCCGTGAAAACCTAAGCATTAAGTTTTATACTTCTGCGGAAGTGGAATCTATCTCCGGACAAAAGGGGAATTTTGACGTTAAGGTCAAGCTGAACCCAACTTTCATTAATGCTAACTGTACGGCCTGCGGCAAGTGTACCGAAGTTTGCCCCGTGGAGATCCCCAACGCTTTCAACTATGGTCTCGACAAGACCAAGGCAGCCAACCTGCCGCACCAGTTTGCCTTCCCCCTAAAGTTTACGATCGATACCGTCGCTTGTCAGGGCGCGTCCTGCGGTAAGTGCCTCGAGGTCTGTGAGTACAAGGCCATCGACCTCGGCATGCAGCCGGAGACGGTCAGCCTGAACGTGGGCGCGATCGTATGGGCGACCGGTTGGAACCCCTATGACCCGTCCAAGATTGGTTACTACGGGTTTGGCCGGAACAAGAACGTGATTACCAACGTGATGCTCGAGCGCATGGCCGTGCTGGCTGGTCCGACCGGCGGCAAGATTGTGCGCCCGTCAGACGGCAAGGCGCCGGAAACCATTGCCTTTGTCCAGTGTGCCGGATCACGTGACGAGAACCACCAGCCTTACTGCTCGCAGGTCTGCTGCATGGCTACCCTGAAGCAGACCACCTACATCCGCGAACAGTATCCAGATGCCAAGATTTACGTTTTCTACATTGACATCCGCGCGATGGGTAAATACGAGGACTTCTACGCAAGAGTACAGAAGGACGAGAACGTGATCTTCATCAAAGGTAAAGTGGGCGAGATCACCGAGGATGCCTCGGGTACCCTCGAGCTTGAGGTTGAGGATCAGTATGCCGGCAAGGTGATCAAGCAGCAGGCCGACCTGGTAGTGTTGGCGACCGGCATGGCGCCGCCCACCAGGGATACCGGGGTTCCGGTAGGCTTTGATGTGACCGATAAGGATGGCTTTGTCGTTACCAGCGCGGCTGAGGTTGGTATCAGCGGCGCCGGCTGTGCCAAGAAACCGTCGGAGGTCTCCGGATCCGTTCGCGATGCTACCGCTGCAGCACTTCAGGCTATTCAGGGTACGGTAGGGGGTGGCAACTAGAATGGATAAGAAGTGGGGAGTATACATTTGCACCGGCTGCGGCATAGGTGGGGCGCTGGATGTTGATGCCCTGGCCAAAGTCGTGAAGAGTGAATTCAAACAGCAGAACTGCAAGAATCATCCCTTCCTGTGCAGTAAGGAAGGCGTAGACCTGATCAAGGCCGATATCGCCGACGGCGTGAACACCATCGTTATTCCAGCCTGTTCTTCACGCGTGAAGTACGAGGAGTTCCGTTTCGGCCCCGGTGTTATCGTGGACCGGGTTAACATCCGTGAGCAGGTGGCCTGGAGCCACACGGCTGATGACGAAGACACACAGATGCTGGCCGAGGACCTACTGCGTATGGCAATGACCAAGGTGAAGCTTACCGAGCTTCCGGAACCCTGGCAGGTGGAGAACCTGTCCAAGGACGTTCTGGTGGTTGGTGGCGGTATTGCCGGTATGACCGCAGCCATGGAAGCGGCCAAGGCGGGTTACAAAGCGGTCATCGTCGAGAAGGGACCGGCCCTGGGCGGCTATGTCGGGAAGATGTACAAGGTCGCTCCGACCAAAGTGCCTTACGATGTACTGCCTGAGAATCCGGTACCCGCGCTGACCAAGGCGATTGAGGACAACCCGAACATTAAGGTGTACACCGGGGCTACGGTGGAGAGCATTGCCGGCGGCCCGGGCACCTTTGACGTCAAGATCAAGAGTGGTGGCGGCACGGTGGATGAACGCGCGGGCGCGGTCATCCTGGCTACCGGCTCCGTACCGTTTGACCCGGCAAAACTGGGCCACCTGGGCTACGGCAAGTTCCCGCAGGTGATTAACCAGGCCGACTTTGAGCAACTGGCCATCGACGGTAAGCTCAAGGACGTAGAGCGGGTCGGCTTTATCCAGTGTGCCGGTTCCCGTGACGTACATTTCCTTTCCTACTGTTCTGCGGCCTGTTGCGTAGAATCCCTGAAGCAGGCCCGCTACCTTAAGGAACAGAACCCGGCCGGTCAGGCCTATGTCTTCTACAAGGACCTCCGGGCGGTCGGTAAGTACGAGTACCTTTACAAGCAGGTCCAGGCAGACGGAACCGTCTTCATCAAGGGTGAGGTTGCGAACATTGTGGGCGCCAGCGGCAAGTTAACCGTCGAGATCGACGACGCCATCCTGGGTGAGAAGGTGGCTGTTCAGGGACTCGACTACATCGTGCTGGCCAACGGTATGGTCCCGACCACGGCCTTCGGCACAGAACCTGGACAGACCGAAGCTGAGGCGGAAGCGGCTGCGGCCAAGGAGAAGGGAGAAGAAGATGACATTCCGAAGGATGTCATTTTGAAGTCCGACCTCCTAAACCTGAAGTATCGGCAGGGTCCGGAACTGCCGACCCTGAAGTACGGCTTCCCGGACTCACACTTCGTCTGCTTCCCGTACGAGTCGCGCCGGACCGGTATCTACCCGGTGGGCACGGTTCGGAACCCGATGCACGTGGCGGCGGCTATGGAAGACGCCACCGGCGCTGCCATGAAGGCCATCCAGTGTATCGAGGCCTGTGCGGCCGGTAAGGCCGTACACCCGCGCAGCGGTGACGAGTCCTATCCCGAGTTCGCGATGCAGCGCTGCACCCAGTGCAAGCGTTGTACCGAGGAATGTCCCTTCGGCGCGATCAACGAGGACGAAAAGGGCAATCCGCTGCCCGAGCGCACTCGCTGTAGAAGGTGCGGCACCTGCATGGGCGCCTGCCCCGAGCGCATCATCTCCTTCAAGAACTACTCGGTGGGTATGATCGGTAACATGGCCAAGGCCGTCGAAGTCCCCGATGAAGAAGATGAAAAACCAAGAATCCTGATTTTCGCCTGCGAGAACGACGCCATCCCCGCACTGGATATGGCCGGTCTGGGCCGCCTGCAGTACAACGCCTGGATCCGCGTGATCCCGGTCCGCTGCCTGGGCTCGCTGAACCTGGTCTGGATCTCGGACGCCATGTCCAAGGGGTTTGACGGCGTGTTACTCTTAGGTTGCAAACACGGTGACGATTACCAGTGCCACTTCATGAAGGGCAGCGAGTTGGCGGAGATCCGCCTCTCCAAGGTTTCGGAAACGCTCGACCGCCTGGGCCTGGAATCCGAGCGGGTGCGCTTTAAGGCGATCAGCATCATGGACTACACCCAGATCCCGTCGATTCTGGACAGCTTCTCGGAGAGGCTGGCCGAACTCGGCCCGAACCCGATGAAGGGCTTCTAGTCCAATTTCAGGGATTACAGGTGTATCCGGGCTATGCCTGGCATGGCCCGGATACTACCTGAATAGTATTTAGGCTAGAGATGCGCTTTCTCGGCGCATCACAAGCAGGAGATTAACGCGGTATGCCGTATTAATCTCCGCAGGAGGCGTTTTACGGGTGTGCGGCGCGGCTTGGATTTCGGGGCTGCCGGGCGTGGTAGCTGCCGAGAGCTGACTCCGTAACCCTGCGTGACCGGCTGGTGCCTGTATCCGGTGGCCAGCTCAAAGGCTAGCGCCTTCAGGCCGAGGAAATATGGGATTTCGATAGATTTAAAAATCTGTACCAGTCTGGAGGGGGTAGAACAAGATGTCCGCCGATAAAGAACAGGCGACTCCAAAGTACGAACCGGCTTTTCACCGCGAATTTCGCGCGATTGAAAACGGTGCGTACGCCAGTCAGTGTATGCAGTGCGGGCTGTGTGCCGTCACCTGTCCAGCACGCGAGCTGATGGACTACACGCCGCGTAGGCTGTTCAAGATGATCCACGCGGGAGAGAAAGAGAAGGTAATGAACGCCAACACCCCGTGGCTCTGTACCTCGTGCTACCTTTGTACCGTACGCTGCCCACGTGGCATTCCGATTGTTGATGTAATGCACGGCCTGAAACACGAACTGGCCAAGAAGTCGTGTAAGTCGGGAGTGGCACTGCTCTCCAAGGTGTTCTTCCAGAGCGCCATGAAGCGTGGCCGGGTGTACGAAGCCGCAATGACCAACTCCTTCTACATGAAGCTGGGTCCCGGCTCCATTCCGGATGCGATGAAACAACAGGACGTCGGTCTGGATATGATCAAGCACAAGCGGCTGCCGCTGTTTCCGCCGAAAAAGATTAAAGGCCTGAAGGATCTGAAGAAGATTTACGAAAAGGCTGCGGCCATACAGAAGGAGGCACATAAGGATGGCGTATAGTTTTTACCCCGGCTGCTCAATGGAGGCAACGGGCAAAGCCTATCTAGTCTCCTTTGAGGCCGTCGAAAAAGCGCTTGAGTTAGACGCACACGAGATTCCGGACTGGAACTGTTGCGGCGCGACCGTGAGCGCCAACTACGTCGGTGACCTGCCGCAGCTGGCGATTGCCGCCCGGAACCTGGCCCTGGCCGAATCGGCCGGACACGACGTGCTGGTTGGCTGCAGTTCCTGCTACCTGAATCTGGCCTGGGTCAACGAGAGAATGAAGCTCGAACCGGAATTCGCGGCCCAGATCAACGAGGCCCTGGGCGCGGCCAATATGCAGTACAACATGACGCTTAATGTCCGCCAGCTGATCGACGTTCTGGTCAATGATATCGGGCTCGACAAGATCAAGGCCAGGACCATCAAGCCGCTGACCGGGTTAAAAGTAGCCTGCTATTCGGGCTGCCAGACAGTGCGCGCTCTGCGCCGTCGGGATTTTGACGATGTAGAATACCCGCAGATGATGGATAAAGTGGTGGAAGCGCTTGGTGCCAGGGCGGTACCCTTCCCCATGGCCGCCCGTTGCTGCGGCGGTTCCCAGCAGTTTACCAAGGTGGATATGATCTATCACTGCACCGGTAAAGTTCTCGAAAGCGCGGCGCAGGCCGGCGCCGACATAATCGTGACCCCGTGTCCGATGTGCCACATGAACACAGACGTGTACCAGAAGAAGATCAACAAGGTCACTGGCACGAAGTACGACATGCCGGTATTATTCATCACACAGCTCATGGGAGTTGCCTTTGACCTGAAGCCGAAGGACCTGGGATTCAGCTATAACATCGTGGCACCCGGCAGCAAACTCGCCGCTTACGGCGTGAAATAAAGAAAAGGGCGTCCTCATCGGAGGCGCCCCCCTTTTGTTTTTGTTCGGTTTCTCGGGCGTCCCAGGCGGGACGCCTTCTTTTATCTCTCCAGCCGCTCCAGGATCCGGGGGCCGTACTGGTCCTCCAGCCGTCGGAGCGTCTCGCCGAGGACATGGACCAGGGTCTGCCCGGCGATGAAATCAATGGAATGCAGGGAGTCGGTCAGGGACGGTACGATCGGAATCTTGGTGTGATCACGGATCAACTCCAGGTTAGCCTCGACGCGCTTGGTGTGCTGGAACAGCTCCACGACCTTCTGAACGGGAACATCGAACAGGTTGGTCTTGAATACCCGGGTACGGCGCAGGGTCTTATCCCGTTCCATGCTCTCCAGGTTCAGGTCAAAATCCAGCCGGATATCAGACCCGGAGCCCAGGTCGTATTCGAAATAGGATAAGGCTTGATGCCGTTTGAGGATGTCGGTCAAACGGCGCAGGACGGTACGGCGGCGCCGAATCCGGCCCTTTTGCACGGAACCCCGCAGGCGCTCCAACTCGTAAATGGCATGGTCCACGTATTCGTCGACTATGTGGTCGGTTACGGCGTCGGGCGCCGGGTTGTAGCAGGCGATGTACCGGGCCTGCCGGGTGTCCATGCTCTTGACCCACCGTCCGCACATAGCGGTCACGTCCCGGCCGTTCCAGACGTCGTCCAGGTTAATCGGGACTTCGGCAAACCAGGACGCCGAAACCGTGGCCAGGTACTCTAGGGGCAGTTCGTCCAGCTCGTTGGTGCACCTTCTGCGCACATCTGAAACGATACAGTGGGCCGGGTGCAGGTTGGTATTTACCTCGGCCACCAGGTTGACGATGTCCTGCCCGCTAAACGGTGTAAATCCGACCCGGCAGCTCAGGGGCAGGCCGTTGGACGAGGAGACGACGGCCAGCTCGATCGGATGGTGATACGGCCGGACCTCGTAGAGTAGGCCCGACGGGGACAGGGTACACTGGAAACCAGTAAAGTCGCTGCTGATCAGTTTAAGTACGATTGTTTCGGTGTCCATAATCAGACCCGCCCCGTGCAGCCGGTCGAGCAGCAAGACCTCGACCGGGGAACTGGCACGGCTGAACCGGGTGAGCGCATGGTGGAAATGCACGGCCGAGACGTCCTGCCCCTTCAACTCCGGAACGGTGGACGCGTAACAGGCACTCAACGAATGATTGCCCTTCGGATGCAGGACCTCGTGGAGGATGGCGGCCTCGATCAGGAAGGTTTCCAACCCGTCCCGATCCCTGATGGCCGCCCGGGCCAAATCGGCCAGCCCCAGTCCGCGCCAGAGACCGCGGATGACCTCGTGATCGATGAGGTGATCGTCAAACTGGGCCGCTTCCGTGACCTCGTTTTCCAGCATTGCCCCGTCGTAGATGCGGGCCAGACCGGCGATCAGAGCCTGCACCCGTTCCGGGGAAAAGCGTTCAATGTTACCAAGGTTGGCAATGACCCGTTGCTTGATCTTGCCATCTTCCCGGTAGTTTTCGATTAGCTTAAGATAGGTATAGGCACGGCCGTGACGGCGCGTTACCACCTTTCTGAAGAACAAGGGCGATCATCACCTTAAGGTCATACTTAATTTTTTCTACACTTATTGATCATAACGCGTCCCGCCGTGCAATTCAAGAGCTGGCCCGTGTCCTTAACGAGCATGGTTTTCCAGGCTTGGTCCTGGACATTGAGCTGTTTCCGCGCGACGGGCAGTCCTTTGCCGGCCATCGCGACGACAGAAGATCGCCCTGATGGAACGATACCAACTGGGGGGATCACGGTCTAGAGATGGGGTTATGAGAACCAGGCCTTCTGGTCCGTGGCGGGGACACGCTTCCCAGGGAAATAGATTGCTGTTATAATATCCTCAAAATAAATCCGGGAGGGGGAGCACAAGCGGTAATGAGTGGGAAGAGAATTATGGCCCTGGTTGCGATCTGCGCCTTTGTGGCTGGAGCCATGTTTGCGGCCGGAAATGCGTTTGTGCAGGATATGGTTGTTGAACCCGGCATCGAAAGCCGGCAGGCCGGAGCTGCCGGCATGGATCTGGGCCAGCTGGAATCGGTGGCGGATATCGTGGGTCAGGTCGGACCAGCGGTGGTCAAGATTGACACCGTGGTGGCCTCCACCAGGGATATGGAGTGGAGTCCGTTGTGGAACGACCCCTTCTTTCGGGAGTTCTTCGGACGCCCACCGGGGATGACACCCCAGCCCCGTCAGGGAATGGGTTCCGGCTTCCTGTTTTCGAAGGATGGCTACGTCCTGACCAATGAGCACGTCATCCACGGTGCTACTGAGGTCTGGGTGACCCTGACCGGACACGAGGAACGGCTGCCGGCCAAGGTGGTCGGTTCCGACTACGACCTGGACCTGGCGGTACTCAAGGTCGAGGCCCCGAAAGCCCTGCCCTTCCTGAAGATTGGGGACTCCGAGAAGGCCCGGGTCGGGGAGTGGGTAATCGCTATTGGTAACCCCTACGGCCTCGACCACACCGTTACGCTGGGCGTGATCAGCGCCAAGAGCCGCCCGGTGACGATCGAGGACCGCTACTACGATAACCTTTTGCAGACCGACGCGTCCATTAACCCTGGGAACAGCGGCGGCCCGCTGCTGAATCTGAAGGGCGAGGTCATTGGGATTAACACGGCCGTAAACGCCCAGGCCCAGGGAATTGGCTTTGCAATCCCGTCGACCGTGGTTAAACCGGTGCTGGATGAACTAGTTGAGACCGGGAAGATCACACACCCCTGGCTGGGTGTCCGCCTGCAGATGTTGACTCCCGATTTGGCCAGTTACCTGGGTCTGAAGCAGATGGACGGCGTATTGATCCACTCGGTCGAGGTCAACAGCCCTGCGGCCCGGGCCGGGGTTAAACCCGGGGATGTGCTGCTCCAGCTCGGCGACGAGAAGACGAAGAACAGTCAGAACGTGATTCACGTCGTACGGCAGAACAAGGTGGGCGATGAGCTTGAAGCGACCCTTTACCGGAACGGGACGACGATCACCCTGAAGGTGGTTCTCGGTGAAAAGCCCCGCGGCTAACCGTACCATAGACTAGCGGGATCCGAGGGACAGGGCCGGTTTTGCGGTCCCTGTTCTTTTTTGTGGTTATGTTCCTGTCTTTCCGGCATATATCTTCTTATTGTTGTTGGGTTGAATCCTGGTACAAACCTGTAAGACTTTCCGGTATAATGAAAGAAACCATAATGATAAATGGGGAGCAGAATGAAACGCACCAGGATCTACACCCTTCTCCTAATTGCAGTCCTACTCTCTTTCTTGATGGGAAAGGCTTACGCAGCTGAACCCCTTATGGCGGGGGAGGCGGCCATCCTAATCGATCTATCGACCGGGCAGTGCCTATACGAAAAAAACGCCGACCAGCAGATGTACCCGGCCAGCACGACCAAGATGCTGACCACGCTGCTGGCCTTAAAACATGGTAATCTGGAGGACACAGTAACCATCGGGTCCTGCGTGCGGGCCGTGGAGGGGACATCCATCTACCTTGTGGAGGGTGAGGAAGTCATCCTGAATGACCTGGTCCGGGCCATGATGCTGAATTCAGCCAACGATGCGGCAGTGGCCATTGCAGAGCATATCGCCGGGTCGGTCGAGGGTTTTGCCGCGATGATGAACGAGGAGGCACGGCGCATCGGGGCGGTGAATTCGCACTTTGTGAACCCGAATGGCCTACACGAAGACGACCATTATTCTACGGCCCGGGACCTGTCCCTGATCGCCCGGGCGGCCATTCAGGATTTGCGCTTCAGGGAGCTGGTTTCAACCAGGACCGGAACCATCATACGAGAGGATCCGGAGACGGTCACCAACCTAGTGAACACTAACAAGCTGCTGTGGAGCTATGAGGGTGCGACCGGTATCAAGACCGGCTATACCTCAAGGGCAAAGCGGTGCCTGGTGGGTCTGGCCGAAAGAGACGGCCGCGAACTATTGACGGTGGTTCTCAAGAACGAGGAGCAGACGGTCTGGAGTGACACGGCAAACCTTCTGAACTACGGTTTCGATGAGTTTGTCTCGACCGAGGTTGTTTCTGCGGGGATGAAGGTTGGGCACGCCCCAGTGGTGGTTGGGAACACCGGGCTGGATCTGGTCGCCAGTGAAACCCTGCGGTGGGTGTTTCCCGTACGGAACCCGGATCCGGTGATCCGGTCAGAAATAGTCCTTGACGGGGAGCTTAAGGCGCCAATCGGAGAAGGAGAAACCGTGGGGCGCCTCGTATTAAATCATAATGGAAAAGAACTGGGAACCGTACCGGTTATTGCCGGCAACGATGTCAGCCGCCCCATACAGACTCTCTGGTATTTCTGGGTGGGAGTGGTGTTCGCAGGCCTGGTTATGTTCGTCTACGCGATGAGGTTCGTGGTCCGGACCGTGAGGACCAGTCAGCGCATGCGTAGATAGTCGTCACCGGGTACCACGCAGTATAGCAAACGGGTAAAAGGGTAGACAAACGGCAGGATGACCAGCGATGAAACAACGTTGAAGACGGTGTGGGCATTAGCGACCTGGTGATCGATGCCGGACCCGAGAAGGGGTAGTAAGGCGGCCAGCGCCGGTACCGCCGGAAGCAAAATAACGGCCCCGGCCAGGTTAATCAGCAGGTGCGCCAAGGCGACCCGCTTGCCGGCGGTCGATCCAGCCAGGCTGGCCAACAGGGCAGTGGAGCAGGTTCCCACGTTGTTGCCGAGGATCAGGGCAACGGCCTCCGGAAGCCCGATCAAACCTTCACGGGCGAGGGCAATGACGACCCCGGTGCTGGTGCTTGAGGAATGGAGAAGACCGGTCGCCAGCGCTCCGACCGCGGCCGCCATCAGGTAGTTTCCGGTCAGCCCGGAGGTGAGGTCCTGGAACCAGATGCTCTCACCCAAAGGTGACAGGGAAACTGACATCAATTCAAGGGCCAGGAAGACAGAGCCGAATCCGGCAAGACTCTGACCGGCGGGGCTCAGTCGGCGGCCGGTGCGCCATAGGACCAGGCCGACCGCGAGCAGAAGCGGGGCCAGGTTTCCCAGGTCAAGGGTCATTAGCTGCACGGTCAGGCAGGTACCGATATTGGCTCCCAGGATGATGCCTACGGCCTGAGACAGGGTCATCAGGCCGGTATTGACAAAACCGATACTGAGCACCGTTACGGCGGTACTGCTCTGGACCAGGGCGGTAACGAATACGCCGGTCACGGTGGCATTGAAGGGATTCCCGGCGAGGCGCAGGAGAACGGTTTGGAGTTGGGGTTTTGCTGCCCGTTCCAGACCACCCTGCAAGAGTCGGAGACCGAAAAGGAGCAGCCCGAGACCGCCCAGAAAAACCAGCCCACTAATCACAATCTACGCCACCTTACATCTTCTAACACAGAAGCTGCACCCGCACCAAAGCTACTATTCATCTAACCTATATGACGGAAGCCGGATGGTCTTTACAATACTTCCCAAGGAGAGCCGAGAGGAGGATCCGCAATGAACCATACCAACTGGACCTCACCACTGCCCCCCAGCTACGACGGGAACACGCTGGTGGCCCTCGTGCAGGGGCCGGGCGTGGTCTACGTGTACTGGGAACTGTCACCGGAATTCTGGGATCTGTTGACGACGGGCGGTGAGTTTGCCCTGCGTCTTTATCAAGTCAGTCGCAACGGGAGCGTCCTGCTTGAGGAAGTCTTGCCCGACTGGCGCACGGGCAACTGGTATTTCCGCAACGTGAACGACGGGGTGGAATACCGCTGCGAACTGGGCCGTCGTGAAGGAGACCATTATTACTCATACCTGAGTTCGGAGGTCGTAGCGACTCCGCCTGAGGAGGTAGTGGAGACCGTACAGCGGCAAACCCAGGTACCCGTACCGTTCAAGACTTACAAAAAGGACGATCAACCCGGTTCGTCCGGCTTCGGTCCGGAAGGAGAAGGCTAGCCCATGACCAAGGGATACCTAGCCCTGGTGCTGCATGCCCATTTGCCTTTTGTGTGCCATCCCGAGGCGGAGCGGCACCTGGAGGAACAATGGTATTACCAGGCCCTGACCGAGTGTTACATCCCGCTGATTCGCAGGATTGAAGACCTTTACCGGGACAGGGTGGAATTCAAGCTGACCATTTCTGTATCGCCCCCGCTGATCTCGATGTTCACAGACCCCATGATGCAGGAGCGGTACCGGAGATACCTGGAACGGCTATTGGTATTGGCTGATCTTGAACATCGCCGGCTGGCCGACCAGCCGGATTTGCGTGTTCTGGCCGAAATGTACGGCCATCGCCTGGAAGAAGCCCGGGATGTCTTTCGACGCTATGACTCCAACCTGGTCTGGGCCTTCCGGGGCTTTCAGGACTATAGATCGGTCGAGCTGATTACTACGGCGGCGACTCATGGGTATCTGCCGCTGATGCGTACCCAGGAGGCTCGGCGGGCCCAGATCCAGATCGGTGTAAACACCTTCAAAAAGCATTTTGAGTGCCTGCCCAAGGGTTTCTGGCTGCCGGAATGTGCCTACATCCCTGGCGTCGACGAACTGTTGCGTGATAACGGGGTCCGGTATTTCTTCACAGAAACGCACGGCCTGGAGTACGCCCGTCCCCACCCGCGCTACGGGGTTTATTCCCCGGCCTACTGCCCCTCCGGAGTAGCGGCCTTCGCGCGCGATCCGGAAAGCTCCCGGCAGGTGTGGGACCGCCTGGTGGGATACCCGGGTGACCCTTATTACCGTGAGTATTACCGCGATATTGGCTATGAACTGGACTGGGAATACCTGGCCCCGTACACCCCGGCCGAGGGGGTGCGTACGGACACGGGTTTCAAGTATTACCGGATCACCGCCCCGCATTCCGAGAAGCAAATCTATCAACCGGATGTGGCGGAGGAGAAGACCCGCGCCCATGCTCGGCACTTCCTGCAGTCGAGACAGCTCCAAGCAGAGCACATCGGGGAGCAAATTGACCGGATCCCGCTGATGGTGGCCCCGTACGACGCTGAGCTGTTTGGACACTGGTGGTTTGAAGGGCCGAAGTGGATTGAGGCTTTGTGCCGCCAGGCAGCGGAAAAGGTTGAAGGTATCGAGATGACCACGCCCAGTCGGTACCTGGATGTGTATCCTGAAAACGAAGTGGTGGAACTTTCCCTGTCCAGCTGGGGGGCGGGCGGCTACAACGAGGTGTGGCTGAACGAAACCAACGACTGGATATACCGGCACACCCACGTGATGGAGACCCGGATGGCGGAGCTCGCGGATTTGCATTACGGGGCCAGGGGCATGGTCCGCCGCGTCTTGAACCAGGCCGGGCGTGAGCTCCTGCTGGCACAGTCGAGTGACTGGGCCTTTATCATCAAGATGGGGACGGCCGTCGAATACGCGAACCGCAGGCTCTCCCGGCACATCAACCGGTTCAACACCCTGGTGGACGGGCTGGACAAGGGGTTGGTCCACCAGTCGAAGCTGACGGAACTTGAGGTCCAGGACAACATCTTTCCGGACATCGATTTCCGGGTCTACAGTCACCACTACCGGAGCGGGACGACCCGGAACAGGCGTAGGTTTCGGGTACTGATGCTTTCCTGGGAGTTCCCCCCGCTGACCGTGGGGGGCCTGGGCCGGCACGTCCATGACCTGTCGACGGCGATGGCCTCCCAGGGGGACGAGGTACATGTAGTGACCTCGCCGGCGCCTCATCTGAACCAGTACGAGTGGGTGGCTGGGGTCAGGGTGCACCGCTTTCCCGAGGACCGGATCCGGGCGCGCGATTTTCTGACCTGGGTACACGAGCTAAATCTGGGCATGATCGAGCTCGCGGAGGCCCTGCGTGAAGGCGGACAGCAATTCGACGTGGTCCACGCCCATGACTGGCTGGTAGGGGCGGCGGGGGCCGAGATTTCCCGGGCCTTCAATATTCCGCTGGTGGCCACGATCCACGCCACCGAGCACGGGAGACACCGGGGTCTGCACAACGAGCTGCAGTACCAGATTCACGGCGAGGAGAAGCAGCTGACACAGGACGCGGCTTCACTGATCTGCTGCAGCGAGTACATGGCCCAGGAAATCGAGCGGTTGTTCGATGTCCCGGCGCTAAAGATAAGCGTGATTCCGAACGGGGTCGAGCCAACCTCCCTAGGCGTAAGGGGCTGGACCGGGGACATTCGGACCCTGGCCGACGGCGGATACATCCTTTATATCGGCCGACTGGTACCGGAGAAGGGGGTCCAGGTGCTGCTCCAGGCACTGTCGCTGCTGCTGCCTCGATTCCCCGAACTGCAGCTGGTGGTGGCCGGAATCGGCCCCTACATGGAGGAACTCCAACAGCTCTCCGAAAGCCTGGGGCTGGGCGACCATGTGCGCTTCGCCGGTTTTGTGGACGGCGCCGATCGGAACGAGCTTTTCCTCGGAGCGGCGGTAGCGGTTTTCCCCAGCCTGTATGAACCCTTCGGGATCGTGGCCCTGGAGGCTTTGGCCGCCCAGGTCCCGGTGATCGTTTCCGACACTGGCGGCCTTGGTGAAGTGATCGAGCACGGGGTTGACGGATTTAAGATCTCGCCGAACCGTCCCGACCTGATGGCCTATTATCTCACCCAGATCATTACTGCCCCCGGGGTCTCCCTGCAGATGGCGCGTAAGGGCTGGCAGAAGGTGGTCACCCTTTACGACTGGCGCTACATTTCAGAACGAACCAAAGACGTCTACGCCAGGACCCTCGTCGTGAGGGATGAAACCGTCCTGACGGTACCCACCGCAAATTAGGAGCGGTCAAAACAAAAAGTATTGCACGGTCCCTGCGATGTCAGGGTCTGATTTTTCCTCCATAAACCATAAAATTGAAGCTCGGCGAATAGCATCGAAAAATGCAGTTCGAGGCAAGTTAACCATAAAATAAATGTATCACTCTTTTGAGAGGATGAACTCTTTGATCTGTTTCAACAAGATTTCGGTAATGCCGGTTTTGCCTGAACGGATTCGCAGATTGTCCGAACTGGCTTACAATATGTGGTTCAGCTGGAGCCCTGACGCCCAGGACCTCTTTCGCCGGATTGATTACAGGCTATGGGATCTGGTCTCCCACAACCCGGTGCGCTTTCTCCTCAATGTGAAGCAAGCCGACCTGGTCGAGGCCGCCGCCGATTCCGATTACCTGGCTGCTTACGACCACCTGTTTACCCGCTACGACGACTACATGGCCAGACAAAGCTGGTACGAGACACACTTTCCGGGCGCCACTGACCGGCAGGTGGCCTATTTTTCGGCAGAATTCGGGGTCCACGAATCCCACCCGGTTTACTCCGGTGGTCTGGGGGTACTGGCCGGGGACCACTGTAAGGCTGCCAGTGACCGGGGAATCCCCTTCGTGGGCATCGGACTCCTGTACCGGCACGGCTATTTCGACCAGCGGATCAACCGCGAGGGCTGGCAGGTACCCCATTACCCCGACCTGAACTTTGATGAACTGCCCCTGCTCCCCGTACAGGACCAGGACGGTAAGGACCTCTTCGTAGAGGTGGAAATGCCGGAGGGCACGGCCCGGGTACAGATCTGGAAAATGCAGGTCGGCCGGATCCCGATCTACCTAATGGACACCGACATCGAGGGCAACCGAGAGGAATTCTGCCGGCTTACGGGCCAGCTGTACGGCGGTGACTGCGACACCCGCATCGGGCAGGAAATCCTGCTCGGCATCGGGGGGGTCCGGGCGTTGCGCACGATGGGGATCAAGCCGGACGTTTACCATATCAACGAGGGGCACGCCGCATTCTCGGGCATTGAACGGATCCGGGAACTGGTTGGCGAGGGTCTTTCTCCCCAGGCTGCGATTGAGGTGGTACGGTCCTCGACGGTGTTTACTACCCACACGCCGGTGCCGGCGGGACACGACGTCTTTCCGACCGAGCAGATCGACCATTATTTCCACCGGATTTACCCGTTACTAAAGATGTCGCGCGATGAATTCATGGCCCTCGGCTGGGATCCCGGCCGCCAGGGTTTCAACATGACGGTGCTGGCGATGCATCTAGCTGCCTTCGTGAACGGGGTCAGCCAGCTCCACGGGGAAGTTACACGACGGATGTGTAACTGGATGTTTCCGTCCGTACCGGAAGAGGAAGTGCCGGTGGGTGCGGTGACCAACGGCATTCATACCCCCACCTGGGTCGCGCCGCCGCTGCGCAACCTGTTGGAGGAGTATATCGGGCCCAACTGGGATGAACACATTGGGGATTCGACCCAGTGGCAGGCCGTAGAGAAAATACCCGACAAGGTGCTTTGGGAGACCCACCAGCAGTTAAAAGAAGACATGATCGAACGGGTGCGCGAGAGAGTCAAGTACCAGCGCAGACGTAACGGTGAGCCGCTGGCCTACATCCAGGAAGTCGACCAATACCTTAGCCCCCAAACGCTGACGATCGGTTTTGCCCGGCGATTCGCGACCTACAAGCGGGCCACGCTGTTCCTGCGTGACCGTGACCGGCTGAACCGTATGGTCAATGACCCGTCCCGACCGGTACAGTTCCTGTTCGCTGGTAAGGCCCACCCGCGCGACCGCCAGGGGCAGGAGTTCATCAAGGAAGTGCACGAACTCGCACATGACGAGCGCTTCCGGGGGAAAATCCTGTTTATCGAAGGGTATGACATGGCGTTGGCCCGCCTGCTGCTGCACGGCTGCGATGTCTGGCTGAACAACCCGCGCCGACCTTACGAGGCCAGCGGTACCAGTGGGATGAAGGCCGGCCTGAACGGGGTACTCAACTTCAGCATCCTGGACGGCTGGTGGCCTGAGGCCTACGACGGCGCCAACGGGTTCGCGATCGGGGAACCGAAGGATTACACCGACTGGGGATTGCAGGACGCCGACGACACTCATTCACTGTACACCACCTTGGAGAACCAGGTCATCCCCACCTACTACCGCCAGGACAACGGTTTACCCAGTGAGTGGGTGCAGATGATGAAGGCCTCCATCCGGACAGTCGCGCCGAGGTTCAGCACGGAGCGGATGGTGACTGAATATACGGAGCGTTACTACCTGCCAACGGGCGCCAGGGGTCGCATTTTTGCCGCCAACGGCGCGGAAGTCGCGGACCGGGTTCAGGCCTTTAAACGCTTCATCCACGACAACTGGTCCAAGGTGTCCTTTGTGTCGGTCAGCACCGGCGACACCCGCGGCCTGAAGGCCGGAGACCAGTTGGAGTTCAATGCCGTGGTGAACCTCGGCTCGATCTGGCACGGCGATGTGCGGGTAGAGGTGGTTTACGGTGACACGGCCGAGCGGGGACTGAAAAACCCCAACGCTGTTCCGCTGAGCTTTGCAGACCAACCCGCCGAGGAAAACTTCCGGTTTACCGGCAAGATCACACTGCCCCAGGGTACCTTCGGTTATGGGGTACGCGTAAGGCCGGTCAGCCCTGACTTTGCCCAAGCCTTTGAGCTGCCGGAGGTAACCTGGGCACGCATGTAACGGTCGTTGGTCGTCAGAGGTCGGAGGTTAGGAGATGAATTGCCAGCTGGCGATTTGGGATGTTATGCTGTCGTTACCAGGTTGTGGGTCGTTGGTGGCAGGTCATTATAGGGAGAGGAGAAGCACAAGCAGCATGGCTGTACGCAAAGAACTCTTGCAGTTTATCAGTACCTTTGGGCACGATTTTCTGAACCATCTGCAGGTCATATCCGGACTGGCCCAGTTGAATAATCCGCAGCGGATCCGTGAGTACATCAGTGAAGTGACCGTTCAGGTCCGAGAGGTCAACAAGATCGCCAACGTGCCAAACGAGCCAATCGCCGCCGCACTCCTGGTCTTTCGCCAGCAGACGGCGCGTTTCGGGATTCCCCTGTTGTTCGACATCAAGGCAAATCCGACCAAGTTTGTGGCGTCCGACGAGGAACTGGAGAAGGTGCTGGGTGAGGTGTTTGACCGGTTTGCCGGTACTCTCCTACCGCCCCTCGAAGGTTCAGGGGAGACCTTGGGGATTACGGTGGTGGCGTCCGAGGCCAAGTACATTATCAGGCTGGAGATGCCCGCCGAACTAGGTGAATCAGTTGATGGGCTGGATGGGATGATCGCCGGCGTTGATGAACTGATGCGCACCATCGGCGGTCGTTCAAGCTTAATGATTGCAGGGGATGACGTGCGCATATTTCTTACCTTGCCCCGCTGGGAGGAATAAACGGAGTGTTCTATGATTATGCCAAGATCAACCTGAAGGCGGGGGATGGTGGAAACGGCTGCGTGGCCTTCAGGAGAGAAAAGTACGTTCCTTTCGGAGGACCTTCCGGCGGTGACGGCGGCCGTGGCGGTGACATCATCCTTCGAGCCGACGAGGGCCTTCGGACCCTGGTCGATTTTCGGTATCGCCGGCACTACAAGGCCGAACGGGGACAACACGGGATGGGTAAGAACATGCACGGCAAGGGCGGCGAGGACCTGATCGTTCGGGTGCCTATAGGGACCACGGTACGCCGTGTGGATGGTCAGCGGGTCCTGGCCGATCTGATCCGCCATGGACAGGAGGCGCTGGTGGCCCGGGGGGGCCGGGGGGGCCGCGGCAATGCCCGTTTCGCCACGGCCACACACAAGGCTCCGAAGTTTGCCGAGAAAGGTGAACCAGGGGAGGAACTCTGGGTCGAACTGGAGTTGAAGCTGCTCGCCGATGTCGGGCTGGTCGGATTTCCCAATACCGGCAAGTCGACGATAATCTCCAGGATCTCGGCCGCCCGACCCAAGATCGCGGACTACCCGTTTACGACCATCCAGCCCAACCTAGGCGTGGTACGCCTGGATGAAGGGACGTCTTTCGTAGTGGCGGACATTCCCGGCCTTATCGAGGGCGCGCACGAAGGTACCGGCCTGGGTCACCGTTTCCTGCGCCACGTTGAACGCAACCGCCTCTTGATTCACGTGGTAGACGTGGCAGGTACCGAGGGACGGGATCCGGTCGAAGACTTCAAGGTGATTAACCGGGAGCTTGAACGGTACAGCCCGGCGTTAGCGACCCGGCCCCAGATCGTGGCTGCAAACAAGATGGACCAACCAGATGCGGCTGACAACCTCGAGCGGTTGCGGGCGAGTATCGGAACTGAATACGAGGTGTTCCCGGTTTCCGCGCTTACGGGTGAGGGTCTACAGTCCCTGATGTACCGTACCGCAGCCTTGCTGGAGACCATTCCTGAGCCGGAGCCGTGGGAGCCGGAAGCGGAAGACGTGGATACCTACGAGCCACCCTTCACCGTACGAATGGTCGATGATTACTATGTGGTGTCCGGTAAGGATATCGAGCGGGTGGTGGCAATGACCGACCTGGATAACCCCGAGGCCCTGTTCAGGCTGCAGCAGACGATTCTGAAGATGGGTCTCGAAGACGCGCTCAAGGCGGAGGGAATCAAGGAAGGGGATACCGTGGTGATCGGGAACTTTGAGTTTGAATATGCCGAGGGTCAAGGTGCTACCATTTAGAGCACTTATGTGATATTGTAGTGAAAATTTTAGTATTTTGAGATTCGGGTTTTTTAATGATGAAACAAGCTTCGCGAACCGTATTAAAGAGTTATAACCAGATTGTGGTCAAGGTCGGTACAAGTTCCCTGGCTTATGAAACGGGCAAATTGAACTTGGCCTGTATCGAGAACCTGGTCCGACAGATGGCTGACCTGCACAACCAGGGTCGGGAAGTGATCCTGGTGACCTCCGGCGCGATCGGGGCCGGCGCCGGGAAGATCGGGTTGAAGTCCCGTCCGCGGACCATTCCCGAGAAGCAGGCCTGCGCCGCCGTGGGGCAGGGGATGCTCCTGCACATGTACGAAAAGATGTTTTCGGAGTACGGCATCACGGTAGGCCAGGTTCTGCTGACGCGAGAGGACTTCGCCGATCGCCGCCGGTTTTTAAACGCGCGCAACACGTTACGCGCGTTGTTGCGTTTCGGCGTGTTGCCGATCATCAACGAAAACGACACCGTAGCCGTGAACGAGATCAAGTTCGGCGACAACGACAACCTGTCCGCCCTCGTGGCCGGGCTGATGGATTTCGAGGTTCTGGTCATGCTCACCGATACCGACGGTTTGTACACAGCCAACCCCCGCCTGGACCCGGAAGCCCGGCTGATCGCCTCCGTGGACGAGATCACGCCGGAGATCGAACAGCTGGCCGGCGCCGCAGGCAGTCGCCTGGGTACCGGCGGCATGGTCAGCAAGCTGCACGCCGTCCGGGTGGCGACCCATTCGGGGGTGACGGGCGTGATCGCCCGGGCGACCGTGGATAACGTCCTCCGGAGGGTCCTGACCGGCGAGGAGATCGGGACGGTCTTTTGGCCGGTGGCGACCAAGATGGAAACACGTAAGCAGTGGATCGCCTACAGTACTACCGTACGCGGTAAGATCGTCGTGGACGAGGGCGCGGCTCGGGCGCTGGTGCAAAACGGGAAGAGCCTGCTGCCTTCCGGCGTGGTGGGCGTGGAAGGCGTCTTCGAAATGGGGAACACGGTGAGCATCGTGGACCCGGAGGGTATCGAGCTGGCTCGCGGCCTTACCAACTTCTCGTCGGAAGAGGTGGATCGCATCAAGGGCTGTAAGACGGGCCAGATCAGTAGGATCCTCGGTGGCAAGCGTAACGAGGAGATCGTCCACCGCAACAACATGGTGTTGGAGCTATAATTCCAGCCCCGTCATACGTTTGAAAGAGAAGTGCATTAGCAGCAAATTGTTACTATAGAGGTGATCGCAATGGACAAACTATGGGCGCCCTGGCGCAGCGTTTACGTGACCAGCGCCGCCAGTGAACCCGATCCGGAATGCATCTTCTGTCATAAGCTAAACGACGACCCGGCACGGGATGCGGAAAACCTGCTGATCGTCCGCACCGAGCAGTGCTTTGTCTTGATGAACCTCTACCCCTACAATAACGGTCACCTGCTGGTCGCTCCGCGGCGGCACGTGGGGGACATCGAGAACCTGGAAGGCCCCGAAATGCTCGAGCTGTTCGAGGTCACCCGCTGGATGGTCAAGATCCTGCGCCGGGCCTTTAACCCGGATGGGTTCAATATCGGGATCAACGTGGGCCGGGTTGCCGGAGCAGGTATCCCGGGGCATTTTCACATCCACATTGTCCCGCGCTGGAACGGAGACACGAATTTCATGCCTGTGCTCGGAGACGTAAAAGTGATCTCCGAGAGGCTGGAGGCTACCTACACGAAGATCCAGAAAGCAATGGAGGAAGAAGGGGGGAAACAGAATGAGTGATGCGATACGCGAAAGCGTGGTCGCCAAGGCCAAAAGGGCGAAGGAGGCCGCCCGACGGCTGGCCTACCTCTCCACCGGGGCGAAGAACGCCGCCCTGCTGGCCATGGCGGAGAGCCTGATCAAGAACACACCGGCCATCCTGGAGGCCAACGCCAAAGACATCGAGGCCGGTAAGGCCAAAGGTCTGTCCAAGGCTCTTCTGGACCGTCTCCTGTTGAACGAGGCCCGCATCCGTGATATGGCTGAAGGGTTGGAAGTGGTCGCTGGTCTGCCGGACCCGGTCGGCGAGGTGGACGCCATGTGGACCAGGCCGAACGGCCTGCAGGTCGGACAGATCCGGGTGCCGCTTGGCGTGATCGGTATCATCTACGAGGCCCGCCCCAATGTTACGGTGGACGCTGCCGGGCTCTGCCTCAAGGCGGGCAATACCGTACTCCTCAAGGGAGGCTCCGAGGCCATCAATTCTAACGTGGCCATTGTAAAGGTCATCTCGGAAGCGGCCACTGCAGCCGGTATCCCCGACGGGGCGATCGAGTTTATCGACATCACCGACCGGGCTGCGGTCGGGGTAATGCTGAAGCTCAGCGAATACCTGGACACCCTAATTCCCCGCGGCGGGTCCGGGCTGATCCAGTTCGTGGTCCAGAACGCCTCCGTACCGGTGATCGAGACCGGCGTAGGCAATTGCCACGTCTACGTCGATGCCGAAGCGGACCTGGAGATGGCTTCCGGGATTGTGATCAACGCCAAGTGCCACCGTCCGGGGGTTTGCAACGCGGCGGAAACGCTGCTGGTGCACCAGGACGTGGCAGCCGAACTGCTTCCCGGTCGTCTGCTACGGCGTTTTCAGGAGCAGGGGGTCGAGGTGCGTGGCTGCCCCCAGACGCGGGAGTTTGCGGATTGGGTCGTGCCCGCGACCGAGGATGACTGGGCTACGGAGTACCTGGATCTGATCATTGCCGTACGCGTGGTGCGGGATTTCGAAGAAGCCGTGGACCATATTTACCGCTACGGCACCAGGCACTCTGAAGCGATTGTCACCGAAAACTACACCAACGCGAGGCGCTTCCTGCGTGAGGTGGACGCTGCTGCCGTATACGTCAATGCCTCGACGCGCTTCACGGACGGTTTCCAGTTCGGTTTCGGGGCCGAGATCGGGATCTCGACCCAGAAGCTACACGCGCGGGGACCGATGGGGCTCAAGGAGCTGACCACGATCAAGTACATTATCTATGGTGAGGGCCAGACTCGGTCATGAGGGTGACCGGCGGACGAAAACGGGCATAAGCTGACCGTAGGGAATAAGAGGCCTCCGAACGCTGCTAAGGGAGAAAATCGGGGAAATGCTTGCTTCCTACCATTTCAGGCAGTATAATTTGAGTCAATCAATGCACAGGAAGGTTCATGCAGTTGAGGAAGCTTGCGGTAATGGGCGGTACGTTTGATCCCGTTCATTACGGCCATCTGGTTGCCGCAGAGGGTGTCCGTCACGAGTTTCAGCTTGAAAAGGTGGTTTTCGTCCCAGCAGGTCGACCGCCCCACAAGACCGATCACCGGATCTCCGAAGCCAAGCATCGCCTGGCCATGACCACGCTTGCCGTCGCATCCAATCCTTTTTTCGAGGTTTCGGACTTGGAGATAAACCGTCCCGGCCCCTCCTACACGTTTGACACCGTCCAGGAGGTTTACCGGCGTTATCGGCCTGAAGAGGTATTCTTCATTACCGGAGCAGATGCGGTTTTGGAGATTCTCTCCTGGCACAGGGTGCAGGAACTGCTCAAGAGATGCTGTTTCATCGCCGCCACCCGTCCAGGACATGATTTGAACAACCTGAAAGAGCGTCTCCAGGAATTGCCGCCCCATCTGATTGCCCGGATTGTGCCGCTGGAAGTACCGGCGCTGGCAATCTCGTCTTCGGACATCAGGCGCCGGGTCCGGGCCGGTAAACCAATCAAGTATCTGTTGCCAGAAGTAGTTGAGGAGTACATCTTTATCCATGGGTTGTATCAACAAGATTTGCATTAGGGCGTTGCCTGCTGCAAATAATACTCAAAAAGGAAATGAGGTGATTAGCATAGCACGGACCTTATACGTTGGTAACCTCCCTTGGTCGACCCAGGCGGAAGATCTGGAACGGGCCTTCGCCGAATACGGTGAAGTAGTGTCCAGCCGGATCATTACCGACCGGCAGACCGGGCGCTCGCGCGGCTTCGGCTTCGTTGAAGTCAAGGACGAAGACGCCGAGGCCATGATCAGTGCCTTAAACGGCGCCGAGATGGCTGGCCGGGTGATTACCGTAAACGAAGCGCGGGCTCGTACCGAGAACAACCCTCGCTGGTAGCTGGCGGAAGACACGGCCAAGAAGGATTGGCGTTGGCCGTATAAAGTTACAGATTGCCTTCCGGATTCTCGTGTACCACGGATTCGAGGAGACCTTGAAGATTGCTATCTTCAGATCGGGAACGCGTCCAGTCACGAGTATTTCAAAGTTTCTTTGAACACATCGGTTCTTAGGGGTCAAGGACGGTTTCGCATCGTCCTTTTTTTCTTTTCAGGCCCAGGGTTTGCCAATGAAATTTCCCTTGTGGTATGCTAGGGATACGAATCAGCATTAAGTAGTGCTGACCGTGAAAGCCTAAGGTACGAGGTTAGACAACGGACGTATACCTTTTAGAAGGAGGGTGAGGCTCATTACCGTTGATGCGATCCTGCAGCGTGCGGTACAGGCGGCCGAAAGCGTAAAAGGGTATGACCCGGTCGTTCTGGACATTCGTAAACTAACGGTGGTAAGCGACTATTTCCTGATCGTCACTGGACGCTCCACAACACACGTCAAGGCCATTGCCGACCATATTGTAGAAGAACTCGAAGACGAGGGCGTCTTCCCGCTGCGCCGGGAGGGTCAAAAGGAAGGCCGGTGGGTATTGCTGGACTACAACCACTTGGTAATCCACATCTTCCTGGATGAGGAACGCGTTTTTTACAACCTGGAAAGACTCTGGGGCGATGCGCCGGTAGTAAATATCCGGGCGAGCATCTGAGCCTAATAATCAAGTATCCTTCAACGCTCTAACAGCCGAGTGGCGCAGGTTGGTACCGTAATCCGTACAGTCCCCGGGAAGAGCTTTCACATCAAAAACGGGCGTGAATGTGGCCGTCAGTCACAGTCTCGCGGTCAGTGAGGCTTTGCGATGGCCTGCAATTCTTGGTCTTAGATTGAAGTTGACTTTTCATGACCCGTATTCTATAATACATAAGTGTGATGGGGCTGTGGCGCAGTGGGAGCGCGCTACCTTGGCATGGTAGAGGCCGCGGGTTCAATCCCCGCCAGCTCCACCATCATGAACGACTTTAAAAGCCTTTCATCCTGGTGGGATGAGGGCTTTAATAATTTATACGTGGGGGTATCCGGAGTGGAAGAGAAATACAACTTCCATCAGATCGAGGAGAAGGCCCGGCAGCGGTGGGCGGACGGCGATGTCTACCGAGTTCCGGACTTCTCTGAGCGTCCCAAGTACTATTGCCTGGAGATGTTTCCCTATCCGTCGGGCAAGCTGCACATGGGGCATGTGCGCAACTACGCCATCGGTGACGTGGTGGCGCGGTTCAAGACCATGCGCGGTTACGATGTACTGCACCCGATGGGCTGGGACGCCTTTGGCCTGCCCGCCGAAAACGCCGCGATCAAGCACGGGGTACCCCCGGCCGAATGGACCTGGGACAATATCACCGCGATGCGTGAACAACTGAAGCTATTGGGTGTCAGCTACGACTGGAGCCGTGAGGTGGCGACTTGCCACCCCGGGTACTACCGCTGGACCCAATGGCTTTTTCTGTTCTTCTATAAACACGGCCTCGCTTATAAGCGCAAGGCCCCGGTTAACTGGTGCCCATCCTGTGCCACCGTGCTCGCTAACGAACAGGTGGTCTCGGGTGAGTGCGAACGCTGTAAGACCGAGGTGCAGCGCAAGGAACTCGAACAGTGGTTCTTTAAGATCACGGACTACGCCGATCGGCTGTTGCGCGATCTGAACAAGCTTCCCGGTTGGCCCGATAAGGTCAAAATCATGCAGGAGAACTGGATCGGCCGCTCCAGCGGCGGTGAAATCGAGTTTCCGATTGTGGGCCGGGAAGACAAGATCACGGTGTTTACGACCCGTCCGGATACGCTGTACGGGGTCACCTACATGGTGCTCGCACCGGAACATCCGTTGGTGCCCAGCCTGACTGCCCCGGAGCAGTGGCCCCAAGTGGAGGCCTTTATTCACCGGGCCCGCAGCCTCAGTGAGCTTGACCGTACCGTCGGAGAAGCCGAGAAAGAGGGGATCCGGCTTGGATCTTACTGCATTAACCCGCTTACGGGGGAAGAAGTGCCGATCCTAACCGCTAACTACGTACTGCTGGAGTACGGCACCGGCTGCGTGATGGGTGTGCCGGCGCACGACCAGCGCGATTTTGAGTTTGCCCGTAAGTACAACCTGCCGATCCGGGTGGTCATCCAGCCGGAGGGCGAAGCCCTTGATCCGGATACGATGGACGAGGCTTACCCCGGGGAAGGGTACTTGGTCAACTCGGCGCCCTTCAACGGATTAAAGAAGCAGGACGCCATTGCGGCGATCAACGCCCACCTGGATGAACAGGGCCTGGGCAGGCCGAAGGTGGCCTACCGCCTGCGTGACTGGCTCATCTCGCGCCAGCGTTATTGGGGAGCACCCATCCCGATTGTTTACTGCGACCGGTGCGGCTCCGTTCCGGTACCCGACGAGGATCTGCCCGTGCTGCTGCCCGAGAACGTCTCCTTTAAGCCTACGGGCCAGTCTCCGCTCGTCGAGGCGCCGGAGTTCGTGCATACCAACTGCCCGTCCTGCGGCGGAGCGGCCAGACGGGAAACCGACACCATGGACACCTTCATGTGTTCGTCCTGGTACTACTTCCGCTACACCAGTCCGCGCGAGGAAGGTGGTCCCTGGGATCTGGACAAGGTGGACCGCTGGATGGCTGTGGACCAGTACATCGGCGGGGTGGAGCACGCGATTCTGCACCTGATGTATTCCCGTTTCTTTACGAAGGTTTTATATGACTTAAAATTGACCAAGGTCGAGGAGCCGTTCACCAACCTCTTGACCCAGGGGATGGTGCTGAAGGACGGAGCCAAGATGTCCAAGTCCAAGGGGAACGTCGTTAGCCCCGAGGAGATCCTGAACCGTTACGGCGCCGACACCACGCGCCTCTTCGTCCTCTTCGCGGCGCCTCCGGAGCGGGACCTGGAGTGGTCCGACCAGGGTGTGGAGGGCTGCTTCCGCTTCCTGACCCGCGTCTGGCGCCTGGTAACGCCTCTGGCGGGGGCGGTGGCCAAGGCACCGACGATACCGCCGGAAGGGCTGGTCGGGGTCAACCGCGAGATGCGCCGACTAACCCACCTGACGATTAAAAAGGTTACCGAGGACGTGGAAACCCGGTTCAACTTCAATACCGCGATCAGCGCGATTATGGAAATGGTCAACGGCATGTACCACTACCGTGACCGGGTGCCGGAGATGGACCAGGAACGGGCCGTGTGGCGCGAGGCCGTGGAGAACTTGATCCGCTTGCTGGCCCCGTTCGCCCCCTTTATGGCGGACGAACTCTGGAGCCGCACCGGTCATACTGACAGCGTCCACAAGGAACCCTGGCCCGAATTCCGGTCTGACCTGCTTGTGGAGGACCAGGCCACGGTAGTCGTCCAGATTAACGGCAAAGTCCGTGACCGGGTGGTGGTATCCGCAGAGTCTTCGGATGAAGAGGTTAAGCGGACGGTCATGGAACAGCCCCGCGTACAGAAACTCCTCGAAGACAAGACCATCGTGAAGGTGGTTGTCGTGCCGAAGAAGCTGGTCAACATCGTCGTGAAGTAGAATGAGTGATCAGAGGGAACTGACCAATCGTCAACTCGATATTCTGCAATTCCTGGAACTGGTCGGACCGTCTGAAGAGGGCGACGTGGCCCTGTGCATCGAGATCCGGCCGCACGAACTGCTCCTGGTGCCGCCATCCTTTACGGACATTCCGGTGGAATATATCACCCGAAAGGCGCTCGAACGTCTACAGGAAGCGGGTCTGGTCACCTTCGACGGGATCGTGTGGGAGATTACCTCCAGAGGTGCCAGGCACTTAAGTTATTAACTTATTCTTATGTAGAGAGGTGCCAGGCACGCTCCCTACACGCTCCCTACGGCGCATAGATTAACGGATAAATGCGGTCGTTGACACGGGTTGATTCCCTTGCTATTATCTTATATGTGGGTTCTTTATACCCACCTTGTGCTGATGTGGCTCAGTAGGTAGAGCAGCTCACTCGTAATGAGCAGGTCGCCGGTTCGAATCCGGCCATCAGCTCCATTAGAAAGTTAAACCCCGCAAAGGTATTGCGGGGTTTTTGTGTTGCATGGAAATAACTGACTTCATGCTTCGGCTGGTGGGAAGAAAGGGTTAAGTGCTTGACACGGTGCACCGTGTCGGCTCAGTCACTTCTACTTCGCGACTTGTTCCAGCCTGATAACCCGCGTTACGAGATAACGCAAGTCGAGAGAGACACCGTCAAGCTTGTTTTCGATGATGTCAAACCGGTTATTCTGGATCTCCCGGTCGTCGAAAAGCGCCTTGATCTTTTCAATGACTTCATTTTCTATGCGGAGTTCAAGCCGGGCCTGGTTCTTTTCCACACCTTCAAGACGATTCTCCACGTTATCAAGACGCATCTCCACACTTGAGGTACGCTCCAGCAGCGTTCCCAGGATCCCGTCGTGTTCAGTGAGTTTCCCCCAGATGGCCTTTTGTCCGTCTTCAAGTGCCTTCTGTCCGTCTTGAAGGGTTTTCAGTCCGTCCTGAAGAGTCCTCTGTCCATTATCCAAGGAGTCCAACCTCGACAGAATGGTTTTCAGGATTTCCTCCACCATCATCACTCCTTTCCAGCTTCCGATCAGCCTGCCTATTACCTTAGGTACATTATACCATGTCGTGGGTATCAACAGCGGTCATTCTGGAACATGTTTCTCCCGGATTTTTGGGAGATCCCAGATCCCAAGACCGGTTTGTTCACCCCGGGTTTCTGCTCTATAATGATCATAGTACCTACTGGAAACTCAGTCTAAGATTGGTGTGGTGGGTGTGGGGATCAGCCCGATTCAGCCGGTGGTGATGGACGCGCTCCGGCTGATGACACAGTTCTTACCCGGGCAGGTCGTACGTCTTCAGTTGGTCGAACTGGGTACCGGCGGCGGGATCGTCAACCTGCAGGGTAGCCTCTACCGTGCTGCAGGAAACCTGCCCTCGCGACCAGGAGAGCACTTCTGGGCGATCATTGAACAGATCAGCAAGGACCAGATCCGAGTACGCCATGTCTCTCCGGCTCCCGCGGGAGGCAAGGGGGTGACCCTGCCTGACTTGGCCCGGGCCCTCGGGCTTCCGGATGCCGCCCAGTCCGGTCCGGTACTGCGCGAGTTGCTGCGCTGGAACCTGCCAGTTTACCGGGAAGTCATTCAGAAGATCATGGCTGAATTGCGTGGTTTGCCGGAGAGTGAACGGGCGGCCTATCTGACCGCGCGGGCCTGGCTGATGACCCTGGATCTACCGGACCAGTCTGCGGTATTCAGCCGGGTGCTGGCCTACCTTTTGGGCCGCGGGAATGCCGATCCGGCAGGACAAGAACTGCTGAACCGCGCCTCGACAAGTCATCCGGAACTGGGGAACCTGTACGCCTTCTCCCTGAACGGGGGAGAGTGGTTTCAGGGGATCCTCTACCTGGTGTTGCCCAGTCCGAAGGGTTCCGAAATGGCAACCGACCCCGTTCGGTTGGTGCTCAACCTAGAAACACCGACGTTCGGCGCCTTTTGGGTCGTCGTGGAACTCAGGGACGGCCAGCTGACCGGGCGGATTGTCTTGCCTGACAGCAGATATGTGACGCTTTTTCGTACTGCATTGGGTGATCTTGAGGGGCGCTGGCGTAATACCGGCTTCGGGATCCAGAGTCTACAGGTGGAGACGGGTCGCATCGCCTCCGTAGTCGAAGTACTGGGGGTCGAATCAAAGATCAATGAGTATGTACCCCTGGACATCCAGGTATGAAGAAGGACAGAGCCCGTTCCTGGAACTTCAGCAAGGACGGAGTGGCTTTAGTCTGAGATCTGGGGACGGATGGTTACATAGATGGGATGGGGAAAGTAGTGGGCCAAACGGGGAAGACCACGGACAGTAATAACGAGACGGTGCGGTCCCGGCCGAAGGCTGCGGCGGCGCTGGCGTATGACCAGGGTGAGGACGCCGCGCCGCGCGTGGTGGCGACCGGGAGGGGAAGACTGGCCGAACTGATCGAGGAGCGGGCGCGGGAAACCGGGGTGCCGGTTTACCGCAACGAGGAGCTGGCCTGGACGCTCACCGGACTAGCCGTCGACCGTGAAATACCGCAGGCGCTTTACGAAGTGGTGGCGCAGGTGATCGCGTGGGTGTATCACCTGGAGGAGAAGGCCAAGCAGTCAGACCGCCGCTAAGAATCATAGAATAGAGGAAGGGGTGACCATCGACTTTGAAGGAAGCAATCATTTACACTGACGGGGCCTGTTCAGGCAATCCCGGACCGGGCGGCTGGGCCGCGGTTATCATTGAAGGGGACCGGCAGCGCGAGATATCCGGTTCGGAGAAGGAAACCACGAACCAGCGGATGGAGTTGAAAGCGGCGCTGGAAGCACTCAGGGTGCTGGATGGAACGCACGACCAGGTCACCCTGGTCAGTGATTCGGCTTACCTGGTGAACTGTTTCCGGGACCGCTGGTATGAACGCTGGGACCGTAACGGGTGGGTTAACGCCAAGAAACAGCCCGTCCAGAACCGCGACCTGTGGCAGGAACTGATCTCGCTGGCGGGCCGGCACCAGGTGCGCTTTGTGAAGACGAAGGGACACAGCAACGACGAACTCAACAACCGTGCGGATGCCCTGGCCCGGGAAGCAATCGGTGAACTCTAAGGGTTTTGATTGCATACTGGAGGAGTTCCAGAAGCTCGTACTGACTTAGGGCTGGGTACAGGTATTATTATTGCATCGTAAAAGGAGAGAGCCCGAAAAGCTCCCTCCTTCTATTTACAGTGTTGAGGAAAACAGTCTATTTTTTTGTCCGTAGGCTGATGAAGCGGTCCTTGAGCTTCTCCATTACCAGGGGCATTGTGGTGTATTCCATTTCGTCGAGGTGTAACCGGTGTGGCTCAAACGGTCCCAGACGGCGCAGGTAGTCGGCGATGTCCAGGGCCGTCTTCCGGGAGTTGTCGAAGGCCGGGTCGTCAAACAGGTCCTGGGGACCGACGAGCTTACCTTCAGCTAACTGGAAACCAAGGGCGCAGACCCGCGGTGGACCGTCAAACCGCGTCGGCGTGGACTGCCGCTGGGCCACGGGCATGAGCGGGCCGCTGTGCGAACCACGCATCCATCCGGAGACCAGGTGCGGGAAGGCGAAGGGCTCGAGGGCCTCGCCCACAGCCGGGAAGCCGCTCTGACAGCGTACGATGCACACCGGGTCGTCCTTACCAACATAGCGTCCGGCCATCAGGTTCAGGCGTTGGGTGCTGGAGGACGCGGCGATCTCACCGGTCGCCCGGTGGAAGATCCGCTTGATCGCATACCGGCCGGGGGCGCCGATGAAGACCAGCATATCATAGAGGTCTTCAGGCATCGTGAACTTGATCTTCTTGTTCTCAATCAGGTCACGGACCTCGAAGATGAATCCGCCGTGCATACTCGGGTCAATAACCAGGCCGGAGGTGTTGAAGGGGTCCGCAAACATCTTGTACAGTGGGAAATTCCAGGCGCCGGGTTCAGTCTTGTCCGCCATAAACACGATCACGGGTTCGCTCTTGCGTTCTTCAACCTCGATCTCAGCCACACCAGGTCCCAAGCCCTTGATGTTGCCGGAGAAGGCATCGCCCAGGAGGTCCTGTCCGGCCCCGTAGAGCTTGAGTTTCTTGGCCACGTCCGTACAGGCGACGAAGGTGTCCCACGCGAGTTGGTGGATCTCCCCGTTATTGCGCCCGTGTTCGTGGGTAATAATCAGGTTAACGTCATCGCCGACACTGGTTACCCGGAAATCAATCAGCAAAGGACTCCCCGCCAACAGCCCCCGGGCTCTTTCAATCAGTTCGGGATGGACTCCGGAATGCCCTATAAATCCACCTACGTCAGCCTTGATGACGCTTAGGGTGATTGTCTTGCTCATGTTCTCCCTCCCGTTAGTTAGTGCTATACTAATTCTATGTTACGAGAGGATATCCTCTATGATTCCACCGGAATTTTGCTTCTTTTTGCACGTTTATGAAGAATGTGCGCTGATCATTGGTGAAATGTAACCAGGCCCGCCACTTAACGGAACTAGGCCCAACACCGCTAACATATACAGCTTAGGAGGGTTTTGGCATTGGCCGAACAAACTATACCGGTTTTCTATCACAGTGGTCTCCCTAATGGGGCAGGTCTTGAAGATGTCCTGGTCGGGGTGATAGGTCCACCGCTTCATGGACTGCCGGGTACAGCCTGCTTTCTTGGACCGTTGATTCTGCGAAGGTGCGGTTGCGCCAACCGTTTACGATGGTTTTCTTCTCTTCCAGGTCCTTATAGACGGCGAAGAAGTACTCGATCTCCTTCAGGGTGTGCCGACCGACATCGCTGATATCTCGATAGCGGTTCATGCGCGGATCGCTGACCGCGGCAGCCAGGACCTTGATATCCTTGCCCTTCTCGTCGGTCATCTCCAGGGCCCCCAGGACGCGCGCGCGCACGCGGCAGCCCGGAAAGGTAGACTTCGAAATCATCACCATTATGTCCAGTTCATCACCGTCATCGGTTAGGGTGTGCGGGATGAAGCCGTAATCGGTCGGGTAGTGAATGGGGGAATAGAGCACCCGATCCAGCCTGAAGTCACCGGTGTGGCGGTCGTACTCATATTTGTTGGAGCTCCCCCGTGGGATCTCGATAACTGCCTCCACGATCAGTGGTTCACCGGCCGGTCTGTTCATGTTCGTGCACCCCTTGCATAATTTATGGTATACTGCCTATGCCTAATGATTTCCCTGATCGCTGCAATGCTAGTCGCGGGGCCCGTATATCTAGTGTTAAGGGAGTGGAGGGTGGGTGTTAAAGAGATACCTCCTGTATCTGCTGCGTTGGCAGCTTTCCACACCGGTCCTGGCCGTGGTGCTCCTCTGGTTGAGCAACTTCAGCGTCACCTTCGCCACGATTGTCGCCAACCTGATTGGCGGACTGATCTTCTTTTGGGTTGATAGGTTCATCTTCACGTCGCCGATCCTGGCGCCCCAGTGGGAGATCAAGGAAAGGGTGGAGTGCGTGGACTGCGGGCAGGTGGCCAAGGGCTTCCGGCTGGTTCGTAGCAAGAACTACGACAAGTCCCGGGATAAGCACCCGGAATTCCGCTGCTCGGGTTGTTCGGAGCGTAAACTGCAGGAATTAAAAGAGAGAGGCGTACAGCTGGACTAAGCCTCATTGCGAAGACCCCCGCGTCCTCGCAAAGGGCAAAACTTCGCCCTGCTACTTTTGACCGAAGATCTTCTGTGTCTCGTTGGCCCTGAGTGCAGCCAGGGCCCTTTCCATTTTGAAAATGATGTCGGGCAGATTCTCGACCTCGTTTCCGTAGGCCCTGAGTGAAGCCTGGTTTACCCGCTTTTCGGCCTCTTCCAGCCGGATTAAGAACTTAGTGTAATTCTCCCTGAACTTGTAAGCGCCTGCCACCAGCGATGAGTAACTATTCCCCGTGCTGCCGAGCAGGGCGTGGTAATGGTCGGCTAGCAGGGCAATCTCCGCAATTTGTCTATCGCGTACTTTTTGCCGGTGGTCCGTAAAACCACTCTCCGTATCCTGTCCCGGGGCGCCCCCCCCGCGGTTCACCAGAACCGCCGCATCGGCAAGGGCCTCCTCTTTAGATCGGCCTTCGGTGCTGACCCTGAGAGCGGCGTCCAGCGTTAGCTTCTTGGTAAACAGGTATCCCTGGGAGAACAGGTTAACCGATTCCTGGAACTGTTGGTAGCGCTGCATGAACGGGATCAGGACAAAGGGGAACAGAAACATCCAGACCGAGATCTCCGGTTTCTCCATGACTATGGTCGCCACGTTTTTGGCGAACTGCTGTTCGTGGGAGAGGATCAGATTGTAGTTAGCCTCGATGTTAGGCGACAGGGCCGTTGCCCCCACCCCCTTGATTCTAGATGAAGATTTCGCGCATTTCCCTGGTCCGCAGGTCGTACAGGGCGGCCTGCTTTTGCTCCATTTCGGCGGTGAACTGCTCACTTTCCCCCAGGATAGCCACCAGCGCCCGGTCCGCTCTGTTTTCGGCGTCGCTTAGCTTCCGTAGCAACGACTCGTAGGCGGCTGGGCGGCTTTGATAAGCGTTCTTCACCAGGATCGGGTAGTCGTCCCCGTCCGCTTGGAGCAGGTGGGAGTAGTGCTCGAGTAGCAGGACGACGAGCTCCATTTGTGCTTCGAGCATTTCCTCAGAATAGGCCTCGCGGGAGGTCAGCCACTTACGGATAGTATTCTCCAGGTCGTCAATTCTTTCCTGCGACTCTTCGGGGCCAGCCGTCCACCGGGCGGTGTTGAGGGCTAGTTTCCGGATGTAGGTAAAGCTTTCGGTGAAGGCTTGCATATCCCGCTTCGCAGACAAGAACTCAAAGGCAAACTTAAAGGGGATGAAGAACTGCCAGATCGGTTGCCGGCGCTCCGCCCGCAGCCGCAGGGCCAGATTCTTGGCAAACTGCTGCTCATACCCGAGGATTACTTCATACTTGTCGGACATCGTTGCCACCTCCATACCAAACTGAGAGAGCGACCACCGGTCACAGCTCTGTCGGCACCGTTAAAGAAAAGCGGTGTCTGTCTGCATTCACCAGATGATCGCCCTGTACGTACGGCGAAGAACTCAAGAGTTATGGTATCCAGCTAGAACAGATAATAAAACAACAGGTAAGCGGCCAGGAACAGGGTGACCGAGCCCATAGCCGAGCCGATCGACCAGGGGCGCAGCACATAGGTCGCCGACGAGGCCTTGGCCAAGTTAATTTCCTTCTTCGCCTTCGCCTTACGGCTCTCGCTTCGAAACGGCATCAGCACGGTATCCACGGCGATCTTCAGAGCGGCTGAGGGATTCTGGCCGAACCAGATCAGGGACCGGGGCAGCACCTCCAGGAAGGCGTGGCCGAGCCGTTCGTTCAGCCGGGATAATGGGGTCCCGGCCAGGGCAATGAGTCTGGGCACACCCCTGCGGTAGAACCAGTCCGTATCCAGGTTAATTGCATGCAGTTCCGGCGGATAATACCGGGTAATCATTAAGGTCGCGAAAGCCAGGGAAGCACAGAAGAGTAGCAGCAACTGGCTGACCACGTGATCCGGGGTGTACGGCACGTAGTGTACGGGGTAGGGCAGGATACTGTACAGCGTCTTGGGATAGACACCGATGAAGATGCAGAGGAAGGCGGCAATGCCCATCGCAATCAGCATGTTCGGCGGCGCCTCCTGCGGCCGTTTGCCGGAGTCGTGCGCAAAGAAGATGAAGTAAGGAATCTTAATACCAGCATGGTGGAAAACACCGGCGGAAGCAAACAGTAGCAGCAGGAAGATGACGGTCATCTGCTCGTATCCAGTGGCGGAAATAATCATTGACTTGGTAGCAAAGGCACTAAAGAGTGGGAAAGCCGAGATCGAGGCCGCCCCAACCAGGCAGAAGATCAGGGTGATCGGCATTGTCTTGTACAGTCCGCCCAGTTCATTTGCCTTGCAGGTGCCGGTCCGGTACATTACTGCACCCACCGCCATGAACAACAGGGACTTAAACAGGACGTCCGCAAAGGCGTGCGCCACCGCGCCGTTTAGGGCCAACGCCGTTCCAATACCGATACCGACCACCATAAACCCGACCTGGTTAATCAGGCTGTAGCAGAGCACCCTGCGGAGGTCGTTCTCGAGCACCGCGAAGAAGATGGGGAACACCGTCATTATGGCGCCAAGCACGATCAGGAGCTCCGTACCGGCGAATCCCCTGGCCAGGACGTAGATCGCGGTCTTCGTGGTAAAAGCGCTTAAGAATACGGTACCGGTGATACTAGCCTCCGGATAGGCGTCAACGAGCCATGCGTGTAGCGGCGGGATGGCCGCGTTGATCGCAAAGCCCAGCAGGATCAGGTATGAAGACAAGGTGTCAAGTCCGATGTAGCCAAACTCGGTAGAGCCGGTTTGGACGACCCGGAGGATAATACCCGCCAGCAGGATTACCCCACCGAAGATGTGCACCATCAGGTACCGCAAGCCAGCCCCCTGTGAGGCCTTGGATCCCCGGGACCAGATGATAAAAGTGGCTGACAAGGTAAGGAGTTCCCAGAAGACAAATAGGGAAATCAAGTCACCCGCGAAGACAACACCAAGGGCGCTGCCGGCATAAACGTAACTGGCCACCTGTTCCCCGAGGTCTTTGACGTGTAAAGCATAAATGGTCCCGATAAAGGTGATCAAGATGAAGGCATAACCAAAGACGAGGCTTAGCTGGTCAATCCGTAAAGAAAGGTCGTTGTTGAGAAAACGCATCAGCCCGTAAGTGTCTTCCGGGATGCTTTGCAGCACGAAAAAAGCGACTACCGGCAGGATGAGCATGTATGCAGAACGGGCTCTTCCTTTTAGAAAAGGAATGATCAATGCGCCGATGATAAGGACAAGGGCAGGTGGGAACATACTAATCATCGTAGTAGTCTTCCTCTCTTTTTAAGAAGGGTCGTATATTCTTGGCGATTACCACCAGCAGTACACAGCCAACAAAACCGTAGAAGGCGTAAAAGGTGGGCAGCCCGTCCCAACCGAAGAAGGGATGTTTATGGACGAAGAAATCAAAGATCAACAGCCCGATAAGTGCCGCGATCAGGATGGCCGCCATGGCCTTTAGGTTTTTCGGACGATCAAAGAAATCGGATTCCTTCTTTTTCAAGACTAATAACCTCCCATCACACTGGCCAGAACCAGTTTTGCCAGGTCAAAGAGCAGTGTCGGCCATAGGAAGAGCACTAACGTACCAATAGCCGTAAACACCAGGGGTGCCACCATGAGGGCCGGCGCCTCGTGCATCTCGGTACCTTCACCCAGCGGAACCGGCTTAAAGAAGGCGGCGTACACGATAGGAAGGTAGTAGGCCGCATTTAAAAGCGTACTGACCACGATAGCTCCGATAAGCACCAGCTGGTGCGCTTCGAAGGCACCCAGGAGCAGGTACCACTTGCTGATAAACCCGGCGGCCGGTGGTACCGCGACCATCGAGAGGGCGCCCACGGTAAAGGCAAACATCGTAAAGGGCATTTGTTTCCCGATCCCGTCCAGCTCACTAACCTTGGTCTTATGCGCCGCAATGTAAATCGCCCCGGCGGTGAAAAAGAGGGTGATCTTGCCGAAGGCGTGGATCATAACCGCAATCAACGCACTGGTTATACCACTGGGGGTGAGCAGTGCGACGGCCATAATGATGTAAGATAACTGACCGACTGTTGAATAGGCCAGCCGCAGCTTCAGGTTGTCCTGCCGTAAGGCCATGATGGACGCCACTATAATCGTAAAGGCAGCAACATAGGCGAGCGCCACGCCCAGCCCGAGTTCTTGCAGCAAGTCCACCCCGAAAACGTATAGGATCACCTTGATCAGGGTGAAGACACCGGCTTTAACGACTGCCACCGCGTGCAGCAGGGCGCTGACCGGAGTAGGCGCAACCATCGCTGCCGGCAACCAGGCATGGAAGGGCATAATTGCCGTTTTCCCAATGCCCATCACGAAGAGGACAAAGATAATCGTGATTACCGTGTTCGAGGCTGAGCCGGCCAAGATTCCACCTGCGGTAAACTCAAGCGTACCGGCATAGAAGTATGTGAGGAAGATGGCCGACAGCTGGAAGGCGATGGACGTTCCCAGGAGGTAGGTAAGGTAGCGCCGGGCTCCTCTGACCGCTTCGGGGGTTTGCTTGTGCACCACCAGGGGGTAGGTGCAAAGGGTCAGGATCTCATAGAAAACAAACAGGGTGAACAGGTTTGCGGAAAAGGCGATACCCAGCGCGCCCGACAGGGCCACCGCGAAGCACATGTAGAACCGGGTTTGGTTCTTTTCCTTTCCCGCCCGCATGTAACCAATGCAGTAAAAGGCCGTGATAATCCAAAGCAGGGACGCTGTGAGGGCGAAGAACATGCTCAGGGGATCCACCCGGAGGGCGAGATCCAACCCGGGCATCATCGTAAAGACCGTATACTCGATGATCTTGCCGTCTAAAATCTTGGGCAGCATGGAGACGACGATCGAGAACTTGATCAGGGCCGCGACGATGGTCCACGATTCCCTCAGGTTCGGGTTTTTCCCTGAAACGCCGATCAGGACCACCGCGAGTAGTGAGACCAGAACGGCGTATAGCGGGCTTGCAGATATGATGATGTCCACTTCTTCACCTCAAAGCAACAAGAGTCAGGCGTTAATCGAGCGTTAACTAACTGGTTACGGTTTCTATCTCAGGAGCATTACCGCGGCCTTTTCGGCGATCGATACAGGCACTGAGGCAAATATTCCAAACACGACACAGAGCGCCGCCAGGGCAAAGGTCGGTACCAGCATTAGGGCCGGAGCCTCGCTGATTCCAGGCGGGGTCTGTTCGTCCGCGTTTTCTTTTTCAGGTTTCTTAAAGTAGATGTTGTCAATGACCCTCCAGAAATACACCGCCGTGAGGAGGGAACTCAGGAGAATCACCGGGATCAGGTACCACATTCCGGCATCCAGCGAACCGATCGCGAGGTACCACTTGCTGACGAAGCCGACGGTAAGCGGCACCCCGATCATGGACAGGGCAGCTATCGTAAACGCGGCCATGGTCACCGGCATCTTCTTCCCGAGACCGATGAAATCGTTGATGTGCGTGATCCCGGTCTTGTAAACGATGGCACCGACCACCAGGAAGAGGCTCCCCTTCATCAGGGCGTGGTTTAAGATGTGCACCACGCTGCCGGTCATGGCGATCTCGTTCATCAGGGCGATGCCCAGAGTGATGTACCCGATTTGTCCGATACTGGAGTAGGCCAGCATCTTCCTGATGTCCGTCTGGGCCACGGCGATGATTGAACCGGCCAGGATAGCCACCGACGAGACAAAGATCAGGACCTGGGTGACGTGCACCACGGTGACCTCGAAGTCCGGCTGAAAGACGGTGAACATGACCCGGATCAGGGCATAAGCGCCTACCTTGGTGGCCGTGGCCGCCATGATCGTGCTCGTAACCGACGGTGCGTAGGTATAGGCGTTGGGCAGCCAATTGTGCAGGGGGAACAGGGCGATCTTGATGCTTAAGCCCACAGTGAAGAAGGCAAAGGCGGTCAGGACCACCTTGGACTGGTAGAGATCCGGCAGCCGCTGCGCCAAGTCGGCCATATTGAGGGTTCCGGTAGCCATGTAGAGATAACCAATACCCAGCAGAACGAAGGTCGCCGCGATGGTACCCAGGATCAGGTAGGTAAAGCTGGCCATCAGCGCTTCGCGCTTCTGCCCTACAGCGATCAGGCAGTAACCGGCTAGGGATGTGATTTCCAGAAACACGTATACGTTAAACAGGTCACCGGTGGCTACCATACCCATCAGCCCGGCCACGAAGAGCATATACATCGAGTAGAAGGGGGTTAACCGATCCGGCTGCAGTTCGGCCTCCAGGCTTTTACGGGCATAGACGGCAACCATAAAAGCCAGGAAGGAGACCAGGACCAGGACAAAGGCATTCAGTGGGTCGTAGACGTACTCAATACCGAAGGGAGGCTCCCAATTACCCAGCCAGTAGCTAATCCGGCCGTCCGTAAGTACGGTATTCAGGAGAGAAAGGGACATTAAGAAAGAGAGCAGGGTGGCCCCGGTGGCGACGTACCAGCCGAATACCCAGTTCTTTCTCCCGACAAGCGGAACTATGGGGGCTGCCAGCAGGACAACTACGATTACGAGAATTGGAAAGTGCGCAATCATTCTTACCTACCCGTTCATCTCCAGATTTTTTTCTTCTTCGATCCGGTTCAGCTCGAGGATCCGGTTTTCTTCAATCGTCCCGTACTTTTGATAGATCTGAATCACGAGGGCTAGCGCTACGGCTGTGGTACTCACGCCCACCACAATCGCGGTCAGGATCAGCACGTGGGGCAGGGGATTATCATAGACCACGGCGTGGTGCCATTCAATTGGGGCCGTACCACCGTGAACCTTAGACATCGAGATGTAGAACAGAAACACGGCGGTCTGGAAGATATTCATCCCGATGATCTTCTTGATCAGGTTCTCCTTGGCGATCATCCCGTAGAACCCGACCATCATCAGGGCGATACAGATCCAGTAGTTGTACTTACCCAGGATAAACTCAATCATTTTTCATCTCGCCTTGCAGTTTCAATGAATAGGGTGATCATAATCGCAGCCACCGTAATGCCGACCCCGATCTCGATCCCGATGATCCCCAGCTGACTGGCCAGCTTGGGATCGGAAACAGGCAATACGTTGTACTGGAGGTACTTACCACCCAAGAACAGGCACAGGATCCCGATCCCGCCGTAAAGCAGCACGCCTACGGAATTCAGGACGTCCGTCTTCCATTGCTTGACCCTGTTCACTCCTTCTTCCATTCCGTAGGCGAGGATGAACAGGATCACGCTCGCGCCAAGGATGACCCCGCCCTGGAATCCGCCGCCGGGACCGAGCTCACCGTGGGCGATGACGTAGAGGGCGTAGAGCTGGATGAACGGGATCGATAGCCTCGCCGCTGTTTTTCTAATAATGTTCTCTTTCATCTTTCTTTTGGCCACTGTCCACCCTTCCCTTGTACCTTTGGTTGGTGCGTCTCAGGAGCAGAATCACACCCATCCCGGCGGTGAAAATAACGGTGGTCTCACCGAGAGTGTCATATCCTCTGTAAGATGCCAGAATGGCGGTCACGAAGTTGTGGACTCCCGTATCGTGATACGATGCTTCGATGTAGTACGGGGCCACATGCATGTTCACGGGGGCGTTAGGATCCCCGTAATCGGGCATATCCAGAGTACCGAAGGTCAACAGGGCGCCGGTAAGGAGCACCACGACCAGACCCACGCGGGGTGAAACCCGTAGGGACGACGGGAGCTTGGTGTCACCCTCTTCGCCCCTCTGCGTCCGGCTCAGGGCCGCGATCAGGAGAACCGTAGTGATGCCAGCGCCGACAGCGGCCTCCGTAAAAGCTACGTCCACGGCATTCAGCCTGGTCCAGACCAGGGTCATCACCAGGCTGTAAACAGTGAGGAGCATGATCGCGCTTAGCAGGTCGCGCATTTGGATGGCAACGATCGCGCAGATCACCAGAATGAGCAAGAGAATCAGATCAATAATCATGATGCACTGTCAACCCCACAATGTTTTTTACTAGTTGACGAGACAGCAACTTCGGACGACGAGATATCGACTTCCTCGTGTGCCTTGGTTGGCTTGACTCCGGCGACGTAGGCACCCTTAGCGATGAAGTGGCTCCCCGTCGGGTTTGCCACCAGGATAAAGACCATAATGATGAAGAGCTTGACGGTGATCAAGGTAAAGCCCTCGTAAACCATCAGGCTCAGCAGGATCAGCGCCTGGCCGAGCGTGTCGCCCTTGCCGGCCGGGTGCATCCGGGCAAAGAAGTCCGGAAAGCGAACCACGCCGATCGCGGCCACCACGATAAAGAAACAACCGGTAAATAAGAGTACGGCGGTTATAATCGTTTTAACATCCATATCGCTTCATCCTGTATAATCCGTATTTTGCCTTCAACATTAATCCAGGCCCAGGCTTTCCCGGTACTTGAGGATCGCCAGGGTGGCAATGAAGTTGATCAACGCGTAAACCAGAGCGATGTCCAGAAAGTGCGGACGGGCGTAAACAAACCCGATCAGAACCAACAATACCACGGTCTTGGTGCCCATGACGTTGGCCGCGAGGGCCCGGTCAAAGAAGCGGGGTCCCACGATGGTCCGGTAGAGCACCAGGAATACCGCCAGGACGATAATAATTTCTGCGATCTCAAACACGATGTCCCTCTATCTCCTTTACCCTTGCCTGCATTTCACCGCTTACCAGGCTTTCGGCCGTAGTCTTGGAAATGGAATGCACGACAAATTCATCTCGGGTGGCCTCTACAGTAACGGTACCCGGGGTGAGGGTTATTGACGTAGCCAGAATGAAAACACCCATGTCTGTATTGAAGTTGGTTTTAAATGTCATCATCGTCGGTTCAATCGGCATCTTCGGATGCAGAGTAAGGTAGACTAAGTGCAGGTTAGCCAGCACGATTTGCCATAAAAGCCAGGGAATGTATCTAATCAGTCGGAGAAAGCGGACGATACCCTGACCGATGTCGGCCTTGCCGATAAACAGATCGTGAGACCAATACGCCACGAGCAGGCTCGAAATTACTCCGAGTAGGAGGAGAATGGGCTGGGTTTGTCCGGAAAGGAGCATCCAGAAAGCAAACATCAATAAGAATGTAAGGATAAAACTCATAGTCCGTTCTTCAACTCGCATTCAAACAAGAATTTGAGCAGTTCAAATGATCTTGTAGGTTTTCCCCAGCTCCCATGCCAAAAAGGATGATCGATCTTGATCCAGCATATGGTGACAACATTAGGAGCCTAAGCCATGATAACAAGGATGATTGAAATTTTCAATAAAAAATTTTGAGCTTAATATTTTGTACAGTTTGCCAAGAATTGCTTGGCTTTAGGTCTTTTAAAATGGATACCACTTTTAAGACAAAACTCCTCCCTGAGGGTGCGGAAGAGTTTTGCCACGTTCCATATTGAACTATCTATGGTTTGCGTTTAAGGCGGCCCGCTGGGGACATGAGGTGCGGACGGCGAGAAATCACGTGCATTACGCATGAAGGTAGCAGCTTCGCCCACCTTTTCCACGTCGGCGTACCAGAAGGCGCCGGCCTCAATCTTTTCATCCTTGATCGTTTCGTGAGCCTGGCCGACGGCGGGTACGCGGTCGATCAGGGGCGCGACCACAAAGACGAACGCCCAGATCAGCAAGACACCGAGCATGAGGGAGAGCCACTTTCTCCTTTTAGAGGCAGGCGGGCTTTTCAGCCCGCCTGCTGTATTGAGGAAAACACTCAAAACAGGTACCTCCACACCCCGCGGTTTAGCCGCCCATCAGTTTCTCAGTGACTCCGGGGAACACCACGAAGAACATCAGGTAGGCCATCAGCAGGGTCAGGATGATGTTGAACGACTGGCCGCAGACGTAGAGGATGACGACCTTGCCGCCCTTAAAGTATTTGGCCAGCTCACGGAAGTTGGTGGCCAGGCCGATGCTCGCAAAGGCCAGGGCGAAGAACCAACCCTGGAGGGACGAAGTCCAGCCCTTGATGACACCCTCATCAATCAGGACCTTGCCGACATCCGGACCCATTGAGCTGTAGATGATCGAGAACACGATGGACGCGCCGATGAAGCCGAGTACGAATTTCGGGAAGCGCACCCAGATCTCGTAAATGGCGTCCTTGAAGCCGAGCTTCACACCTGGAGTGCATTCCACCTTTGTGCACCAGTAGGCCGCCACACCGAAGGCGATAACACCGATCATCACGTTCTGGATCATCTTGATCGTGGCCGCCACGTACATTGCGGTATCACTCAGGATTGCGCCCGCCGCTACCACGGCGCCCGTCGAGTCGATGGTGCCGCCCATCCAGGCGCCGCCCAGCACGTGGTGCATACCCACGGCCTTAATAAAGGCCGGCATGGCGATCATCATCACGGCGGTAAAGGCTACGGACATCCCGACCGCCAGGGTGAGCTCTTCCTTCTTGGCCCGGCAGGCGGCCGCCGTCGCGATGGCGGCAGAAACGCCGGAAACCGACATATCGGCGGAGACAGTGATGTTAAGCGTCTTGGACTCCATCTTGAGCACCCTTTGGCCGAACCAGAAGGTGAAGATCAGGACGATCGGGGTGACCACCCAGGTCACGAAGATACCCGCCTGACCGATCAGGAGGATCTTGCTGAACAGGATGCTGGCGCCCAGAAGCACCAGGCCGGTCTTGATATAGTACTCGGTCTGGACGGCCGGCATCACCCATTTGGGTGTCCCAATGGTATTACTGATCAAAAGGCCTAAGCCGATGGCCCAAATCACATATTCAATACCGTACGCTTTCATAGTTGCCTGGTTGGACAACATGTAGGCCAGTGTCGCCACCAGGAACACAAACGGGAAACCGAGCAGGAATCCGCCCACCTTCCGGCCCATAAAGGCTGTGCCGATGGCGAAGAACAGGGCGAAGGCCACACAAAGAACGATCAAGATCGGAATAAGGTTGTACGGTTTCGTCTCAGCAGACTTTTTCGCCTTGGATTCCGAGGCCTTGGCAGCCACCCAGACGTCAATCGCTTCGTCAGCCTGCTTGTTGAGTGTCGGGTCCTTGAAGCCGGCCGCCGCTGCCGCGGCTTCCGCTTCCTCGGCCGCAGCCCTGGCTTCGGCCGTCTTTTCCTTGGCCGCCTCGTATTTACCCGCCGCCGCGGCGCTCTTGGCCGCCGCATCTTCTTCACTTAGATAGAATGAAGGAATTGGGTTTGAATCCCACCCGTGTGGTCTGGTGAGATAAGTGTTCAGTGTCTTGGCCAGATCTCCGTCACTGGCCTTTAGCTTACCCTTGGCGTCGTTGGCCTCAACCCAGGCGATAGTCTCAAACGGCGCCTTTTCCGCTTCGGCCTGCATCGTAGCGTTGGCCTTGGCGATCTTCTCATTCATTTCTGCTGGCGGATTGTTAAAAAAGATGAACATACCGGCTACCAGCAGCAGAACCCCCAGCCAGATTGCCCAGTAATCCTCGAACTTCCAAAGATCGGACCAACTTGATTTTGGTTTGTCTACTACTATGTCGTCAGACGGCGTTGGCTGGTTCTTGGACTTGTCGTCCACAGTTTACACCCCCCTAAGCAATTGATTTGTTACCAACTAACCAACGTAACTACGTCCATTAACCACCCCCTCTGACAAATCGGAATATTGTGACAACCTCTTTATCAAAGCCATGATAACAGTTTGTAGGACAATAAAATGTCTCATAGCTGACAAAAAACCTGTCATAAGTCAGGCAGCGTTTAACTACTTATTCAGTGTATTTCGACATTGGGAATTAGAGTGTCCTACCTATATTGTTTATCTATTACTAAATTTTTGGAATTATGCAAAGATGGCTCAGGCGGTCAAGATTCCTATTGAGGAAATTTGGGGGACTCTCGAATTGATATGGTGTGATCCTGGCCTTTTTAAGGTAGCCGAAAGGAAGCGAGAAGAAACCCACCGGACTTCCAACCCGGTGAAGTTTTTTCCTGGTGGGCACGGCTGGAATCGAACCACCGACCTTCAAAGATCGGTCGGGCCGAAGGCATCCCGTAGATCACAAAACCCGGGAACCTAGTGCTGGTTTTCGGTTTCCCCATCATCGTCTGTCCCGTCGTTCCCCCGGCCCATTTCCACCGGCTGGTTCAAATCCACCACCAGCAGACCGTCATCCTCACTCTGCCAGGCCAGGTAACGAACAGCACGGTTTCCGGGTCGAAGCTCCGGGTAATAGCGATGCACGAAGCGGGTAAAGTCCCGCCCGTTGACCCTTACGCTACCGTCCCGCCCACGGACCGGAAGCCCTTCCTGTAGTCGGACCTCGTCCTCTGTCCCTTGCAGGGGCTTGATCACGATCCATCTGCGGTTCCGGTCGAAACCCAGGCGCACCCCCGTAGGCTCCGCCAAAGTCTTGTATGCAGCCAGGTTAAGGCTGAGCCCGTAGTCGGCCAGCGCGACCACAGGTGTACCCAGGGCCGGGATATACCACTCTACCCGTATGCCGATCACCCCCGTGTGCGGTACTGTCTTACCCTAGGGTCTGCGTTCCGTGGCCGGGATATGCAAGGAGGCCCGCCAAAATGCCGCCGGCACTTGATTGCGGCACAGGTCACCATGCCTGTATTCCTGGTCATGGGCGGGCCCGAAGGCCCCGCCCATGAAAGTGGTCAGGTTAAAAAGGCCCATTCCTACGCCGATCTCGGCCGTGCTGGGGTTGGTTGATTCCGGTTCGTTGAAATCACACTGATCCATTTCCTTAAGATTTGCATCTATTTATGCACGCACGTATTGAAGGGAAAATGCGAAAGAACGAAGAATACTTAAAGAGACCCTAAAGGTTGCCGTTAATTTGGGTGCAACAACGTCAAGCAGATATTTCGGGTAAAAACATACCAAGATAGCAACAGAAAAGGGTGCGGTTATGAGTTCTTTTACTATTAAAGATATCATGACGACAAGAGTGGTTACCGTGGAAATGGACGATCCGATTGGAGAAATCCTAGAAATATTCAAACACGCCGGGTTTAGCCATGTCTTAGTTGTAGCTCCTGAAAGCGGGGAATTTGTGGGGATAGTATCGGATAGAGACGTGTATCGCAATGTTAGTTGCTTTATTGGATCTTTATCGGAGCAAGCCCGTGATCAAGCTACATTGAGAAAAAAGGTACACCATATTATGACCCGAAACCTCATTACAGCTACCGAAGATATGACTATTGAACAATCCGCCGAGCTAATGCTAAATAATCGGATTTCTTGCCTGCCGGTTCTTTCCCCAGATCAGAAAATAAGAGGTATTGTTACTTCGAAAGATATTTTACGATGCGTTTTCGATTTGCCAAAACAGAAACCGAATCCCCATAACCCTTACTAGCAATTCCTAGGTTTTGGACTCATATCCAGGAAATCAATATACACAAACCAAACCCACAAAGAAGCAGCTTGAGAATGCCAAAGAGCGCAGTATTCGTTTGTCTAAACTCATCAAGAGGGTTTAGACGAGATGTCTCACTTGAGTTTGACACCAACCCCGTGAAAAACAGTGCCACAAATGCTAGATCCCTTGATAATCCTGAACAGACCTTCGCCAAAACCAGAAAACGCGGTGC
>QZIR01000022.1 GCA_003604975.1 Desulforudis sp. | reverse complement strand
TACTTATTTAGGACTAAGAATAGAAAAAAATATGCCCTTGAAGCATTCTGCCGCAAGGGTTTCTGGATTTTAGTTTTTAGTTAAGCTGTCAAACTAACGCGGGATTTGTAAACAATATAGGATAGCCGGGAAGACTGGTAACAAGGAACAAGCTTGACAGCACTCAATGAAGTAATTAGAATAATCTTGGGAGAAAATAGAATTGACGTCCGCCATTATTGGTTTTGTATATATACGAAAACCAAATAGGATTGCCTGAGAGACCTGGGGGTGAAACCGGTCTCCAGTCTGTCAATTCGTTTTCTGCCGAGGATTTCTCGGTTTTTTTGCTTTAAAGACATAGTGAAGAAGGAGGTGACTCATTGATGCCTGATTCAGCAGTGTTGATTGTTGCTCTGATAGCCGCTACCGCAGCCTTTATTTTTGGTTATCTCTTGCGCAAGTTTTTGGCCGAATCCAAAATTGCTTCCGCTGAAGACAAAGCCAGGACCATCCTGGACGAGGCTATGAAGGAAGCGGAATCCAAGAAAAGAGAAGCTCTGGTAGAAGCGAAGGAAGAAGTACTGAAGCTTCGTAACGAGGTTGAGAGGGAACACCGGGAGCGCCGTTCCGAAATCCAGCGCTTGGAGCGGAGACTGGTTCAGAAAGAGGAGAGCCTGGACCGTAAACTCGAAGGTCTGGAAAAGAAGGAAGAGGCTCTCGGCCGCAAAGATGCGGAGATGGCCAAGATTCGAAGTGATATTGAAGCCCTTTACCGCAAACAGGTTCAGGAACTGGAGCGGGTTTCCGGTCTTACCACGGAAGAAGCGCGCTACATCCTGTTGCGTGATGTAGAGAATGAGATTCAGCACGAAACAACCGTTCTGATTAAGGATCTGGAGAACAGGGCCAAGGAAGAAGCAGACCGTAGGGCCCGCAACATCATCTCTCTGGCTATCCAGCGGTGTGCTGCCGATCACGTGGCAGAGTCCACGGTTTCGGTTATACCCCTGCCCAACGACGAAATGAAGGGGCGCATTATCGGTCGTGAGGGACGCAATATCCGGGCGTTTGAAACGCTAACCGGTATTGATCTAATTATTGATGATACCCCCGAGGCCGTGATCCTCTCCGGATTTGATCCGATCAAGCGTGAAACCGCCCGTATCGCCCTTGAGAAACTGGTCTCGGACGGCCGGATTCACCCGGCCCGGATTGAAGAAATGGTTGAAAAGGCCCGGAAGGAACTGGAGGTTCAGATCCGGGAAAACGGGGAACAAGCCAGTTTTGAGGCTAATGTCCACAACCTGCATCCGGATCTGGTGAAATTGCTTGGGCGATTACGATATCGGACCAGTTATGGGCAGAATGTCCTCAAACATTCAATTGAGGTGGCACATCTGTCAGGGATGATGGCCGCTGAGCTGGGTGCGGACGAAAAACTGGCCAGGCGTGCCGGTTTACTACACGATATCGGTAAGGCTGTCGACCACGAGGTCGAGGGCCCGCACGTGACCATTGGTGTAGACCTGGCCCGAAAACTGCAGGAGAGTCCTGAAGTCCTGCACGCCATTGCCGCCCATCACGGTGATGAAGAACCGACGACCATTGAAGCGGTGTTAGTCCAGGCGGCTGACGCCATTTCAGCGGCCCGACCCGGAGCGCGACGTGAGACTTTGGAGAACTATATCAAAAGGTTGACCAAGCTGGAAGAAATCGCAAATACTTTCGCCGGTGTAGAGAAGGCTTTCGCCATTCAGGCCGGGCGTGAGATCAGAATTATGGTTAAGCCTGATAAGATTGATGATCTCGGGGCTGTCCGTCTCGTAAGGGATATTGCTCGTAAGATCGAAAATGATCTCGAGTATCCGGGTCAGATTAAGGTTGTTATCATCCGTGAAACTCGGGTCGTTGAGTATGCCAAATAGCGTGATTCAAGTTAGGTAAAAGAATTCTACAGGGTGGCGATTGGCTTGCGGCTATTAATGATCGGTGACATTGTCGGCCGGCCTGGCCGTAAAGCAATACGCGAAATCCTACCCCGGCTGGTAAAGAGCCATAAAGTGGACTTTGTGCTGGCCAACGGTGAGAATGCCGCCGGGGGAAATGGTATTACCTGGGATATTGCTGATGAACTGTTCAGTTATGGCATTGATGTCCTGACCACGGGAAACCACGTTTGGGACAAAAGAGAAGTCTTTGATTTTATTAATGATCAACCGCGAGTGATCCGGCCTGGTAATTATCCCCCCGGTTCTCCGGGTAACGGAAGCGGTGTATTCAGCGACTTACGTGGCGTGAAAGTTGGCGTCGTCAATCTTTCAGGCCGCGTTTTTTTACCTGCCCTCGACTGTCCGTTTCGGAAGGCCGATGAAATCCTGACGGGGATCGGGCAAGAAACTCCGATCATTGTCCTGGATTTTCATGCGGAGGCCACCTCGGAAAAAATGGCAATGGGCTGGTATTTGGACGGCCGGGTTAGCGCTGTGGTGGGCACCCACACCCACGTTCAAACTGCCGACGAGCGTGTGCTTCCGGGCGGGACGGCTTATATTTCCGATGTTGGGATGACCGGACCCCGAGATTCAGTGATTGGAGTTAAAAAAGAGATCATCGTGGATCGCTTCCTTACCCATATGCCCCGTCGATTTGAGGTGGCCTCCGGGCCCTACCAGTTCAATGCTGTCCTGCTAGACCTTGATGAGGTTGACGGTCGTGCGAATAGCATTGATCGTTTGTTCATTACTGAAGAAGGTTAATCTGGCCTAATCTTTTATAAAATTATAAAAATTTTTCCATTGGGCCGAAGGAATTAATGAGCAGGTGGCGAATAAAATTTGCAAGAGATAACTGGTAAGGTGTCCACAAACAAAGGAGGTACAAAGGGTGGAAGTTTTAAAAGTCTCAGCAAAATCCAGTCCAAACTCCGTGGCCGGGGCACTGGCCGGTGTTTTGCGTGAACGTGGTACTGCGGAATTGCAGGCTATCGGCGCGGGAGCAATCAACCAAGCGGTGAAGGCGATTGCAATTGCACGTGGCTTTGTGGCGCCGAGCGGGATGGACCTGATCTGTATTCCTGCTTTTACCGACATAATGATTGACGGGGAGGAAAGAACAGCAATTAAGCTGATTGTTGAGCCCCGCTAATATCATATACAAAGGGCGGTTGTTGAAATACTGAAGGCTTCATCTCCGGCTAGCTATTGCTATCGACCGTCAATAGGTGTGCCTAGGATTCAGGATAATCGGATCGGAGGAACCAAAGTGGATTCAGCGTTCGTCCGGCAATCTCAGGTACCGAATCCAAGGCTCAGGATTGTGGATGGACATTGTGACACCTTACAATTTATAAGGCGGGGAACGATAGAGTTTCGCCAGGGAAACAATCCGACGCACCTTGATCTCCCTAGGCTCAAAAAGGGTGGGGTCAAGGTTCAGTTTTTTGCAGCGTTTATACATCCTGATCTAGGAATGAAGGGCGTAACCAGAGTGCTGGAGCTGGTGGACGCCTTTCATGCTTTTACGCGGTCTACAGACGGCATTCGTGCGGCGTATGGCTACCAGGATATCCTGCAGTTCAATGAAGACGGTGATATCGGTGCGATACTCACGGTTGAGGGTGGGGAGGCGCTTGGGGAAAGCCTGGGCGTGCTCAGGATGCTTCATCGGCTGGGGGTCCGGGTACTGACACTCACTTGGAATGTCCGCAATGCGCTGGGTGATGGGGTGCTGGAGGGCGAGGACCGCGGGTTGACCGGCTTTGGTGTCGAGGTAGTCCGCGAGATGAACCGGCTGGGGATGATTGTCGACGTTTCCCACCTGGGTCCGTTTTCGCTGAATGGTGTGCTGGATGTTTCGGAAAGGCCGGTATTGGCCTCGCACAGTAACTGCCACGCTCTGTGTCCACACCCGAGAAACCTTACGGATGACCAGATTACGGCGATTGCGGCACCCGGAGGCGTGATCGGAGCTACCTTTGTACCGACGATGGTCAGCCGTACAGACCCTTCGCTGGAGAGACTGCTGGAGCACGTTGATCACCTGGTACGGGTTGGCGGAATTGACTGTGTCGCAATTGGTTCGGACTTCGATGGTTTTAATGGTTTTTTGCCTGGCCTAAAGGATGCCGGTGAAATGGGTAACCTTACGACGGGTTTGCTGGAACGTGGTTATAATGAATACCAGGTGGAAAAGGTCTTAGGCGGAAACCTTCTGCGGCTGATTAAGGATGTCGTTGGTTAGGAGTGCGTGCAGTATGCCTGCTGATTTACATATCCATACCACCTTCTCGGACGGGAGCGATTCACCCCGACAAGTCGTGGACCGTGCACTGGCCATGGGGCTGGAGGCGATTGCTGTAACGGACCACGATACTGTCGCCGGAGTCCCGGTTGCTGTAGAAGCGGCCAAAGGTTATCCGCTGGTGGTGATCCCGGGTGTGGAGATCAACACCGATTACACCGGGCGAGAGATGCACATCCTGGGCTACTATATTAACACCACCGACCCTAAGCTCCTGGACCGTCTGGGGTCCCTGGCCAGGGCCAGGAATGACCGGGTGGACCGGATTGTAAAGAGACTCGATGCCTTGGGCGTTCACATTGATCTCGACGAGGTACGCACGCGGACGGCGGGCACCCTGGGTCGACCCCATATAGCGGAGGCGCTGCGACGGGCCGGAGTTGTATCCTCAATACAGGAGGCCTTCGACAGGTTTATCGGCCGTGGCGGACCGGCCTATGTCCCGCGCTCCTGGTATACGCCTGGTGAAGCGGTGGCTATGGTGATCAAGGCGGGAGGGGTTCCGGTTCTGGCCCACCCGGGGACGGCCAATGCCGACGGGTTGATACCGGAACTGATCGAATTGGGGTTGAAGGGACTCGAGGTCTACCACCCCGAACACGATCCAGATTGTATCGAGCACTATCTGAGACTGTGCCAGCGGTATGGCCTGATTGCCACAGGGGGTTCTGACTACCATGGACAACGCTGCCATTTCGATCTGGGGGAGAGTACTGTCTCCCGGGCTGTTGTGGACCAACTGCGTGCGCTCTCCCTCTAGTCTATTTTCCACTCAAATGACATAAACTATTGGTAATGCAGGCTTTTTGGGGGGCATGCCATGCATAGAGGGGTTGACAATTTGGAGAGACGGATTCAGGAATTAGAGAACAAGCTCTTGCAACTGCGTCTGAGTCGGAGGGTGTTAATGCTCTTGTTAGAAAAGCTGGACCGGGAACGGGCGGTGTTTTCTGAGCGTTTAGAGCGTGAGAACAGGCGTCTCTTGCGTTCCAATCACCAGTATGCGCAGAGCCTGCTGCAGAAGAATCGGCAGATTATTGAGCTTGAGTCCAAATTGCAGACATATGCTCGGCAAGAGTCAGGGCATTAAACACTTATCCACATGATTATACACAGAATGGCACGTATTGTTAGTAATTACGGAAAGTGGGAGATGCTGAGGGGCCCGGGACAGAGCTGACGCATGCCCTCCAGAGATTAGGCAGGGCTGAGCCGGCGTGAGTTGGCGAAGACGATCTGTGAGAATCTGGATTGGGTGACTCCAACTGGCCAATACAAGATCGCCTCGTACGAACAACTTTTGAACAAACTTGAAGCGCAGGGCCTCGTTTCCTTGCCGGCCAAGCAAAAAGACAAGATCCGGGACACCAGGGATCGGGTAATCCCCGGCCCGCAGACGGACGAACTTCCCGTATGGAAGGATCTTACTCGGCCAAACCGCGGGACGCGGCCGGATGGACCGGCACACCCAGTACCTGTTCACCCCCAAACCGATTTACGTATATCCCCTGGTGGGCTTTTCAACGGCTGACGAAACGGCTGAAAACACATTTCCCGCGACTGCCGATCATGGTTCTCTTGGAGGGACTTCTACCCCAATGGCCCCATCTTGGCCCTATTCCGTCGGAATCACTGGCAGTTTATGATTGTCTTACAAAACAAGTCTCTTCCGTCGGTCAGTGCCCCTTGGTTAGATGCCCGGCGTATCCGTAATCTGTGCCGAGGGGCCTGCCAACTCCGGTTGGAATGAGGTGCAAAATGCTAAAATAGAGAGCGATGGGTAACAGCACAGAGAAGACCCAACCGACCACAGTAGCGTGGGTTGTTACTTCGTTGTCCTTCACCTTGGTTTTCAAAGCCATTACTGTGCTCTTGCCCTTCTGTTCCCTAAAGGAAGATCCTTCTGTCGGTGTCGTGCTGTTGGGTCCTAACGCCCGCTACGATGTTGCAACTATCGAGGCATGCGTCAGCTCTGGCCTGGGAAAGGGTCTCTTTTTTTGTCGTCTGCCGTATGTTATAATCAGGGGCTAGAGGTGAGAAATTATTTCCATGCGTATTGCTGTAGTGGATGGTCAAGGTGGAGGCATCGGCAAACACATTACTGAGAAGCTACGCCGAGAATTGTCTGAAGCAACCGAGATTCTGGCCCTGGGTACTAACGCTCTGGCTACCTCCATAATGATGCGTGCCGGTGCCAACGAAGGGGCGAGCGGGGAAAACGCGGTTGTCTTTAACGCGACTCGGGTCGATGTTATTATCGGTCCGGTCAGTATCGTTTTGCCCAATGCAATGTTCGGCGAATTAACGCCGCGCATGGCCGAGGCCATTGCCTCCAGTCCCGCACGCAAAATCCTGATTCCCCTGATCCGGGGGGATATAGAGATCGTTGGTCTGCGTCCCGAACCCTTACCACACCTTATCGATGAGTTAATTCTGCGCCTGAAGGCTTTGCAGACCAGCTGAATCAGCCCGATCCGGGCACTATGATTTCCGTGACGCACAAAGGAGGATTTCAGTGGCTTGCAGTCTCTATCTGGTTCGTCATGGCGAAACCTTGTGGAATAATGTGATGCGCTACCAGGGACACTGTGATATTGCCCTCAACGAAACAGGTGAACGTCAGGCCCGGGCCCTGGCTACGCGGTTAGCGGGGAAACGTTTTGCGTCCGTATATTCGAGTGATCTGACCCGCGCGTTTCAGACAGCGTCGATTATCGCTGCTCCCCACGGATTACCCGTTACCAAACTCCGCGCCCTTCGAGAAATCCACTTCGGTGAATGGGAGGGACTGAACCGTGACGAGATTCGGACGCGCTATCCGGATCACAGCGAACAGTGGTGGTCGCGTCCGCTACACACGCGACTGCCCGGGGGGGAGACGCTGGCTGAGGTAAGAGACCGGGCAGCGGGCGCCGTACGGTCGATTGCCCGGATTCATCAGGGGGAGCAGGTGATCATCGCTGCGCATGGAGGTACGATCAGGGCGATCGTTGCCACTTACTTGGGAATGGACCTGAATGAGTACTGGCGTCTGCGGCAGGACAACGCGGCTTTGAGTATTGTGGATGTTTTTGACGATGATCGTGGCCAGCTTCGGCTATTCAACGATACCACTCATTTACCTCCGAATGCGGGGGAGGCGGATTAACTGGTATTGAATACCATTATTTGACACTGTACTATATCCTGTGATATACTACTAGCAAAGTTAATATGTAGATCGCTGAGTTCTTGCTCTTAGCCGAGAAGCGGGGGAACCAACAAGTGGGGTGAATCCTGGGCATCCTGCCCGGGTAGGGTTATTCTTCTAACCCGAATCCGTCAGCTAACCTCGTAAGCGTGAGAGGAAAACGGACACAAAAACAAAAGTGTTTTGTATTTGTGTTTGGCGTTCAAGCGTCTCACGCCCTGGAGCAGGACTCCGGGGCGTTTTATTTTGGCTGTAGGAGGGGATGAACAGTATGGCCACTAACAGGCTGGATTCGGCATTTCTGGCACCCGAGGAACGGCAGGCGATCTCAGTCCAGAGGGCGGCAGAACTTAGGGATAAGATCGCCGGGTACCTCGCAGCTGAATCGGAGATCATGACCGGTCGCAATATGGCTGACCCGATAGCAGCGGTCAAGGAACGACTGCTTCACATGCTGGGAAGTTCAGAGGCCAACTGGGTGGACTGGCACTGGCAGCTGCGGAAGCGGATTTCCTCCATGTCCTTGCTGGTCGAACTAATGGACCTTGATCAGCGGCAGTTATTGGAGATCGAAAAGGTCTCCCGGAAATACCGCTGGGCGATCTCACCTTACTATGCCACCCTGGTGGTGGCCGGTGGACTGGGAGGACCGGGCTGGTTGCAGGGTGTGCCGTCTCCCCTGGAATTGCGTGACACCATTGGCGCGGCCGACCCCATGAACGAAGCCCTGACCTCTCCGGCCCCTGGAATTACGCGACGCTATCCGGACCGCCTGATCATTAACGTTACCAATCAGTGTGCGATGTACTGCCGGCATTGCCAGCGCCGGCGTAACATCGGGGAGATCGACAAGCACCAACCTAGGCGTGTATTGGAGCAGGCGCTGGCCTACATCCGGGCTAGTCCCGAGATCAGAGACGTGCTGGTGACCGGTGGTGACGCCCTGCTCCTCAGTGACGAGCAACTCGACTGGTTACTTGGGGAGCTTTACAGTATTGAGCATGTGGAAATCAAGCGCCTGGGTACCCGTACAATTGTAACCATGCCTCAGCGCATCACGGCGGAGCTGTGCTCGGTCCTGGCCAAGTATCCGCCAATCTACATCAATACCCAGTTCAACCACCCGCTCGAGGTTACGGCGGAAGCCGCCCAGGCGAGTGATCGCCTGATCCAGGCCGGGGTAATACTGGGCAACCAGACCGTATTACTCCGAGGTGTGAACAATGACCCGCACGTGATGAAGAAGCTAAACCAGGAACTGCTCAGGATACGGGTACGGCCCTACTACCTGTTCCACGCCAAACAGGTTCAAGGAACCGGACACTTCATCACCTCTATCGACGAGGGCCAGGCGATTATGGAACACCTTCGCGGCCAGACCTCCGGTCTCGCCGTTCCGGAATACATCGTGAATGCTCCGGGCGGGTACGGCAAGATTCCGATTGGTCCGTCGTACATCGTGGAACGAACGCGTTCCAAGTTCGTGATCCGGACCTGGGAAAACAGGATCTTCAGCTACGCTAACCACCCACGGTCACATCGCTAGGACCTCCTGCAGGATACCGGTCTTTCGCCGACCGTTCGAGGAAGTTTCTCCCGAACGGTTTTTTGCTGCGGTATAGGCAGGACCGAGAAGCATTTGTTGGTAAGATCGGCGAATAGATGCATAGGCATTTAGAAGTAGGGATGTAGTTAGGAATGAGGGGGCCGGAGGAAATCGTGTTGGACGGGTTTACGCATAAGCTGGTTTTGGTCTTCTTTACGGCCTGTGGTGTACTGCTTGGAGCGGCGCTCCTGGGATCGCTTGGGGCGGCCCTGGTTCGCGAACCACCGATCAGCGTAATGCTGTTCCCATCTCCTGATTATAACCGGCGCCCGACGGGGCAACCTAGGATAGACAGCAGCGCACACAATAGCTCTCGCGGGAGGAACATATGGACAAGGAACACTGGGCGCACGTACCCTGGAGCACACAGCCAAGCTTAAAGCTGAAGACGGACGAGGTCGGCGTAGACTTTGACCGCTTCATAGAGGGCATCCGGGATGACCGCAGTGATACGGAGATGGCGCAGGAGTTTAAGGTGTCGGTGGGCGTGATCAGTAATCTACGGGAACACTTCTTCCGCTTCGGGCTCGACTCGGTCATGGGACAGGATTGACACACTCACATTAAAATCCGTTTATAACGGGTCTTAAGTATGCAACACTCTCCTAGCACGTAAAAACAGGCTGTGCTATAATTATCTGCATACACTCTAACTAGGAGGCGTGCGCTAATGTCTTCCGAAAGGTTTGCCCGGGAGGGCCTGACGTTTGATGACGTACTGCTTGTGCCTGCGGCGTCAGAGGTTTTGCCGCGGGACGTAGATACATCTACCCAGTTGACCAGGAACATTCGTTTGAACGTACCGTTGATGAGTGCGGGTATGGACACCGTCACCGACGCCCGGCTTGCTATCGCTATGGCCCGCGAGGGGGGCATCGGCGTAATTCACAAGAACATGTCGTGGCGGAAGCAGGCCATGGAAGTGGACAAGGTCAAGCGTTCCGAGCACGGCGTAATTACGGATCCGGTTTTCCTTGGTGCGGACAACTCGATTCGGGAGGCCGATGCCCTAATGGGGCGCTACCGTATCTCGGGCGTCCCGGTAACCGAGAACGGACGGCTGATCGGGATCATTACCAACCGTGACATCCGGTTCGTGGAAGACTTCGACCAGCCCATCGGAAATGTGATGACCAGGGATAACCTGATCACCGCCAAGGTTGGGACCACGTTGGAGGAGGCCAAGGCCATCCTCATGCGGCATAAAATCGAGAAGCTTCCGTTGATTGATACGGATTTTAATCTGCGCGGCTTGATCACCATCAAAGACATCGAAAAGGTCCACAAATATCCAAACGCGGCCAAGGATAACCACGGACGCCTCCGGGTGGCAGCCGCGGTAGGAGTGACCGGCCAGTATATGCGCCGGGTGGACGCGCTGGTAGAGGCCAAGGCCGATCTGATTGTGGTGGATACCGCACACGGACATTCCGCCCTGGTTACGGCCGCCGTAAGGGAGATTAAACAGAGACATCCGAAAATGGAACTGGTAGCCGGGAACGTGGCGACGGCCACAGCTACCAAAGATCTAATTCAGGCTGGAGCCGATGCCGTGAAGGTCGGTATCGGGCCGGGTTCGATCTGTACCACGCGGGTAATTGCGGGCATCGGCGTTCCCCAGATCACCGCAGTGTACGATTGTGCGTATGAGGCTAGCAAATATGGGGTGCCGATTATTGCTGACGGGGGTATCAAGTACTCTGGAGACATGGTAAAGGCGATTGCCGCCGGAGCAGATGTAGTGATGCTAGGCAGCCTGTTGGCCGGCACTGAGGAGAGTCCGGGTGAGATCGAGATCTACCAGGGCAGAAGCTACAAGGTCTACCGGGGTATGGGTTCTCTGGGGGCCATGAAAGAAGGAAGTGGCGACCGGTACTTCCAAGAGAATGCCCCGAAGCTGGTTCCTGAAGGTGTAGAGGGTCGTGTCCCGTTCAAAGGCTCGTTGTCCGATACCGTTTACCAGTTAGTCGGCGGACTGCGCTCCGGTATGGGCTACTGCGGGGTGGTAACCATCCGCGATCTCCAGCAGAAGACTCAGTTCATTCGGATTACTGCGGCTGGTCTGCGGGAAAGTCACCCGCACGATGTACTGATTACCAAGGAAGCACCCAACTACAGTCTTCGCTAAAACACCGGCTCCCCGTTGAGGGAGCCTTTCCAGTTTCCACAAGTCAGTTTTGCTACCAGAAGTACTAGCTATGGTGTAGCCGGCGCATTAATGGCAGAAGCCGGTTTCCAAAAGGTCAGAATGACCGTTTTGGTAGAATCATGTTGGAATAACTTTGAAAAAACATTGCCTTCTGCGCAGGGAAACGACCTCCCCACCCGGAAACAATATGGCAATTGATGGGAATTATTTTGGGGGAAGGTGAATGCGCAGGTGAGTGGGAATCTGCACTCTCTTACCGATGTTTTGAAAAGGACGTTGTTCTTTTTTGAAGCCATGTCGGCGAAGGAACTGGCTCCATATGTGCGGCGCAAGATGTTACACGACTACTCTCTGGCCCAGGTTGAAGAGAAGGTCTATCTGTGCCTGAAGCAGCACAACTGCTTTGATCAAAGTGAGGACAAGCTTTGGCGGCTTAATCTGCAGGGCGTCCGCGAAAACGACCACTTTTACCACTTACTCCTCAAAAAGCAACAGCCACTAAGCCTCTGGGAAATCGTCAAGTCGAACCAGTCGAAAAAGAAAAAGCTGCGCCGGATGATCGCCGAAGAGGCCAATCTGATCTCGGACGGGCGGTTCATTCAGTTGGATAACGGCCTGTGGGGACTGACGGAATGGGACGTAGAGGTTGGGCAGTTCCCGCTGAAACACTTGATCATCAAGGCCTTTCGCCTTCATCCCGGAGGACTGTCCCTGGCACAGTTAGTTAGCGTCGTGAACACCTGGAGACCGACTACGGAGACCTCGGCAGAAGGTATCTTGAGCAAATTCCCCTATTTTGAACAACAGGGCGAAAGTATCTGGCTGTACAATCAGGTGGCGCACCGGGTCTACGACGAGGTGATGAAGAAGTATCTCGCCATCCTCCGGGAACAGAAAAGGCGCTGGCAGTGGGAAAGGGAGCAATGGTATAACAAATACCAGCAAGTTCGGAATCAGTATGAGGAGGTTGGGCGGGCACAGCGCGAGGCAGCGGCGGCTCTGGCGGAGCAGGCCGTCGTTCGTGACCGTAATGAACACTTGGTAACCCAGATCTCGGAGAAGGACCTGCTGCTTTCGCTGCGCAAGAAGGAAATCCTGTACTATCAGGATCAGGTCAAGAAGCTGGAGGCTAAGGCGAACAGCATCCTCTATCAGTGCCGTCTCTGGGTCCAGCGGACGCGGGATGTGCAGGACGAAGTTGACAGTCTGCGTCAAAGCCTGGACGGCAACCAGGCTAACCTCGAAAATATGTTCAGCAAGCTTCAGCAGTCCAAGGAAAAGTACCGGGAAGCTAAGGCCCAACTAGCCCAATTAAAGGATGAACATAGTTCACGGGTGGCCGAGCTACAGGGTGAGATTATTGATCTCAAGAGCCGGATCGAGAAGCAGAAGTACGGTTCATCTAAGCGGGAGAAGTTGCTGGAGGAAGAAATCGACCGCCTGCAGGGCGACCTGAAGGACGCCCTGGAAGCGGGCGAGGATTTGCAACGCTCGGTGCGCTACCTGCAACAGGAGGTGTCCCGAGTACGCGAAGATTACCGGGATCTGGAGCGCGTCGTCAAGCACCCTCTGGTACGATTGGCGGTTCGGGTTAGAGGTGTATTTGCCCACTAAACGCTCACCGGATATGAGTTTCCGGAAGCGTCCCCGCGGGGGCGCTTTCCTGTCTTCTTTAGGAATAGACGCGCAGGCCCCGTTCCTGAGCCATGTTGAGGGCCTCGGTGATCTCCGACCGTGTCGGGCGGCGATTCAGGGGTGGAAACTCCGCGGCCCGGTATGCCGGGTGGTACTGGTCCATAATGTTGACGAGACAGTTCGGGGAGACCTCGGACGCCAGGAAGTCCAAAACGGCCTCGGTGTCTGCCAGGTTTCCGGGAAGGACCAGGTGTCTAACCAGGATACCCCGCACGGCAACACCCTGGTTATCCAGGGTAAGATCGCCTACCTGGCGCTGCATTTCGACCAGGGCCTGCTTTACCGTCTCCGGATACCCACGGGCACCGGCCAACCGCCTGGCCGACTCCGCCTGAAGGAACTTTATGTCCGGCATGTAGATGTCGATAATGCCATCGAGGAGGCGCAGTGTATCGAGGGCATCGTAACCGCCGGTGTTATAGACGATCGGCACGCTCAACCCCTGTCGAGAGGCCAGGTAAAGAGCACCGAGGATCTGCGGTACGTAATGGGAGGGACTGACTAGGTTGATGTTGTGACAACGCCTCTGTTGAAGGGTCAGCATGATCCGCGCCAACTGGGGGAGTGATCGCTGGTCTCCCATCGCTTCGGCACTGATCTCATAGTTCTGGCAGAAGACACACTGTAGATTACAGAAGCTGAAGAAGACTGTTCCAGAACCGTACCGGCCCACCAGGGGTTGTTCTTCCCCAAAGTGGGGGCCATATCCCGAGATCAATACCGTTTTTCCGGCCCGGCAGATGCCGGTTCGGCCCGAGAGCCGGTCTACTCCGCAGCAGTGTCCGCAAAGCCGGCATTCCCTTAGTTGGCGGTAGGCCTTGCCCGCCCGTCTGGCCAGTGCGTTTGGACCGAGCTCGCGGTAAACAGGCTTAAGTATCATGAACAAAGCACCTCAAAACTGATCTTTTCTCGCATAGTATACCGACTTTGTGGGGCAAGCCAGTCAATAAGGGGAATTAATAAGAGGATTTTTCGGAGTTTTAGCGAATACTTATTTTGTTTCTGCACTATTTGGGTGATGATTCCCGGGCCAGGAAGGAGTGACTTGTGTTGGTGAAAGAAGTTGTAAAAGTTGGGATGTTGGGTTTGGGTACCGTTGGCTCCGGTGTCTACAAGATACTCCAGTCAAACGCGTCGCTGATTGCCCGAAAAACCGGGGCCCGGATCGAGGTGGTCAAGGTCCTGGTCCGTGACACATCCAAGAACCGCGGACTTGACATACCGGAAGGAATCTTAACGGATAATCCCGATGATGTACTAAAAGACGAAAGCGTCGACATCGTGGTGGAGGTCATGGGCGGTATCGGCAAGGCACGTGATTACGCCCTCGCCGCCTTACAACAGGGTAAAAGCCTGGTCACCGCCAACAAGGACATGATGGCGGTCTACGGTGAGGAGCTGTTCATGGCGGCAAGCGAAAACCGTTGTGACCTGATGTTTGAGGCCAGTGTTGCCGGAGGCATTCCGATTATCAAGGTGCTCAAGCAGAGCCTCGCGGCCAATCGGATTGAACAGGTAATGGGCATCGTTAATGGAACGACCAACTACATGCTGACCAGGATGACCCTGGACGGCAGTGAATTCAAAGATGTCCTGGCAGAGGCCCAGGCCAGGGGTTATGCTGAGGCTGACCCCACCAATGATATCGAGGGCTTTGATGCGGCACGGAAGATTGCGATTCTAGCTTCAATTGTCTTTAATACTCGGATATCCCTGGACAAGGTTTATGTTGAGGGGATCACGCGGATATCCGCGGAAGACATTAAGTATGCTTGTGAACTAGGCTATGTAGTCAAGCTCCTGGGGATTGCTAAAGACACTTCCAACGGCATAGAAGTACGTGTTCATCCGGTTTTGCTGCCGGAGACCCATCCCTTGGCCGCGGTCAACGATGTGTTTAATGCCGTGTTTGTTAAAGGAGACGCTGTCGGCGAGACCATGTTTTACGGTCGCGGTGCGGGCGAATTACCTACGGCCAGCGCGGTTACCGCCGATATTATGGATGCCGCGCGGAACATACTACATCGGGTGCAGGGTATCGTTGGATGTACCTGCTTTGAAGAGCGACCGTTAAAGCCCATGGGCGACGTCAGAACCCGCAACTATCTCCGGCTTCGTGTGGTAGACAAACCCGGGGTGCTTGCGCAGATAGCCCTGATCTTCGGTGAGAACCAGGTCAGTCTAGCCACGGTGTTTCAGAAGGAGACCGTAGAGGGGAAGGCAGAGCTGGTCCTGGTAACCCACGAGGTGGCGGAAAAGAACCTCAAGCAGGCCTTACAGGGTATCGAGCAGCTACCGGTAGTGGAAGAGGTTTGTAATGCCATCCGGGTAGAGGATCAAAGCTAGGGGGGGGTCGATTTGGTTCGGGTTCGGGTCCAGGTCCCGGCCACTACCGCTAATCTAGGTCCCGGCTTTGATTGCCTCAGTCTTGCTCTGGGCTTGTACAACGAGGTCACAATTGAGTCGGTTGAGGGCGGCCTGGAGGTAGTCGTCGAGGGGACAGGATCACCCAGCATCCCCAAGGACGAACGTAATATGGTGTATCGGGCCGCGCGGTTAGTTATGGCCCGGCTCGGGGTGAGTGTTGGCGGGTTTAAGATTAGGGTGTTGTGCCGAATCCCTCCGGCCAGGGGCCTCGGGTCGAGCGCGACCGCCATTGTCGGGGGGATGCTCGCCGCCAATGTGCTTTATGGTCAAGAGCTAACCCGGCACGAGATTCTGGAGTTGGCCGGGCAACTGGAACCGCACCCGGACAACCTGGCGCCGGCACTCTTCGGGGGTTTTACAGTTGCGGTCCGTACTGGGGATTCAGTGGATTGTGTCTGCCTTAAACCGCCTCCGGGCCTGCGGGTGGCAGCAGCGGTGCCACGGTACGAACTTAGCACAGATGACGCCCGGGCGGTACTCCCCGCCACTGTATCGCACGCCGATGCAGTGTTTAACGTAGGGCGCACCGCCTTACTGGTTGCAGGGATGGCTGCAGATAAAGATAAATTGTTTAAGGCGGCGATGAAGGACCGCTTACACCACCCTTACCGTGCGGTGCTGGTACCCGGTCTGGAAGAGGTGTTGGATGCCGCCACTGAGGCAGGCGCCCTGGGCGCCTGCCTCAGTGGCGCGGGTCCCACAGTAGTCGCCCTTTGCCGAGAGAATGAACAGACCATTGCCGAAGCAATGTGTAGAGCCTTTAGAGAGAACAGGATTGAAGCCGATCCGCTTGTCCTTGATGTAGATCGGTCAGGGGCGACACTTGTAGAAGAGACGGGGGAAAGCGATGCTTCTGGTTAAGAAATTCGGAGGGAGTTCGGTGGCCGATCCGGAGCGGATAGTCCGGGTGGCCTCACGGGTCAAGACTGCAGTAGACCGCGGAGACCAAGTGGTTGTGGTGGTGTCAGCGATGGGTGATACTACGGATGACCTCATCGGCCTGGCCCGGCGTTTGACTCCGAATCCGTCAACGCGGGAAATGGACATGTTATTGTCCACAGGGGAACAGGTCTCAATTGCCCTGGTAACGATGGCCCTACAGCAGATTGGCTGTGCCGCCGTATCCATGACCGGTCCCCAAGCCGGGATTCGGACGGACGGGGTCTACGGCAAGGCCCAGATTACCGGAATTAACCCGGAGCGGATGCACCATGAGCTCGAGGCCGGGAATGTTGTTGTGGTTGCGGGGTTCCAGGGTATCAGTGAATCGGCCGATATAACCACTCTGGGAAGGGGCGGATCTGATACTACGGCGGTAGCCGTGGCTGCCTCCCTGAAGGCCGACTTTTGTGAGATCTATACCGACGTTGACGGTGTGTACACCGCCGACCCACGAATCGTACCCAACGTGTGTAAGCTTGACCAGATTTCACACGATGAGATGCTGGAACTGGCCAGCCTGGGCGCGGTTGTGTTACACCCCCGTGCAGTCGAACTGGCCAAACTCTACGGCGTCCCCCTGGTGGTACGTTCGAGCTTCAACCACAATCCGGGAACATTGATCAAGGAGGTCGGGAACTTGGAACAGTCTGCTGTGGTCACAGGTATCGCGCACGACACCAATGTAGCCAAAATCGGTCTTTTCGACGTTAAGGACGAGCCCGGCATTGCTTCGCGTATTTTCCGGGCGCTAGCCGCAGAAAATGTTAACGTTGACATGATCATTCAGGGAGCTACACGTGGCGGACGGAACGACATCGCCTTCACCACGAGCCGGGACGATTTGGCCAAAGCCTTGGAAGTTGTCTACGGGATTCAGGATTTGGTGGCGGCAGAAGGGGTGTGTCACGCGGAGGATCTGGCCAAGGTGTCGATCGTCGGGGCCGGTATGGTTTCGTTCCCCGGGGTTGCGGCCGAGATGTTCCGGGCCTTGGCCGAGGAAGGAATCAATATCGAGATGATCAGCACGTCTGAGATCAAGGTTTCCTGTGTGATTGGGCTGAAGGACGTGGAGCGGGCGGTTCGGTCCCTGCACGATCGGTTTAAACTCCACGAGGCGTAGTTACAAACCGGCCTCGTTACGGTAGTAACTAAATCCTTGTCTTTGAGAAAATGTGCGATTTACGGGGAAAATCGTTCCTGTAACAAGATATTCCGCTGGGGTCGTCCAGTACCCTCCAGGTTCGGAAACGTTGAGACATGCCGGTTTGACACATCCAATTTTGTCAAATCTGTCTTGACGTTAGAAACCCTTTTTGATATAGTTACACCCAGAACTGCCGGTTTTTGAGGGAGCCATTAGTTCCCCCAGTCACAAACTATTTCACCAAAAAAGCGTAGGAGGGAAAATTCTTATGGCGTTACCGAGTCCACATGGTCCAGAGAAAAAGCTGATGCCTCTGTTCTTGGAGGGTCAGGCAAAGCAGGACGAGATCGCCCGTGCGGCAGGTCTCCCGAAAGTTTACATGACCTCAATGGAAACCTCTGATATCCTAATGCTTGGAATGGGTGCCTTCACCCCGCTGAAGGGTTTCATGAACAAAGCCGAGTGGCAGGGCTGCGTATTCGACATGAAGCTCCCCGACGGCACGATGTGGCCGATGCCCGTTACCCTTTCGATCTCCGCCGCTGAGCTGGAAGCATCCGGTATCAAAGTGGGCAGCGAAGTTGCCCTGATTGACCGCGAGTCTGATGAGCTCTACGCGACCATGAAGATCGAAGAGATCTACCAGATCGACAAGGAAGCCCAGGCCCGCGAAGTGTATAAGACCCTTGACGCCGAAGGACACCCGGGTGTGGAAAAAACTTTTGGCCAAGGCGAATACAACCTGGCTGGTCCCGTCAAGTGCTTAAACGAAGGTGACTACGGCGCCCGTTACGGTGAGTACTACCTTTATCCCGCCGCAGCCCGCAAGATCTTTGAGGACAAGGGCTGGTCCCGCGTAGTGGCCTTTCAGACCCGCAACCCGATGCACCGCTCCCACGAGTACCTGGTCAAGTTCGCCCTGGAAAGCGGCTTTGTTGACGGCGCATTCATCCATGCTGTCGTCGGCGCGCTGAAGAAGGGTGATATTCCGGGCGAAGTCCGGGTGAAATGCTACGAAGAGCTGGTCAAGAACTACTTCCCGGAAACGGCTTGCGCCCTCGGTGTGTATCCAATGGAAATGCGGTACGGCGGCCCGCGCGAGGCCCTGCTGCACGCTGTTATCCGCCAGAACTTTGGTTGCGCCTTTCTGATCGTCGGTCGCGACCACGCCGGCGTGGGCAGCTACTACGGCCCGTTTGACGCTCAGACTATCTTTGACGAGCTGTGGCCGGGCGCCCTCGAACTGAAATGCCAGAAGATCAACTGGACCTTTTTCTGCCACAAGTGCGGGAGCATGGCTTCGCTGGCGACCTGCCCGCACTCGAAGGAAGACCGCGTGATGGTGTCCGGAACCCAGTTCCGCCGCGCGATGCAGGAAGGCGAAGAACTGCCGGCTGAGTTCGGTCGGCCGGAAGTCCTGGCAATCCTGAAGGAATACTACACGACGGCTGAGAAGGTCGAGATCAAGAAGGGTGCTTACGAAGACCTGACCCCGGAAATGCTGAAGAAGATCCAGGAAGGCAAAAAGTAAGTATTGCATTTTCGGTAAACAATGAGACCCCGCCGGCATTGCGCCGGTGGGGTTCATTTATGGTTCGTGATCAGGATTGTGAGCCTCTGCATTGAGCAGTTTCCTTGACTTACAGTCTCGTATTCGTTAAAATGATAATTGCATCAAAACGTCGGGGCGTAGCTCAGTTTGGCTAGAGCGCTACCTTGGGGTGGTAGAGGCCGCAGGTTCAAGTCCTGTCGCTCCGACCATTTTAGAGAACAAGAAACCCGCGGAATCTCAGGTTCGCGCGGGTTTTTGCATGTGTCGGCGTACGGGAGGGGTACTAAAACTTGCAGGGATCCCGGGCTTTTACTAATCTATGTATACTTACCGGATCCCTAAGCCAAACTAGCGACTGAACCATTTACCAGGATTATTCTTTATGTTTAGCGGAGGTGTTTTGAGGATGCGAGTTGAGGTTGATCCAGACCTGTGCATCAGTTGTGGCGTGTGCGTTGAAACCTGTCCCGAAGTCTTTGAATGGGATGATGAGGAAAAGGCGCAAGCGGTCGAAGAAGAAGTGTCCGACGATCTGGAAGAGTGTGCACACGAGGCGGTAGAGGGATGTCCAACCGAAGCCATTAAAGAGATTTAACTGATATCCTACGGGGCTGAAAGACGCGGTGTTTTCCGCGTCTATTACGTTAAAACGAGGCCATGTGGTCAAGAATGCAGGTAGACAGGTGAGGAGGGGAAGGTTTTAGTGAATGGCCTTCGTGTCCTGCAGGTGATCCGTCCGGCCCAGGGAGGAATGCAGACCCACCTGATGGAGCTTTCCAGCGGATTGAGAGGCAGAGGAATCGATCAGGTGATTGCCTGCAACCGGGGAGCGATGGCCGCCAGATTCCGAAGCGAGGGGTTTGAGGTAAAGGAGATCAATCTCCCGGGAAGAATTGACTTGGCGGGTGATGCCCTCAGCCTGATCCAACTGGTCCGGCTCATCGGCCGGTACAACCCGGGTATTCTACACCTCCACGGCGCAAAAGCCGGGTTGGTAGGGAGGGTGGCCGGGCACCTGACGTCAACGCCGGCAGTTGTATATACGGTACACAACTCGGTATTCTACGAAACCTGGCCCGGCTGGAAGCGAAGGGCTGCAGCCGCAGTTGAACGCCGCCTGTCAAGGCATGCCGACCGGGTGATCACCGTCTCTGAGGCCCTGAGGCAAGAGCTGATTTCCGTGGCCGGAATTGCCCCCGATCGGCTTCACACCATTCATAACGGGGTGCGGGAGTTCACATATACCGGGAATGAAAGGGGAATTACGCGCTGTGAATTCGGCATTGGAAGGGATGAGACTGTCGTCGGATGCGTGGCCCGCTTGGCCCCTCAGAAGGGACTGCAAGACTTACTCCAGGCAATCGCGCTAGTGGACCTGGACCGTCCGGTGCATCTTCTGCTGGTCGGAAGCGGTCCTTTGGGGAAAGAACTGCGAGTCCAAGCCAAGACCCTCGGCATCACCGTAACCTTCGCCGGACACCGTAATGACGTACCGGCCTTGCTAGCGGCTATGGATGTCTTTGTACTGCCGTCCATTACCGAGGGTCTTCCCCTGATTATTCTGGAGGCAATGGTGGCGGGGCTACCAATTGTAGCGACACGGGTCGGGGGCATTCCTGAGGTGGTTATTGACGGACTCACGGGCCGGTTGGTGGAGACGCGCTGTCCCGAACGGTTGGCAGCAGCAATCAAGGACCTGCTGGTCGACCGGTACGTCGGAGAATCCCTGGCTGCTGCAGGGAACCGACGCGTCCGCGTGGAATTCAGCGTGGATCGGATGATCGAAGAGACTGTGGAAGTGTACCGGGAGCTGAGCGGTTGCAAGAGGCTGCACTAGTCTGTAACCAGTATTGTCTTTTGCTGGAACCAGCTTTAGAATATTAGGAGTCGACTCACAGGGGGTGCACGATTGCGCCGGTTTCTCTTAGTGTTATATCTTCTACTTGCTATCGGGCTTACAGGCTACGGTGCGTGTTGGGCGGAACCAACGGAGCATGGCCGGGTGGTTATTGTGGTCCTCGACCAGATCACGCTGGCTGACCTGGATCATCCCACTTTTGAGGGATTGCTGTCCCGTGCCGCCGTCGGACTTCTGAACACAAACACGGGTGGGATACGTAATGTAGAAAACACGCACGTTACCATCGGCGCCGGCTCACGTGCGGTGGGAACCGGGGCTGCCTTTCTGGCCTTCGACGCGAATGAGTCGGTGCACCGGGTTGAGGCGGGCGAGGAATTCCGCAGGCGAACGGGAGTAGAATCCGCGGAAGACGGAGTAGTCCATCTCGGGATCGCCAGGATTCAACAGCTAACCAGCAAGGTACCATCACCCGCAGTGGCCGGTACGCTGGGCAGTGTACTACGCAGCGAAGGACTGGTAACAGCGGTTATTGGTAATGCGGACTGGGATAGCGCGCATCGCCGTCATGCCGTAACCATCGCCATGGACCAAAACGGACTGGTTGACCACGGCAGCGTCGGACGAGACCTGCTGCGTCGCGACCCCGATTTTCCCGGCGGGTACCGTACGGACTACGACCACCTGATAGAGCGCTTCCGGGAATTTAGTTACGCGGACCTGATCGTAATTGAAACGGGCGACACCTCGCGAGTCGATGAAGCCGCGGGTGAGGTGCTGCCGGAGATGTTGGCTGCTCACCGGGGGGCGGCTTTAGCTAGGTCGGCCGAGTTTATCGACAGGCTTCTTAACGAATTGGATTTGTCTAGGGATTTCCTCATGGTACTCGTTCCTACCCCTTCAAGTGTGGCAATCGCCGAAAAGGATCTACTAACCCCGCTGGTGATGGCTGGTACCGGGGTTGAGCCGGGACTGTTAACCTCGGCTTCGACACGCCGTGAGGGGATTGTCCTAAATATTGACGTGGCGCCAACAGTGCTTCACTTCTTTAATATTAACCCACCCGAGAGCATCATCGGCCGCACGGTTGTGTCTCTGCCGGGCGCCGGCGGCCTCGATGATCTCAGTCAGCTGAACGAAGGCTTAGTGTTGACGCATACGGCACGAGTCCCCATCATTAAAACCTACATGAGCCTGCAAATTGGTCTAGTGCTGATTGTGATGCTGTCGATCCTGTTCAGGGATATCAGGCTGATCGACCGCCGCTACCTGCGCCAGCTCATGCTGCTGGTGATGAGTTTTCCGTTGGCAGCGCTGTTGATCGTCCCGTTTGGGCCGACCACGATTGTCGGAATGGTTACCGGCTTGATTGGACTAACTCTTCTGGTCGGTGCCGCAGCGGTCTGGTTAAGCAGGGAGGGGGACATGATGCCCTTCGTGTTCTTGGCCCTGTTTACAGCCGGTACAATTGTAATCGATCTGTTGCTCGGTTCCCCGCTACAAAAGCAGTCCCTGTTAAGCTACGATCCTCTGGGAGGGGCTCGGTTTTACGGGTTGGGTAACGAGTACATGGGTGTGCTCGTCGGATCAGCCATCCTGGGTGCCGCTACCGTGCTAACACGTTGGCCGCGCTGGCGGGGGGTTATCCTGCCTGTGGTTGCCTTCTCCTTTGCGATCACTCTCTTCACCGTAGCCAACCCGCAGTTGGGGGCCAACATGGGCGGTTCCATCACGGCCTCCATTGCGTTTCTGGTAACGTTTTTACTGTTCCTGGGTGTTCGTTTCACCAAACGGGTATTGTTTATCGGCGGGGGCGGGGTAGTGCTCTTCCTTGCCGGGCTCACAGTGCTGGACTTTATGCGCGGCGCGGAGCAGCAGTCGCATATCGGCCGGGCGGCCCGGTTGGTATTTACAGGCGGTCTGGTCCAGGGGCTGGAGGAGGCCTACAACATTTTGAACCGGAAGTTTGCCATGAACTGGAAGCTCTTGAAGTACACGATCTGGAGCCGAGTGTTCCTGGCTACCCTGGGTGGCTTTGCGCTGCTCTTTTTCCTGCCGGTTGGTCAAATGCAGGAGTTTAAGCAGCGTTATCCCGATCTCTATCGGGGTTTCGTGGGGATAATTCTGGGGGCGATTGTCGCCCTTATTGTCAACGACTCCGGTGTGGTAGCGGCGGCCACAACGATGATCTTTGCCGGTCTGCCGTTAATGTACATCTTCTTGGAGGACTTGCGATGAGTAAGAGGGTATGTCGCTTTGCATCAGAGGCTGGTCAGTTCTACGGGGTAGTTTAACGGTCACGTGGTCAAGCTTGCCGGTGACCCCTTCCAGGAAATCCGTGAAACCGGGAACACCTTTCCGATAACGTCGGTACGACTGCTGGCCCCTTGCCGTCCTTCGAAGATCATCTGTGTGGGACTAAACTACCGTGATCACGCTGCCGAGTTCGGGCACGCTATGCCGGACCGTCCCATCTTGTTTATGAAGCCTCCTTCCGCTGTAATCGGGACCGGGGATGAAATCAGGTACCGGGGCGCCAACGATGTCACGGCTCGGAACCTTCAGCGACAGGACGGGCAATGGACTCGGTCTAAGACCTTTGACACCTTCTGCTCGTTCGGACCGTACATTGTAACCGGGAGGCCCCCGGCAGACATCAAGGTGGAGTTGTATGTCAATAGGCACATTCGGCAGGAGTCGTCGCTGCAGATGATCTTTGGTTACGGATATCTTGTCAGTTACATCTCCCGAATTATGACGCTCTGGCCCGGCGACGTGATCCTTTCCGGTACGCCTGAAGGGGTGGGCTCCCTGGTCGTTTCCGATGTCGTCAGGGTGGCCGTCGGAGAGGCCGGAAGCCTTGAAAACACAGTGATTTGACCGTATTAAGGTTGTCTAAGAATAATGTTGACAAAAGGAAGCTTTATGTTAGAATTGAATTTGGTTGGAATTAGCCTGTGTTTATGGGCTGGTTGCAGTCAGAATACTTATAAAGGGGGAGGATAATGTCAATGAAACCGATGGGGCGACATGTCCTGGCGGAGGTCTACGGGTGCGAGTTTGATCTTCTGAATGATCCCAAGAAGGTTGAGGAAATCATGGTTAGTGCCGCGCTCGAAGCAGGCGCCGAAATCCGGGAATATGTCTTCCATAAGTTCAGCCCCCAGGGGGTAAGCGGTGTAGTTGTAATATCAGAGTCTCATCTCACGATCCATACTTGGCCGGAACTGGGGTACGCAGCAGTAGATGTGTTTACCTGTGGTGACACGGTCGATCCTTGGAACGCCTGTAATTATCTGACGGAGGCCTTTAAGGCGCAACAGGTACAGGCTACCGAAACGATCCGGGGTATCATTCCCGAAGCGGTGCCGCTTAAGGTGGCGAATATGTAGGAGGGATATTTATTAGTACCAACCCACATAAGGATCATAGTATGTAAGTTAGGCCTTGCAATCCAGGAGAAGGGAATTGCAGGGTCTCTTTGTTTATAGAGGCCTAATATTTAATTGGTGGAATCAGGGGTAATATAAGGAGGAAAACGGCACTGTCTGCCCGAATTAGTGTCCCAATTGTCGTTAAGCATCGGAGGTATCGCTACTGGTGTCACTAGAGATGTTTTCCCTGGTTCGGAACGAACTACTCCAAATGGACCTTAAGTTGAGAAGCCGCTCCCCGATTATGCGCGACCTGGATCCGATCGGGATGCTCAGACTCCCGCCCCTGGAACTTACAATCAGGCCGGGTGCCATCCTGTTAGGAACCAGGTTGTTTAATTTTGTTCGCGACAGGGCCGTGTGTTTGGCGGGTATGGTTCAGTTAGTACACCTTGCCACCCACGTTCACGGAACGGTCAGGAATGGGGAACGTGGATCCGAGGATGATTCTTTTTCAATGCCCATCCTCCTGGGTGACTATTTTTACAGTCGCTTTTTTGCCCTGGCAGCCGATGCGCGCCTGACCCGTCTTCTGCGTCCTTTGTCGGAGACGGTTTGCCTGATCAACGAGAGTGCCATCCGGGAGGGCAGGGGTAACACGACACAGGATGTAGTTGAGCTGGTACACGATCAGATAGCCGTGCTATTTGCCGGGGGGATGGCGATGGGGAGTGAACTGGGTGGGGCCAACCCCGTGGAACGTGAAGCGGCCCGGATACTCGGCTTGAAACTTGGGATGGGATACGGTTTAATGAATAGGGGGATGTCGAATCTCGCGGCAGGTTATTGCGAAGAGGCGCTGGCCGAACTGCGCAAGCTCCCCGAGGGTAAAGCCCGCAGGGCCCTGCAAGAGGTTGTCGAGTACGTCTTTCACCGTCCTAATCACAGACTAGCGGTCACAGTAGAGAGGTAGTAATAAATGAGATTTGAAGACCCGTGCAAGAAAGAAGAATATGTTCACGCCATGTTTTCCTCGATTGCCCACCGTTATGACCTGTTAAACACGGTACTCAGCTTCAATCAGGATAAATACTGGCGCCGTTTCGCCGTGCGGCATTCTGGCTTGAAACCCGGCGGGAAAGGCCTGGACGTCGCCTGTGGCACCGGCATGCTGAGCTTTGAGCAGGCCCGTACGGTCGGTCCTACGGGCAGTGTAACCGGGGTTGATTTCTGCGCGGAAATGCTGAAAAAGGCAGAAGAGAACCTGAAGAAATCGCCATACCAGGGGATCGTAAGGTTTATACAGGGTAATGCCCTGGACCTGCCCTTCGCCGAAAACACCTTTGACTGTGCCACGATCGGGTTTGCGCTGCGTAATGTACCTGATGTGCGCAAGACAATTAAGGAAATGGCCCGGGTCGTGAAACCGGGGGGCAAAGTAGTGAACCTGGAGCTGGGCAAGCCCGGGGCCCTTGGCTTTAAGCAGGCATATTGGCTCTATTTCGATAAACTGGTACCGATCATGGGTCGCATGGGGGCGGGTCTCAAAGGCCCTTATAGTTATCTACCCAATTCCTTGAAGTACTTTATGCACCAGACCGAGATCAGGGAGCTCTTCACCGAATTAGGTTTAGCTGACGCCAGGAACTACGATTTGACCGGCGGCATTGTCGCCGTCCAAGTGGGTACCAAGGTCGGCTAGGATTCAATATACTTTACAGATTATCAGGGGAGAGGTTGAAGGTATTGCGTGAGATGAACAATCTGTCTTTGGAAAGCAGCATGCGCACTGCACCGGTACCGGGTTCGGCCACAGGCCCCGGGCCTATTGGTAAGATTCGGATCTTCCTGGAAATGATCAAGTTTGAACACACCGTTTTCGCACTTCCCTTTGCCTACATCGGAGCCCTGCTCGTGGAACATAGAATACCGGCAGTCTTGGACATATTCTGGATTACGGTGGCTATGGTCAGCGCTAGGACAGCGGCTATGTCGCTTAACCGGATCATTGACCGCCACATTGATGCGCAAAACCCGCGCACGGCAGGACGGGCCCTTCCGAAAGGCCTGCTGACGGTTACTGATGTCTGGATCCACGCCGTCATCTCCATTTCGGTGCTGCTGCTCGCGGCACTCCAATTAAGCGTGCTTGCCGTAAAACTCTTTCCGTTGGTCCTGCTTATCCTGGTTGGGTACTCCTACACCAAGCGTTTCACCTGGGCTTGTCACCTCTGGCTGGGGGTGGCGCTGGGCTTTACGCCGGTGGCAGCCTGGATCGCAATTTCCGATGCCATTACCGTGGCGCCGGTGCTGCTCGGCCTGGGCGTAATGTTCTGGGTGGCCGGGTTCGATATCATCTATGCCTGTATGGACTACGATTTCGACCGCGCCTCAGGGATCCGTTCCATACCTGCCCGTTTGGGGATCCCGGCGGCCCTGAAGGTCGCGGCGGCTTTTCACATCCTGGCACCCGCCTTCCTGGCCGCGGCCGGGATCGCGTTGGGTCTTGGAACGTTGTACTTTATCGGGGTCGGGCTGGCCGTCCTGATCCTTGGCTATGAACACGCCATCGTCAAGCCCCACGATCTATCCCGGGCCAACGTGGCTTTTTTCCAGGTGAACGCTGTCCTAGGGATGGTGGTATTTGGCTTTACCCTGGCTGAGGTTCTTCTTCACTAGGTAGTATCAGGAAAAGAGGGGTTAAGATTGGATCAATTGATGTTTGCAAACGGCTTGGCTGACATTGCGGATAAGGTGCAACACAGTAAGCGTCTCAGCGCAGAGGACGGAATGCGGCTGTTTGAGTCAAATGACCTCCTCGCCGTGGGTTACTTGGCCGACCTGGTGCGCAGACGTAAGCATAGGAACCGGGTCTTCTTTGTTGTTAACCGTCACATCAACCACACCAACATCTGTGTTAATCGCTGTCGTTTTTGTGCGTTTGGCAAGGACAAGGGCGACGCGTCAAGCTACGTCCTGTCGCTGGACGAGATCGAGGCCAAGGCGCGCAAAGCCTGGGAAATGGGCATTACGGAAGTGCATGTGGTGGGCGGGCTGCATCCCGAGCTGTCCCTGGACTACTACCTGGAAATGATGAAGCGGTTGCGCGAGGCGCTACCCGGGGTGATTATCCAGGCCCTTACCGCTGTTGAAATCGATTACCTGGCCGAGCTGCACGCTCTGTCCCTGGAAGAAGTACTGCTCACACTGCGCCAGGCCGGGCTAGACTCCCTGCCTGGCGGGGGTGCCGAAGTTTTTGCCGACCGGGTTCGGCAGGAGGTTTGTCCTAAGAAAATCAGCGGAGAGCGGTGGCTGGAAGTACACGCTATTGCTCATCGCCTGGGGATCAGGACCAACGCGACCATGCTCTATGGGCACGTCGAGACCATTGAAGAAAGGGTCGATCACCTAATCAGACTCCGTGAGCAACAGGACCGGACCGGAGGGTTTATGACCTTTATTCCGCTGGCTTTTCACCCTCGCCACACCGACCTTGAAAGGGTGGTCCACGCCCGTACGACGGGCTTTGACGACCTTAAAGTGCTGGCTGTCTCACGACTTATGCTGGACAACTTCGACCATATCAAGGCCTTCTGGATTATGATCGGGCCCAAGCTGGCCCAGATCTCCCTAAACTTTGGGGTCGATGATTTTGACGGTACCGTAGTGGAGGAGAAGATCACGCACGCCGCCGGCGCGGATACCGGGCAGGCCTTAACCCGCAGGGAATTGATTGGCCTGATCCGGGCGGCCGGGCGGGTTCCGGTAGAGCGGGACACCCTGTACAACGTTGTCCGGGAGGGCTTCTAGTGTCCGAAGTACGGCTTGGGCAGGTTGACTACCTGAACTGTCTGCCGGTGTACCATCCCCTTGAAACCGGTCTTTTACCTCCGCAGATCAGGCTGATCCGCGGTGTGCCAACTTTTCTTAACGACCTTTTTTTACGGGGTGAACTGGATGTTACGCCAATTTCCTCGATTGAGTATGCCCGCAACCCGGGCCGCTGTCTGATCCTACCGGACCTTTCGGTAAGCTCTGACGGTAGGGTTGGCAGTATCTTTCTCTTCAGCAAGGTCCCGGTTACCGACCTGGAAGGGTGCCGGATCTGCTTGACCGGCGCCTCGGCGACTTCAGTGGCCTTGCTGAAGATTCTTCTGAAACACTACTACCAAGTTGACGTGGTCTACGAAACCGGGATGTCCGGGCTTGAAGAGATGCTCCTGCACAATGACGCCGCCCTGTTGATCGGTGACCAGGCGCTTATTACCTATCACGGTCTTGGAAGGGGCAGCGGGTTGTATGTGACCGATCTGGGTGAGGCCTGGAAGGAGTTTACTGGAGAGCGCATGGTCTACGCCCTGTGGGTCGTTCAGCGTGATTTCGCGGAACACAAGCCGGTTGCCACCGGGGAACTGTACCAACTGTTACAGACGGCACGGCGCCTCGGCGCCCAGCGTGCCGGGGAAGTCTTGGAATCCGGTCACTTGCGCACCGGCCTGCCCACTCCGGTGTTACGCGAGTACTTCGACCTGATCAGGCACGACCTGGACGAGGAGTACCAGCGGGGGCTGCTCCGGTTTTGCGACTATGCTTTCAAGACTGGCCTGCTTGAGGAACGTGTTCGTCTAAATATCTGGAGTGATCGCTGATGCACGAGGTGTGGCGAATCCTGAACAAGGCGCTTGCCGGTGAACGGCTGACGGAGTCAGACGGTGTCACGCTGCTTGAGTCGGCTGATCTCCTGCCGGTCGGGAAGGCGGCCGAAGCCGTTCGTCGGAAGCGGCATCCTGAAAACGTGGTTTCCTTTGTGATTGACCGGAATATCAACTACACCAACGTGTGTCTCTCCCGCTGCCGGTTCTGTGCCTACTATCGCGACGAGTCTGCTCCGGATGCCTATGTGTTGACCTACGATCAGATCCTGGATAAGGTTGAGGAACTGGTAGAGCAGGGAGGAACCCAGGTCCTGATCCAGGGTGGGCTCCACCCGAATCTTGATCTGGGATACTATCTGGGAATGCTGCAAGCGATAAAAAGTCGCTTCAACATTCAGATCCATTCGTTCTCCCCACCGGAAATCGTCCACCTGGCACGTAAATCTGGAAAATCCGTTCACGAGACCCTGGCCTTGCTTCAGTCCCACGGGCTCGATTCAGTGCCGGGCGGTGGCGCGGAAATCCTGGTTAATCGGGTGCGCCGGGCGATAAGTCCGTACAAGATCTCGTGGGAAGAATGGATCGATGTAATGCTCCAAGCACACGCCCTGGGGATGCGTACGACGGCCACGATGATGTTTGGGACATGCGAAACCGTGGCAGAGCGAGTTCGCCACCTGGTTCGGCTGCGTGAGGCCCAGGATCGAACCGGGGGGTTCACCGCCTTTATCCCCTGGACTTACCAGCCCTTGAACACAGAACTGGGTGGCAGCGGTACTACGGCCGTTGACTACCTGAAGATGCTTGCGGTTTCACGCTTGATGCTGGACAATTTTTCGAATGTACAGGCCTCCTGGGTTACCCAGGGAGCCAAGATCGCCCAGGTGGCACTTAGCTTTGGTGCGAACGACTTCGGAAGCACCATGCTGGAAGAAAACGTGGTGCGAGCAGCCGGGGCCGTGCATCGGGTACCGCTTGAAGAGATACTGCGGGTTATCCGTGACGCCGGATTCCAGCCGGTCCAGCGCACCACAACCTACGAGATTATCCGGTATTTCTAGGTGCTCGTCCGGGAACTCCTGGCGGGGATTTAAAGGTAATTTCAGGATTATCCGGGGAGACTATCGGGTGGAGGTGAATCTATTGGCCCCACACAACCTTTGGTTGCGTTGCTCCGCACGGGGTGAAGTCGGGCAATACCTGCGCTGTACCCTGCTGTACGGTCATCATTTTAAAGTTGAAGGTCAGGCCGATCCTTCAAATACACGCCTCTCACTGGAGATTCCCGCAGGAGAATGCCGGAGACTGGAATTAGAGCCGCAAGCGGATGGCCTCGTTGCCGGGTTTTCCTGCGAACGTCCGGGTGTTTACAGTCTGCTGGCGGAGTATGATTTGGGAGTATACAGTCATCTTAAGGACGGGAGCTACCTTAGGGGAAGGGTGTCCAGGGAAGACGTAACCCGGATCGTCCATTTTAGGCACTTCGCAAAAACGATTGTGACGATTGGTGATCAGGGCAACTGGCCCGGTTCATACGGCATGCCGCTGGAGATCATTCCGCTGCGGCTGGACCGGGACGAGGTTGACATACTGGTGCAGGCGGGCGGTCGGCCTCTGGTGAACAACCAGGTGTTCGCCCACTGTAACGGTCGTGCAGTGTCTCGTTTTACACGCACTGGCCCGGACGGAAAGGTCTCCCTTGGTGTTTTCCAGGGGGAGTGGATGTTTATCGTGCGACTCGAGACGGAGGGCGAGAAAGACATTGACGCCCGTATCCAGGGGGCGACCCTGACCTTAAACGTTAACACATAAAGAGCAAAACGGGAGGACGTTTCTGAATGTCCATTGAAGCGGGAAGCAACTTGAGGCAGTTGCCGGCGGTGGATGAAGTTCTGCGCAATGACCAGGTCGTTGCTCTGCTTGAGACCAATCCTCGGGTTCTGGTTGTAGAGAGCATCCGGGAGACCCTGGATGAAATCCGGGCCCGCGTCATACGGCAGTCGGATCCTGGAGCTTTGGACCGTCAGGACCTTCTGGATGAAGCGGTACAGCGCACCGAAGCACGGGTACGGCAAAAGGCCCGGCCGGTCCTGCGCCGTGTCCTGAATGCCAGCGGTGTGGTCCTGCACACCAACCTGGGACGGTCGGTCCTCAGTGAATCCGCCCGCGAGGCCGTTGAACAGGTGGCCTCAAACTACTGCAACCTTGAACTAAACCTGGATACGGGTAAGCGTGGCACCCGATACTCGCTGGTTGAGGACCTACTGGTTCGTCTGACCGGAGCAGAGTCGGCACTGGTGGTCAACAATAATGCCGGTGCGGTTCTGCTCGCCCTGGGGACACTGGCAAAGGGCCGGTCGGTGATCGTATCGCGGGGACAACTCGTGGAGATCGGTGGTTCGTTTCGGATTCCCGACGTAATGGAGCAAAGCGGCGCCAAACTGGTGGAAGTCGGAACCACAAACAAGACGTACCTGCGTGACTACCGGCAGGCCCTGACCGACGACACCGCACTCCTGTTGCAGGTCCACACCTCTAACTACCGGATTGTCGGGTTTACTCACGAAACCAGTGTGCGCGAACTGGCCGGTCTGGGCTCCGAAACGGGGTTGCCGGTGATGTCCGACCTAGGCAGTGGTTTTCTGATTGACCTGAGTCCTTTCGGGTTGCCCTACGAGCCCACGGTTCAGGAAATAGTGGCGGACGGGGCCGATGTGGTGACGTTCAGTGGCGATAAGCTTCTCGGTGGACCACAGGCCGGGATTATTGTCGGTCGTAAGGAAATCGTGGATAGAATGAAGAAGAATCCGCTGACCCGGGCGCTACGGGTTGATAAGCTGACCCTGGCCGCCCTGCAGGCTACACTCCGCGAGTACCTCGAACCGGAGCAGGCCCTTCAGAGCATTCCCACCCTGCGCATGCTTACCTTGGATTCCGCGGTCATTGAAGAAAAGGCCACCCTGCTAGCCGGGTTTATCCGCGCGGAAGCCGGAGACGAGCTGCAGGTGTCCCTTGAAGGTGGCGCGTCGCAGGTTGGCGGAGGGGCGATGCCGACCGCGGACCCCAGAACGGTGCTGGTCGCTCTGCAACCGCGGGGGCTTGGTGTGGATGAGTTGGCGACGCGCCTCAGGGATACCGATCCCGCCCTGGTTGGCCGCGTGCACGATCTCAAAGTGCTGCTCGACCCGCGAACACTGCGTGATGATGAGTACCATTTGGTGGCGCGGGTACTGAAACAGGCCTGCACGGAGGTACGTGATTGATGCGCGATTTGGTTATCGGTACGGCCGGACACGTCGACCACGGTAAGACCACCCTTATCCGTGCTCTTACCGGGATTGACACCGACCGTTTACGGGAAGAGAAGGAACGGGGCATCTCCATTGAACTGGGTTTTGCTTATATGAACCTGCCCAGCGGTCGACGGGCGGGGATCGTTGATGTTCCCGGCCACGAGCGGTTTGTTAAACACATGTTGGCCGGAGTCGGTGGGATTGACCTGGTGCTCCTGGTGATCGCTGCCGATGAGGGTGTAATGCCACAGACGCGAGAGCACCTGGACATTATTCAACTGCTCGGAATTGAAAAGGGAATCGTCGTCCTTACCAAGATCGATATGGTGGACGAAGACTGGCTTGGCCTTGTGGACGAAGAGGTACGTGAGTACCTGAGCGAAACGGTGTTGAAGGACGCCCCCGTCCTGCACGTTTCCGGGGCCACGGGCCAGGGACTGCCCGAACTGATCAAATTGATTGATGATCTGGCGGCCGATCTTCCCCAAAGGAATACCACCGGACCGGCCTTGCTGCCCATTGACCGGGTCTTTTCCGTGGTTGGTTTTGGAACCGTGGTTACCGGGACGCTGGCGTCGGGGACGCTGCATGTTGGCGATTTGGTGGACATCCTACCGTCCGGGCAGAACAGCCGGATCCGCTCGCTCCAGGTTCACAAGGAAAAGGCAACGGAAGTCGAAGCAGGGCATCGTGTGGCTGTAAACATCACCGGGGTGGAAGTAGAGGACGTCGGCCGGGGCGAGGTGATGGTGACGCCTGGCGTGTTTACCCCTTCCCGATATGTCGATGTCAGGTTGTTTCTGCTTAAGGGAACCAAACGGAATCTGAAAAATAGGGCAAGGGTGCGTTTTCACCTGGGGTCGGCAGAGATTATCGCCCGGGTGCTCTTGCTGGATCGGAACGAGCTGGCGCCTGGGGAAGAGTGTTACGCCCAGATTGTACTCGACCACTATGGGGTGGCGGCCAAGGGAGATCGCTTCGTGATCCGGTCATACTCTCCGATGCGGACCATTGGCGGTGGCCTGGTCATCAATCCTAATCCAGTACGGCACAAGCGATTCCGGGATGATGTAATCAGTGCCCTGGAGACGCTGGAAATGGGCACGCCCCGGGAGCAGGTGGAACAGTTGTTAGGTGAGCGGGCGATCCAGATGAGCGGCGCGGAGATTGCCGAGCTAACCGGACTGGAGAAGGATGAGGTTACTAACCTGTGCCGCCAGCTGGTGGAAGATGGCACGGCCGTTCAGATAAGAGTTGACGAGCAGGTGTTTTTCCTTTCAGGATCCAAGTACCGGGATTGGAAGGAAAGCGTGTTGGCTACCCTCAGGGAGTTCCACCGGGCCTTCCCCTTGCGGGAAGGGTATCCCAGGGAGGAGATGCGCTCCCGCACCCTACCACAGGTCTCGCCCAAAGTGTTCAGCACCATGTTGAGCCTCCTGGAAGCGGAAGAGACCGTCGTCTTGCAACCCCAGACTATTGCCCTGCCACACGCGACGGACGTGCTGCCGGACAAACTCTACCAAGTCGTAAACCGGGTCACCGCCGATCTTAAGGCTGCAGGCATCCAGCCTGACAGCGCGTCCGATGTCTTGGCTAGAGCTGGCGCGGACCCCGATTTGACGACCGAGTACCTGTCCTACCTGACGCGCCATGGCACCGTGCATCGGGTGACGCCGGAGCTGTACTTTCACAACGAGGCTATTGAAACGACAAGGCAGGCCCTGGAAGGCTACTTGCGGGAAAACAGGGAGATAACCATCGGCGAGGCCCGTGATCTGCTGAACTCATCACGCAAGTACGTGTTGCCGTTACTGGAATACTTCGACCAGCAACGGTTCACTAAACGGGTGGGGGATAAGCGAAAACTGACCAAAAAGTAGAAGACGCTGCCAGCGTCTTCTACGGTTACTGTTGCTGTTGGGCCCGTTCAAATACCTTGTATTGGGGTTCCTGCTGCTCGATGTAGTTTACTCGGCCCTTGAACCCCTCGGTGATGGTCTCAAGCTGATTCGCGAAGTCGGCAAACATTTTTTTGGCGTTGGTGTCCTGGGTTTCCAGGGCATAGGACTTCATATCACCTGCGCAGCTTTGAAGGGTGGCCAGGGTTTGATGCATTTTCTGCCCCACGGTCATCAAATGATACCTCCTGTACAGTTATTCTTCATCTTAATCTAACCCAAACCGGCCAGATTATTATTCAGGAGAGGAAAACTCATGGTCGTCCGCTTACAGGCGTGTGCCGGAGAAGGCAGGTATCTGGTTGAGGCGGCAGCCACGGTTACCGCCGACGGAGTAAACATAGAGGTCCTGGGTGGTGAGCAACCGCACGTGGGTGCCGTAGCCTTTGGAGTACCCCGACCGAGCCTTGAGGACCCCCATAAGCTGAGTAGTAATGTAACCGTGGTGCCCCGCCTCGGACACCGTGATGATGAGATTGCCCGTCCGGCCGCCGCCCATGCGGCCCGGAAACTCGGGGTGCCGGTGGTGGTCGTGGTCGGGATTCATATTGAGCGAGCACGGCCAGACGAGATTACCTTGCTCGTTGAGAACGGAGAGAAAGCGCTCGACCAGCTTTTGAACATGGTAAAGGCCTCATTACATGGTGAATTCGACTGCCAATCCCAGGATTTTCAGTCTGGATGTGAAGTGTAAATCAGGTATAATAACGAAAAAAGGCCGAATCTCTGTCTTATCTGGCAGAGAACGGGGGAATTAGATCAGGGGTGAAACCGGACAAGCTCAGGAGGTGAGTCCAGGAATCCGGTGGGGTGCCCTCAACCCTAACCCGTCAACTAACCTCGGAGGCCATGGGAGGAAAAGGTTTGCACTTCGTTCTCACGCTACTGTTTTCTGCGCTTCTTTTACTTGTGCCGGTCGGTGCAGCGCTGGCAGCTAGTTATACGGTAGTACCCGGTGATTCCTTGTATAAGATTGGTCAACGCTTTAACGTCTCCGTTCAAGATCTGCGGTCGGCTAACGGTCTCGGGTCGTCCTCCAGGATTGATCCTGGTCAGAAGCTTACCATCCCCTCAAAAGGCAATGTTTATACCGTCCGGCGCGGTGACACTCTGTTTAAAATCGCACAGCGTCACGGCGTTAGCGTAGATGAGACGATGCGTGTTAACGGCCTGCGGAGTTCAGTCCTGCATCCCGGCCAGAAGCTGGTGATCCCTTCACGAGCATCGGCGTCGGTAAGTCGTGGACTGCCGGTCTTATCTGGCCGGGTTACCTCGGCCTCGGCAAGTGATTTTGACCTGCTCGCCCGTCTGATTACGGCCGAAGCAGACAACCAGGCCTTCGAAGTCAAAGTGGCGGTTGGTGCGGTCATCCTGAACCGGGTTAGGAGCTACAAGTTTCCCAACACCATCAGCGCGGTTATTTATGACCGAACCTGGGGAAGGGTGCAGTTTGAACCTGTACTAAACGGGTGGATCAACCGTCCGGCCTCGCCCGAAGCGAGACGGGCCGCACGCGAGGCCCTTAACGGATGGGATCCATCCTATGGAGCAACATTTTTCTTTGAGCCATGGGTAAGTAACCGGTTTCTGCACGCGCTTCCGGTGGCCCGGAGACTTGGCGCCTTCACCTTTGCCTACGCTAGATAACGGTGGACCAGACCACATAGCAGTTATTACGGGCCGGGTTCCCTATGGGAGTCCGGCCATTTTCTGTATAAAAGAAAGGGTTTTATGCTGAATTATCGAAAAGACTAGAATGCGTGAACTCTACAATGATTCGCCAGGAGGTATACGATGCCCGTTCCTATACTATTTATGGATATGCGCAGCAACCGCAAGCAGAACCTCTTTGACAAGCTGGGCAAACTCTACGGGCGGACCGGTTTTGGCAAAGGCCTTGAAAAGGACGATCTGGTAGCCCTCAAACTCCATTTTGGGGAGACCGGGAACATTACCTATATCCGACCCCAGTTCATTCGCCTGCTGGTGGACCTGGTGCGCAAAGACGGGGGAAAACCGTTCCTCACTGATGCCAACACCCTGTACGTGGGGAGCCGGGCCAACGCCGTCGACCACCTGGAAGCGGCAGTCAAGCACGGATTTGACTTTGCTGTGGTCAACGCTCCGCTGGTTATCGCCGACGGCTTAAAGGGGAAGGACTATCGCGAGATCGAGGTCAACCTGAAACACTTCAAGACAGTCAAGATTGGCAGTGCTGTATGTGATGCTGATGCTCTGTTATGTGTCACGCACTTCAAAGGCCACGAGGCAACCGGTTTCGGGGGCGCCCTTAAGAACATCGGGATGGGACTCGGCAGCCGGAGCGGGAAGCAAATGATGCATTCCGACATCCTACCAACTGTGGATGCCCAAAAGTGCCGAGGGTGTGGACACTGCCTCGAGTGGTGTCCCACGGGCGCTGTAAAGCTGTCTAACGTCGCCGGGGACAGTGTCGTAGCCAGAATCGATGAGGGAGAGTGTATCGGCTGTGGAGAGTGTACCGTGACCTGCAGCTACGGCTCGATCGCGATCAACTGGAAAACCGAGCCTGACATCATTCAAGAGAAAATCGTGGAATATGCCTGGGGGGTTCTCAAGGACAAGATCGGTAAGTCCGTGTTTATATCCTTTGTGAACAACGTTACCCCGGATTGCGACTGCTGCGGTTGGAGCGACTCCCCGATTGTCCGGGACATTGGTGTCCTGGCCTCTGTCGATCCAGTGGCTCTGGACCAGGCTTGTGTGGACTTGGTCAATGCAGAGCGGGGACTTGCAGCCAGCCGCCTGGGGGCGAAGACTGATACCCCGGATAAGTTTAGAACGCTTTATCCGCAGATCGACTGGAGCCGGCAGCTGGAATACGGAGAGCAGATCGGGCTCGGTACACGTGATTATACACTGGTGCATATAACCTAGTACTACTACGTTAAGTGTGTTGCCAAAAGAGGAATTTCATGCCCATTCTAATGGCATAAATAAGAAGGAACTACTGTTAGAGCACCTACTTAACGTAGTAGTGCTAGATGGCCGGATGCAGCGCTCCAAACCCCAAGGAGACTAATAAATCCGATTAACAAGGTTGACTTGGTGAGGTCTAATCGTTAGAATTGTCTATACAAACCGGAAAAGTCCGAAATACTACCACTCGATCTTCCTTCAAAGCCATTCAACGACTATTAAAAGACCAGTCGGGGGAATACAAGTATAATGGATCTAATACCTTAGAAAAGCGACGGGGACGGGTGTTTTTTGAAAGGTAACTAATCAGTCGGTTAACAGAGGTAATACTGCAACACCTTGAATCATGCGGAGGAGGTACGGACTTAATTATGGGCGTGGAAAGCCTTGTTGCCATTCTGGTGATTATGCCCTTCGCGGCGGCGCTACTAGCCTTCGGAGTCAAGGATGCGCGAGTCATTAAGCCCCTTGTAATATCGTCAATGCTGGTGTTGATGGTGGCTTCGGTGATGTTGCTCATGCGGGTGGTGGAAGCAGGGCCGATCGCGTTGTCCCCCGGCCACCTATGGGATAACCTGATTCTGGTGCTGGATTTTGCCCTCCTGGCCTACTTCCTCTATGTCGGTTTTACGTCCAAGCATCCTCTGATACTGGCCCTGGCCGGCATCCAAGCTGTAATGCTCCCGGTATTAAAGTTCTTCATCCTGCCCAGCGGCTTAAAGGTGCAGCCGGTACTCTACATCGATCTGCTCTCGGTGATAATGACCCTGGTAATTTCGATCATCGGCGGTTTGATCATTATCTACGCTTTGGACTACATGCGTGACCACGAGGCGCATCTTAAGCTGGATCACACCAGGCAGCACGTTTTCTTCTTCTTTATGGTCGCCTTTTTGGGTGCAATGAACGGCCTGGTCTTCGCCAACAGCCTGCTCTGGCTGTTCTTCTTCTGGGAAGTAACCACACTGTGCAGTTTCCACCTGATCCGCCACGATCTGAATGCGGAAGCGATCGGAAACGCCCTACGAGCCCTGTGGATGAACCTGCTGGGAGGGGCGGCCCTTGTCCTGGGAATGATCCTGCTCTGGCAGGCCGGAGAAACCCTGTCGATCCAGGATCTGACGGGTTTTGGCACTGTCGGTGCGGCACTACTCCTACCACTGGCCCTGTTTTGCTTTACCGGGTTTACCAAGGCCGCTCAGGTTCCCTTCCAGAGTTGGTTGCTGGGGGCGATGGTGGCGCCCACACCGGTCTCCGCGTTGCTGCACTCGAGCACCATGGTCAAGGCGGGCGTCTATCTTGTTTTGCGGTTGGCGCCGGCCTACGAGGGCACTCAGCTTTCGGTCGCCATCGCCGTCTTCGGGGCCTTTGTGTTTATGGTGACCTCCATTGTGGCGATCAGTCAACACAACGCGAAGCGCGTTTTAGCCTATTCGACCATCTCCAACCTCGGCTTGATCGTATGCTGTGCAGGTATCAACAGTGACCTGGCGATCGCCGCGGCCATTGCGCTAATCGTGTTCCACGCCATCTCCAAGGGGGTTCTGTTCTTGGTGGTGGGCACTATCGAGCAGCGTATCGAGAGCCGGGACATCGAAGATATGGAAGGCCTTGTGGCCAAGCTGCCCTTACTTTCAGGTATAGCGATGCTGGGTATGATCACGATGTTGTTCGTGCCCTTCGGGGTGTTGTTCGGCAAGTGGGCCAGTATCCAGGCCGCGGCTGTTCCGTTTTCGGCCTGGTTCCCGCTGGTTGTCGGCTTCCTGGCCGTAGGCAGCGCTACGACGATGGTCTACTGGACCAAGTGGATCGGACGGATGATCAGCCTGGTGTCCTTTGAACGCGGCGCCGTAGTAGAGCCCAAATCATTCCTGTCCTACTCCACGATTCTGTTGATGGTGGCGGGGGCAGTTGTTCTCAGCGTCTTTGTAGCACCGCTGGTGAACATCCTAATCACCCCGGCCGAATCGACGATGGGCTACGCCAAGGCCTTTGAGACCGCCGGTTGGCACCTGCGTTCCGCCTTTGGGTTATTCACCCCCTGGCCACTGTTCATCGCCGTGGCCCTGGCCCTGTTGCTTCCCGCGCTTTTGGTCCGGGTAAAGAGCGACCAGTATCGCGAGGCCTATCTGTGCGGCGGAAACGTCCCCGGTGCCGAAGTCCCGTCCTTTTATTCGCTGGCTGATCAGAGCGTTAAGATTCGGACTGGAAGCGCTTACTGGGAATCACTGTTCGGGGAACGCAGCCTGACTAACTGGATTAATGGAGCCGCAGTTATTCTTCTCTTAGTTCTCTTTGTGGGGGTGTTTGTGTGAGTTCAGGGGAACTGGTTCTCCCGCTTGTCGCCTTTCTGCTGGCCCCGGTCGCCGGCGGGCTGCTGTGCGGCATTGACAGGAGACTCACAGCCAGAATGCAGGGGAGGATTGGTCCTCCCATCCTCCAGCCGTTTTATGACTTCTTCAAACTGTGGGGTAAGGATACCCTGGTGACAACCCGGGAGAACCTCGTCTGGGCCTGGGGATACCTGCTGTTAACCATGGTGGCTGTGTTTATGTTCTTCTTCCAGCAGGACCTCCTGATCATCTTCTTTGTGCTTGCCTTCGCCGGTGCGTGTCTCATTTTTGGCGCCTTCAGTGTTCGATCACCTTATTCACATCTGGGCGCTAACCGCGAGATCCTGCAGATGCTCGCCTATGAACCGATTCTGTTACTCGCGGCCGTGGCTATCTTCCTGAAGACGGGGACCTTTATGATCACCGGTGTCTTCGAGTTCGGGGAACCGCTGTTACCCTATCTGCCGCTCGCCTTCGTGGCCGTTCTGGTCGCCCTGGGTATCAAAATGCGCAAGTCGCCGTTTGATATTGCCGCCTCCGAACACGCGCACCAGGAAATCGTACGCGGTGTTTACACGGAGTACTCCGGCCGCCACCTAGCCCTGATAAAGCTGACGCACTGGTTCGAAATCGTATTAATTCTTGGATTCATCGCCCTGTTCTGGGCTCAGCCCCTGTGGATCGGGGTGGTGCTGGCGCTGGGGATGTTCGTTCTGGAACTGCTCATTGATAACATCTCGGCCCGGCTGCGCTGGGCCTGGATGCTGGGGGTCAGCTGGGTAGTGGGGGTCGGTTTCATTATGGCGAACATGGTGTTGATCTATCTAGCCGGAGGGGCGATTCGGGTCTAATCCATGCCACCTGCGGAGAACCGATTAGGTAAAGATTTGAGGGCCCTGCCTTCATAGGTAGGGATTGGTTAAAAGGGTTTCCTTGAAGGGAGAGCTGTTAGTGATGGGACTGATTACGAGGTCCAGGGTTAAGTCGCCGTGGATTGTCCACTACTGCTGTGGAGGCTGCAACGGGTGTGACATTGAGATCCTCGCCTGTCTCACGCCTCTTTATGATGTTGAGCGGTTCGGCATGTTGAATATCGGTAACCCTAAGCACGCGGATATCCTGGTGGTTACCGGTCCCGTGAACAATCGCAATGCCCGGGTCTTGAAAACCCTCTATGACCAGATACCGAACCCGAAGGTGGTTATGGCTGTGGGCACATGTGCCTCTTCGGGAGGGGTCTTTCACAACTGTTACAACACTCTCGGAGGCATTGACAAGGTGATTCCGGTTGATGTATACATCCCTGGCTGTGCGGTAAGACCAGAGGCCATTATTGACGGAGTCGTACTGGCTCTGGATAAACTCAATCTGAAGAAGAGGACTAAAGTGGGGTGATACTTAAGTGCTGAACAGCATTGAACTGTCCAAGACCGATCTTCCGGAACGCGTCGAGGCGCTCCTGGAGGAAGGCGCGCGCATTGCCACGGCGACCTGCCTTGATCTGGGGGATCAGTTTGAGGTCATTTATCACTTTAACAAGGACCTGGAACTGATCAACCTACGAATCAGGATTGATAAGGGAGAAGAACTGCCCAGTATTTCGAACCTGACCTTGAATGCGGCGTTGATCGAGAATGAGATGCGGGAGTTCTTCGGGATTAACATTACCAATATTGCCATCGATTTCAAGGGTGGTATGCTCCTCGCCGGGAACAGCCCGAAGGCGCCCATGCTCAAGTGTTCGGATACCTAGAATTTCTAGTATAGCTATTTGTGTGCCATTTGAGTTGCATCCGCAGACGGAAGGAGAATAACCATGCCTCGAGTAACATTCCCGTTCGGACCGCAGCACCCCGTACTCCCAGAGGCCATTCAGTTGCAGCTGACCTGTGAAGACGAGAAGGTGGTCGAAGTCTTGCCGGTGATTGGATATATGCACCGGGGGATTGAACGGGCGGCCGAAAAGAACCCATTCCCGAACAACGTGTTTCTCTGTGAACGGGTATGCGGCATCTGCAGCTTTATCCACGGCGCCACGTACTGCCAGGTTATTGAGAAGATGATGGATATCCAGATCCCGCCTCGGGCTGATTACCTGCGGGTGTTCTGGAGCGAGCTGTCCAGGATGCATTCGCACCTGCTCTGGTTGGGACTGGTAGCCGATTCGTTCGGTTTTGAGAGCCTCTTTATGCAGTGCTGGCGGGCACGAGAGAGAGTCTTGGACATCCTGGAGATAACCTCCGGTCAGCGGGTGATTCAGTCTGCTTCGGTGGTTGGCGGGGTGCGCCGGGATCTGAACGTCGATCTGATCTCCCGTGTGCGTGAGATTCTGCGCATGTTCAAGCAGGAATGGGACGCGATCATCCCCGTCTTGCGGAAGGACTATACAATCAAGATACGCACTGTCGGAAAGGGCGTATTGCCACACGACCAGGCGTGGAAACTCGGGGCGGTCGGGCCTACCCTCCGCGGGAGCGGCTGGGATTCGGATACACGTTCCAGCGGTTACGGTGTCTACGGTGAGCTGGAGTTTAAGGCGGTTGTGGAGTCGGGCGGCGACAGCTACGCCCGTATGCTCTGCCGGGCTCGTGAGGTCACCGCTTCGTATGAGCTGGTGCTGAAAGTCCTAGACAGCCTGCCCTCCGGTGAAATCTCCGTCAAGGTGAAAGGGTTCCCTGACGGCGAAGCCGTGATGTGTACGGAACAGCCGCGTGGGGAAGTTATTTACTATGCCAGGGGCAATGGCACCGCTTATCTGGAACGGTTGAAAATCCGCACCCCGACCTTCCAGAACATCGTACCGCTGTTAACAATGCTGCCCGGTTGTGAATTGGCTGATGTTCCGGTAATTGTATTGTCCATTGACCCCTGTATCGCTTGCGCGGAGCGTTAAATATCATCTTACAAAGATCTGGGTAGTTCACAAAAGGCGTTAGTCTGGGGTGGACGGGGAGTAAGTCTCCGTCCACCGCTTCGATTTTTATGGGTATTCCTGGGTCTGTCCGTGGTACTCGAGGGCAGGAATTGGACAGGCCGAACCGAATTAGGTTACTATCGATAAAGATAGTACGATTAAGATCAGGCAGGTGATGAAAGGTGTGCATGCAGACACCATGGGAAAAAACCCTGGAATTCCACGGACATGTGTGTCCAGGTCTGGTCATCGGTTTCCGGGCGGCCGAGGTTGGCCTCCGGGAACTCCGCGTCGATAGCGTTGGCGCTGCTGACCTCGTTGCCGTTGTAGAAAACCACGCTTGTGGGGTCGACGCTGTCCAAGTGGTGACCGGCTGTACCGCAGGGAAGGGAAACCTGGAGCTGCGCGATCACGGGAAGCACGTCTATTCGTTTATTCAGCGGGATACCGGCGATTCCGTCCGGGTTGTGGTCCGCTTTGAGGCTCTTGGATTCACTGCTGAACTGGAGCAGTTGAGAGAAGCCTATCTCAAAGAGCCCTCATCTGAGAACGAGCGGGCTCTGACCAGGAAACGAGAAGCAATCGCCGACCGGCTGATGGAAATGCCTGAGGATGAGCTCCTGGCGATCACCAGGCCTCGGATCGAAATGCCGGCCCGTCCTCGTGTTCTTGCCACGCTTTGCTGCAACCGCTGTGGTGAAGGGGTTATGGAAAGCCGGGCACGCCTGGCCAAGGGACAGGTTGTCTGCCTTCCGTGCCTGAATGAGCTTGCGGCTGGAGTTGACGGCTGATGGTACGGCGGGTTTACCTGTTAATCAGCGGGCATGTTCAGGGAGTGAATTATCGCAACTCCATGGTTAGTGCCGCGCGACCACTCGGTGTCGCCGGCTGGGTACGTAATCTGCCCGACGGACGGGTGGAGGCGGTAGCCGAGGGGAAAGAGCAAGCACTCCGATCGCTGATTGAATGGTGTCGACAGGGCACGTCCTGGGCAGCAGTGAACGGAGTAGAGGAAGAATGGTCTGATCCAACTGGCGAGTTTGACGGGTTCTCCGTAAAAAGGTAAACTGGCAGGTGAACCCTGCAATTTCTCTGTCGAAGGAGTTTTTCTATGGCCAAGACGGCACCGGACACGGTCCCGGCTCCCAGGCTTGGTACGCTGCAGCGGATTATTGGGGTATTGATCAGACCACGGGAAGTGTTCCGTGATGTAATCGAACATCCTACCTACAAATCGGCCCTGTTTGTGCTCATTGGGGTAAATGTCTTCTTCACAGCCCTGGTGATTCCCAAGTTCATCGAACACATGCACTGGTCCGTAGAGTACGGCCCCATGGCTCTGGAACTTAGCCCGGCCCAGATTGAGGCCTTTTACGCCATGAGCCCTTCGGTTCTGGCCTCGCAGCCGTTAATCACGGCTGTATTAGGGCCGCTGGCTCTATTTCTTCTATATACGGTCCTGCTCAGGGTCTTTGGGAACTTTGCCGGTTCTAAGGTGACTATGGGTACCCTGTTTGCGGTCACGGTCTTCGGTTTTGTGCCGCATATTCTGGGCCTGACCGTCGATTCGCTGCTACGGCTGACGGCCGACATCCAGCAGCTCCAGGCGGCTACGTTCAGTCTGGCCCGCCTGTTCCCGGATCTAGGGCAGGGGGCGCAGTTCCTCCTACTGGACCGGATCAATCCGTTCACGGTGTGGGCGATTCTGCTCACGGCCTATGGCGGTGCACAGGCTCTTAAAGTGTCCTTCCGTAAAACAGGGGTCTTTCTAATGGGAATCTGGGTGGTCTTCACGTTTATGGGCGCCTTTACGGCTATGCTACCCGGAAAATAGGAACCGTGTTGGCGTAAACCTGATTGATCAGGGAGTGGCTGCGGCCACTCCTGTTCTTTATCCATGACCACCGCTCGGACTCCGGACCGGGACCAGCCGTGCAGGAATATATGGTGATCCGTAGAAAATACTATGTGGTATCCGAAGGAGGAATGCCGGTTTGCGGATCGCGGTGTTTACCGACAGCTACCGACCGTATACCAGCGGCGTGGTGCGCTCAATTGAGACCTTCAGCGAAGAACTGGACGCGCTGGGTCACCGCGTGCATATTTTTGCGCCCCGGTACGGTCCCCCCAGTGGAACTGAGGACACCGTGTACCGGTTTTACTCACTACCGTCGCCAACTAACCGGGAATTCAATATTGCCATTCCGATTTCGCTACGTCTCAAGGCGACACTAAGACGGCTCAGTATCGACGTGATCCACGTCCACTCACCCTTTATGCTGGGTCGCATGGGTGCCCGAAGTGCACGGGATCTCGGACTGCCGCTGGTGTTTACTTACCATACCCTGTATGACCACTACGTCCACTATATCCCGTTAGCCCAGAACTTTACCCGTAAGGTGACCCAGCACCTGTGCGTTCAGTTCAGCAACAGGTGTGACCAGGTGTTGGTTCCGACAAACGTGATCGGGGAATACATCCGCGACCTTGGTGTGCATGTTCCGATTCGTAAACTGCCAACCGGAATCAAGCTGGAGAGCTTCCAGAACGGCGATCCCGAGTGGTTCCGGGAACGCTTCAACATTGCCCCTGATGAGAAGGTCCTACTGTTCGTGGGACGGATCGGACTGGAGAAAAACCTCGCCTTTTTGCTTCGATCTTACCAACAGGTCCTGACCCAGATGGATAATATGAAGATACGATTGGTTTTAGTCGGGGGAGGTCCGGAAACGGAGAGTCTGGCGGCATTGTCACAGGAACTGGGCATCAGCGAGCAGGTTGTGTTTGCCGGTCCGGTTTCCGGATCCGAGGTGGCCCACTGCTGTGCGGGGTCGGATCTCTTTGTCTTCCCATCGGTTACCGAGACGCAGGGACTGGTCATCGGTGAGGCCAAGGCTGCCGGTCTGCCTTCGGTAGCAGTAAAAGCCTTTGGGGTAGCGGAGATGGTCAACGATGGGCAAGACGGTTTCCTCGTCGAGCCTGATGAGAAGGCCTTCGCGGAACGGGTTGTACGGCTCTTGCACGACGACCACCTGTTACGGGGCTTTGCCGATAATGCCCGCCGGAACGCCGAACAGCTCTCCTCACGCGCTACTGCTCAGGAGCTGGTCTCCGTATACGAGGAACTACTGGTACGGAAAAGGAAAACCAACTACTCAGCCCAATAGGGGGACTACCGACACCGTGATGGATTTAAAAGTTCTTGACCGAATAGTCAACGAGACAGTACAGGTTATCGAAAACAGCAAGGAGCAGATCCTGGAGATCGCCGATAACGCCCAGACAGAAGTGGAGCGGGTCAGGCTGGAGCTGCAAGAGGTGGCCCAGGACACGCAGAAGATCATTAAAGAAGTGGACAGCTTAGCCGGCCTGGACCGGAAGGCGCGCCTGCGGTTGATGGAGGTCAGCCGTAACTTCTCCCAATATACGGAGGAGGACATCAAGGTCAGTTATGAGAATGCCCAAACCGTACAGATCAAGCTGGTAAAGCTGCGTGAGCAGGAGAAGACCCTGCGGTTCCGGCGAGACCATCTGGAGCGTAGCCTCAAACGCCTTGAAAACACCCGGAAGCGGGCGGAGGCCCTGGTCTCCCAAGTAGGCGTAGTGCTGAACTACCTGCGAGGTGACCTGGTCGACCTTAGCGGGCGTCTTGGCGAGGTAATGCAATTCCAGAGGATGCGGTTTCATATTATTGAGGCCATGGAAGAGGAGCGCCGGCGGATCGCCCGGGAGATACACGACGGGCCTGCACAGTCGATGGCGAACCTCGTTCTGCGTACTGAGTTCTGCTCCCGCTTATTCGACCGTGACCCTGAAAAGATCCCGGACGAGCTATCGATGTTGCAGGGGCTTGTAAGGGCCAGCCTCAAGGATATCCGGAAGATTATCTTCGACCTGCGTCCGATGGTACTGGACGATCTAGGCCTGGTTCCGGCGGTAAAGAAATACATTGAGCAGTTCCGTGGACAGCACAACCTGAACATCGACCTGGTGGAGTTCGGCAACGTCGATCGCCTCCCGCGGGTCTTAGAGGTTGCCCTGTTTCGCATCATTCAGGAATGCCTCAATAATGTGGCCAAACATGCCCAGGCCGGGAACGTAGTGGTGCAGATAGAGCTAATGGAACACCGGATCAACCTGTTGATCCGGGACGATGGGTGCGGATTTAATGTGGATGAGACTCTAGAGGACAGCAAGGGGGAGCGATACGGACTGGTTGGAATGCGGGAACGGGTGATGCTCCTGGAGGGGGAGATCAAGATCACTTCGAATCCCGGCGAGGGAACAAGTGTCAGCGTTACAGCACCGGTTAATGAATAGGAGGGACGGCGCATGGGAGTAAATGTAGTCATCGTCGATGACCATGCCTTGATCAGGGAAGGGCTGCGAAAAGTGTTGTCCCTTGACCCACGGATCAATGTTGTGGGCGAGGCGGCGAATGGAGACGATGCGATGTCAATCGTAAACCGATGGCCGGTCGACATCTTGCTTCTGGATGTCAATATGCCCGGGAAAAACGGTATTGAAACTTGCCGTTTGATCAAGGCGGAGCATCCGAAGATCAGGGTGATCGCCCTGACGATTCATGACCAGGAGGAGTACCTTTTTGAAATGGTCAAGGCGGGTGTCTCCGGCTACATGCTGAAGGATATCAGCCCTGAACTGTTGACGGAGACGATACTACGGGTGGCGAACGGAGAATCCTTCATCCCACCGTCTCTAGTCAGCAGGATACTTAAGGAGTACAGCCGGCTCTCGTCCCAGCCGCCCGGTCAGGAGCTCCATCATCTCGGACTGACGAGGCGCGAGGTGGAGGTGCTGAGAATGGTTGCTGAGGGCAAGTCAAACCGGGCTGTAGCAAACGCCCTGTATATCAGTGAAAAGACCGTTAAGAACCACTTGACAAACATCTTCCACAAGATCGGGGTAAGCGACCGAACCCAGGCGGTATTATACGCCATCAAGCATAAGATTGCCGATGTTTAAATGAGACCCAAATAGGGTGAGTAACCGGATTAGCGGAGACCCAGGCCTGTTACGCCTGGGTTTGCTATTTAGCTTTAAGAGTGTCGATTGTAGGACTTGTCCCAGCCTGGCACCGGACTTGGGTCCTAGAAAAATCGGGTCCTTGGGTACCTTACCGGCTTGTCCGTTGATCGCTATACTATAAGTACCCGGTATCCTATCTACCAGACTACCAGGGGAGTTGAGGGAAAATGGAAGCTTCAGTCGGCAGGATTCGGATCAAGGCCTTCTCCGGCGATCTCAGCCAGCAGGATACCGATGCGATAGTCACTTCGACATCCAAAAACCTGGTTTCAGAGGATCCGGTAGATTCTGCGATACGACGGGCCGGAGGGATGGAATATCTCAAGGAGGTCCGGTACTTCACAGCCAGGCACGGGCTGTGCCCAGTCGGGGAGGCAGTAGTCACCGGACCTGGGAAGCTGAAGACCAGGCACGTCATTCACGTAGTGGGTCCGAGCTGGACAGGCGCTCAGCGCCAAGAGGAGAGACTGCTCCGCCAGATCTATTGGAATGCCTTACTCAAGGCCGATGAGTTGGGTGTGTGCTCGCTGGCTCTGCCCTCCTTCGGGACTGGGCTCCCGAGTATCCCGCTCAATGTAGAGGCAAAGGTTGCTCTATCCACCATCTGCGACTTTCTACTTAAGGACACCACGCTACGAGACATTCGCTTGGTACTGATGAGCAAATATGATGTTCAGGAGTACCAGCGAGTATGGGAAATCACCATGACCAAGACCTTTAGCGACCGGAGACTGGCTGTAGCATCCGGAGACCGACAATACGCCTAAGAGGCATAGGCTGCAAAACGCTTCCGGCCGCTAGAGCTCACCTACTTATGGTAGACCGGGTGATAAGCTACCCCTACCACGCCGGGTCCGGTATGGGTGCCGATGACGGCGCCGGCCCGGGTTCGATACTCGGGTTCGTAACCTAAGCGGCTGAACAGCCGCTCCTCCAGTTCCTGACCGAGTTTCGGCGCGTTGCCGTGGAGCGTGGCGTAAACGAGTTGACCACGCTGCTCACTCAATTCTTTGCCGATCTCCGCAATCCGGTCCAGGCACTTCGTACGACCGCGCACCTTCTCATGCGGTGTCACCAACCCATCACTAAGCTTCAACAGGGGTTTGATGTTTAACAGGGTACCCAGAAAGGCATGAGCACGCCCGATTCGGCCTCCGCGCTGCAGGTAATCCAACGTATTGACCATAAAGTAAACCCTGATGTTATCAACCAGCCAGTTAACAAAGTGGATGACCTCGTGCTTGTTCCAACCTTCCTGTACCGACTTGGCAGCAGCAAGCACAATAAGACCTAAACCGACACTGGTAACCTTGGAGTCGATCAGTTCAATATCGGCCTTGGGCATCATAGACTTGGCCAGCTGGGCCGACTGGTGTGTGCCGCTCAACGCAGCCGAGATGTGAATTGAAACAATACTATCTCCCTGTTCCGAAAAAGGCTGGTATACTTCCAGGAACTCGGCTGGTGATGGCTGGGACGTGGAAGAGGGCTGGTCTACTAACCGGCGGTAGAAATCATCCAGAGAAATGTCCACCCCATCACGGTAGACGTCCTGTTCAAAGAGGACTTTCAGGGGAACGACCGTAATCCCATACCTTGATACCAGGTCGGGGGGCAGATCTGCGGTGCTGTCCGTGACAATCCGTACATTAGGCATTTGCAATCACCTGCTATTCAACTGAAATTAGGAAATGATACAGGGGTTGTCCTCCGTAATAGAGTTCAAATTCGACCTCGGGATAGGTCTGCACCAATCTCTCCAAGATGGCCTCCGCCTCTTTACCAGGCACATCAAGACCGTAGTACAGGGTGGTTAACTCACCCCGGGGAACCAGGTCACGGCACACGTTTAAGACCGCCTCCATGAGGTTACTGCCCTTCATCAGGGTGCCTTCGGCGATTCCGATGAATTCGCCTTCTGTAATGGTAAGGCCGTTAAAGACAGCATCCTTGGCGGCCCGTGTCACCTCGCCGGTGAGCACGTTAGCCGATGCTTCCTGCATCTGCTGCGTGTTGACCGTGAAGTCGGCATCCGCGTTCACAGCCAATAGCGCAGCGAAGCCTTGAGGAATACTGCAGGTAGGGATCACCGCGACATTCTTGGACGTAAGTTGCTGGGCCTGCTGGACGGCTAAAATAATGTTCTTGTTATTGGGCAGCACAAAGACGTTCTCCGCGGTGACCCGCTCGATAGCCTTGACGATCTCCTCGGCGCTCGGGTTCATGGTTTGTCCACCATTGATCACAACGTCAACCCCGAGGCTTTCCAATATTTTCTCAATGCCTTCTCCCAGGGAAACCGCAACGATACCCATCGGCTTTGACTGCTGGCGCTGTAACTCCTGGTGCTGGTCAAGCATGTTGTTGACCTGAATCTGGTGTAGTGAGCCGTACAGGAGACAGCTCTCGATGACCCGACCGGGGTTGTTGGAGTGGATGTGGACCTTGGCGGTGCTGCTGTTTCCGACCACCATCATACAGTCGCCGTAACCTTTTAGGATCTGTTTAATCTCCTCCAGCGGAATACCCTGACCCTGGATAATGAACTCGGTGCAGTAGGTGAACTTGATATCGGCAGCGCTCGCATAACGGAGTTCGGCATCAGGGTCCGACGGTTCGAAATCAAAGGGCGCCTTATGGGAATCCTCACTCTTGTAACGCTTGAAGATCTGTAGAATACCCTCCAGGATCGCCGCGAAGCCCTTACCGCCGGCGTCAACGACACCCGCTTCCTTCAACACTGGTAACATCTCCGGTGTCAGGATGACTGTATCTAAAGCTCTGCGGTAGACGTAGAGTCCAAGGCGCGGTAGGTCACCGCTCCGTTCCGCGGCGAAGCGGGCAGCTTCGGCGGCACTGCGGGCTACCGTCAGGATGGTGCCCTCTACCGGTTCGCTCACGGCACGGTAGGCATGCTGTGATCCAGTTTCGAGCGCTAGGGCAATATCGGCAGCCGTGGCCCTGTCTTTGCCAGCCAAAGCATAGGCAAAGCCCTGCAAAATCTGAGAAAGGATGACTCCTGAATTTCCCCTTGCCCCGGTCAGGGCGCCCCGAGCCACCGCCTCGCTGACAGCACCGATGGAATCCTCTGAAACCTTATCCATCTCCTGGAGCGCAGCCATTAGGGTGAGGTACATGTTTGTACCGGTGTCACCGTCCGGAACCGGAAAAACGTTAAGCCGGTCGATGTCCTTGCGCAGACGAGCCAGTCTGGTCGCACCACCGACCAGGATTTCCTGCAGCTGTGAGCTGCCTATTGAATTGGCAGGCAATCAACACGTCCCCTTTCATCATTATACTTTTCGACGGATGCGATTGGTTTTCCTTCAGTTTTCAGATTTTTTGGTTCCTTTACCTGCTCTTCTCGCCAGTGCTATAATATGCTGGAATTAGGTTCAGTTATCTCAACTTTACAAATGAGTATGGAGAGAACCACTTAACATGAATTGTGTCCTGGTGGGCCTGGATTTAGATACCAGCAAGGAGCCGCCGGTCGGTGACACGCTTAGTGAACTGGAGGGTCTTGCCGAGACATCTGGTTGTTGCGTTATCGGCCAAATCATACAGAAACGTGCGAAACCGGACACCGCCTTTTACATTGGTCGGGGGAAGGTGGATGAAGTCGCGGAGTTCTGCCTGCTAAACGACGTTTCGCTGGTCATCTTTAACGGCGAACTCTCACCGGCGCAGGTGAGGAACCTGGAACAGCAGCTAGATCTTCGGGTTATCGACCGGACCCAGTTAATCCTGGATATCTTTGCGTCCAGGGCCCGTACCCGGGAAGGTAAAATGCAGGTCGAGCTGGCCCAGCTCCGGTACCTGTTGCCCCGTCTGATCGGAAGAGGCAGCGAGCTATCCAGGTTGGGAGGCGGCATCGGAACGCGGGGGCCTGGCGAGACAAAACTGGAGACCGATCGCCGGCGGATCCGCAAACGGATCGCTGATCTCGAAGCTGGACTAGAGTTGGTTCGCAACCAGCGCTCGATCCTACGCCGGAGAAGGCAGAGCGAAGCGGTGCCGCTACTGGCCCTGGTCGGGTATACCAATGCCGGCAAGTCCACGCTAATGAACGCTCTCACCGGGGCTAGTGTCCTGGCTGAGGACAAGCTTTTTGCGACCCTCGATCCCACGGCACGGAGACTGGTACTTACGAACAATGAGACAATCATCCTTACCGATACCGTAGGATTAATTCAACGACTGCCGCACCACCTTGTGGCGGCGTTTAGGGCCACCCTGGAGGAGGTCGTTGCCGCGGACTACATCCTGCACGTGATTGACGTCAGCCATCGAGCCTGGGAAGGCCAGGCTGAGGCCGTGGAGCAAGTACTGCAATCTCTGGGGATTGGTGATAAACCCCGTCTTGAAGTCTTTAACAAGGTCGATCTGGCCAAGCAGCAGGATGTGGAACTGCCCGCACGACGGCTTTTCGTGTCGGCGGTGACCGGTGAGGGGCTCGACGACCTGAAGCTCGCTGTTGCGGGACTGCTTACTGACCGGCGATCACAGCAGCGCTATTTCGTCCCGCTGGATCAGATGCACCTGGTGTCTATGATCCACATACATGGTAGGGTGCTCAAGGAAGAGTTCCAGGAAGGCGGTGTGCTGCTCGAGGCCGAGATGTCCAAGGTATGGCATAATCGAGTCAGGCGAGCGCTGAACGGCGAAGAGTAAGGTTCGTCCGCCCTACACACCCGGTAATCCGTTTATTGACTTTGACCTGCGTTTAGGCTAAAATGATTTAGTGATCGGGATGTGGCTCAGCTTGGTAGAGCGCACGGTTCGGGACCGTGAGGTCGCAGGTTCAAATCCTGTCATCCCGACCATTATTAATTCGGAATTTAAGTGCCGTGTTTCACAAATATATATATAACTAGAGGAGGGGGAAGACCGCATGAATCTGTTAATCATGGGTCCGCCCGGCGGCGGCAAGGGAACGCAGTGTGAAGTACTGACCAAAGAGCATAACATTACCCACATCTCAACCGGCGACATGTTCCGTGAAAACGTTAAGGCCGGCACTGAATTGGGTAAGAAGGCCAAGGAGTACATGGATAACGGCCAGCTTGTTCCCGACGAACTCGTTGTTGCTATGGTGAAGGACAGGCTTTCCAAGCCGGATTGTGAGAATGGCTTCCTGCTTGATGGGTTTCCGCGGACTACACCTCAGGCTGAAGCATTGGATGGCGCTCTGACGGAAATGGGCATTAAGCTGGATGCTGTTTTGAATATCGCCGTACCACGTGAAAAGCTCCTCGGCCGGTTGACCGGACGTCGGGTCTGCCGTTCCTGCGGGGCAACCTATCACGTCATCTTCAATCCTCCCAAAGATGAGGGTAAGTGCGGTAACTGCGGTGGGGAACTCTACCAGCGCAGTGACGATACCGAAGCCACGGTGAACCAGCGGCTGGATGTCTACGAAGCCCAAACCGCACCACTAATCGAGTACTACGCCAAACAGGGCCTGCTGAAGGAAGTCAACGGAGATCAGGACATCAAGATAGTCACACAGGATGTACTCGCCAGCTTAGGTCGCTAGCATACAAACTCCCGGGTTTTCCGGGAGTTTTAAACTATTAGCGGGAAAGGATCGGACCGGATTGAGGCCCATAGTGCCGCAAGCATCTATCGCCTTTATCGGGGGATCGGGTACCAACAGCATTAGTTTCCCCGAAGATCTCGACAACGCCATTGCTCAGGTCAGGCAGGACCGACTGGTCTTCGAAACGCCCTTCGGGGCGACTCCCCCTTTTAAACTGTTCAGCTTACAAACTGATAATGGTCAGGAAGGACACGTGCTGACTGTCCGCATGCACGGTTGGCGTCAGGGTGTAACCCGGGCCGCCGCTTCCCGCCAAGTTTTCTGGGTACTGCGTGAGGCGGGGGTAAAACGAGTGGTTGCCGAAGGTGGAGTAGGAGCCATTAACCACCTGTTGCGGCCACGGGATCTAATCGTGCCCTCGGACTACCTTGACTTCTCCCTGCGTAAGGATGTGAGTCTGGGAGAGAGCCATCTGATGTCAATGCGCCGACCGGCCTGCCCGGACTTGCGCACGCTCATCACCAGGGAAGCGGAATCGCGGGAACCAAGGGTGTTCGAGCGCGGCGTCTATGCGGTTACAGACGGACGACATTTTGAGAGTCCGGCGGAAGTGGCCATGTTTTCCCGGCTGGGGGCAGATGTCGTCGGTCAGAGTATGTGCCCGGAAGTCTACCTGGCACGCGAGATCGGAGCCTGCTACGCGCGTTTGGACATGGTGGTCAACTACGCCGAGGGTGTGGTGCAGGACTGGGAACATACAGAATTAAAGGAAATCTTCTACGGAGACAGCACCCGTATCGGACGTATTATCCTAAAGGTATTACGGCAAATCTCTACTGACACGGACTGTGAATGTGCCGGTTTGCGCTGGCCCACAATGCTTACCTGACCCCCCACAAGCCTGCCCTCGACATCTGATCCGCTGATAGACTCCTTTTTGACTACGTGATGGCTTGTGTATTACATTATTAGGTGGGGGTATGACCGTGCTCAGTTTTGAAATCCCGGGTAAGGAAACCCTGAGCCTCAGGTTCGTGGTAGCCGACTTCAACGGGACCTTGGCGGTGAACGGGCAGCTGCTCCCCGGGGTTGAAGAAAGACTTAACCGTTTGGCGGAGAAGATGCAAGTATTCGTCATTACCGCTGATACCTATGGGACGGTACGTCAGACCCTGTCGGCTGTAAACTGCCAGGTGATCGTCCTGGACGAGGAACCCGGCGGACTGGCGAAGCAGCGCTTTGTCCGGTCGCTGGGATCCGCCGATACCGTTGCCTTCGGAAACGGGGTCAACGATGCGTTAATGCTGGAGGAGGCCAGAGTCGGTGTTGCCGTAATCATCGGTGAAGGCGCGGCGGCAGTGAGTGTCCTGAAGGCGGATGTGGTGGTTACCAGCATTAACGACGGCCTGGATCTACTCCTCGTTCCAAATCGTCTGAAAGCAACCCTCAGGTGGTAAGATATAGAAGGGAAGGGGAAATGGAGCGATATGCTAAAGAACTATGCTGAGGTTGTAGTTAGTGAGGTCTTTGACAGCGTACTGCGGGAAGTGATGAAGCAGGACCCCGACTTGTGCAACTGTCAACGCTGCCGGGAGGACGTTATGGCCATTGCGCTCAATCGCCTTACTCCACGGTACGTGGCCCGGGGTCTTGGGGAAATATACACCAAGGCCAGTTTCGACCAGGTCGGGGGCAAAGCCCAGATCATTGCCGCACTAATGCACGGATTCAAAGTGGTAGGCCAAAACCCCCGCCACAAGAAGGATTTCGATTAGTTGATACATGAGGTTAAACAGCAGGTAAGGAGGGAAAGGCATGGAGATACGGTGTATGCTCTGTGGGCGGATTTTTGTACCGGATGCTTGTGACATCGGCGACGACGATGATGACCTGTTTAGTCCGCCAGAGAAGAAGAAAAAGCCCGTTTCCATCTGTCAGCTTTGTCAGGCTAAGCTAAAACATGAGGCCGACAAGACGCAAAAGCCCCCGAAGCCCGTATAACTCAGAGCACCTTTAGTACAAGTGGGATGTTTTCTCAAAGGAGGTTATCATGGTAACCGGAAGAGTGACTTTATACGTAATTATTGCCACCGTGGCCTTGCTCTTCATGATGCTGAACGGTGGGGCACGGTTGTTCACTGATTGGTTGTGGTTTCAGTCACTGGGTTACGAAGGTGTATTTATCAAAATCCTGGTTTCCGACATCGGACTGCGGGTGGCGGTAGGTATCACCTTCTTCCTGTTCCTGCTCGTCAACCTGCTGATGACCCGGAAGACTGTTTTGGAACAGGGTACGGTCTCGCTGAGGGAAGGTAACGTGATCTCCCTGGAGAACGTGCCCTGGAAGGACTTCCTGAACAAGCGGGTGCTTACCTTGCTGTTCCTGGCCGCAAGCGCCGTTTTGGCGTATATGTTCAGTCTCTCTGTGGCCGGGGACTGGATTATCTTACAGAAGTTCCTGAACCCGTCCCAGTTTGGGGTCAATGACCCGATTTTCGGTAAGGACATCGGCTACTACGTCTTCACACTGCCGTTCCACATTTTCCTGTTCAACATCCTGTTCTGGGCCGGTCTGATAACCACGTTCTTTGTGGGAGCGGCCTATTTTCTCTCCAATCCGACGGCCGGCATAGGGGGGCTGTTCGCGCACCCGTCTTCCCGGGTACACATGTCCGCTTTGCTGGCTTTCCTGCTGGCGGTCAAATCCGGCGGCTATCTGCTGCAGCAGTACCTGTTGCTCTATTCGGCCCGGGGTGCCGTGTTCGGGCCGGGATATACCGATATCAACGCCAACTTGTTGGCTCTCAAGGTACTCCTGGTGATTTCGGCACTCTCGACGGTGGTGGTGCTGGCCAGCGCTTTTGTAAAGCGTGGTTCGGGTATTGCCCTGTACGCCGTGGGCGGCCTCGTACTGGCTTCGATTCTGCTGAACTCGGTCTACCCGTCCATGGTACAACGGTTCGTGGTCGAGCCCAACGAACTGAACCGTGAACTCCCGTACATCGAACACAGCATCTCCTTTACCCGCGAGGCTTATAACCTCAACAAGATTGAGCGTAAGCCTTTCCCCGCGGGCCGCACCGTCGAGCTGGCAGATCTCGAGGCCAATAAGGCGACGGTCGACAACATCCGCCTGTGGGACTGGCAGCCTCTTCGGCAGACCTACAGTCAGCTGCAGGAGATGAGACTTTACTACGAGTTCAAGGACATCGACCTGGACCGGTATACTATTGACGGTAAGTACCGGCAGGTAATGCTCGCCGCCCGTGAACTAGACCAGAACCGCTTGCAGGAGCAGGCGAAGACCTGGGTGAACCAGCGTTTGGTGTTCACCCACGGCTATGGCGTGGCAATGAGCCCGGTAAACAAAGTATCAGGTGAGGGTCTGCCGCACTTCCTGATCAAGGACATCCCGCCGGTGACCGATACGGACATCGTGCTGGAGCGGCCCGAGATCTATTACGGTGAGGCCACCGACCAGTACGTGCTAGTCAACACCCACGCCCAGGAGTTTGACTACCCGGAGGGCGAGGACAACGTCTACACCACCTACCAGGAAGAGAGCGGTGTGAAACTCGGCTCTATGTTCAAGCGCGTGATCTTTGCGCTGGCGCTGGGAGATTACAAACTGTTGCTATCCACCGACGTAACGCCCGACAGCCAGATTCTGTACTACCGGAATATTAAAGAGCGCGTGGAGAAGATCGCACCCTTCCTTTTGATGGACAAGGACCCCTACCTCGTGATCAACGAGGGCCGCTTAACCTGGATGTGGGACGCTTACACAACCACCAATATGTATCCTTACTCGCAGCCCTTCCAGGGCCGCACCAACTACATCCGGAACTCGGTGAAGGTGGTAGTGGACGCCTACAACGGCGAGGTAACGTTCTACGTTGCGGACCAGAGCGACCCGATTATTCAGACCTTTGAAAAGATCTTCCCGGACATGTTCAGGTCGATCGACGAGCTGCCGGAGAGCATCCGGCCCCACGTCCGGTATCCGCAGGATATGTTCACGATTCAGGCGAACCTGTACACCCTGTATCACATGCAGAACCCACAGGTCTTCTACAACCGCGAGGACAAGTGGGAGATGCCGACGGAGATTTTCGGGCGCGACGAGCAGCTGATGGAGCCCTACTACACCATCGTGCAGCTGCCGGGTGAGGAAGAGGCGGAATTCGTCCTGATCACACCGTTTACGCCGTCGAACAAGAAGAACATGATCGGCTGGATGGCGGCCCGCTCCGACGGGGACAACTACGGGAACCTGCTGGTCTACGAGATGCCGAAGCAGAGTCTCGTTTACGGCCCGATGCAGGTCGAGGCCCGGATCAACCAGGACACCACGATCTCGCAGCAACTGACCCTTTGGGAGAACCGGGGTTCCCAGGTAATCAGGGGTAACCTGATCATCATTCCGATCAAGGACAGCCTGCTGTACGTAGAGCCGATCTACCTGCAGGCCGAGCAGAGCCGGATGCCCGAACTCCGACGGGTTATCGTGGTCCACGGGGACCGGGTGGTCATGGAACCCAACCTGGAACTGGCCCTGGCGGCCATCTTCGGAAAGTCGGACGGTAGACCGGACCCGCCGCCTGCCGTGGATGACGGGACCGCACCGGTGATCGGGGATCCCGCCGTTGATTTGAGCGTGCGTGACCTTATTGATGAGGCCGTGATGCACTACAATGCCGCACAGGACCGCCTGCGTAGCGGAGATTGGAACGGTTACGGTCAGTCACTGGATGCCATGAAGCGCGTCCTCGACCAATTGGCCGATCAGACTGAGTAGAAGGATACAGAGTCTATAGGGGTCTGGGAAACCAGCCCCCTTTTTCTACGCTGAGCAGGGAAAAATAAGAATAAATCGAACATTATAGGATGGGAGGGATTAAATGAACAGGCGCAGACTGAACGTCAAAAAGATCGGAATACTGACCGGGGGCGGTGATGCTCCAGGGATCAACGCCGTGATCCGGGCCGCCGTCAAAGTGGCAACCGGAGACTACGGCTTGCAGGTAATTGGCGTGGAGCAGGGCTTTGGCGGGCTGGTCGAAAATAGGATGAGGCGTCTCACGTCCAAGGAAGTGCGTGGGATCCTGCCCCGGGGCGGTACAATTCTGGGCACGACCAACCGGGACAACCCATTCCACTATCCATGCCGGGAAAATGGGGAAGTGGTGTTCAAGGATGTGTCCGCCCAAGCTATGGCGAACATTAAGGCCTCCGGAATGAATGCCCTGATCGTCGTTGGGGGTGACGGCAGCCTTAAGATTGCCAACCAGCTTTATGAGAGGTATGGTTTTCCGGTCGTTGGTGTGCCTAAAACCATCGACAATGATCTTTCAGCCACCGACCAGACCTTCGGTTTCGACACGGCGCTCACCACGGCCACAGAGGCCATTGACAAGTTGCACACCACCGCCGAGTCGCACTATCGGATTATGGTCCTCGAGGTGATGGGTCGTTACGCGGGTTGGATTGCCCTCCAGTCGGGCTTGGCCGGTGGCGCCGATGTGATCCTGATTCCGGAGATCCCGTTTGACATCAACAAGGTCTGTGAGAAGATCGAGGAGCGGCACGCTAAAGGTAAGGCCTTCAGCATTATTGTGGTGGCCGAGGGCGCGAAACCGGTCGACGGCGACATGGTGGTGGCCAAGATCGTGAAGGACAGTTTCGAACAGATCCGCCTTGGCGGAGTGGGGAATCTGGTTGGGGAGCAGGTGGAGAAGAGTACCGGTATTGAGACCCGGGTGACGATACTGGGGCACCTGCAGCGCGGTGGATCACCCACCCCGTTTGACCGGATCCTCGGCAGTCGGCTGGGGGCGGCCGCCGTAAACGCGGTTATGGATGGCCGTTTTGGAGAAATGGTGTGCTTACGGACACCACACATAGCTACGGTACCTCTGGCTGAAGCGATCGGTGAGATGCGCCGGGTGCCGCTCGGCAGCGACATGGTCCGGATGGCCAGACAAATCGGCGTCTCCTTTGGGGACTAGGCGCACGCGGAGAGCAGGGCAGGATATTTGAGCCTAACTGTCGAACTATTGTAGAATTGTCCCGAGTTGTATCCATATGTCGGATACCTCTCGAATGAGGAGAAGTAAATGCCGTTCAACCTGGGGATTCCTGAGTTGATCCTGATCCTGATTGTCATTCTGGTTATTATGGGGCCGGGTAAACTACCCAAGCTGGGGAAGGCCCTTGGTGAAACCGTTAGGCAGTACCGGAAGGAATCCGTAAAGGACCTGCCGCCTCCTGAGAAGTCGCGTTGGGAGAAGGCTTCCGAACGACGATGGGAGGCCGAGGCCCAGCCCCGCAGCGTGTTGCCTCCTCCGCAATCCCAGAACGTGGAGCCGGTAGACGATCCCGCCAAACGGGCCACGATCTTCGGTGGGTGGCGCTTGATCCGATTCCTGGTTAAGTTGTGGAAATGGCGGCGTAGGCTGCCCTGATTTGATTTGAATTTGTGAATGAAAGATGTTATTCTGTTAACTGGACAACCAACCCTGATGAATAAAGGAGAGAAGCGAATGATCCCCAATATCGGGATTCCCGAACTGATTCTGATCCTCGTGGTCGCTCTGATCATCTTCGGTCCCGGCAAACTGCCCGATGTGGGCAAGTCATTAGGTAAGACGATCAGGGAATTCCGTAAGTCGTCGAGCGAGATCTCGAGCGATATTATGGAGGCTAAGGTAAAGGATGTTGAGGAGATCAAGTCCGAACCGAAGGCCATTGACTCGGGCAAGATCGAGTACCATTCTGATGAGGATGACGGAATGAAGGGGGAAGTCACCAAGGGTTAAGACCAGCGATAAGACCCAAGACCCCTGGTTTCAATGCATTTGATTTTCCAGGGGTTGTTCTTTGACATAACGGAGGCGCTTAATGAAGTGGGTGAAAAGAACCTGACTGAACTGCCGTTTCTCAAGTACCTCGGCGAGTTTCGGCGTGTGATCATTGTCTCCCTGGTGTCTACTGTTGGGTTAGCCGTTGTGATCTACTATTTTTCCGACTATGTGCTGCAAAAGGCCTTGGAACCGGTAACCAGCGAGGGCTATGAAATGGTGGTGCTGGGTGTTACCGAGGCCTTGATCACGAAATTGAAACTCTCACTTTTTCTTGGTTTCCTGGCCGCCCTGCCCATAATTCTGTGGCAGGTGACGACAGTGGTCTTGCCGGCGCTTCGGGGGAAGGAAAAGCGGTATTTTATAACCTTCATTGTCCTGTCGTTCTTCCTCTTTGTCGGTGGTATGGCATTTGCCTTCTTCGGTGTCTACCGGATCGGGGTTACGTTCCTGCTACGATTTTCAGGTCCCGAGCTGGTGCCGATGCTAACCCTCAGCAAGTATATCTCGTTTACGATTCGATTTATTGTCCCGTTTGGGTTGGTTTTTGAGCTCCCCCTTGTTGTCTATTTTCTGAGTAAATTGGGTATAGTTACCTACACGGGGTTGTTGAAGGCCCGTAAGTATGCGTTCCTCGGTTCACTTGTGGCAGCTGCCTTCTTAACGCCAACGCCCGACATATTCACTTGTGCCGTGATGGCCGGACCGATTTACCTGTTGTACGAGGTCAGCGTCACCATTGCCGGGTTTGTCGAAAGGGGTAAGGCAAGACAGGCACGAGCCCGGGAAATCGCTGAGATGGAGGGTACAGAGGCGCATCAGGCTTAGGTTTTCGGTCCTTTAAATAAAGGCCCGTTCTTCCTTTCCGGCAGGAATTCCCTTGTTGGTGTTGAAATACGCTTTCAAGTCAAAATGACGGAGGGATTCTGATGATACCAAATCTGGGTGTCCCCGAATTGATTCTGATCCTGGTTGTGGCATTGCTCATCTTTGGGCCCGGAAAGTTGCCCGAGGTTGGAAAGTCACTTGGTAAGACAATCCGGGAATTCCGGTCCTCGTCCCGTGAAACGTTTGGTGACGTTACGGACACGGTGAAAGAGGTCAAGGAAGACATTCGCGAGGCCAGGAGAACGCTGGAAGTTGTCAAGACCGATGATGAAGCAAGTCCTTCGGTCAAGAGTTAGGACCGGCGGGGTTAACCAGGCATCCTTTGGGTAAGGCCATTTCTTCAACCCCCGGGACAGGGATTTCTCCGTCTGGGGGTTGTGTTTGATTATGCGGGTGGTGAGATAGTTGGCTTTTACAAAGAGCAGAGCAGAAGAACAATCGATCATCGAGCACCTTGAAGAACTGCGCAGGGTCCTCATCATCTCGATTGTGTCCACAATTGTGGCGGCGATCGGCTGCTGGTTCGTTACGGACCATGTTCTGGCTGTGTTTTTGGATCCGGTGACCAGCCTTGGGCACGACATCGTCTTTATTGGGATCACCGAGGCCCTGATGACAAAGCTCAAGCTCTCGCTTTTCCTTGGTTTTCTGGTGGCCCTGCCTGTTATTCTGTGGCAGGTCTGGAGCTTTGTTCTGCCTGCCCTGCGCAAGGAAGAGAAGAAGTTCTTTACGCTTTTCGTAGTAATCTCTCTGTTCACCTTTTTAATCGGCATTTCTTTTGCTTTCTTCGGCGTGTACCGTCTGGGTGTAGCCTTTTTGCTGCGCTTTGCCGGTCCAGAACTGGTGCCGATGCTAACCATCGGGAATTACATAGGTTTTACGATCACGTTTATGATCCCTTTCGGACTCGTCTTCCAGCTACCGCTGGCGGTTTACTGTCTCTCGAAGATGGGCGTAGTCTCACATGACTTTCTCAAGCGCAGCCGGAAATACGCACTGTTGGTGATTATAGTGATCGCTTCGATGCTGACTCCGGCGGACATTCTGAGCTGTCTGTTGATGGCAACGCCGATGTATATCCTGTATGAACTCAGCGTTTGGATCGCCCGCCTGGTGGAGCGGGGGAAGGCGAAGAAGGCAAGGGCCGAAGCCGCAGCCGACTCGGCCTGATACACTGTATATCATAAACGAGGGATGATAAGATGAAACGGAAGAAAATCACAATTATCGGTGCAGGTAATGTCGGTGCAACGTGTGCGCACTGGGCCGCCAGTAAGGAACTTGGCGACATCGTACTGCTCGACGTGGTCAAGGGTGTGCCCCAGGGCAAAGCGCTAGACTTAATGGAAGCAGCCCCGGTGGAAGGCTATGACTGCCGGATTACCGGCAGCAACGACTACGCTGACACGGCGGATTCCGACGTCGTAGTGATTACCGCCGGTATCGCCCGTAAACCAGGGATGAGCCGCGACGACCTGGTGAATATCAACATCAAGATTGTCAGCCAGGCTGCGGCCGAGGCAGCCAAGTACTCGCCCAACTGTATCATCATCGTGGTTACCAACCCCCTCGACGTTATGTGTTACGCGGCTTATAAGGCGGCGGGATTCCCGTCCGAACGGGTGTTCGGAATGTCCGGTATCCTTGACGGAGCCCGTTTCCGGACCTTTGTGGCGCTGGAGTTGGGAATATCGTTCGAGGATGTCACCACCCTCGTCCTCGGCGGGCACGGAGACCACATGGTCCCGCTGGTGCGGTACACGTACGCCGGGGGTATTCCCGTGGACAAACTGATCCCGCAGGAACGCCTCGACGCTATGGTGCAGCGGACCCGGCAGGGTGGGGCGGAAATCGTGGAACTACTCAAGACCGGCAGCGCCTACTACGCCCCAGGCGCCTCGGTCGTCCAGATGCTTGAAGCGATCCTGAAGGACAAAAAACGTGTCCTGCCCTGTGCCGCTTATCTCAACGGTCAATACAGCCACAGCGACGTCTATGCGGGTGTTCCTACCATAGTCGGCGCCGGTGGTATCGAGCGCATCATCCAGCTTGAACTGACCTCCGGTGAACAGGCGGGGTTCGACCGGTCCGTAACCGCAGTCCGTGAGGTAGTCTCCAAGCAGAACCTGTAACCCTTATCTGAATATCTTTCCCATGAACATTGCCGGGGGTGCTCCTGAAGAGAGCTACCCCTGGTTTCTTTTTTGCCCGATCAAATTTCACGCCTTTCGATACATCGTTCCGCAACACCGAAAACCCCTGAACCTTACATGTCAGAGCCGTCTGGGACTGTGGTCTGGTAGGACATGGACTTGGGTCGGGGGACCATGATCTTGATTCAATATTCAGAAAAGTGGTGCCAACGGCCCATGGAAATATGAGCAATTGTGCTCTTACCCAGATGTTAAGCGCTCGGTAGAATATGGACAGGCCCTGGCGAAACATGTAAAAGAAGCACACCGTATAATCATGGCTCGCGGGATACCAGGTAAATTGACAGGTAGCGCTGGCAGCTTTAGAAATAGCAAGGATTTTGGAAAACGAAAGCTTGATGGAAGGAGGTGAACATCGGTGAAAGAAATGATGAAACGGTTGTTCAGGGACGAAGAGGGGCAAGGTCTGGTGGAGTACGGTCTGATTATTGCCCTGGTGGCGATTGCGTTGATCGCTGGCCTGACCGCTTTAGCCGGAAATACCGACGATGATGGGCTGAAAGGTATTTTCAAGAGAACAACGTCTACCCTAGATGGTGCAACGACTCCTTAATAGCAATGAGGGTTGGCTTGCCTTCTCCGTCATGGGAAGGCAAGCCATTCCAATAAGGTAATGGGGTGCGTAAAGTGCCGTGCTTAAAAAAGCTTCTTATCGACGAGAGTGGTCAGGGTCTGGTAGAATACGGCCTTATAATCCTACTTATGGCGCTAGCGCTATTTACTACGCTCAAGCTCTTCGGCGATAAGGTCAGGTCGTTTTTTGAGAATACTGCGGAAGAAATATCTTCTTTGTAGGTCGTAGCAATGATAGCAATGATCGATCTGTTTCTGGTGGCCTTGATTCTAGCGGCGCTGGCCTTTGACCTCAAGTACCAGAGAATTCCCAACAAACTCACCTTACCAACCATCTTGATTGGATTATTCTATGGTTCATTTCAGTTCGGGTTAGAAGGGTTTATAGGCAATCTTCAGGGCCTACTGCTTGGCATCGGAGTCTTTCTGATCCCGTTCATGTTCGGGGGAATGGGCGGTGGAGACCTCAAACTAATGGGTGCAATCGGAGCCCTCAAGGGATGGGCCTTTGTACTTGAAGCCGCGCTTTTTACGGCCATTTGGGGTGGAGTTATCGCCCTTTTGGCAATTACGATTTCCCGGCGATTATGGATACTCCGTAACTTCGGGGTGGGACTAAGACTATTTGTAATGACCGGAGGACATGCGGGAGCCCAGGTAATGCTTCCGGACGCGAAGGCCGACGGCGAGGACCGCTTGGCCGTCCCATACGGAGTCGCGATTTTTGCAGGGACCGTTTCAGCCTACTTTATGGATTTGAAAATAGCGGGGTAGGTGGGGGAAACATGCGTCAAGACAGAGCTGACAACAAAAACCAGAACGGTCAGGCCCTGGTTGAGTTCGCCCTGATCCTACCCGTCTTACTCCTGATTATATTGGGGATTCTAGAGTTTGGCTGGCTGTTCAACAGCCAGATTACGGTGACCAGCTCTGCCCGGGAAGGGGCCAGGGTGGCCTGTGTCACCGACGAGGAAGGTAAGATCAAGTCTGCCATCAAGAACCATATCGAAGGACTGTCGGGCCTGACCTTTTCAGGCTCGCATTACTACGTCCAGGAAGGGACCGCCTCGGGCACCGACGCTTTAGCTGCTTTAATCAGCGCGGGTATTCCGGTAGGGGACGTTGGAGCGGCAGTGGTCTATGAAAGTGAAGAAGTACGGGTTTACCTGCGGGCAATGAAACGTCCCCTGGTCGGACTGTTTGGATTCGGCTCAAGCGACCTCTGGGGCACCGCCGTAATGCGGCTGGAATGAGTGGGGGGTAGAAATATGCGTGCCAGAGTCTTCCTCAAGGACGAAGCAGGTTCGGTATCGATTCTCGTGGCAGCGATGCTCGTCGTCTTGCTCGGTTTTGCCGCACTGGCGGTCGACATCGGTCTTGCCACCGCGGAGAAGCGCTCCGTAGTCACGGCCGCTGATGCGGCGGCCCTGGCCGGAGCGCAGGAACTCGTCTTCAACCCCTCCGCAGGTCCGGTAAAAGCGATCGAATACGCGGTACAAAAGAACGGTGCTGATGCAGACAAGGTAACGGCAGTTGTCTCCGAAGGAAACAAAGCGATTACCGTGCAAGCGGGTAAGGAAGTAAACTACGGCTTTGCGCGGGTGCTCGGCTTCGAGTCGGTTACTGTTTCCGCCCAGGCCAAGGCGATCGTGGGTTCAATTGTAGGGATGCGGGGGGTCGTGCCGCTCGCTGCGCCCGAAACAGACTATCAACAGGGCTCACTGTACGAGTTGAAGCTCGGGCAGTGGAAGCAGGGGGAACTCGGCCCAGGCAACTTCAACGCCATTGCTCCCGGAAAACCGGGCGCCAGCGATTACCGAACCTATATGCAACAGGGTTATCCAGGAATGATTCGGTTTGGTGATGTGATTGACACGGAGAGCGGCAACATGTCCGGCCCTACTAAGGACGGGGTGGAGTACCGCATTGATCTGTGCCGGCAGAATTGTAACCCGGGAGGATGCACGTGGGACAATCATTCTATACACTGCCCGTTGCTGGTTTACGTTCCCCTGTACGCGCCGCCGGACAGTTTGAACAAGGTTAAAGAAGTGACGATTGCCGGTTTCGCCGCCTTCTTCCTGGAGAACGAAACCGGTAATGGAAGCAGCAGCACGGTGAAAGGCCGGTTTCTCAGGAGTGTCGCCTTCGGGGAGATTAATCAGGACCTGAACGGTCACGGACTGTATGGCGTAAAACTGGTTGAATAGATGGTGCTTCTAGATTGATCTTCGGGAAGGGGAGCAGGAAATGCCGAACTGGTTGAGTCGACGAGTACTAGTCATCGCCCTGTTGCTGTCTATCTGTACCGCAGCCCTGGCCTATTACAACCTTTCGTCGGGCGGCTACGGGCCAACTGTAACGGACTCCGGACCGAAGGAAAGCGTGGTGGTAACGGTTCAGGATGTCCCGGCGAACACGCGGATTACCCGCGAGGTGGTGACGACACGCTCAATACCGCTACAGTACGCTCACCCGGATGCGGCGCAGAGCCTGGATGAGGTAGTTGGTCTGATTGCCACGGTGGACCTTGTTCGCGATGAGCAGGTATTGACAACGCGCCTAGCCGGTGAAGCAGTTCCGAACAGGCGTTTGGCCTACCAGATCCCTGAAGGAAAACGGGCCATAACCATCCCGATCAACGAGATTAAAGGGGTGGGTGGTTATCCAACCGTCGGCGACCGGGTAGACATTCTGTTAACCCAGGGACAGAACCCGGCGATCACCAAGACCATGCTTCAAAACATCGAGATACTGGCTGCCGGGAGTATGACCCGTACACAGGAAGATGGTCAGCAGATGATCGTTCCATCCTTTACCCTGAGTGTGACCCCCGAACAGGCTCAAATAATCACCCTGGCGGAAGCAACTGCCGCCATTCGGTTAATACTCCGTTCGCCGGTTGACGAGGAATGGGTATCTGTGTCACCCACTACGCAGCTCTAAGGAGGTCATTTGCCGTGCCGGTTGCCGTAAGAACACTGCTCGTTCATTCTGATCCATTGGCTGCCAAGGAGATTACGGAATGGTTTGCCGAGGTGGAAGATATTGAGATCGTGGAATCCACGAATCTACCCAGCAAGGCCCTGCTGTTGGTGAGTGAATACGAACCAGACGTGGTCATCATGGATGACCGGATTCCGGAAGCACATGAACTCGCTGAGCAAATCGGACGCGACTTCCTCAATTCCGGGGTGATTATACTAGGTACCCCCCCTGCGGAGGATGCATATCGCAAAGGGATGCAAGCCGGAGTACGTGATGTGGTGATGCAGCCTTTCCGGCCGCTGGACCTGGCCGATGCTATTTACAAGTCCTACGACTACGGGCGAAAGCGGCGCTTGATAATTCCGCAATTTACCGAAGCTCCGCCGGAAGCGCCGAGGGCCGGTACTAAGTTCATCACGGTATTCAGCCCTAAGGGCGGGGTCGGGAAATCAACCATCGCCGTCAACCTGGCGGTGGCTCTGGCGACGAAGAAGGGCCGTAACCGCGTGGTGCTCTGGGATCTCGACCTGCACAACGGGATCGTCAATGTGGCTACGAACATGGTACCCAAACGACCGATTACGGACCTGATTAATGAAATCCAATACCTGGATGCGGAAATGATGGAAAGCTACCTTGAAACCCACAGCTCGGGGCTACAGGTCCTGTGTTCACCCTTTACACCGGAGTTCGCCGATTATGTCTCCAGCGACAATGTCGCCCAGATCATGTCCGCCCTCCGGAATACGAAGGACTATGTCATAATCGATACCTCGCCCTTCTTCCACGATCCGGTGATGACCGCGATGGAACAGAGTAACTGCATTCTGCTGATCGGTTCCCTTGACGTGGCCAGTGTCAAGAACCTTAAGGCCGGGTTGATGGTAATGGATTCGCTGCAGTACCCGCGTAGCAAGATCAAGCTGATTATTAACCGGGGGAACATCGACTTTGGAGTCCTCCCGCGTGACGTTGAGGTCACCCTAAAATTGCCCATTATGTACACTCTTCCCTCGGAGGATAGAGTCGCCGTGGCATCTCTCAATGAGGGATCGCCGGTGGTCCAGGCCTATGCTAAGGCCGACCTCGGACGTTCCTTCATTGAACTGGCAGATTTGATTATCAGCAAGTTTGAACAGGAGGGGGCAAGCTCTGCACCCGCCAGAAAACCTGGCCTGTTCGGTCGACGTCGCCGGGCCGCAGGGGAGGGTTAAGCCTTGTCATTAAGTAAAAGACTGAACGGACAAACGCTGATTCCGGCACGTCCGCCGCAGATCGGGAAACCAGTGACCCGGGGTGAAAACGGTGAGCCGGCTTCAAAGGCCCACGCGATCCTGGAATTGAAGGACCGCGTATTACGCGAGACGATCGAAGGGTTCGGCGAGGAGATCGACCTCAAGCAAGTGGCGCAGGGCGCCCGGGCGCAGTTTGAAGCCGAGGTGGAGAACACCCTTAACACGATTCTGCAGGACGATGCGTTGTTTATGAACCGTAGTGAAAGGCAACGCCTGGTAAGGGAGGTCACTGACGAGATCGCCGGCTACGGACCGATTGATTTGTTACTGCACGATCCGGACGTGTCTGAGATTATGGTTAACGGGTCCAGGCAGGTGTATGTGGAGCGCAAGGGCAAGCTGCACCTTACGGACATTAAGTTCCGGGACGACGACCACGTTCTTCATACTATTGAGAAAATCATCCTGCCGCTCGGCCGGCGGATAGATGAAGCCTCACCACTGGTAGACGCCCGTCTCCCGGATGGTTCCCGGGTCAACGCAATTATCCCGCCTCTGGCAATCAACGGTCCCACGATAACGATTCGGAAATTTGCCGCTGACCCGTTTACGGTTGAAGACATGATCAACTTTGGTACCCTGTCCACGGAAATTTCCCACTTCGTGCGGGCTTGCGTGGCTTCCAGGATTAACATCGTCGTCTCCGGCTCCACAGGTTCGGGTAAAACCACCGTACTCAACGTTCTGTCCGGTTTCATACCCGAGGATGAGCGCATCATCACCATTGAGGACGCGGCCGAACTGCAGTTGCGGCAGGAGCACGTGGTAACCCTCGAGGCGCGCCCCCCAAACCTGGAGGGGAAGGGGAGGATCGCTATCCGAGACTTGGTGATCAATAGCCTGCGGATGCGTCCGGATCGCATCGTCATCGGTGAGGTTCGTGGCGGGGAAGCCCTGGACATGCTGCAGGCGATGAATACCGGTCACGACGGTTCATTGACCACCGGGCACGCCAACTCCCCGAGAGATATGCTGACCCGCTTGGAAACCATGGTGTTAATGGCCGGTGTTGAACTCCCGGTACGCGCGGTCAGGGAGCAAATCGCCTCATCTATTGAACTCGTGGTGCATCTCAGCCGATTCAAGGACGGAACGCGGAAGGTTACGCACGTTACCGAGATCGTGGGGTTGGAATCAGATACAATCACCCTGCAGGATATCTTCATTTACGAGCAGACAGGATTGGATGAACAGGGGCGGGTCCTCGGACGCCACCGGCCGACGGGTATCGTGCCTCGGTTCCTGGCTAAGCTCGAGCAATCCGGTAACCATATCCCAGCGGATGTTTTCCGCTTCCCCTACAGTACGGTTTCCAAGAAGCGCTTGTCCCAACAAGGAGGCTAACGGTAGTGTTGGCAGCGATAACGATCCTGGTCTTCCTGACCACGCTGTGCCTGCTCCTCGGTATCTATGCGGGTGTGCGCGGTCGTCGGGCCACAATTGAAAACCGCCTGCAGCGTGTCGTCATAGACCCAATCCGGCGCGAAGAGGGTGGTGAAGCCGTTTTCGTCTCCAACGCCGACCGCAAGCGGCGCGGGAGACGCGAGGCAAAGGGTCTGAAGCAGTATGTGGTACGCCTGGAGGAGAGACTGATTCAGGCCGGTTTGTTGCTCAGGCCGCAGGAATTCATTCTCATTGTCCTGGGATTGATGACGCTGGGCGCGTTAGTGGCTTTCCTGCTAACCGGTGCGGTGGTTAGTGCCATCAGTGTAGTGGCCATCGGGCTCGTGCTACCGATTGTCTTCCTGAATCTCCGCGTTGAGACGCGAAGGCGCACCCTCAATGCTCAGGTGGGGGATATGATCCTGCTGATGGCGAACGGTCTGAAAGCGGGTCACAGCCTGGTACAGGTCATGGAAGGGGTCAGCCGAGAAATATCACCGCCACTCTCCGAGCATCTAAAGTCGTTTCTACGCGACACCATCATGGGTACTCCCATGGAAGACGCCCTGGTTAAGCTGGAGCAACGGGCCAACGACGACGACCTGAGTATGGTCATCACGGCAATTCTGATTCAGCACCAGGTTGGCGGAAACCTGTCGGAGATTCTGGAAAACATCAGTCTGACGATCCGTGAGCGGGTTCGCTTGAAAAGCGAGATCCGGGCCCTTACGGCCCAAGGGCGGTTGTCAGCGATCGTAATCAGTCTGCTACCGGTTGCCGTGGCCCTCTTCATCATAGTCACTAACCCGGAATTCCTCAGCATCCTGTTTGAAGAAGCCCTTGGCTGGACAATGGTGGTTATGGCCATGGTGTTCCAGTTAATCGGAATCCTATTTATCCGGCGTATCGTGGACATCAAGGTCTAGGAGGCAGAGCTTTGTACTATCCGCAGGCTGTTCTGGTCGGTTTCATCACCTTCGCAGGCGTATTGCTGTTCAGTCTGTTAACGGTGAATTCACGCACCATCGTTCGGCAACGGTTGCTGGCAATCGCCCGGGTCCGGGGCGTAAAGACCGTAATCGACGCGGAAGATATGTGTCTTCCGTTTAGGGACCGTGTGCTTAAGCCCGCCTTAGAAACGTGTGGCAAACGGATCGCCCGCCTGGCACCCCTTGCGGTACACATCAACGTGCGGCAGCGGCTGATCCAGGCAGGACACCCCGGCAAACTGCAGACCAATGGCTTTCTGGCGATTACGGCGATAAGTACGCTGATCCTACCTGTCCTGGCCTTAACCGCCGGATGGGTCTTCGGGTTGCCAGTGCGCAGCATTGCGGGATTGACACTTCTATCGGTATTAAGCGGTCTGTTCATTCCATGGTTCTGGCTCTCCCGGAAGGCTACCGAACGCATTCACGAAGTTGACCTGGCGCTTCCGGACGCTATTGATCTGCTCGTGGTCAGCATAGAGGCCGGATTGGCCATGGACATGGCCCTGGCTAAGGTGACCGAAAAAATGCAGGGACCCCTGCCAGACGAGTTTGCCCGGACTTTAAACGAAATCAGACTCGGCAAGAGACGGCGCCAGGCCCTTAAGGATCTGGGTAACCGGGTAGGTTCTAAAAGCCTCAGCACCTTTCTAAACACCGTTGTCCAGGGTACCCAAATGGGCGTATCACTGGGTAGCATGCTGCGTATTCAGTCGGAACGGGTGCGGCAGGAGCGCCGTCAGCGAGCTGAGGAGACAGCCATGAAGGCGCCCATCAAGATGCTGTTCCCAATGGTTTGCTTCATTTTCCCAGCCCTGTTCGTGGTGTTGCTCGGTCCCGCCGTGATCCGCATTATTCAAGCATTTCAGAACATGTAGGTGTTGTAACAATGAAGTGGAAATCTCTGGTGACGGTCGTCTTGTTCAATTGGGCCCTGCTGTTGGTCTCAGTTTCCACGGTCGCTGCCAATCCACCGGATGCTCCACAAAACGCGGTGGTACTGGTGATGGACGCCTCGGGCAGTATGGTTCAGAACGACCCTAACCGGGTTAGGGTCACCGCGGCCCAGAGAACCCTTGACTTCCTGCATGACATGGATCGGCTCGCATTGATCGAGTTCGCCTCGGCACCACGTGTCATCGTGCCTTTACGTCCGATCGGGAGCGCTGGTAAACGCGAAGAGATGCACACCCTGATTGAGCAGGTAGGTCAACAAGGCGCCACCGACATCCTGGGAGGTCTACGCTCGGCCCACCATCAATTGACCGGTGCCCCGGCTGACGCGTGCAAGTATGTGATCCTGTTTTCGGACGGCGAATCTGACGTTCCCGGGATCACGGATACTTCTGCCGGCCGTCAGCGCTACTTGACCGAAACCGAAGATTTGTTGGCCCGTTATCAGGATCAGGGTTGGGCCGTCCACTGCATTGCCTTTCATGAAACGAACGCCGGGCGCGAGCTGGAGAATATCGCCGCGAAGACGGGTGGAGAGTACCAGTTCATCAGTGGCCCTGACGAACTTAAAAACATCTTCGCCAACATCCTAGTAGCTGCAAAGCATTTACCGGATGTAAAGCCCAGTTTTCACGTTTCACTCCCACAGCGCGGCGGTTATCAGGTGGGGGAAGAACTGGTGGCCCAAGCCTTTATCACTATCGGTCAGGATCGCGTGCTCCCGGGTCCATTCCTTGAAGTCTTCAGCATGAACCTGGTTATCTCAGAGGCTGGTCGGGAACCACTGGTCGTTCCGTTTGCAGCCGATACTGACAACGGCATCTATCGGGCAGCCGTACGGACGGAATTACCCGGAGAATATGACGTGCAGGCTGAACTGAACGCCCGGTATCGTGATCACGAATTTGGTGAGTTGGTTTCCCTCGGTTCCGTCAGAGTAGGGGAGGAGGTGCAGTCGTCTTTGCTGCCGTTTACTGTGGACCAGATGGCGTTTGTGCGTAAAAACCTGACCTATGTTGCATCAGCTGTTCTGTACGTCTTAGTGGCGGTGTTTACGGTGCTTCTGTGGCGGATGCGCCGCCGGGAAAAGGTAAGCGGTGATTTACGCGTCTGGATGCAAACCAATAATCAGTGCCGTTATGCCAAGTACTGCTTCCGGCTGCACAAAGCAGGTAAACGGGATGTAAAAATCGCGAGTACCCAAGACAGGGACACTGACTTCCGGCTCGAAGCCAGCGGAGGGCGGGACTTTGCCTTTCTAATCCGCTCCATGAGGGATCCGGTTAAAGACCCTAGACTCAGCCCCTGGCAACGGCTCTTTAAGGGGCCCCGGATGTTGTACGAAGTCGTGTGTCTGCCGGGTACGGCAATGCAGATAGACGACCGGCTGAGAACCAGGAGTGTACTCTACAACGGGGACTCTTTTGAAATCGACAGCTATATCTTTGGGTTTGAGTGTGCCTTCATTGGTAATCGCCCGGACGGTGAAGACGTATTGAACTCTTACTCTCCACTTATGGAAGGTTCTAAAGGAAAGAGCAAGGACAAGGGCAAGGTTAAAAAGGTTCTGACCTTGAGACGGAAACCGACATAGCTTACGGGGTCCGAACCAGGAGGGAACCAGGACGGTTTGGCGGCTATAGCATTAAGTACACGACCCTTTTTCATGGCGTGCGAATAGCAGGAATTCCCGGCCAGTGCTGAGAAGATATGCTGTTAGAGCAATACTGACAGCATTGGGGATATGACACATGCCGGATCAGATCAGAGAAGCTGGTTTTTTTGAAGCCTTCGCCGGGGAGCAGGGGAGGTTGCTGCAGAATATCCTAGAGAATGTCTTTGATGCCGTCTACATCGTAGACCAGGATCACCGGATTGTTTACTGGAACAAAGTCGCAGAAGAAATCACTGGTTATCGCAGCGCTGAAGTACTGGGTGCAAAATGTGGGAACGGCATCTTAAACCATGTCGACGCCGACGGTGTCTCATTATGTGACAGCAACTGTCCCTTGCGCAATGCGCTGGAGTGTGGGGAACAGATAACGTCCAAGGCTTATGCACAGCATAGGTCAGGCACCAGGTTTCCGGTAACAACTCAGGTTTTACCGGTAAAAAACGGAGAAGGGGAGTGTCTCGGGGCCGTCGCGACCTTCAAGGACATCTCTGCGGAAGAGGATTTCCGGATTCTGCAAGATAAATTCAACAGTGTTATCAAAAAGTACGTGTCCTCATCAACGTTTCAGAACATAATCCGACAGGTCCATTCGGGCGTGGACAACAAAACCCAAAAGCGTGACTTGACTATTGTCTTCATAGACATCGTGGGATTCACTAGTTTTGCGGAGAACTCCGCTCCAGAAGAAGTGGTGAAGATGCTCAATGACTTTTTCTGGATATGTGAAACGGTAATTAACAAGTTCCACGGTGACATCGACAAGTTTATTGGGGATGCCGTACTCGCGGTGTTTGTGGATGCCAACGATGCCGTTGCGGCCAGCGAAAAAGTGTTAAGCGTAATCTCCCAGCTGAACGAAGTTAAGATGATGGAGGGTAGGAATCCGATCACCATTCGGATTGGTATCAATAGCGGCATCGTCATCCAGGGTGACATTGGAGGAACCGGGCGGAAGGACCGGACGGTAATCGGGGATGTTGTAAACACAGCGTCCCGTATTCAGAGCGAATCGGAAACGAACTCCATATATATCTCGGAAGCGACCTTTTTCCGTTTACGGAGCCCTGGACTGTTTGAATTTGCACGGCAGATCGTGGTAAAGGGGAAGAGGGATCCCGTTTCGCTTTTTAGATTACAGCAAAACCCCTGACCCGGCTAGGATCCGGGCTGGTCTACTTACGAGGGCAGCTGTTTTTCAATGAAGAGTCCTTTGGATCCAAACTGTAGGTCAACGTCTTCGTAGACAGGCAGGGGTTGCCCTTGCTCATCAGTTAGCAATCTAACCTTGGGGTATATTGGAAAATGCTGCGCGCTGCTAACCACAAGGGCTGTCTGACCGTTCGATAACAGTACCTTTGTACCCACGGGGTAGGGGGCAATGTTGGATAAGAACGCTCTTACGATGGTGTAGTCATAGTGGTAGTTACCGGTCGCGGCCACCAGCTCGATAACCTCACGTGCCTGGCAAGCGCTCCGATAACAGCGGTCGACTGTCAAGGCGTCATAAACGTCAACCAATCCGATGATCTGTGCGTACGGATGTATTTCGCCCTTTACAAGTTTATATGGGTAACCGCTCCCATCGTAGCGTTCGTGATGCTGGCTGGCCACCTTAGCGGCCACCTCATCATAACCCAAAACATCCAGGGCATACAGGGTGTGTTTCTGTACTTCCTTGTATTCCTCTTCGGTGAGACGGCCCGGTTTGTTCAGAATCTCCGGGGGTACCTTGATCTTCCCGATGTCGTGCATCAGCCCGCAAATACCTAGCATGTACAGTTCATCCTCGTCCATTCCCAGGCATGTACCGGTCATTATGGCCATGGCACTTACGTTTACACTGTGCTCCAGCAGGTATTCATCGACGCTACGGATTTCGGAAATGGATCGAATTAATCGTTTGTGCTTGGTTAGGAAGTTGACTAATTCTCGTGCCGTCTCCTGGATCTCGGGCGAGTGGGCAACGGGCTTGCTGTGAATGGCTTTTTCAAAGGTTGCCCAAACCCGGGAAATAGCCCTGGCCCGGCATTCGGCAGGAACCAGCTCAACCGGCGACAACTCGACCGACTCAAATTCACTGCACTCTTCAATAAAAACATATTCAATCCGGTGTTGCCTCAGCAGCTTAATGGTACGTACGGTCAGAGTGTGCCCAACCCACAATAGGGCATCGTCCGACCCCGTTAGAACGGGTTCGGCTAGTTTCATTCCGGGCACGAGTAGACTTACGTGAACCTTTTGCACCGGGAGACGCCTCGCTTCTGAACTGTCCTCGATAATCGCCCAAAACCTTAGGAAGGTTTATCCTGTGCTGGAGACAGTCTTCCCTTAATTTCTACATAATTAAGCACGATTCCTTCCAGTTTCATAGTCCACCCTTTCCGCCTATTAGTACTGATAAGAAGTATTATGTTGCATAGCAAAGCTTAGACGCAGCCGCTCCTCATTGTTCCCTGCCGTAACCGTTCCCGGTGTGTCTCCGAGTAGTCCGCTCATCTTGCGTTCCACTACGCTCAGATTCTTTCAAGGTCTTCTGTGCAGTCTCGACTGTCTCCGATTACTTTGCCGCCCAAGATCCGCGACCCGTTCGAACACCTGGTTTAGGGTCGTTCGGCTTTGATTGCGGGCCTAACCAGCCGGTCTAACCGTTTCAGTGGTGAATTCTCCTGGCAGGAATTGACCTCCCCATGCAGAAGAATGATATCATTGTCTCAGAATGTCAGCTGTCTACAGTGGAGGTTGAGGTATGAGTTTCGTGGTAAACGGAAAGGAACTGCCCGCTGATGTGGATTGGCGTTTTCAGCGTAGCGGTCTGGATGAACCGGAGCACCAGGAGTTAATCCCTCTGGAGGATGGGTCACTGAAGCAGGTCATGCGCTATGGTGACGGCACCAAGGTGGAGACCGTACTAAGTGCGGACGGTAAAAGGGTGACCTCCCAGGTGAATCGGGAGGTTGTGTTTAACCATAAGGAGGGTTTGGTAATCATCCTGAAATCCGGGGATCGGCTGGAGCAGTCCCCAGACGGTTCCCTGAAGGTGGTTTCGGACAAGACCAACTAGGTCTCCGGTTGGTCAGTCGACCTTGCGGAAGGCCTGCATACCGAGCAGTACCGTAATGCTGGAAAACACAGCGAGGACCAGGACATCATAGGACAACGGGTAGTAAACCATAAAGTCCAGGGCCGGTGACCCGGCAAAGAATATGTTACGGAAGGCATCCACCCCGTACGCGACTGGGTTTGCCTTCATTAAGGGCTGCATCCAGTCCGGCGCGGATCCGATCGGGAAAAAGGCTCCGCTGAGCATGAAGAGTGGCATGATGATGAAGTTCATAATCATATGGAAGCCTTCCATCGTTTCCGTGCGTGCCGCCACCAAAGTTCCTAGCGAGGTTATTGCGAAGGCCAGCAGAAACATCAGGGGAATCAGCTGTAGCACGGCCACCAAACTGAGTGAGATGCCGACAAAGGGAGCCAGGATAAGCAAGATCGTCCCCTGTAGAACCGCCGTAGTGCTGCCTCCCAGGGCCTTACCCACGGCGATCGCGCTCCGGGGTACAGGTGCGACGAGCACCTCCTTTAACACGCCAAACTCACGGTCCCATATAATGGACACCGAAGCGAACATTGCGGTAAACAGAATCGTCATCCCGATAATGCCGGGATACATAAAGGAAAGGTAATCGAAGCCGGGGACATCGATGGTGAAGATGGCCCGCAGTCCCTGGCCCATGATCAGCAGGTAGAGCAGCGGCTGCCCCAGCATGGCCACAAGTCGCGAGCGCTCCCGCAGGAATTTGCGGAGTTCCCGGAGCCAGATCACGTACACACATACGAAAAAGGGTTTCAGCATCATCAGTGTCTGCCCCTCCTGCTTACGGACCGGTGCCTGGTGCGCATCCTTTCCACGGCGCTCGCCGGCTCGTCCCGGATGTCACGGCCGGTAAGCTTGAGGAAGACGTCTTCCAGGGTCGGCTTAGGCACCCCGATCGCGGTTATGCCCGGAACAGTAGCGACCAGCCGGACCAAGAGCGCCTCTCCATCATCAAGCCCGGACAGGGTGATGGTTTCCCCGTCGAGATCCGGGTTGATGTTCAGTTCCCGCTGAATAACGGTGACCGCAGTGGCGGGATCACTGGTCCTGATCGTAAGGACATCCTTCCCCACCGCCCTCTTCAGGGCATTAGGAGTGTCCAGGGCCACCAGCCGGCCGTGGTCGACAATGCCCACCCGGTGGCAGCCTTCCGCTTCCTCCATGTAGTGCGTTGTCAGGAATACGGTCGCCCCCCTACTCGTACGCACCTCCGAGATGTACTCCCAGATGTGGTTTCTCGTCTGGGGGTCGAGCCCTACCGTGGGTTCATCGAGAAAGAGAACCGAGGGCTGATGCAAAAGTCCACGGGCAATTTCCAACCGGCGTTTCATCCCCCCTGAGAAGGAACGCACCAAGTCGTTTTGCCGGTCGCTGAGATCCACCAGCTCCAGCAGCATGTTAATCTCATCCTTCATTAACCGGCGCGGCATACCGTAGAGCATCCCGTGCAGCTCCATGTTTTCCACGGCCGTAAGCCGGTCATCCAGGCTGGGATCCTGGAAAACCATCCCGATCGACCGTCTGACATCTGCCGCCTGCCGTACCACATCATATCCGTTCAGGATGACCGTGCCGCTGGTCGGGCGCAACAGGGTGGCTAGTATTTTAATGGTGGTGGTCTTCCCTGCCCCGTTTGGGCCCAGAAAGCCGAAGAACTCTCCCGAACTCACAGAGAAGGAGATGTCCCTGACCGCCACCGTGCTTTTGTAGGTTTTAGTAAGGTTCTGAACCTTGATCAGTGCTCTTCCCTCATCCCACTTCAAGACTTGTGAAATGCCAAACGATGGACGTATCACCGCCCGGGCTTTACAGGGGTAACTAGCTGATTATTAAACGTACACCCACAGGATATACTCTAGCATTTTCCCGGAAAGATGTTAATCCCGTTACACTCGGCGGCGATCTCATCCTCGCGGATGGCGATCAGGGCCCGCCCGAACCGTGAGTCCTGGATGCGGTACCCGGTAATCTCCATGTTGATCAGGATCACGCGCGCAATTTTGGCAAAGCCCTGCTGCCGATCCCCCCGACTACCGCGGCGCAGAAGGCCTTCAGCCCGGCCATTAACACAGACTGCCTGCTACAACGGTTGAATTATTCAATTAAATACTATCCTTTGCCGGAAGCGGCAGAGGGTAAGTGACGCGCAAACTCTTCCTGCCTGGTGGCCACGATAAACAGGCTGATCCCCCCGATGATTACGGCGCCGCCCAGAGCCTGTAACAGTGCCGGTGTTTCGGCGAAGATGAAGTAGGCCAGAATAGTCGCTCCTACCGGCTCTCCGAGAATACTGACCGAGACCACCGTAGCCTTGACATAGCGCAAGGCCCAGTTGAATACCGAATGCCCAAGGAGCGTGGGAACCAGGGCCAAGGCGATGAAGCAATACCAATCCGTCCCCGGGTAAGGGTACAGCGGTGCCGACGTAGCCAAACAAAACCCAAGTAAAACCAGCGTGGCCGTACCGTAAACTAGAAGCGTATAGCTGAGTACACAAAGGTGAGATCGGAGACTTCGCCCGATGAGTACGTAACCGGCGACGAAGCCGGCGCCCATAAAGGCCAGAATGTCGCCGTAAAGGGCCTGGCCGCCGATTTGCAAGTCGCTGATACCGATGATGATACTCCCACCGAGGGCCATACCGGCGGCAACCAGTGGAACCGTGCCGATCCTTTCCTTCAAGATCAAGAAACTGCCGATCACTACGAAGAGAGGCTGCATCGTGACGAGGACCGTGGAACTGGCGATGGAGGTGTAGTTCAGCGAGGTGATCCAGACTGTGAAATGCAGGGCCAGCAGAACCCCGGCGGCGAAAGCGAGCTTCAGGTCCCGGCGTGTGATTCCCCTTAGCTCCCGCAGCGGCAGCCCACGCAGGGCGAAGGGTAGAAGTATCAGGGTGGCCAGGCCAAGCCGGTAAAAAGCGATCACGGTCGGAGGAGCGTCGGCCATCTTGGTGAAAAGAGAGGAAAAAGAGGCGGCAACAACCCCCAACCCGACTGCCAGATAGGGATTTATGAGTGGACTGTGGTTCCGGTCTGCCTGCTCCAATACTTCAGCTCCGATAGGTGTTGGAATTAATCTTAAAGCTAATGCAGAAGTACAGCATAGTCAATGCAATTCTAAGACTTGCCAACAAATGTGCTATAATGCTCAGGGGAAGTGATTATCGTAAAAGAGACCATCCGGACGATCATCAAGGACACGATAGCCCAAACCAACCTGACTACCGCCTACCGTGCACCTCTTGTCGGCGTCGCGTCGGCTTTTGATCCCCGATTTGCAGAACTAAAAGAAATCGTGGACCCCACCCACCTTCTGCCGACGGATCTCCTGCCGGATGCCCGGTCGGTGGTAGCCTTTTTCCTACCCTTTAGTAGGGCAGTGGCCGAAATCAACCGGCGTCATCCCTATGTCGCAAGGGAATGGGCCGTTGCTTACGTGGAAACCAACCAGTTAATCAGGGACATCTGCGCTAATATCACCTCCCATTTCGGTGATCAGGGCGTGCACGTAGCCTACGAACAGCCCACCCACAATTTCGATGCCGAGAAGCTGGTTTCATTCTGGTCCCACAAGCACGTCGCCCGGATCTGCGGCCTGGGACAATTCGGGCTGCACCATATGCTGATTACCAAGAGCGGTTGTCTGGGCCGCTTGGGCAGCCTGGCATTGAATACTCCGATTGACCACCCCGATCCCCCTGCCCCCCAACTCTGCCTTGTCCGTCAGGGGAAGAACTGCAGCCATTGTGTCCGCTCCTGCCCTACCGGCGCCCTGACCGCCTCCGGTCTTGACCGGCAGCTGTGCTACAAGCGATTGCTGGAAGTCAACGACCACTACGGAATAATCGGCCTCTGTGACGTATGCGGAAAGTGCACAACCGGTCCGTGCGCCGTGATCGACTAAACCCACTTTAGGATTCTCTACAGTAGTTCTTGTTCCTTAAGGTGTTTGGCGGCGTCTAGGGTAAGTGACACCGTAATGGATATTGCCTCCCCCAGAATCCGGCAGACCTCGTCCGGTCGGCGGATATGAGTTTCCCATATTGCATCCTTGAGCTTGGAGTCCACCATGTGAAAAGGGGGCAGTTCGGCCAGGTAACCGGCCATCTTGACCTCTCCCCTGACCTGTTCGAGCACTCCCTTAAAGATCTTGATTCCAGCCTCCCTCTCACCTTCTTCCAGTTTATCCATTTCCATTATCAGATTGCTCGCGTTGATCAACAGGGTTTTGACCTGCTCGCCATAGTGGAAAACCCGGATTGCCTGCTTAAGTTCCACAGCAGAATTCACCCGCCTTCTGAAGAGTGATGACAGATTCTAGCATCTCAGAAATAGTCTTGGCAAATCGATGCTGGGATATAAGCAGATGCTATTGAGCCGAGGATTCTCCGGTACGGGCGCTTGGATGTGAGGTTGGTTTAGCCTTGGCATCATCCGTGGCCGGACACCCCGTGGTCTTCAAAACGGTGATCAGCATCCCCGCTACAATCAGAGCCCCACCCAGCCACTGACGTACCCCGAGGTCTTCCCCGCCCCACAGCCATGCGGCCAGACCGGCGAATACCGGTTCCATAGTAAAGATAATTGCGGTATGGGTCGGAGAGGTGAACTTTTGTGCCCAGTTCTGAATCAGGAAGGCCAGGGCGGTGGCCGGGATAGCGGTGGCCAGCAGGGCGACTTGGACCGATGTGGTGAGTTCGAGCGGAAATGATTCCACACAGGGCGCAATCAGGGCGCTGATCAAACCGACGGTGCCGATCTGGATGATCGCCAGCATCACCGGGTCGAAACACGGCGCGTACCGCCCTACGAGGATGATGTGGTTGGCGAAGCAGACGGCGCACATAAATACCAGGACATCGCCATAATTGAAGCTGAGGTCCCCCTGGATCGCCACAAGCCCCAGTCCCACCGTGGCGCTGGCTACGCCCACGGCCATGATTGGAGAGGGCAACGTCCGGGTAATCAACGCGGCAAAGACCGGTACGAGCACCACCGAAAGACCGGTAATGAATCCAGTGTTGGCGGCAGTCGTATATTGGAGGGCCACGGTTTGGAAAGCGTAGCCCCCAAATAGGGCCAGGCCGATAAGGAGACCGCCGGTGAGGCAGGATCGATTTACCCGTAGAAACGAGCGCCAGCAGATCAAGGCCAGAAACAGAAAAGCGATCGCGAACCGGATGGCCAGAAAATAATAGGGCCCGATGTCGGTCAGGGCCTCTTTGACGACCACGAAGGTGATGCCCCAGACGAAGGCGACAAAAAGCAGGGCTGTGTCGGCAAAGACCTGTTTGTACTGTGAATGCTCCAATTTCGGAAGTTCCCCCCAAACTCTTTTCATTTTGGCACCAGGACCGGTTAGTGTCAATAGTGAGAAAACAGGGCGGAAAATGTCCGGTCAGAGAAGGAGTTTTGAGACAAAAAAGAGAAGATTGTCTTTTGGTGAATACGCGCGCAGGGAAAGGAGGTAAATTGTACCGCTAGACAAATATTTCCCCACTCTGGTGCCTACACTTTTGACTAATCGAAGGGAGGAATTAGTTTGTCCAAGCTTACAAGACTGTTGTTAGTCAGTCTGGCCATCCTGGCCCTGTTGTTTGCCGTAGGATGTGGTGGCGGCAGCGATAGCGCCAATCAGCCGGCACCCTCAGACACCCCCGAAAAGGCAAAGAAACTGATCATCGGTTCGGATACCGCCTATGCCCCGTTTGAATGGCAGGATACCGCCTCCGGCAAGTATATCGGATTTGATATGGATCTGATGGACGCACTCATGGCAGAGCTCGGCTATGACTACGAGATCCGTAGTATGACCTTTGACGGTCTGATCCCTGCCCTCACTGCGGGAACCATCGACGCTGTCATTTCGGCCATGACCATCAAGCCTTCCAGAGCAGAGATGGTGAACTTCACCGATCCCTACTACAAGTCCGGTCTGATCATCGCCGTAAAGGCGGACAACGATACCATCAATTCGTTTGACGACCTGGCTGGCAAGAAGTTGGCCGTACAGATCGGCACCACCGGCGCCGACAAGGCTAATGAGGTCAGAACTGCCGACCCCGGGACCAGCATCGTGACCTTCGACCGTATCCCTGAGGCCTTCCTCGCCCTGAAGCAGGGTTCGGCGGACGCCGTGGTCAATGACGCTCCGGTAACCCTCTACGCGATCGAGAAGGACGCCAAGGGTGACGTCAAGGTTGTCGGCGAGATGCTCTCCAGCGAGTATTACGGCATCGCGATTCCGAAGAGCAAGCCAGACCTTTACGATGAGATCAACGGCGCACTGAAGACCCTCAAGGACAACGGCAAGTTCGCAGAAATCTATGAGGAATGGTTTGGCGTAATGCCAGAGGAACTGCTGACCGTTACCGTTGATGAAGCCCTGGCCGCTTACGAGGAATAAGTTGGGGTTTGGATTTAGGGAGTAGGCGTAACTTCAGTTACGCTTATTCCCTTGCCTAATCCTTATGGAGTGAATACGGTTTGGAGACGGTTCTTAAGATTTATCCGGTCTTGTTAATGGGAGCAGCGGTTACCCTGCAGATCACGGTGATCTCGGTTTCGATCGGGTGTGTTGTGGGACTGTTCGCCGGATTGGCGAGACTTTCCAAGAGCCGTATTGTACGGACCGTCGGTACATGTTACGTTGACTTTTTCCGGGGCACACCGCTATATGTGCAACTCCTGTTAGTCTATTTCGGTTTTCCCCAGTTAATCAACGAAGTCCAGCATTGGTTGATAGCCTCTTATGGAATGCCTCAACTGGTTCATAATTTCGTCTTCAACGAATGGACCGCGGCCATCATCACCTGCAGTCTGAACAGCGGCGCCTACATTGCCGAAATTTTCCGCGCCGGGGTGCAGTCTATCGAGCGCGGCCAGATGGAGGCAGCCCGCTCCCTGGGAATGTCCCACGTCCTTGCGATGCGCTATGTCATCCTGCCCCAGGCCTTCAAGCGGGTTATTCCCCCGTTGGGCAATGAGTTTATCGCTATGCTGAAGGACACTTCCATCCTGGCCGCAATCGGTTTTGTGGAACTGAACCGTAGAGGACAGCTGATTGTTGCCGAGATCTACGACCCGTTTCCGATCTTCTTCACAGTCGCGCTCATGTATCTTGCCATGACGCTTACCTTCTCGCGTCTCGTCGATTGGCTTGAAAGGAGACTCAAAACTGATGATCGAGGTTAAACATCTAACAAAGAGTTTTGGGTCTCTGGAAGTGCTGAAGGGGATCCATTGCCGTATTTCAGAGGGCGAAGTGGTCTGCATGATCGGAGCCAGCGGGTCAGGTAAGAGCACCTTTTTGCGCTGCCTCAACATGCTCGAGAAACCGACCGGAGGCGAAATCCACATCGACGGAGTATCGGTCACCGATCCTAAAGTGGACATCAACAAGGTCAGACAGAAGACCGGGATGGTCTTTCAGCTGTTTAACCTGTTTCCGCATAAGACGGCCCTGGAGAACGTTACCCTAGCACCGGCTAAGGTCCTGAAAATGCCGCCGAAGGAAGCCGAAGAGCGGGGTCGGGTTCTCCTTACCAAGGTTGGCCTGAGCGAGAAAGCGGATGTTTATCCGGGACAGCTTTCGGGCGGTCAACAGCAGCGGGTGGCGATTGCCCGGGCGCTGGCGATGCAGCCCAAGGTAATGCTGTTTGATGAACCCACGTCGTCACTTGATCCAGAGATGGTGGGCGAGGTTCTTGCGGTTATGAAGGACCTGGCTCGTGAGGGCATGACTATGGCGGTCGTTACCCATGAAATGGGCTTCGCCCGGGAAGTCGCCGACCGGGTCCTGTTTCTCGACGACGGTCTCATCGCTGAAGAAGGCACACCGCAAGAGGTTTTTGGCAATCCGCAGGGACAGCGTACCAAGAGCTTTCTGAGTAAGATCCTTTAAGGTCCAAGACCCAAAACCGTAAAGCCTTCTGCACGTTCGCAGAAGGCTTTCTGTTCGGACCAACGGATGAGGCTGCTGATGGCACGCTTAACCCCAGATGACGGTACTTCCGTCGAGCATTAGGTTCACTACTTCGTAGGCGTTGGTGGGCCGTCCGATCTTCAATTTGTCATTCAGTTCAAAGAAGTTCAGGCATGTCCCGCATACCAGGACGGATACGCCCTTTTCCTCAAGATTGCGCAGCGGTTCCACCAGTTCTGACCCTTCGCAGGCCAACTTAGCCCCTCCGTTCATCAGCACGATGTATTCCGGGTGCCGCTCATTCACAGCCAGGGTATTGAGGAGCTGAGCCAGGATTCTGGCCCCCAGTTCAATACTGCCGTTACCAAGGTATTCGCCCTGGATGATCAGTGTACGCAATCCGGCGGGCGTCATATCGCAGGTCGTAACAGCCAAGTCCGGGTTTGAGTCGGGAGTCGGCTTCTGCTCCGTGGCCTTCCGGGCCGTCACTTTCCACGTACCGTTATCGAGAATTACTTCCCCGGAGTAACCGGTATTCTGGACGAAACGAAGCACGTTCTGGGCAGAACCCTCGTTGTCCAGAATCACCCGGAATTCATCATCACCCTGGTCGGCAGCTTCTTTGGTGAGTAAAACCGGTTGTGGACACGGTTTCCCCCTGGCGTCTATTTCCCGCAATGAGCTTCCCCCGCTTTCAGTCCTTTGTCCCAATTATGATCGTATCCATTGTTATAAGTCAAATAATGAAATAGAATAGATGCTTACGAACGGTTGTTGGGTCGGGTCCACTTCCAAAGGTCACGCGACAGCTTCACGGCCTTCTCTTCCCCGTTTTGAGGATGAATGATGCCCGCAGAGAGTACAAACTTGAGTCCGTCTTCCACCGAAATCGACGCCGGTATCAGGTCAGAACGAGGAAAGACGACCAGGAAGCCGGATGTGGGGTTGGGAACGGTTGGGATGAACAACTTGACCATATCCTCCCCGATCTCCTCAAAGAACTCCTCCCTGGCGTCACCGATGAGAAAGGCAACCGCCCAGGCCCCTCTTCGTGGATACTCCACCAGCACGACCTGTCGAAAGACCTGTTCGTCTTTCCGGCTGATCGTGTCCACAATCTGCTTGACCACTGTGTAGATCGGCTTGACCAGCGGGATCTGCAGCAAGACTGTTTCCCAGAAGTCGAGCAGTTTCTTCCCCAGGATGTTGGTGGCTAGCATCCCCGCAAGCAGCACCACGGCAATAGTCGCTGCCACACCAATCCCCGGCCATACGATTTGATATCCGGTCACGAAGAACACCAGGCTGGCCACCATAGTGTCTATGAAGTTGAAAACCCCGACCAACACCCATAGTGTGATCGCAAGCGGCAGTATGACCGCCAGACCGGTGAGCAGGTATTTCCTAAAATTCTTAGCCATTAGTATAAACGCACTTCCCTATTTTAGTAAGCGCAGACGGCGCTTATGTTCATCAAGATGCCCCTGGTAACTATTGTTGAGTTGGGCTGCCATTTTCATCAGGTCCTCTTTGAACCCAGGCTGGGTTTCCGCGTTAAGGTTCATCTTAACCCCGGTCTGCCGTTCCAGAGCTTCTTGAGCCTTGGCTGCCTTCTTCTGGTAGACCATCTTGTTGTGGTCGTAAGCCTGACGGTAGGCCTGCAGGTAGTAGTTGAAGAGGTAGTCCAGTTCACCGAGAACCTGCATTGCGGACTGTTTGTCCTCCTTTAGTGTTAGGATCCCTTCCATGACCCGTTTGTTGGTTTCCACGGCCATTTCATCAGTTGGAAGAGACAGGTTGTTCAACAGTGTTTCCTGGATGCCCTCTGCGGCACGGGTTCGTACGCGCTCTTCGAGAGTGGCCAGCTCAGGCCCAAGCTCAACCCGTTTGTCCCGCAAAAAGCGGGCAGCCAGCGCGTTACCCCGGGCCCTGTATTCGCCGTCTTCCAGTTCGTCCAGGGAGACATTGATCGTTTGGGCGCGCTCCATAGCCCTCTCATAGGCCGTCTTAATCCGTTCCGACATTACAGATAACCTCCCTTTCTCTAAAGTCTTAAACAATGTCCTGGTTAGTGAGGTTGATCAGCTTGCATACTACTCCCTTTAAGATACCGTGTCAATTCCCCATAAGACATGGTGTTTAAAACGTTCCTCGCCTCCAGCCAGCCGCGACGTGCGACGGATAATCCCAGGAACAGATCCTGCATCTGCTCAACCCGGTGGGCGTCTGAGCCTATGGAAAGCATCACACCGGAGTCCTTAGCCGCCTTGCAGTTGACGTCGTTCAGGTCTAGACGCCTAGCCGACCCGTTGATCTCCAGGCACTTGGCGTGACGAGCGGCCTCCTTAATGATCACCGGCACATCAACCAGGTAGGGTTCCCGCTCGCCCAGTAGCCGACCGGTAGGGTGGGCAAGGATATGGACATACGGGTTTTGCAGGGCGCGAACGATCCTGGAGGTCATGTGAGACTGGTCTAGCTTAAAGACCGTGTGTACCGCCGCGACAACCAGGTCCAGTTTTGCCAGAACTTCGTCGGGGTAGTCCAGGTTGCCGTGACGGTCAATGTCCACTTCGGCGCCGCAGAGAAGCTTGACATCGGGACTGCGGTCGTTAAACTCCCTGATCGCACGCAGCTTTTGCAGGAGACGCTCCACGGAAAGGCCACCGGCAATTCGCAGCGAGGCTGAATGATCGCAGATCCCCACCCATTCCAAGCCCAGTTCCTTGGCCTGCCGGGCAATCTGCTCGAGATCGTCGTGCCCGTCACTAAATACGGAGTGGACGTGTAAATCCCCTTTGAGGTCTTCCCTAGTCACCAGTCGGGGTAAATCCCCGGTGAGTGCCGCCTCTATCTCTCCCCGGTTCTCACGGAGTTCCGGGGGAATAAACGGCAGACCCAAGGCCTGGTAGACGTCGTGTTCGGAGCCTCCGGCAAGCCTTTCATCCTGGCGGAAGAGGCCGTACTCGTTGAGTTTGAAGCCCTTTTTGATGGCCAGTTCCCGGAGGCGCACATTGTGCTCCTTTGAGCCGGTAAAGTAGCAAAGCGCCGCCCCAAAGGTGTCATTCTTGACGAGGCGCAGGTCTACCTGGAGTCCGAAATGTAGCCTAACGCTAATTCGGGTTTGCCCGGACCCAAGGGTTTCGGCTACTTCGGGAAGTGAGGTAAAGGCCTCCGCAGTCCGGTCCGGATCAGCCGACACCCCCAGGATGTCGACGTCCTTCACCGTATCTCTGTTCCGTCGGATACTTCCGGCTAGCGACACCCGGTCGAGAAAAGCATACTCCCTCAGATAATCGACAAGTCTGAGGGCGACCGGCAGGACCCGGCCTAACGGGCGACGCGCCAGTCCGCCCCGAAAAAGTTCAATGCCCCGGAGAATGTTCTCTTCCGTCTTCTTCTTGATCCCCGGCAATCTTCGCAGCTGCTGGGCGCGGGCCAGGCGTTCCAACTCATCAATTCCGCTAATCTGGTACTCCTCATATAACAGTTGGGCGATCCGCGGGCCGATGCCGGGAATGTCCATCAGCTGGACCAGGCTCATGGGAATCTCCGACTGCAGGGTCTGGAAGTAAGCCAGCTTACCTGTTGTAACCAGTTCCGTAATCTTTGCCGCCAGGTCCTTACCGATCCCCGGTATCGTCAGCAGCCTGTTCTCCCGCACCCGGTCTTCCAGGTGATCGGGTAGATTATCAATAGCCTGTGCTGCACGGCGGTAGGCATTTATCCTAAACCGGCTTTCCCCCTTGATCTCAAGGATATCGGCAATCGCCCGGAAGACCCGGCTCACTTCTTCATTTCTCAAGGCAGCCACCATCCTAACTAACATGTTGCCAAAAAAGGGCTGCGTTAGCCACATGGCGCAGTGTTAAAGGGATTGTGAAACATGGCAGGGAGAATTAAAGTGAGTGTCAGCTACCTAAGGGCAGGGTAAAGACGGTCCCTACAGACGCAAATCGAAATCGTTCGCCGAAAATTCCGGCCATAGCCGCCATTACCGGCAGTTCCGTGCAATGGTTGGCAGCCAAGAGGTCCAGTCCCAGAGAACCGAGGTAATCCAAAGCATACTTCCGCTGCAACGGGTTGATTGGCCCCAGATGGGTGCCGCCGATAATGGCGTGCACCTTCTCTACTCCGGTAAGCGCACGGGCATGCTCTACAATGTTGATAACCCCGGCATGGGCACACCCAAGAATGATTACCAGCCCACGGTCGGTGACAACGTAGATGGAGAGGTCATCCAAAACAAGGTCTGGTTTGGCCAAGTTCCCTTCCACGACAACCAGACGCTGGTCACCTTCACCTTCAGTCAGGCGTGGAACTTCTCCACTCACCAAAAGCCCATCTCCGAGTTCCAGTACGTCAGTTGTAAACCGGAACGCTGCTCCCAAACTTTCCAACTCTTGACGCCGGAAGGGCAGGCCGATATGGCGCCTTCCGGTATCGGTATCCACAAAACGGATTGAAAACACTTCGGGGTGGGCCACAACGGGAATCGGACGTTGGTAATACTGGAGAAAAGCACGAAGACCTCCGGTGTGATCATAGTGCCCATGACTCAAGACTACCAGGTCGACGGCTGCAAGGTCGATTCCGAGCGCCCGCGCATTGGGTACCAAAGCGCCATCAGCTCCAGTATCGAAGAGTAGCGTAAGCCCCGGAACTTCTAACAGAATACTGGAACCCCACTCGCCCGTCACACCAATGGGTACTCCCACGGTGTTTTCACACAGAATTGTTATCTTGAGATCAGTAATCATTACCGCTACCCCCAGGTTCGCTTCTCAGTACACCCTTATTGTCTTTCAACTTCGAAAGGCTGCCTGGTTGGGATCCGATCCGGGTGGGTGCTACTTGTCCCCTTCTTCCGGGACAATGCAGATGACCGCAAACTCCTGCTCACTCCGGTTCTGAAACTGGTGCTCGGCTCCGCCAGGAATGTAGGCAACATACCCCGGTTCCACTGCATTTTCCTTACCATCCAGGTACAAGATACCCTTTCCACTAACAACATAGTTGATATGTGGCCAGGGGTGGGTATGCCTCGGCGTGTGGCCGTCCGGGCCGATGGTGAATAGGCGCATAACCCATCCGTCCCAGCCCTGTTTCGGTCCCACCAGAGTCTGTCTGAGTACATTGGACACACCCGGTACACAAACCTGGATGGACTCAATATTTTTCATACTCTCTACGAACATCCTAAATCCCCTCTCTGGCTGAATCTAGAGAATAATCCATCTTCTATTAAGTACGAATTATAACACTTTTACAGTTGGCTGATCAACGGGATTCGTCCATCTACCCCGGTCCCGTAGTTGGCACGCCGTCATCCTGGACCCTGCTGCTCCCGTGTTGTTCGGAATCTCCGGGAGCGCTACCCCTCTCACCTACTCCTTCTGATTTCGCCATCCCCGCTTCCGTGTCGTGTCCGCGGGGGTGCCGTCGGGTATTTCGGCGGCGAAGTAAATCGTGGATGCGGTCCTTCCCTACCTCACGTTCCAGGTTGTAGGCCAGGAACACCTCTTCCATCTTGCGTTCTCACGTCCTGTCCGAGGTCAGATAGAGGTTCCGGGTGTAATTAGCTTCCAACAAGTTCCACCACCTTTTGCCAGCGTAAAACAAAACCCGCTAAACGTTGCCGTCAGCGGGTTCGTGAGTAAGCCTATAAGCCGGGTTCTGTCGTGAATGGTCATCTATCTGGGACGCCGGTCGCCCGGCGCCTCTAGCGACCAACCCGGGAACAGAGCGGGCCGCTCCATCGTTCCCCTATTCGGTCTTGCTCCAGGTGGGGTTTACCTAGCCGGCCAGTTACCTGACCGCTGGTGCGCTCTTACCGCACCGTTCCACCCTTACCCCTTGAGAAGTGAAAGCTAAGAGTTGGCGGTATATGTCTGCAAACACTTCCAACCTCTCACTTCTCACTTCCCAAAAGGCGGTACACATTTCTGTGGCACTATCCTTGGGGTCGCCCCCACCGGGTATTACCCGGCACCCTGCCCTATGGAGCCCGGACTTTCCTCAGACACCTGCGTGTCCGCGACCATCTGGCTTACTCACTCAGTACATGATACCAGCAATTTAGCGAATAATCAATGGAAACCGCCGATTATGACGCCTGAACCGCTCTACCGGAAGACAAAGGGATCATTATCGACACGCGAGACGGTGAGCTTCACGTTTACTTTCGCTCTCGCAATCCGCTCCTTCAGGTAGTCGGCCAGCGGTTCCAGGACCACCCGTTCCGAGGCGAAGTGACCGGGATCGATGAAGTTCATCCCTGCGTTCAGGATGTCTTGGGCGGTATGGTATTTCAGGTCACCGGTGATATACACGTCAGCGCCCGCGAACGCGGCCTTCGACCATAGGTCGCCGCCGGAACCGCCGCAGATGGCTACTTTGCTTACCATGCGGTTCAAAGGACCGCCGGCCCGGCTGCCCGGTATCCCCAGTGCCACCTTAACCGAACCGATAAACTCGGCAAAGGTGACTGGCTCGGGCAAGCGCCCGATCCGGCCAAAGCCTTCCAGCTCCGGACTCAACGGTCCGAGATCGGTGAGTCCCAGCTGGTTTGCCAGGGCGGTGTTTACCCCGTATTCGGCCGCGTCCAGGTTGGTGTGGGCGCTGTACACCCCGATATTCGACCGGATTAGTTGGGTTAGAATCCTTCCTAGCGGCAGATCGAACCGGATGCTCCGCAAGGGCTTGTAGATCAGGGGATGGTGGCTAACGATCAGCTGGGCGCCGACCTCTACCGCCTCAGCCACGGTCTGCTCGCCGACGTCCAGGGCCAGGAGCACGTGCTCCACGGGATTCCCCGGGTCACCCACCTGCCAGCCGGTATTGTCCCCTTCCAGGGCCAGTGACTTGGGCGCCATTTCCTCGATATGGGTAACGATGGTCTGGCATTTCACAGGCACTTCATCATCTCCTTTAATCTCTGGACCCGTGCCCCGATCTCAGCCTTCTTATCCGCGTCGGAAGCGAGAGCACGATCCATTCCTTCGAGTATCTTAGTATACTTTTCGATCAATCCGGCCAAGTGGTCACACAGCAGCGGATGCCTGTTCTTCCAGAGGAGCGGGCCTAACTCGAGCAGTACATCGTCCGGCGAAGACGCTTCCCCTGGTTCAGCGGCAATGATCTCATAGAGCCTTCTGCTCTCCGCCACGAGTTCCTCGTCTATCAGGCGCCAACCGTGTCCGTACAACCACTCCCGTAGTGCCGAGGCGCGGTTCATGGGCTGCAGAACCAGGCGCTTAACGCCCTTGATTACGGCTGCAGGCGCCTGATCCAGGACGGCGGCGATGGTTTGACCGCCCATCCCGGCGATCACGACCGTGTCGACCTCGCCAGGTGATAGCGGTTCAAGGCCGTCTCCTTCCCGGACGTCGATGTACCGGTCCAGCCCAGCGTCCCGAACCGCCTTCCGGGCGGCCTGAAGGGGGCCGGCGGCCTTTTCCACGGCGACTACCTGCGGGCATGTCCCCTCCTCAACCAGGTACATGGGCAGCAGGGCGTGGTCCGTCCCGATGTCCGCCAATCGGGTACTGAGCGGTACCAGTGCAGCGATCACCCGCAGTCTTTCACCGAGCACTCAATTTCAACTCCAGTAGGCAATTTCCGTTAGACCAGTCCAAGCTCCCTGCCAGTATTATACACAATTTGCAGGATAAAAAATGGCCGGGCATATAGCGCGGCTAAAGCTTCCTGAGCACTCGGTAAACCGCTGCTAGAAAGAGCCCATTTAGGGCCAGGTTCCAACCCGCCAGCCGCCATACCTCGGCCCAGGTGGCGCCCTCCACCAGGATCGCCCGGAAGCCCGCGAATGTCCAGAAGGTGGGCACCCAATATAGGACGAACTCCCGGGACGCGGGCAGAACGAAGGTAACCAGAGGCGCCACGATAAAAAGCATGAAGCCCAGCTTACCGTTGGCGATCCCGTTCACCTGGTTAGTGGATACCGCCCCCAGGAGGAAACCGAACAGGATGCTGAGCATCACTCCTGTAACGGCGAAGACCAGGACCTGCCCGAAGTTCACAGCCTCCAGACCGAGGATCAGCAGGCTCCCGAAAATCATGAACAGGGCCAGGAGCAGGCCGGTGATGCTGTGGCCCACGATCAGTTCCCAACGACGCATAGGCGTCACACCCAGAGCGGCGATGGTTTGGCTTTCCTTCTCCTCAATGATGTTGAAGCCGATGACAAAGCCGCCCATCAGGAGAGCCATCAGGGCCAAGAAGGCGCCGACGTAGGGCAGAAGCGGGGACTCCTGCACGCCGAGGTCTCGGACGTCGACAGGTAGCACATCATAGGCCCCCTTCGCCTGGTTGGCGATCAGCGCCGCGACCTCCCGAACGCTTTCCTGTTCGTTATCCTCGATGATTATGGTGATGGTGCCGTCCGCTTCTTGGACAAAACCTACGGTGTCGTCCAGCCCGCCGACCCGGTCGCGGAGCTGGTCCAGACCGGCCACCCGTTCCACGTCAGCGAAACGAGACACTTCCTCGACCAGGGCCGGCTTCGCCGAGTCCAGAAGGGCCACGTTAATCGAGTTGGCCTGCAGTGTCGGCAGGAAGAACCCCAGGAACAGGGCCAGAAGAAGGGGCCCGAGTAGCCCATAGACCAGGAGATTATCCCGTAAGCTGTGCTGAAAGTCGCTTTTTACAACCGCAATGATTCGCTGCATGTTTCTCCTCCTCCCTTCTATGCCTGGTGATTGAGCTGCCACCGGAAGAGCCGGGCTCCCGCCACCAGCAAGACGGTGTTCACAGCCAGCAGTATTAATAACGTTGGCGCCAGGATCGCTTCGCGGCTCGCCGGGAAGACTGCCTCCCCCACGGCGAACATCAGCCCGTAGGTCGGAAGCCATGTCAGCCACCAGGGCGAGAAGCTGGGAAATATGTAGGAGATCGTAGGAAGTGTCACCAGCATCACAATTCCCACTCCTCCAAAGATGAACTCGGAGATCCCGTTAAAGAAGTTGGCGGTAAGCAATCCTAGCAACGAAGCAAAGATACTGCCAAGCAAGACGGCCAGCAGCAGGGCCAGCCAGTTCACCTGCCAACCTACGGTGAAGGCGATGATCAGAACCGTCAGGAACATGCCCAGGATGGCGATGGCCAGACTCTTGGACAGGAGGTACATCCACTGCGGGCGGCCGGTCACCTGGTAGGCCCGGATGCTGCCCTCACCCTTTTCAGCGAAGAGCATCACCGCCACCAGAAATAGGCCGAGGGTGAACGCTTCGGAATAGACGAAGGTCGGCACCAAAAACCGGTTGAAGGGCGGACGCTCGCCGGTGACTGCCGGGTTCAGGACCTCGACGGTGTACCGGTTATCCCCCAGATCATAAGCCTCGCGCAGCTTCTCCCGGGTGGCCGCAACCAGGATTTCTCTGATCTTGGGAGCTTCATAACCCTGATAGATGATCTCGATATTCTCCACCCGCCGGTCCCCGGTGAAGACCACCCCCATGCTGTACCCACGGGTGTTCAGCCGGTCCTGCATCTCGTCCCTGCTGGAGACAAGGTGAATCTTGGGATGTTCCAGGTCGATGGCCCCGTTGGGCATCACAACCCCGGTCTGGTTCAGGACGTAAACCTCCGGGTCGAGGTTAAGCTCCGCTGGGATCAGGAAGCGAACCGCCAGGATGTAGAGCAAAGCCAGGATCACCGCGAAAACGAATAGGTAGTTTCGGGTAGCCAGCTTCAAATCCTGATCGGTAAGGCTGGCCAGTTGCCTAAGCCACATGCTCGCTGAGCCTCCTTCCGGTCAGCTTGATGAAGACGGTCTCCAGGGTGGCCTCCTGGCTGTGCACCGTCTCCACGTCCTCTTCCGCCAGCAGGTGCGCCAGCCGGGCCTTATCCGCCTCGGTTTCCAGGGCCAGGATGTCCTGCACCAGTGCCCCGTCACGGCGGTATTCCACCCGCACCAACCGTTGGCCGAACTGCAGCTTCAGGTTGCGGGGGGTGTCCAGAGCCACGATTTCCCCGCTGTTGATCAGGGCGACTCGGTCGCAGAGTTCCTCGGCGATGGCCATGTTATGGGTGGACAGGATGATGCTGGCGCCGGCCTGCTTCTTTTCCAGGATGATGTCCTTCACCTGCCGCGCATTGTTGGGGTCCAATCCTGCGGTAGGTTCGTCCAGAAACCAGATCCGGGGCCGGTTGACCAGGGAACGGGCGAACACCAGACGCTGCTGCATACCTTTGGAGTAACCCTCCGCCCGCTTGTCCCGGGCGCCCCAGAGGTCGACTAATTTGAGCAGTTCCTCGGGGCCCGCGGTCTCCCCGTTGAAGAGCCGGCTGTACATTTTCAGGTTCTCGTAGCCGGTCAGCTTCTTGTACAGGTTGGGCTGTTCGAAGGAGATGCCGATCTTCTCGTAAAGGTCTTTGCGGCCCTGGCGTACATCCACACCGTCCAGGGTGACCTTCCCCTTCTGGAGTGGCAACAGTCCGATCATTACCTTCTGCGTGGTGCTCTTCCCGGCGCCGTTGGGACCCAGGAGACCCAGGATCTCTCCCCTGTCCACCGTAAAGGACACGTCTTTCACCGCGTAGTTGTTGTCCCGGGTATACGAATGATACAGGTTGCGCACTTCAATCATTTCAGTACTCTCCTTCCCTAAAGCCACTTCAGGTCCTGCAGACCATTCTTCAGAAAGGCCACCAGTTGTTCCATATCCCTCTGGATCTTGTCCCGGTCGATGCCACCGGGTTCAGTAGACTCGGGGAACATCTGCCGGAAGTTCATCATCACGAACCTGAACACCCGGATGATAAAGTCCCGGTCCAAGTCATCCCGCAACTCACCGGTCGCTATTGCCTGGTCCACCATGGCCCCCATATAGTTTTCAAGTTCCACACCCAGACCCGCCATCATTCTCTCATAGATGGCCGTGTTTTCAATCTTCTCCAGGTTCTCCCCGATCATCTGTAAGCGCGGGTTTTCCAGGGCAAATGAAACTCCCAGTTCGAGCTGGACCTCAAAGGACTCAAAGAAACCCATTCCCTGTACCGGTCTATCCAGTTCAGCCAGGCCCTTGGCCATGAACTCCTTTTTTTTCTCCCCGATCACTTTCAGAATGTACAAGTACAGGTCTTCCTTATTGTGAAAGTAATGATACATACTGCCCTTAGAAATACCTGCGTTTTGAATGATCCGGTTGAAGGACGCCGAGAAGTAGTCGTACTGGGCAAACTCGTCCAGGGCTGCTTCCACCACGCGTTGCCTTTCTTCATCTGACAGGTTTAGAAAGCCTGGCTTCACCACCACAGTCCCCCCGTTCATTGTCTGAAACAGTCCGAACCATTGAATTACCTGACCGGGCCTGGCAAACCGCCCAACCTAGACCGCCTAGTCTAGACTACCTGGTCTAGTTATACCACCCGGTCTAATAGGTGTCAAGATGTTTTATTGACTCCCAAACAAAAGAAGGCGGTCCCGCACGGGGCCACCTTCTTTCACCTTAACAATCCGCTTATCTCCGCCCGCCCTTCTTTCTGGTGCCAGAACCACGTCCCCTGTTATCTTGCGAACTCATTCGAAGCCACCAGATCCCGAGGCTTCCGCCCAGCCAGCCGGTCAGGAAGCCCCAGCTCCAGGTTCCGGTAGCCAAACCCAGGCCAACGAAGGCCAGGATACCGGCGCCCGCGATCAGCACAAACTTTCGGTTAGCTGGGGAATTCCATTTCTGTACCAGATAAAACCCCCCTTATCTCTGCCCGTAAAACCCTTTGTCATCAGAGCGCCTTCAAGCTTATCCTTAGGTTAAGCGTCCGGGCAGATATGGATTCTCTCTATAGCCGCATTCTGCGGTGGCCAGGTTTACATCCGGAAGGCAGCAATGCTCCCCCTGTCCGTAGGGCGGACTTCCAGGCGGGCATCAATGCGATCCTTAAGCTCGGGGACGTGGGAGATGATCCCCACCAGGCGCCCTCCGTGCTGGAGGTCAACCAGCGCCCGCATGGCAAAGTCCAAGGTCTCGGGATCGAGAGTGCCAAACCCCTCGTCTACGAAGATGGTATCGATATGTACTCCGCCTGCATAGGCCTGGACCACGTCGGCCAGACCCAGAGCAAGGGACAAGGATGCCAGGAAGCTCTCACCGCCGGAAAGGGTGGCCACCGGTCGCGCCACGCCGGTATAGGTGTCGAAGACCTCCAGTTCCAGGCCGCCGGCGGCATTTCGCCGTGCCCGTTCCATGGTACGGTGCAGGTGATAGCGACCGCGGCTCATAACCTTCAGCCGCTCAGTGGCCGCTACCGTAACATCGTCCAGGAGCGCGCCCAAGACGAAGCGCTGGAAGGTAAGGCCGTACGCGTTTTTCCCGTTGGCGACATCTGAGAGTTCTCCCAAAACCGCGTAGCGATCTTCCTGACTCTTCAGGATTTCACCCAGTTCACCAAGCGCCTGAAGCCAATCCACCTCACGCCTGATCTCCGACTGAATATTGACCTGCCTGGTCACCGCCTCCTGCCAGATGTTTTCAGCCTGCTCCAGGTCAAGGGTAAGCTGTTCAAGGTCCGGATCGGACAACCCTTTTACAGCCTCATTGGCGCGCTTACACCGATCCCTCGCCGCGCGCAGGCTCTCGCGGAACTCCTCGATCTTTTGCACCAGGGCGTCGATTTCCGCGGGACCTCTCCGGGCCTGTTCGTACTCCGCCATATCCCTGAATCCCACCGTATTCAGGCGCACTTTGAAGGCTTCTTCCTCCTGGGCGGCGCGTTCGCGCGCTGCTGCCAGAGATCGACGTGCCCCCACCGCCACCGTTTCCGCCCTGATTCGTGACTGGGCGGCCTGCTCCGCTTCGGCTCTTGCTGTCTCCAGCGCACCGACCAGCCCGTTCAACCGCTGCCTCGCCACTTCCCGAGCCTTCTGCAATGCACCAGACTCGCGGAGCTCGTCCGGGACGGCCGATTCCCTCTCCTTTACCACAGCCCGTGCCGCTTCTAAGGCCGCCCTTAAGGCCAACAGTTCTTGCTGCTGGGCCTCGAGTTGTTGCCGCCCCTCCTCCTCTTGGCGCTGTAACCTGTTTACTTCCGTGGTAAGCGTGACCAGAATCTTTGACGACTGGACCGCCTGTGACCAGCGTGTCACAGCCTCCCTGGCCGCTTTCTCCAGGTGCGCCGGATCATCCTGAGCCTTCTCCCCTAGTTCATCTTCCAAGGCCTGGATACGGCTCTCCAGCGTGCTCCTGTTTGTGGCCAAAAGGCTCAAGTTCTCCCGCGCCAGATCACGGGCCGCCTCTAAAGTACTCACTTTCTGCTGCTGGTTCTCCAGCTCTTCAGCGGACGGAAGAGAACTCCCACTGGTCGCCGGGGCGGGGTGTTCCCGCGAGCCACACACGGGACAAGGCCTTCCCTGGGTCAACCGGGCCGCAAGAATCGCGGCCTGACCGTGATTCCAAGCCTCCTGCAGCGTAGTGAGTGCATTTCTTACGGCGCAGTACGCTTCTTCACTTTGCCGAAATGCCTGCTCTGCCGCTTGGCAGGTCTTTACGATGTCCGTCCATTCCCGGCGTATTCCTTGAAGGTCCTGTCGCTTTCGGCTAACTCTTTCCGCCTCTTTGTACTCCCTCTCCAGGAGACCAACCATCGCCGCTTGCTGCCGGCACTCTTCGCGTTCTCTGGCTTTCTCCCCGATCACCGCCTGAAGGGCCGCCAGAGCTGATTGGGCCGCGTCAAACCGCAATGCAGCACCCGCCACCTCCTGCTCAATCCGCTTCAGCTCACCCTGTGCCTCAACCAGCACCCCTACCTTTTCCGAAAGCCCGTCCAGATGGTCCACCATACGACGGGCTTCCTCGCGCTCGTCCTCCCGCTCCGTTTCGGTTCGGAGGCGCCGGTCGGCATGCTCCCACGCGATACGCGCCCTCTCCAGCTCGCTCTCAGCACTTACCAAATAGGTTTCGGCTCTGGCAGCTTCCTCCCGGTAAGACCGGAGCGAATGCTCGGCGTCGTTTAGTGCCGCGGCCTGCCGGGCAAGTACTAGTTCATGGTTCCCGGCCTCAATTTCCGGAGTTCTCAGTTCCAACTCCCTCAGGGCCGCTTCCGCTTCCGCCTTTTCGTTTAGCTTATGACGAGTCTGTTTTCCGGCTTCCAGGGCCTCCCGAGCCTTCTCCTGGGCCTGCCGTGCCCCGTCTACCGCGCCACTGGCGATTTCCAAGGCCTTGCGATGGGCCTCAAAACGCTCATCCAGTTGCGCCCGGTTTTCCACCCGCGCCTCCTGGAGTATCCATTTGGTTTTCCCGCGAACCTCTTCAATGTGTTCCCGGAGTTCTTTCGCCGCGGACTTCAGTACTTCCTCAATGCGCCGGTACAACTCCGTGTGGAACAACATCTCCAGAATATCCTGTCGCTCCCGTGAGTCCGCCATGATCAACCGGCGAAACTGCCCCTGAGGCAGCATCACCACCTGCCGGAACTGGCTGCTCCTGAACCCCAGGAGTTGTTCCACGGCCTGTGTAACCCTGTTCCATCCGGTCTCCAGCACTGTTCCCTCTTCCGAGTCCCCGATCAACCCGGTTCGCTTCCAGAGGGCCGCATCGGCTTGCAAAGTGGTGGTTCCCGCCCCCCGCCGCTTGGGACGAATTTGTTCCGGGTAACGCCTGACCCGATAGACCTCCCTGCCAAGAGCAAATTCCAGGAACACCTCGGTAACTAGTGATAATTCCGCATAATCGCTGCGCATCTGCTTTCCGTCCCGCTCCGCACCACTGGTATCCCCGTAGAGGGCAAAGCAAATCGCATCCAGGATGCTGGTCTTGCCCGAACCGGTCGGACCATGAATCAGGAACAGGGAGCGGGCGCCCAGCTCGGTAAAGTCCAATACCTGCGTACCGGCATAAGGTCCGAAGGCGGTCATCGAAAGCTTAAGAGGTCTCATACGGGCACCTCCCGGTCCTTCCGGTACATTTCATCCACCTTCTCGGCAAACGCCTCTTCCTGTGCTGCCGTGAGCGGAGAACCGGTTACATCCGCGTAGAATGAAGCAAACAGGGCGCTCTCACTCAGACGGCGGTGGTCGTGTGCCGGACGACGTAATTCGCCCCCGGCCGTGAGATGAGGACGTTCAATATGGAGCACGTGTGGATATACTTCGCGCAGTTTTCCGATCGTATCCAGGATCGCGCCCGTGTCTTTGAGGGTAACCATCAGGTAGTCTTCCCGTCCAGGGGCGTTAGGGGGTGCGGACAGGATATCGTTCAGGTATCCTTCGACACAGCGTACATCACGCCGGGGCGAAAGGGCAATCTCCTCAAAAGCCACTTTACCGCAGGCATCCATCTCCACCAGGGTTACGGATTTCCGATGTGTGGCCTCGGCAAACGAATATTTCATCAGGGAACCAGCGTAACGTATATGCTCCGCGCCGGCCGCCTGTGGTTGGTGCAGATGGCCCAAGGCAGCGTAGTGGAAAGGCATGAAGTGAGACGTGGTGATCGTTCCTGCGCCACCAACGGACAGTGGTCGTTCGGATTCGCTCTCCGTCCCGCCGGCAACAAAGGCGTGGGTCAGGATTACCCGGCGAACATCGTCCGGTATCCGTGACGATACCTGTTTTACCAACGCCGACATTGCTTCTTCGTGACCGTGGGCGTTGGCGATACCAAGTCTTTCGCGCACCAGCGGAGGCTCGGCGTACGGAATCGGGCAGAAGTACACCGGACCGTAAGCATCCTCGATCACGATTGGTTTTAGATGATCATTCAACTGACCAACCAGGTGTAGGCCCTGACCTTCCAGCAGACGGCGGCCGAAGGCCAGCCTTTCCGGGCTGTCGTGGTTCCCGGAGATCATTAGCACCGGGGTCTGGTGATCGATCAAAATCCGGGAAAGGACCTCGTCCAGGAGCTTTACGGCCTCGGTCGGAGGCACCGCCCGGTCATAAACGTCCCCGGCGATCAGGACCACGTCCGGCCTGGCCTCGCCGACCAATTGAACCAACTGCTCGAGCACGTGAGCCTGGTCGTCCGTCAGATGGACACCGTGAAAGATCCGTCCCAGGTGCCAGTCCGAGGTGTGCAGAATCCGCATAGACATCCCTACTCCGGTTGCATTCAGATTGCTCTCCCAGTAAAAGGAATCACCTCTCTGACTGAGGCTCGTCTTCCGTTAGTTCGAGGCAGCTTCCTAAATCGGGGGCTTAATACTGACCCTGATTTCGGCAAACTCTCCCAATTCTCCTGCAGGCCCGGCTCCTCGTACGCAGGCCTTCACCGCCCAGCACCGTTTTGAAGTTGTCAATTGCGATCGTGGTTGATAGAATTGCCCGTAGAAAACTCTTACAATGTGAGGGATCGGAATGACTGAACCTAAACCGTGCCTCTTCTGTCATCTCGAGCCTGAGAACTACGTCTGTGCTAACGATCTGACCGTGGCCATTTACGATAAGTTCCCCGTCAATCCCGGCCACGTGCTGGTGATTCCGAGGCGTCACTTCCCCACCTTTTTTGAAGCCACCGAGGAAGAGATCGTCTCCGCCTACCAGCTAATTCAGGAAGTGCGCTCGATCCTCGATGAGAAGTATAAGCCTGACGGCTACAACATCGGCGTCAATATGGGCCAGTGCGCTGGACAGACCGTCTGGCATCTGCACTTTCACATCATCCCTCGGTTTGTCGGAGATGTAGACAAACCGAGGGGCGGTGTGCGCGGCGTCAAACCGAATTTGAACATGTCCCAAGCAGAGCGCTAATCAGTACCATTGAAGACTCCGGCAAGCATGGCAAAAGGTCCGGACACTATTATCCGGACCTTAAACGGTTTTCGTATTGGTGGGCGATACTGGGATCGAACCAGTGACCCCCTGCTTGTAAGGCAGGTGCTCTCCCGCTGAGCTAATCGCCCGTGTGTGGTGGGCCCACCAGGACTCGAACCTGGAACCAGCCGGTTATGCATCCCACTTCAGCTTTCGCTGCCCCTTTCGGGTTTGTGGTCTGGACTATCCCTTCACCCTGCTAGCAGGGTGCCTGCCGTCTAGTCTCTACACCTTCCTCAAAATGAGGCTTGGCTCGGGATTACCATACCCTTGGCTTAGGCTTCCCCGAATTTGGCAGGTGTTCACTTGGAGATTACTCCCCAAGCCGCCCTTGACAGTCTGTCGTGTCGAGAAATATGATACATAATTCTCGATTTAGACTTGCAGTCTTAAGCCGGATGCTCTAACCATTGAGCTATGGGCCCACGCAAAGGCTGCGACCCTGATTATATCGCAAAACAACCCCGGCGTCAACGCCGGGGCCTACCTACCTGGGCTTGGAGCATTCCTGAATCTACTCCAGGTAGTCTTTGAGCTTCTTGCTCCGGCTGGGGTGACGAAGCTTGCGCAGCGTCTTGGCCTCGATCTGCCGAATCCTCTCCCGGGTAACACCGAATTTCTGACCCACTTCTTCCAGCGTGCGCGCACGCCCGTCATCCAGACCGAACCGCAGGCGCAGCACCCGCTGTTCCCGTTCGGTCAGGGTTTTCAGAACCTCATCCAGCTGCTCCCGGAGCAGGGTAAAGGATGCTTCCTCGGCCGGGGCCTGGGCGTCCTGGTCCTCAATAAAATCGCCAAGGTGCGAATCTTCCTCTTCACCGATCGGGGTCTCAAGCGATACCGGTTCCTGGGCGATCTTCATGATCTCCCGCACTTTTTCCTCGGTGATATCCATCTCTCTGGCGATTTCTTCAGGCGCCGGTTCACGCCCAAGTTCCTGAAGCAACTGCCGGGAAACTCGGATCAACTTATTGATAGTTTCAACCATGTGTACCGGGATGCGAATCGTCCGGGCCTGATCCGCAATCGCCCGCGTGATCGCTTGACGAATCCACCACGTAGCATAGGTACTGAACTTGTATCCCTTGCGGTAATCAAATTTCTCCACGGCCTTGATCAGACCAAGGTTTCCTTCCTGGATCAGATCCAGAAACAGCATCCCGCGTCCAACGTAACGCTTGGCAATACTCACAACCAGACGCAGGTTTGCCTCAATGAGTCTACGCTTGCTTTCCTCGTCCCCGGCCTCCATCCGCTTGGCCAGGCTGACTTCTTCCTCCGGAGTCAACAGAGGAATGCGTCCAATCTCCTTCAGATACATGCGGACCGGATCATCTATGTCAACACCGTCGGGTACGGCAATCACCGCTTCCGGCTCTCTCACGGTCTCATCGTCGAGCTTCTCAAGCTCCGGCGCATCCGGAATAACGTCGATGCCCATACCTGCCAGCTTCTCGTAAACGTCATCAATCTGTTCCGGTGTCAAATCGGCACCCTGAAGGCCGTCCATAACCTCGTGATAGGTTAAAGCTCCCTGCTGTTTGCCCTTGTCTACCAGTTCCTGTATGGAAGTATTCACTTCCTCCCGCACACTTGCTCCCCCCTTTCTAGGGTGTTTTCGTAAGATTGTTAATCGCTAACATCAATTCGGATGCCCGCTCAAGGTCCCCGGCACGTTCGGCCGCACCCAGGTCAGCCAGAAGATCCTGCTTCTGCTGCCGTTTGTCAGTCCGCTTGATGGTACGGATATAGTCCCTTAAAAGTACGGCCGCGTCTCCTTCAGGTCGTTCGCTGGCCAGGATCGAGCCTAAGAGGCGCTGATCGTCGTCACTCAGGTCGTTGGCCAGGACCGCCGCCTGGCACTCTCCGTTGCCAATCCGGTACAGAAACGTTTCGAAAATATGCTGGCAACCCCTGTTCAAAAAGAATTTTTCGCCCAACTCCCGCCTCACGTCGTCGACGTAGTCGGGGTTCTCTATTACCAGACGGAGCAGGCCGAGTTCAGCCTGCTGCCTCGCGTGGGGCTTATTGGTAACTATATTATGCAACTTTTTAGCAATTTTATCCGAATTTGGCCATTTCTCTGCCGCACCAGCCCCCAATCTACCTATTTCGGCCTTAACCGTCTGCGGATTGAGCCCCAGAATTGAGGACACCTTGATAATGCTCAACTCCCGGTCTATTTCGCTGTTCATAGCCCTGATGTTCGGCAGTACTTGCTGTACTATATTCAATCGGTCCTGCGGAGCATCACTGGGCATCTCTACCAAAACCCGCTGCAGCTTATACTCGAACAACGGGGTAGCACCTGCTACCAGGCGCCGCCACGCCTCCACACCTTCCTGCCTCAGGAAATCGTCCGGATCCTGCCCATCCGGAACTGAAACTACCCCGACCCGACAGCCCAAATCCTGTAGGATGTCCAGACTCCTGATCGTCGCCTTGATCCCGGCTGGGTCGGCATCGAAGGCCACCATGATATCCATCGAGTACCGCATCAAAAGCCTACCCTGATCCCTGGTCAGGCTGGTACCAAGGGCGGCCACCACGTTGCGGGCACCGTACTGATGGGCCGCGATGGTATCCAGGTATCCCTCCACGATGACGGCCCGGCCTTCCTCACGTATGGCCTGCTTCGCCAAGTGCAAACCGTAAAGGTATTTTCCTTTCTGAAAGACCGGGGTTTCCGGCGAATTCAGGTACTTGGGCAAACTGTCATCCAACACCCGTCCCCCGAAACCGACCACCCTGCCCCGCAGGTCCCAGACCGGGAAGATAATCCGGTTGCGAAAGCGGTCGTACACGCCACCCCGCTCGGACTTTACCGCGAGACCCACCCGGACCAGTTCACCGTCAGACAGACCCTTACGCCGCAAAAACCCCCACAGCGCATCCCACCCTGAGGGGGCAAAGCCAATCTGAAACTGATCCTGTACGACCGGCGGGATACCCCGCTTTTCCAGATAACTCCGCGCCGTCCGAGCTGCCCCGTCTTCAGCCAGTGCCTGACGGAAGAAGTCGCGGGCCAAGGCGTTGATCTCGAAGGACGAATCCAGCCGGTCATCGGTATGCGACTCCGTATCCGGGATATGTACACCCACCCGGTCCGCCAGATAGCGTACGCTCTCGGGGAAGCTGAGGTTTTCCTTAAGCATGATGAACTTAAGGACGTTACCTCCGACACTGCACCCGAAACAGTAGAACATCTGGCGCTCAGGCGTAACCGTAAACGAGGGTGTCTTCTCCTGGTGAAAAGGACACAGCCCAATATAATTGCGCCCTTTATGCTCCAGTCGGACATAATCGGAGATTACCTCAACGATGTCAGCCCGGGCCTGGACGTCCTCCACCAGTTCTTCGGGAATTCGCCCGTTCACCACAATCACCCTCAACATCCCGGCCGGTAGCCACTCATTAGAATATTCGCTGCGGCCAACTATTTTCCTGCCCTATGTCGACAATTTTTAAGGGTCATCAAACAGACGGAATCCTCTCGGAACAAATATCTTTTGGAAGACGGCGACCGCGTAGCGGTCGGTCATGCCAGCGATGTAGTCGCAGACCGTCTGGTTTACCCCGAAGTCGTGCATACGCCTCAGGTACTCCGGCGGCAAAATACTCACGTTTTCGACATGGTAGCCATACAGGCTCTGCACAACGTGCCTGGCCTTGGATTCCTCCCGTTTCGCCTCTGAGGCCAGGTATACGTTATCGAACATGAACTGGCGCAGATCGTCAACTGCCTGACGTACGGTGTCGGTCATCAGGACTGCGGGTTGCCCCGAGCTGGCCTTGATGACGTCGGTAACCATAGTGTTTATTCTTTCACGATGCTCACGGCCCAGGACCTCGAGACACTCCCGCGGCAGTTGCCGGGGGGTGAGCACACCGCCCCGAATCGCGTCATCGATGTCGTGGTTGATATAGGCGATCCGGTCGGCGAGGGCTACGACCTGGCCCTCCAGGGTCTCGGGCCTCTCGGGCCCGGTATGTTTGCGGATCCCGTCCCGCACCTCCCAGGTGAGATTGAGGCCGACGTGTTCTCCCTCAAGCACCTCGACCATGCGCAGGCTCTGTTCGTTGTGCTTGAAGCCACCCGGATGAATCTCGGCGAGGGCCTGCTCCCCCGTATGCCCAAAAGGGGTGTGCCCCAAGTCGTGCCCCAGGGCGATGGCTTCGGTCAGGTCCTCGTTCAGCCGTAGTGCCCGGGCCATGGTTCGGGCAATCTGGGCCACCTCGAGTGTATGGGTCAGGCGTGTGCGGTAGTGATCCCCTTCCGGGATGATAAACACCTGCGTCTTGTGTTTTAGCCGTCGAAAGCTCTTGGAGTGGATGATCCGGTCACGGTCCCGCTGGAAGGCGGTCCTTACCACGCAGTCCGGTTCGGCCTTGACCCGCCCTCGGCTATCCCGGCTCCGGCAGGCGTTCGGGGACAAGTTACGAGCTTCCAGTTCCTCGGTCCAGGCACGGAAACCGTAATCACCCATGGATGCGCCCCCCCCCGTAATGATTAAAAAACCCGGGCCGCGGCCCGGGATTAAAAGCCGACACCACTCATCTACTGAGCGCCCTGATCTCCTGCGTAGCGTGCGCCACCTGGCAGACCCGCCGGGCCAGTATTCGCACCCGCTGGTCAACCTCGGGGTCACTGTCAACCGGTGATTTGGCACAGGCACCGATGTGACCGGCGTCATCACCGGTGAAACCGTCACCAACCACGGTCATTCCCTGGACCAGCATCATGTCCTGCAGCGCCCGCATGGTCGTCTCCTGACCGCCGAACCGGGAACCACCGCTTACCACGCATCCGCCCACCACATTCAGAAGGGCCAGATCCTTCCGCAGTTTGCGGGTCTTATCCCAGAAGGACTTCAGCTGTGCGGAGACCGTGCCGAAGTACACCGGGCTACCAATAACCATGCCGTCCGCCTGACGGAGGGTATCTAACATCTCACCCAGCAGAGTACCCTCGTAACAGACCCCCTTGCACGGTGTGGAGCACTGTACACAGTACACCTGCTTCAATCCCGCCATGGCCTCTGAAACCTGCAAAAACTCGGTTTGGGCCCCCTGCTGCTCGGCTTCAGCGAGCGCCATCCGGAGCAGCTTCGCTGTGTTACCGTTCTTATGGGGGCTACCGTTCAGGGCCAGGATCAGCATGACCATCCCTCACTTCAGTTCCTAATCAATATATACCGGGTATTCGTCAAGTTAATGATCTAAACTCAAGCGAACTGATTCCAGAACGGTATACTGCGGTCCGCTTCGGGAAAGGGTGCTCTGCATCAGGTCGATGCGATCCACGGTCAGTACGCCGAATTGAAGACCTTGGGTGGCCGCAGTAGCTATCCGCTCCAGAAGCGGCCCGGCCCCGTCCGGTGAGCACAACCGGGCGATAGTAAGGTGCGGGGTGGTCTTCCCGTTCTCCGATACAAACCCGAGGGGGGTTAATCCTTCCTCAACCCGCCGAACCAGGCCCGTAAACTGCCTGGTCTCACCCCTTACGCCTACCCATAATACTCGCAGCGGCTTGCCAAAAGAACCGCATCCGGTAAGGTGCAAGTCAAACGGGCGCTCCCCGGCCAGAGCCGACCGGACGGCCATGACCACGCCGGGCACTAAACCGCTCTTAACATCACCTAGAAACTTCACCGTCAGGTGTAAGTTTTCCTGCTCCACCCATTTAGCATTACTTTTTAAATTTTTCAGTTCTCCTTGAAAGCGGCCGATCGCCTGTTTGACATCGGCGGCAAGGTTTACGACCCAGAACAAGCGCAGCATTGCCTTCCCCCCTGCGAAATGGATAGACAACAAAGGGTGACCCGACCGGGCCACCCCCAAAATTCGACCCCGTTAGTAAAACTACGTGGTTATTGCTCCTGGCGGTAGCGCTCGCCCTTAAAGAACACCTCGAGGACCTTGCCGGAAGTCTCCTCGACCGCCTTGTTGGTGACGTCGATCACTGAGCACCCAAGACGCTGGTAGATCTCCTTCGCGTACTCCAGTTCGCGCAAGATCCGCTCGTTGTTGGCGTAGTCAGCGTTAGGCGGCAAGCCTAGTGCTCGCAGGCGCTCCTGCCGGATCCCGGCGAGCTGCTCGGGCTGAATGGTCAAACCAATCAACTTGTGTGGTGCCAGCTTAAATAGTTCTTCAGGCGCTTTAACCTCCGGGACGAGGGGGATATTAGCCGCCTTGACCTGCTTGTGAGCCAGGTACATGCAAAGGGGTGTCTTCCCGGTACGAGATACGCCCATCACCACCAGGTCGGCCTGCATTATCCCGCGCGGGTCTTTGCCGTCGTCATACTTAACGGCGAATTCAATGGCCTCAACTCGTTGAAAATACTCACGGTCGACCTTGCGCATCAACCCCGGTTCAAGCCGCGGCTGTTGTCCGCTAAGGCCCGAGAGTGCAGAAATCACGGGCGATATGATGTCGACGGTGGTAATCCCGTGACGATTTGCTTCCCGCAGCAAGGTCTCACGAAGCTCAGCAAGGACGATGGTGAACAAAATGACGCTCGGAAAGTGACTGGCTTCCTCGACCACTTCCCTAATCTCTTCAGAATGGTTCACATAGGGGACGCGCCGAATGTCAACGTGACCCGAGTTAAACTGGCTGGCCGCCGCACGGGCCACCAATTCAGCCGTTTCGCCGATGGAATCGGATATGATATACACTACCGGACGGACATCGATCTTACCGTTAATCGCTCTCCCCCCCCTTTACAACCCTTCCCCAAGTTCCACAAACAGGCGGGTTACGTTACTCTTGCTAACACGGCCGACCACTTCGAAACCCTCAGAGCCGTCATCCATCCGGATCCGGCGGACTACCGGCAGTGCGTCGATTTCGTGGACTGCCATCTTTTTGGCCGCCTTCCAGAGGGTCTCGTCCGATTCCACCGTGACCACGTTCGGCATCCTGGTCATCACTACACCTACCGGAATAGAATTCAGATCCTTGCCGCCTAGCGCCGCCTTCAATAAGTCCTTACGTGAGACTACGCCCTGCAAGAGGTTGTTATCCGAGACCACAAACAGAGTCCCGCAATCCTCCAGGAACATGTTCACAATCGCATTATGCGCCGAGCAGTCGTCCTTGACCACCACCGGTAAAGACTTGATCTCACCGATTAGTACTCGTTTGATTTTCTGGGCCACCAGACGGTTAGGGGTCTTGCCGCTGAAGAAATAGCCGACCCGCGGCCGGGCGTCCAGAAGCCCGGCCATCGTCAAAATGGCCAGATCCGGCCTGAGGGTGGCTCGTGTCAGGGAAAGGCGCTCCGCAATCTGTTCACTGGTAATCGGACCGTTATCCTTGACAATACTCATGATCTCTTCTTGACGCTTGGTCAGATCCAAATAACCATCACTCCCCCGGAGCAATTTGTCAAACTAATTGCCCCGCCAAGGCAAATTACCGTGTTCATTTATATGACATTGTAAGTCATATTCCCGTACTATTTCAAGCACCCTGCTTACTAAATTCCATTCTACACCACCAGTTTGGAAATATCGGCCACTTTCTGGACCTGCTCGGCCACACTTCGCAGAAGCGCCAGCCGGTTCTCACGGACATCCTGGTCCTCGGCCATCACCAGCACGGCGTCAAAGAGGGCGTCCACCGGAGCACGTAGTTCGGCCAGGGCATCTAAGGCATCAGGGTAACGGCGGTCTTCTACGGCTGCCTGTACCCTCTGCTGCACCCTCTGGACCTCACGGAAGAGGGCCGCTTCAGCCTCGTCCACAAACAGGTCCGGGCGGATTTGCCCGGAAGGGGTGGCGTTGCGGGCCAGGTTGTAGGCCCTGGTAAAGGCCGTACAGATGTCCGGGAAGGTATCCAGCTCGCGAAAAGCGGCCACGGCTCGCGCGCGCTCCCAGAGGTCTCGGACATCGCCGAAGGGCAGAGTCAGGACGGTGTCGATGACGTCGTAGCGCAGGCTGCGCTCCTGGAAGAGTCCCCGGAGACGCTGGCGGAAGAAGTCGCTCAGGCCCTCGATGACCTCACCCAGGCCGACCTTGAGCCTGGCGCCGTAGAGAGTGTGTGCCTTGGCAAACAACTCCGTGAGATTCAGATACACCGGACCGTCCAGGGTGATCAGGCAAATGGCCAAGGCCTGGCGCCGGAGTGCATAGGGGTCGGCCGAGCCGGTTGGCTGAATACCCAGGCCGAAAGCGCCCACCAGGTTGTCGATTCGGTCGGCGATAGCCACGATGCGTCCGGGTAGCGTTACCGGAATGCTGTCGCCGGCGCCTCGCGGCAGGTAGTGTTCCAGGATCGCCTCGGCTACGCCGGGCTCTTCTCCGGAACGCAGGGCGTACTCACGACCCATTACCCCCTGCAGCTCAGGGAATTCATAGACCATACCGGTCACCAGGTCTGCTTTTGACAACATGCCGACCCGGGCCACCCGCCGCCGGTCCTCGTCGGAGGCGCCGAGCATCCCACTAATGACCGCTCCCAGGGCCACGATCCGCTCCACCTTCTGATGAACGCTGCCCAGTTCCTCACGGAAGACGATCTTCTTCAATTCTTCCACGCGCTCGGAAAGCGGTACCTCCAGGTCTTCACGGAAGAAGAAGGCGGCATCCGACAGCCTGGCGCGCAGCACCTTCTCGTTCCCGGCACGTACGATATCGATGTGTTCGGCGGTACCGTTATGCACGGCCACGAACCGGGCCAACAGGCTCCCATCTGCCCCGCGCACCGGGAAGTAGCGCTGGTGTTCACACATCGGGGTCACTAATACCGGTTCGGGCAAAGCCAGGTAATCCTCGGGGAAACGCCCGCAAAAGGCCGTCGGGTATTCAAGGATGTTCACGACCTCATCCAGGAGCTCCGGGTTCTCGTCCACCCTTCCCCCTTCAGCGGCGGCCGCATCGCGTATCTGCGTCCAGATCACTTCCCGGCGTCGTACGGGATTAACCATTATATAATGCCGCTCCAGCAGTCCTTCGTAGTCACCGGGTGCGGCCAGGGCCAGCCTCCCGGCGCTCAGGAAACGGTGCCCGAAAGTAAACCGATCCGAAGACACCCCCGCGATTTCAAAAGAAACGACCTCTTCTCCGTAAAGGGCCGTCAGCCACCGGATCGGTCGCGCAAACTTAAAGTCATTGTTGCCCCAGCGCATCGGCTTGGGGAAGGACAATCCGGTGATAATCTGCGGACAGAGTTCCCGCAGCACGGCTGGCGTAGGTAACCCCTTGTCCAGTTTAACCGCAAAAACGTATTCCACCTGGCCGACCATCCGAGTCACCAGGTCCGCTGGATCCACACCCTGACCGCGGGCGAACCCAGCTCCGGCCTTGGTAGGCACCCCTTCGATATCAAAGGCGGCCTTGCGTGGTGGTCCCTTGACCTCAACCGTTAGGGGTTCCTGAGCAGACGCCAGTCCCCTCACTAGTACGGTGAGCCGGCGCGGTGTCCCGAAGGTCTTTATGTCGTCGTAGGCAAGCCGCCTCTCGGAGAGCAGGCGGGTGGATTTGGCCTCCAGTTCATCCAGAGCCGGACCAAGGAAGCGTGCCGGCATTTCTTCAATTCCGATCTCCAGCAGGAAATCCGACTTCACGTTAGGCTCCCTCCTTCAGCAGCGGATGACCCATTTCTTCCCGCTGCGCCACATAGGCCTGGGCGCAGCTACGCGCCAGGGCCCGGACGCGCAGGATGTATCCGGTACGCTCGGTAACGCTGATCGCGCCCCGGGCATCGAGAAGATTGAAGCTATGGGAGCACTTGAGTACGTAATCGTAGGCCGGGAGAACCAGTTTCTTCTCGATAATGCGCTGCGCTTCCTTCTCATAGGCATCGAAGAGGTCGAGCAGCATATTCACGTCTGCATTCTCGAAGTTGTAATGGGAGTGTTCGACCTCACCCCGGTGATGGACATCCCCGTAGGTAATGTCTTTTACCCAGGTGATGTCAAAGACGCTGTCGCGCCCCTGCAGATACAACGCCAGGCGCTCAAGCCCGTACGTAATCTCCACTGATACCGGTTTCAGGTCAAACCCGCCGCACTGCTGGAAGTAGGTGAACTGGGTAATCTCCATCCCGTCCAGCCAAACCTCCCACCCGAGACCCCAGGCGCCGAGGGTCGGCGACTCCCAGTTATCCTCTACGAACCGGATGTCGTGTTCGAGGGGATCAATCCCGATCGCCCGCAGACTGTCCAGGTACAGGTCGATGATGTCATCCGGGGACGGCTTCATGATCACCTGGTACTGGTAGTAATGCTGCAACCGGTTCGGGTTCTCGCCGTAACGACCGTCCGTCGGCCGCCGTGAGGGCTCGACGTAGCCCACATTCCAGGGCTCAGGCCCGAGGACGCGCAGAAAAGTAGCCGGGTTCATCGTCCCCGCGCCCTTTTCAACATCGTAGGGTTGGGCGATGATACACCCCTTCTCGCTCCAATACCGGTTCAGAGTAAGGATTAGTTCCTGAAAGTTCAAGCAAGGGTCACCTCTTTCGCGGGAATAAAGGTGAAAACCCCCCGCCCGGTGCCGTTCCGAGAAAACGGGAGGTTTTAGCCATAAATTATGTATATTAAGTAACAGATTTTAGCGAGAAAGTCAAGCTTTCGGGGAAAACGTCGTAAGGTCCGCCAGAAAAGACAGGGACTTCGGTTGTTTCTCCAAGTGCAGGCTAATGGTGTTCCGTAGCATGCGCGTCAGTTCCCGGCTGGTACCCGCATCCGGCCGTAAGGTGGAGAGACGATCCAACGGCAATGACCGCAGGCTCTCCAGCGTCCGCACGCTCCCCAGCGATACAGTCAGGGCGCCGTCATCCCCGGTGTGGCACGACGTACACTGGATGCCTCCCATGAGCGGGCTGAAGTACAGCGGGGAACGGTCCGGCACCGCCCCGCACTCCAGGCAGGTCTTTAGCTCGGGCCGGAATCCGGAGAGATCCAACAACCGGGCCTCGAAGGCCGGCAACAGGAGCGGGTCGTCCCCTGTCGTGCCCAGCCGTCCCAGGGTTTCCAGCAGTAGGACGTAAAGTTGGACGTTAGGCTGGCCCTCGACCCCGAATCCCTCGACCAGTTCACAGGCGTAAGTGGCCCGGGTCAGCGTCACCAGATCGGTGTGCAGATGGCTGTGGCCGTCCAGCGCCTCTGCCTGGCGTACCGTGTCGATCTCCCGGCCAGCCGCGACCAGGAACTGCCCGTGGCAGAAAGGCTGAACCGCACCGCGCTTGTGACTACCCGGTTTGGCCACACCATGCGCCCACAGCCGGAGTTTGCCCAGGTCACGGCTGAAGAGAACCAGTACCTTGTCAGCTTCCCGAACACTGTAGGTGCGGAGCACCACGCCTTCAGTCCGGTAGAGTTTCATTACGGTGAAACCTTCCCTTCACGCCCGGTTTGGATTAGAATTACACGAAGGAGGTTTTAGCTCAATGCGGATCGTAGTCGCCATCACCGGTGCCTCAGGCGCCTTGTACGGGGTGGAAACCCTGCGACAGCTCACTATCCACGGCGTCGAAACCCATCTGGTCGTCAGCGATGCCGCCCGTTTCATTATTGCCCAGGAAACCGGGGAATTCACTGACGATCTACCTTCCCTAGCCTCGTATGCATACAGCGAGGACGACTTTGCCGCCCCGATCGCCAGCGGCTCGTTCCGGCACGACGGCATGGTCATCGCACCCTGTAGTATGAAAACCCTTGCTGCGGTCGCCACCGGTTACGCCTCCAACCTGATTCAAAGGGCGGCCGATGTGACGATCAAAGAAGGGCGAAAGCTCGTCCTCCTGCCACGGGAAACCCCGTTCAGCGCCATCCACCTGGAGAACATGCTCAAGCTGGCCCGCCTCGGAACGGTGATAATGCCGCCGGTACCCGCCTTCTACAACCGGCCGGAAACGATCGGCGATATTGTTGGATTCACCGTGGGACGCGTGCTCGACCAGCTCGGCGTTGCCCACAACCTAATCCGCCGCTGGGGTGAACCGTCGGTCAGCGGAGATAATTGAGCAGTAACACGGAGGCCACGCTGAAGTAGATCAGCATGCTGGTGACATCCATCAGCGTGGTGATGAAGGGTCCGGAGGCCAGTGCCGGATCGACCCCGATCCGGTTGATGATCAGCGGCAACAGGCTGCCCAGCGCAGTGGCCAGGATCATACTGCAGGCCAGTGAAAGACCGACCACAACCCCCAGCGTCGACGAACCCTGCCAGAAGAACGCAATCAGCGCCAACACCGAACCGCATACGACCCCGACGATCAGTCCGACCCGCATCTCCCTGAGCATTACCAGCAGGGCCTGCTGCGAGGTCACCTCGCCTGTGGCCAGACCGCGCACCACCACGGCCAGGGTCTGGGTGGCCACATTACCCGGACCGCCCGCCATCACCGGAAGGAAGAATGCTAGCGCCACCACGCTCTCCAGGGTCCCTTCAAAGAACTGGATCACACTGCCGGCCAGGAGTGCTCCGAAAAGGAGGGCGATCAGCCAGGGCAACCGTAGGACCGCCCTCTGAATGTCGTTCATCTCCAGGTATTGGCCTTCCCGGTGTACGTTGGCGAGGCTGAGGAAGTCCTCTGTGGCCTCTTCTTCGATAACGTCCAATACGTCGTCCACCGTTACGATACCGAGCAGCACCCCGTCGTCATCCACGACCGGGATCACCAGGAAGTCGTATTTCTTGACCACGCGGGCCACTTCTTCCTGGTCCGTATGGAGGTTCACGCTGATCACGTTGGTCCGCATCACGTCCTTGATGCGGGCTCCGGGGGGCGCAGTGATCAGCTCACGCAGGGAGATCACACCCACGAGCTGTTCCTGATCGTTGACTACGTACACGTAGTAGACGGTCTCCGCCTGGCGGGCAGTACGCCGGAGAACCTCGATGGCTTCCTCGGTAGTCATTTCCTTGTTGATGGCCACGAACTCGGTGGCCATAATCCCGCCGGCGGTCTCCTCGCCGTATTCTAGGAGCTCCTGGACGTCCTCCGCATCGCTGCGGGACATCAGGCTAAGGTAGTGCTCCTGCTCATCTTCCGGGATGTCCCCGATCAGGTCGGCGGCGTCGTCCGTCGACATCTCGCGGAAAATCTGGGCCAAATGCTGATCGCCCAGACCTTTGAGCAGGGGTGCGATCTGATCGCGCTCCAGTTCAAAAAGCACCTGAGCTGCTTTTGCGTTATCGATGATACGGAAAATGGTAAGCTGCTTGTCCAGGTCAAACGCAACCAGCGCTTCAGCCAGGTCGGCGTAGTGGACGTTAGCCAGGAACCCGGCCAGTTGCTCTAGAGCGTCACCAGTCAGGAAACCGCTAATGGTCTCCCGGACTTCATAGACTGCGGCCATGGAGATCTACCCCCCAAAGGTTAGCCGGGCTCTACACGGGGCAGGCCCGACCTGCCGGTACTCGGTGGTTGCTCAAGCCTTGCTGAGTCAATATCCATCCAGGCCCACCCCCTTTCAAAAAAAGTAGAAAGCCACCTTTAGGAACGGGGCTTCGAAAAGAAGGAATGTAAACCACAACCAATTTATCAATTAATCTTGGGAATGTCAACGAAAACCGAACTGCTTAGACGGCCTTCCTTTGACAATTCACGGGCGCGACGGGGATCGATTCCCTACTTTCCAATCCCGGTTTTCCGTCGACTGTCGGTCTTCGTCGGATCAGTAATCCCCATCCGCAGGGCCTTCTTGCGCACCGCTTCGCGCAGGGCCGCCTGTTGGTTGGGCAAATCACCGTTCTGCACCCGCTCGAGCAAGATATTCAGCATCTGCTTTACCTGTGGTCCGCGCCCGACCAGTGAGGCCACCTCCCCGCCGCTGATTACCAGATCCTCGACGTAGAAGGGCACCTTGATCAGGCAGAGTTGGACGATGTTCTCCAGGATCACGTTCTCACGAACCGTTTCCTCGGAATCGACCTTACCGCCCAGTAAATCCGCGCCGCGCAGGATCAGGCTCTGCCTGGTGGCCTCCGTCAGTTCCTTACGTCCGGAGATTCCGCTTGACAGCCGTTTTAACCACTTCACCACGGCCTCCTCTGTGGGCGCGGGGAAGTCCATGTGTTCACGTACCAGCCAGGCCACCTGGCCGGTAAATGACGGGGGCATACGCAGGCGGTTCATGATGTTGAAGGCAATCTCGGCCCCGACCCGGGCGTGCCCATAGTCGGCAGGCAGGCCGTGTTTGTTGAGGCGCCGAACCCCGGGCGTGCCCTTAGCGATGTCGTGCAGCAGCGCGGCCCAGCGCAGCAGCGGTTCCGGCGTAATGTTTTCCACCACGCGCAGGGTGTGCTCCCAGACATCGAAGCTATGGTACGCCGGGTTCTGCTCGATGCCCACCAACCGGTCCAGCTCCGGCAGCACCGGGACGATTTCCTCACTGCCGCAACTGCGGCAGCGGCAGGCCGTACTGAAAAGCCCGGTTTCCTGCATCAGGCGCAATCCCTTCACGGCTTCCGGCGCGAGCAGTATCTTTTCGATTTCGTCCCGCACCCGTTCCACGGACAGGCCAGCCACGCGCGGAAGGGCGTAGACAATGGCTTCCCGGGTCTCATCCTCGATGCGGAATCCGTATTCGGCCACAAACCGGCACGCCCGGAAGATCCGCAGGGCGTCCTCCTCGAAGCGCTCCTCCGGATCACCGACCGCACGCAGAATCTTTTCTTCCAGGGCTTTTCGGCCGCCAAAGGGATCAAATATCTCGCCACGCAGATTCATAGCCATGGCGTTCACCGTAAAGTCGCGGCGTGCCAGGTCGTCCTCCAGAGCCCAGACGAACTCCACCTTCTCGGGACGGTGGGCGTCCTTACCGTAAATCTCGGTCCGGTACGTGGCGATCTCGATCTCTTCTCCCTCGAGAATCCAAGCCATAACCCCGAACGCCGCTCCCTTGCGGTAGGCCTTTATCTTGTTCTCCGCGGCAAGTGTCATTACCGCGCGCGGGCAAGCGTCGGTACAGATGTCATACTCCTTGGGCTCACGGCTTAGCAGCATATCCCGTACCGCCCCGCCGACCACCGACACTTCGTATCCAGCCTCGGAAATAATCTGCATCACCTTACGTACCCCGGGGGTAAATAGAGGCATTGGTTCAATCCTTTCGCTGCTTTCAGTCTTCAACGGATATTCTTGCCTAATCGCACCAGTTCCATTTCTACATCGGGGCAACCTACTCCTTCCTGCACTCGGGTACACCCCGCTATGCTATTCACCAATTGTTTAGTCTTTGTTCACAGTGCCGTCATATCTGCGCTGTATGATTCACCTTAATCAAACCAGAAAGGGGGTGTGACAATGCGGCGAAAACTTCTGTTGTTATCCCTGTGCCTGGTCTTTACCTTGGTCCTTGCCCAGACGGCCTTCGCCTGGGGCGGCGGTTCGCGCGGTTTTACCGCCGACAACTGGGTAAACATGGCCGATCTGCTTGGCCTGACCGAGGACCAGGCCCAAAATGTGCGGAACATCCAGCAGGAGGCCTTTACGGCGCAGCAGGATCTGCGCTCCAGGCTCCACCAGATGAACTTCGAGCTGCGTACCATGCGGTGGCAGCCGGGGGTCGATCAGGCTCAGGCCGAGGCGAAAATCCAGGAACTGAACGAACTGCGCAGTCAGATGGACGAGCAGCGGCAGCAGTACCGCGAGCAGATGCTCTCCCAGTTTAGCGACCAGCAGTTAGCTGAAATGATGCGAAACGGCGGCGGTCATCGCGGCGGTTGGCGGCGCTAGTTGAAACTGGGAAACCCACACAACTCATAATCGTGAATAAGGGAAAGGCCGGGCCTTTCCCTTATCCGTCTCCCACAACATTATTCTTGATGTAGCTTACTATCTACTTCGCTAGCAACGTTATTCCCGGTGCGCAGGCAAGAGTTATTGCCCCTGCGAAGTAACATATTCATCATTTACAGATTATCTAGTTGGGAAATTAAATCCCCTGTATCAACCGCACCCTGGAGGGGTCTACCGGGAAATCTGAAACGGCTCATCCCCGTCCGGGAAATTTGGTTTCTTTTCCCCTTCACTCCACATCGGACGGATCAGAACAAGGGCTACCGCCGCTAACAACACTACAAGGCCAATCTTTCTTATATTGGTTAACAAGTTCTTCCCCAACAGACGATCCGACAGCACCGTTCACAGTGGTCAGGCTTTCAATGTTAACCGCTTAAGTCATATCCCGCGCGCAGCCAGGAGACCTTGCCCGTATCAAAGTTGTATACATTCCGGTATCCCATGTTCAACCAGAACCGGGCGGTCTTGCGGCCCCACACCCGATCAACTGATTCAGAGCCTCGTAGGCAGAATCAAGTTCACTTTGCACCGTAACCAGTCCGGTACTCGCCTTGGCCAGTACAACTTCTGCATTACGCAGGGCTAGCTCAGGCTCCTGAAATCGAAAGACCTACCCGGACCAAGGCTTGCGTCTTATCTAAGGCCTGTTGCGTTTGTGGTAGACGACGCTCATCCACCACTACCTTCTCTTCCGCTTTGAGAATATCCCAGTACTTCTGACAGGCATCCAGTACCAATTGGTCCTCTGCTATGCTGTATGACTTCTTACTCATCTGCCAGGTTAGATCGGCGGACAGGAGCGTGTACCAGGCCGTTTGCTGCTCCAGAATGAAGTCCATGATCGCCGTCATGCCGTGTTTGATCCGGGCATCCGCATCATCAAGCAACACACTGACGGTATAAGCCACGACCCCGGCTCCCCGGGGTCTGTTGAGAAGTCATTTCAGATTTATAGTAGCGGTTAGTGGATATCGGACCGGTTTATGAAACCCGTATATTCTCCTCTGGAACCTGGGCCGGAGCCTCTTGTAACGAAACAGCCGAACCTTTGCCGGAAAGACGGGCATACCAGAGGCGGTGACGGTGTTTAACATAATTAAGATTCACCTTACCCGTAAACATAGCCGGCAGCAATGGCCGGTTTTCCCGAAAAAGAAAGGCTGCCAGGTGAGCCACAATGCCGAAAACCAATAGAAATGCGGACAGCGTGTGCAGGTCGGAGATCCAGACCATCGCCTGTGCGGAGAAGTTTACCGATGGCAGATTCTTCAGCACCTTCAACAGACCGGTCAAACCAACGATCAGAAAGCTGAACGCGAGAAAGGCATAAGCCAGACGCTGTTCCGCCAGGTACTTGCCGGACGGCGGGGCTTCTTGCTCGGTGACCATTGCCTTAATGATCAGGTAGGATGTCCTGAAATCACCCCGTTTCGGAATCAGGTCGTAATCCTTCCTAATCACGTGAAACACGAGATGGAAGGTTACCGCAAAAAGCAGCACCATGGCCGCGAGATAATGAACTATCAGTGTAGTCGAGTAGTCCGCCGTCCAGCCCAACCCGGGCAGATCGGCGATGTAGTAACGCTTATACATAGGCATCTGGCCAAAGCCGCTGACAATCAGGGCCAGAGTAGATAAGGCTACAGTCCAGTGTGTGAATCGTCCCCTGAACCCATGCCTTTGGACCTTGTTCTCATCCGGAAGAATCTTCTGCGCCACTTTACTCGCCCCCTTTCATCGTCTTGTAAGCCGCATAGCCCGCCGCAAAGGCCCCCGCCAGCGGAGCAATCACCAGTCCGGCTACTGTTCCGTTAGCCGTGTCAAGGATGTTCCCCACTTCCACCGGTGTACCCGGAAAGCCCGGCGCTTTCGGGTTCTCCTGCCGGGACTTCTGTTCCTGGAGTTTCTCGTTAATCCTTTCGAAGGGTACCGGCGAAACGTAAAAGGTGGAGGTCCCGCCGTTTTCCTTATCACCGTAAATGTAGCCGTTGATCGCCGAGTTACGTGCCTGTGCCGCCTCCAGCATCGCCTTCGTTTCGCCAAACTGGATGGCCCTCTTCGGGCAGGCTTCCACGCAGGCCGGCGCTCCACCCGACCGGATACGATCGTAACAAAGGTCGCACTTGTACATAACGCCGGCACCCAGATACTTCGGGGCTATTTTCATGTACAGGCCGACACCCGCCTGCCTGGCCGGGATACCCCATGGGCAAACGTCGCGGCACTTGGCCCCGCCCAGGCAGAGTTCCTTGTTGATTAGCACCGGACCTTCGGGCATTTTATTTTGGGCGCCGAACGGGCAAAGGGTGGCGCACGGCGGATTATCGCAATGCATGCAACGGCGCGGCATTGACACCTGAACGGTCTGCCCGTTGTGCTCCACGCTCACTGTTTGCACAAAAGTCCAGTTGTACGGTGTAAGTCTAGTCGTCAACTCTTTCTTGTCTGACCAGTCTTCTTTGATGTTGCGCGGCCAGTACAGCTCGATCTGGTCCGCCGGACGCGGGAACTTTTGCTGGTTTTCCTCCCGGCAGGCGGTCACGCAGGCCGGCACCGGCAGATCCCGGCAACCGTCACATTTGGTCAGGTCGTAAAAGGTACCCACCGGGCTTCCGTCGGCCGCAAAGGCCAGCTTTCCGGCACCGGACATCACCACTCCCCCGGCCACCACTGAACGTTTGAGGAAATCACGCCTCGACATTTTGGACACCAGACAGCCCCCCACCTAACAAATTGATATACCATGCCAGGGTATAGAAACAACAATCTCAAGCACCCATCGACATACCCAAGTTTATGTACGCTTTTTATTACCCGATAATCCAAGCAAGTGTTATATACCCATAGGGGGTAGCATTTCACTACCTATTAAGTAACACGCTTTTTTGGAGTTGTCAACCCTGAACTTCTGGCTTTTTCCTTCAACATTCTAGGCGATTGGGTTATAATCATTATATACCGTGCCGGGTATGGCATAGGAGGGTCAACAGTATGAAAACAGGGTCTGAAAAGCAACAAGTTGTTCAGAGTGAATTGTTGTCAAGGCTAAAGAAGATTGAGGGGCAAGTACGGGGCGTACAGAAGATGATCCAGGACGGGCGCAGTTGCGGTGACATCGTCATTCAGCTGGGTGCCATCAAGGCGGCGGTAAACCGGGTAGGAATCACTGTTCTCGGATGCCATCTCGCCGAGAAAATTGAAAACGACCTGCGCGAGGACAACGACGTAAATGAATCGCTTGCGGATTTCATTACCATTTTCAAGAGGTTCTCTTAATCGTTAACAAAGGGGTCAGACCCCTTTGTTAACGCCGATCAAGTCTTACCGTGGTAATGCAGATGATCTGACACAAGTATAAGTGGCCTTCCCCGCCCCTCCAGGCATTTATCAGGGTGGTTGAACATCCCTTACCATAGCCAAAGAACCAGAAAGCCGTTATGGCTGATCTGAAAAGCGTTTACCGGGCGATGACTCTTGAAGAAGCAACGATTGTAAATTCCGCTTCTCTACTGCTCAGGATATCAGACCACATAAGTTTTTCACCGCCGTATAACCGGTCGCCACAAAGCGAAGCGTAGTAGCGATCCGGTCGACACTTTTGTTAGAACCCATTACCTCATGTGTATCGATCTGCCGCCGACCGATTCCAAGCTTCTCGTTTATCCTACTTTGCTCGTCGAGAGCCTGCTGAAGCACCTGGTTGGCATATGCTCTGACCCCGTCTGGAGTTCTTGGATCGTTTGTGATCTGGGATGCTCGAATAACATTTTCGACGTTTCGTCCAATCTGCTCAATCTGCCGGTGCTGAAATTCTAATCGGGCTCTTTCCTCTCTCCGCGGCATAGAAGAGATCTACCAGTGCCGAACCCCAACCGGACACACTGATGAAATGTGGGGAATGCTCCTGTACCTCTCGGCAGGCGCTCCGCGACAAGGAAATCTCCATCGGAATACTGGCGGCTCCAGTACGACTCCGCGATGACCATAGCGGAGAGTACCCTCATGCAGTTACCCGATGTTCTTGATATATACTCGCCCAGACGCCACGGCAGGATCAGCTGCGTCGATTGTATTCTCACGTAAACCCTCAAGGAACTCCACCTCATCAAGGGTTCTAACTATTGTTTATCTGGTTCCTGATACAATCTTACTTGTAAGTCCGTATAAGACGCCAAGAGGCTGCCGCCTAAGTGCTTCTGGCGCAATCCTGCCAAAACGACACTCGACTTTGACCTTCTCCCATGTCAAAGGCCACGGGCAGATTGTCACACCAGTTCTCGGCAAGTTATTGTAGTTCCTTCTTGTTTTGCTACAATTTGTCGCCAGATTTCGACTGTCTCCGACAACCGAAATGCTTTGCACGGGATCTGAGCGTGGAATCCGGTTTTTCACGTTCGCCGCCGGGCTTTCGATAAGTTCCCGGTGATCGAATGCGCTCTGAAGTTGGCATAGCGCCCTGTTGTTTGTTTCAAAATGAGAGTGGCGGCGGGAAGGATTGCAGTAACGCCAAAAACTCATCCCAGGAGTCTACCAGGTGATCAGGGCCATATCGGCTGAGTTGTTCCCGGGTGGCCATACCCCAGGTGAAGGCGATGGTGGTTACACCGGCGCCTTTGCCCGCCTGGATGTCAAACCAGCTATCTCCGACAAAAAGAGCCTGTTCCGGGCGGGTTTCCAACAATTCGAGAGCCTTGTGCACCGGTTCCGGGTCTGGTTTCGGCCTGGTTGCGTCTTCGACGGCGACGGTGATTTCAATAAACCGGCTGAGCCCGGTAAATTCCAGAGCGGCCAAGGCCGGGCCACGGCGTTTGGAGGTCACCACGCCGGTGCGGTATCCGGCGGCTCTGATGGCCGCCAGGGTTTCCAGCGTACCCGGAAAGGGTTTGAGCATTATCTCCTGCCGGGCGTCTTGGATGGTTGAGTAGGTGTCTCTAAATTCCGCTTCCCGGCCCGGAGCGTAGCGTTCAGCCACCTGCCACATAGGCAGGCCGATGGTGCTCAGGACTTCGCCGCTAGCCCAGGGGATGCCCAGCGCGGCAAAGGTTTTTTCAAAGGACAGGCGGATCAAGGGTATGGAATTGTGTAGCGTTCCGTCCAGGTCAAAAAGGATGGTTTTCAAGCGTTGGCGCCTCCTAAGGGGGGATCAATGTGGCCCGCTCCGTCTCCGGGTTAGGTCGCTAGAGGCGGCCACCTACTGGAAGTACAAGTTGGCCAGAAAGACTTTATTTTTGCCTATATTGTAGTATCTTGAGAAGCTCATTGGAAGCATAAGTTGGTCAGAAGTTTAAATCGGTAATGGCGTTGTCGGTTGCCCGGCCCTTGCCGTCCATGCTGATCTTAACTCCGTGCTCTGGGATAATTCCCAGCTCACGATGTATCTGGAGTACCAGTCAATAATCGCGACCAGGTACATGAATCCTCCTTTCGGCTTGCTTTTTCAACGGGATGTCCCGGTGTTCCCGGTCCAGCATTTCACGTCTTTCTGCGGCGCTGGTGGATTTCTGTAGATTTTTTTTTTGAGCCAGTTGACCTCAATGGTCAACTGGCCGATTTGCCGCGTCAGTTCTTCTTTTTCGGCCTCGTACTGCTTGCGCATTTTCTCCGTTTCACTGGCGCCTCGGGTAAAAAGGCCGGGCAGGTTATCGATGGCTTCTGCCTTCCAACGGGCCAGAACCGTGGGGTGAATCCCTGTTTCGGCAGCTATCTGAGACAT
>QZIR01000062.1 GCA_003604975.1 Desulforudis sp. | reverse complement strand
CACCGCGTTTTCTGGTTTTGGCGAAGGTCTGTTCAGGATTATCAAGGGATCTAGCATTTGTGGCACTGTTTTTCACGGGGTTGGTGTCAAACTCAAGTTGTGGATGAAAAACGACAGCGCCCGGTGATTGCCTGGGCGCTCCTCAAAGACACTCCAATCATACTGCTAGATGAAGCCCATAGCCGGTCTCGACCCGGTTACCGAGCCGGACATGATGGAGATGATAGGGGAGACTGTACTAAATTATTTCAGTGCGTCTACGAAGGCGGTAAATTTAATCTGTTTGTTTCCGACCTGTGCTTCCCCGGCAAACATGTATTTCAGGTCGTACACTTCGTTTCGTACAATCTGGTGGTGCCGGGGCAGATAGACCAGGCCGGTCTCAGTTACCCGGGAAGACATCGCGGCAAATCGCTTCCCGGGCAGCGGGCCGAAGAAACCGTCCACGTAAACAAGGGATTCGTTCCGCAGTAGTCTCTCCCAGGCCTGCTCAGGCGTGATCAACGGCATCTCCTCACCCGTCAACTCCATCGGCTGGGCGGAGTGCACCGACCATACTTCCCCGTCCAGGCCGACCTGCACTCCGATATACGAAATGTAACCCGGTGAACCTGTGCTCGCCACCGGTATACCTTCGTACATCAACGGGAAGACAATGTCCCGCCAATCCTGCTTGGCTACGGGCTCCAGCATCTCCGGCTCGCCAGGTGTCCCCGGCAGGTTAGGCAGGGCGTCAGCCAGCTCACGCACCACCTTAGTTAACTGTGTCTCTCCCAACGGTTTCGATACCTCTTGACGGGCCGGTCGTTCCGGCCCCCGGTACAGCCAGCCGCCGTTGCCGGAGGAGACATGCAACTGTTCACCCTTTGGACCCCGGTAATTGTTGTACTCATCCTTTTCGCCCTTGAATTCGAAAAAGTCCAGCACCTGGGATGCCTCAACATCTGTAGCATCATGGCTTCGTTCACGTATCCCCAGAGCGGTGGCAGGCGCCTGTGGGAGGGTCGTCTCCAGCATAAAGTTACCCGCATTTGGCACGGTCGGGTATTCCAACAGGGAAACACTGGCCTTAAAGTCGGCCGATTCACCGCCTTCCGGAGTGAACTCTCCGTGAAAGACGGCCACCGGAACCAGGTAAGGGGTGAAGTCCAGGGCATACGCGAGGCGGTACGCCAGATCCACCCCGTGTACTGTGGCCACCCCGGAAGCGTAAGGGTGTCGTTCAAAGACACCCTCGCCCCGTCTAAGCCGGTCGAGTGCCTCCTCGTAATCAATCACTGGAACGGTCATGGACCCTTGCTCGGCGTACCACGCCCCACCCGCTGACGACACTGTACCGTCTCGCGCGACATGTACAAAGATCCTCATCTCTGAACCGACAACCGCCGAATTGTCGGCCGTCCCCGTAGGACTCAGGACTACTTCCCCGTTCGAATCGACCGTCACGGTGTAGGTGCCTTCAGCGGGCAGCAGCCCGGCGCAATCAAGCCAACTGAGTGCTACTCCGCGCATCTCGTCATAAGTAACGCCAGGTCCAGGTCCTGGGGGGGAAGGGGTCGGAGCTACCGGATCGTCATCCGGGGATCGTTCCGGGAAGCGGTAGTAATACCAGCTACCCTGATCCAGCTGAACTTGCAGGAACTCGTCGTTACCCCCAACTCCGAAATATCCCGTCCCCGCCTTCTGAGCGCCGTCCAACTGCGGGTTTTCAATACCCATCCGTTTGGCCAGATTCAGGACGTCCCCGCCACTCATCCTCTCGTGTTTCAGACGCCAGACCTTGGCTTGGGCCGGGGCCTCAGGCAGCTCAGCGGCCACCTCAAACCGGACCTGGCGCAGAAAATCCAGGCCCCCCAGTAAAGGGCCGAACCCACCGGTTTCCCCTGCCGGACCGGCCTGGGCCTGGGCCTGGGCCAGGAAGAGCGGTCCTAAACCCTGGTCTCGCCCTGTTTCCGGGGCAAAACGGCCGAACCATCCGGCAGCCACGATTAACAGGCAGGCGGCCGCAACCGCGGCCAGGCGGAGCGGGTTGAACAACCTGGTTGACCGCTTCCGTCCGCCGGAGCGGCGATCTGTATCTACCAGGGTTTGTTCCGCCGCAAGCCGCTGCCGCAGTTGGTTACGGAAATCCGGATCAGGCACAACCGCGGGAAGATCACGCAGGCGGCTCCCCAGCTCCTGTTCCATTCTATCGAAATCACGATCCTGTTCCCTACTCACGTTCACCCATCCTTTCGCGCAGGGTACGAAGCGCCCGGAAGGCAAGCTGTTTCACGGCGCCTTCCGAGAGATCCATGATTTGCGCCACGTCTCTCAGGCTCAAGTCCTGAATGTAACGCAGGGTCAAGGCCTGCTGCTGCCGTTCCGGTAATGTTCGTACCAGTACTCCCAGGTCAATCCTCTCCGTAACGCTACCCGGATCTTCACCCGCCGCCGCTACTTCGAGGGTCTCCGCCGCTAATGGAATTTCCCGCTGCCTGCGGCGCTGACTCCGAGAAATCAGGTTGGAGGCGATCCGGTAGAGCCAGTGGCTGAACGGGATTCCCCGTTGTTCATACCGGTGCAGATGCTCCCGTGCCTGCAGAAAGGTCTGTGAGACGATGTCTTCCGCCTCGTCCCGGTTGCCGGTTCGGTAGAAGGCATAGCGGTAAAGACCGGTCACGTTCCGGTCGTAAAGCTCCAGGAAGGCGTCCATGTTTTGTTTGGCCTTCCCCACAAGTTCGGGTCGGTCTTCAGCTACGGAGTACCCCAATGCCGTACCCCCTCAAGGATGATCAGCTACTACCATAATAACAAACGGGCAAGGGATAAAGTTACGCTGAAACGATATAGTTTTTTCGGCTATCCCTGGAACCGGCCCCCGGCAGGAAATCAGCCCTGGATCCCATAACTAGGCGTAATGGATAACTAAAGAGTAACTTTCTACGTCCGGTATTCGTATTGCCTTTAAAGGGGAGATGAGGTTGGCACGCGATTTTGCTTGCCGGAACGGCGCAGACTAAGATACAATCGGACGGGGAAAATACAAGCAACCGCACTAAAGATTGGAGTATGCATGAACCGTATCGAACTGATCGCCACTGCACCCTTCGGGCTGGAAGCGGTGGTTGCGCGAGAGGTAAAGCAGCTTGGTTACGAGGAGGTGACCGTGGAGAACGGCAAGGTCACGTTTAAGGCCGATCTCCCCGCCATCTGTCGCTCGAACCTGTGGCTGCGCACGGCCGACCGGGTGTTGGTCAAGATGGGCTCCTTCAAAGCCCTGACCTTTGATGAGCTCTTCGAGCAGACCAAGACCCTGCCCTGGGACGAATGGATTCCGGCGGAAGCCGAATTCCCGGTACAGGGCAAGTCTGTTAAGTCCGGGCTGTTCAGTGTGCCGGACTGCCAGGCCATTGTCAAGAAGGCTGTGGTCGAGAAGTTGAAACAGCGTTACCGCCGCGAGTGGTTTTCCGAAACCGGGCCCCGTTATACCATCGAAGTGGCGCTTTTTAAAGACGAAGCCACCCTGACCATAGACACCAGCGGCGCCGGACTGCACAAGCGCGGCTACCGCAAACTGGGCAGTACCGCCCCCCTAAAGGAAACCCTGGCCGCGTCCCTGGTATTACTCAGCTACTGGCGACCGGACCGGCCGTTCATCGATCCCCTGTGCGGCTCAGGCACCATCCCTATCGAGGCCGCGCTGATCGGGTTAAACATTGCTCCCGGCCTGGGACGTGAATTCGCTGCCGAGCAGTGGCCGGTGGTTCCGGCCTCTCTCTGGAAGGAGGCCCGGGTCGACGCCCGCCGCCTCATCGCTCAAGACCGTAAGCTGAACATTGCCGGATCCGACATCGATGGCGACGTACTCAGCCTCGCCCGCGATCACGCAGAACAGGCCGGCGTGGACGTCCAGGTTACCTTCTACCGGCGCCCGCTCTCTGACCTGGGCTCACGCTTCAAGCATGGCTGCATCATCTGCAACCCACCTTACGGTGAACGGCTGGGTGAGGTGCGGGCCGTGGAAAAGCTTTACCGGGAGATGGGCGAAGTTTTCCGGCGAATGGACACCTGGTCCTTCTACGTACTAACCTCTAATCGTAACTTTGAAGGCTTATTTGGCCGTCGGGCGGACAAGAAACGCAAACTGTATAACGGCCGTATCGAGTGCCACTACTACCAGTTCTACGGGCCCCGACCACCCCGCAGTCTGCCGGTTGACCACCGCTGACGTACTGATTTCTTCCAGCTGAAGGTACTATGGGCGAAACCCACGAAAAAAACGTGACTCTTAGGCCGCGTCTTGACACTCTAATTCTGATTGGGACTCTGGAGTGAACCTTCGGGGCCTACTTTTTGGCCTGACGGCCCAGGTAAGCGGTTTGGAGACTGCCACTTCCGGCCACCTCCGCCGGGGTACCGCTGAACGAGACTCTCCCCTGTTCCATTATCAGCACCCGGTCTCCCACGCGTAGAGCAGCCCTTGCGTTCTGTTCGACCAGGATGATCGTGTGGCCCTGCTCTTTTAGTTTCCTTACCGTCTGCATTATTTCCCGAACCACTAGGGGGGCAAGTCCGATTGATGGCTCGTCCATGAGCAACAGCCGTGGACTGGCCATCAGCGCCCGACCGATAGCCACCATCTGCTGCAACCCGCCGCTAAGCGTATGGGCCGGTCGGCTTAGTTTTACAGACAACGCCGGGAACAACTCCAAGACTCTGGACAAATCATCCGCTAGACCAGCCTTTTCGCGCCGGTACCGGTGAAACGCCCCAAGCATGAGGTTGTCCCGCACACTCAGCGCCGGGAACAACTCCCTATTCTCAGGAACCAGACTAATACCCTTACGCACGATCCTTTCCGGAGCCAATCTGCCCAGCTCGTCTCCATTGAAACGGATTTCCCCGCCCACCGGAGGATAGAGACCGGCGAGGCATCCGAGCAGGGTACTCTTACCCGCCCCGTTAGCGCCAAGAATGACTACGACCTCTCCGTCGTTAACGTCGAAGGAAACACCGACCAACGCCTGGATATGGCCGCGGCGTACCGAAAGATTTCGGACGTTCAGCACACCTCATCATCCTCCTTCCCCAGGTAAGCGGTAATTACCTCGGGGTTTTCCTGTACTTCCGAAGGCGTCCCACGGGCGATAACCGTACCAAAGTTCAATACCACGACCTGGTCGGCCACACCCATTACCGTTTCCATATCGTGCTCAACAAGAATCAGGGTTTGCCCCCCATCGGCCAACGATCGCAAATAGCTGGCCAGTTCACGGGACTCCGTGTTGTTTAGCCCGGCTGCCGGTTCATCAAGAAGAAGGACCTGCGGTTCGCCGGCCAGAGCCCGGGCGATCTCCAGAAGGCGTTGCTGTCCGAAGGGGAGACTGCTCGCGGGCAGATCAGCCATGCCGTCCAGACCCAACTGTCGAAGCAGGGCCAAAGCCTTGTCGTAAAGCTCCCGATCCTTCTTCATCTGGCCTGGCCGCCGGAAGAGGCACCGTGTAAAGCGGGTCCGGCTCCGCACCCATGCACCGACCATAACGTTTTCGGCAACCGTAAGAGTCGTGAACAGCTCTAGATTCTGAAAGGTGCGGCTAACCCCGTGGGCCGCAATTTGGAACGGTCTTAACCCGTCGATCCGTTTGTCACCAAGGAAGACCTGTCCCTGGTCGGCCTGCAGGACTCCGGTAATCAAGTTAAAGACCGTTGTTTTCCCGGCTCCATTTGGGCCAATCAGAGCCAGGATCTGCCCTGGTTCCGCAGCGAAGTCCACTCCGTAAACCGCCAGAAGTCCGCCAAACTGTTTAGTGAGCCCGCTTACCCGGAGCATTTTTCTTCCCTCACCACAGCGCGGGCTACTCTCCTGGATCTACCCGGCGCCAGAATTCCCTGCGGCCGCAGGAGCATTATCAGGACAAAGACAATACCAAAGAACACGATCTCGAATTCGCCGCCGGCCTTGGGCATAACCACCGGGACGCCCCAGCGTAAAAACTCCGTGAGGCCCACAATTATCGCCGCTCCGAGGACCGGTCCCCAAAGGGTGCCGAGCCCCCCAACCACGGCCATCAGTACAAATTCTATGGAAGCTGTAAAACCGAACGGCGAGGGGCCGACAAAGGTCACCCAAAAAGCGTACAGGCTTCCGGCCAGACCAGCGAGAAAGGCACTGAGCACGAAGGCCTGGAGTTTTAGTAATGCCGTATTGATACCAGCCGACTCCGCCGCCTGTTCACTGGCGTGAATGGCCTTGAAGGCCCGACCGATCGGTGAGGCGGTGAGATTGGCCATTCCCAGGATGACCAGTCCGAGGAAGCCCCACACCACATAGTAATAGGCCCGATCCGTATCCAGTACCAGTGGCCCGACACTCAGATACGGAATTCCAGTCAGCCCGGAAGGACCGCCCGTCAGCCCGATAAGCTCGTTGAAAACGGCAAAAGCCAGTATCCCAAAGCCAAGGGTGGCCAGCACCAGATAATGTTCCCGCAGTCGCAGGATGGGACGTCCAATGATCAGCGCGACCAAGGCGGGCAGGAAAGGAGCTACCAGCACGCATAGAAGAGGTGGCCAATCACATCGGGTAGCCAGAATGGCGGCCGTATATGCGCCAAGCCCGTAGAAAGCGGCCTGCCCGAAAGAGACCTGCCCGGCATATCCCATCAACAGGCCGAGTCCCTGGACAATTATCGCGTACAACCCGATGACGATCAGAATGCTCAGCACGTAGCTGCTTTTTACAAACAGCGGCACGCACAGAACCACCAGGACTAACGAGATCCAATACCAACGCTTTGCCGCAGCCACGCTATCCAACTCCCTGTTCTCTTGTTGCTGACGCCCAGACCCATAATCCCGGTTGGGCAAATGAGGAGCACAATGATCATCACCACCATGGCGATACCGTCCTTCATACCCGAAGACAGCGTACCGATCGCGAAGGCCTCAATAATCCCGAGCAGTAACCCGCCGATAATGGCCCCCTTGACGTTGGTGACCCCTCCCAGGATTGCAGCTACGAAGCCTTTTAGGCCAAGCATGAACCCCATATCATAGGTTGCCGTTGTAATCGGAGCTACAAAGATACCCGCCAGGGCGGCCAGCATCCCTGTGAACACAAAGGCCAGTAGCGACAGCCTGGCCGGGTTGATTCCCACCAGGCGCGCCGCATTACGGTTGATCATCGCCGCTCGCACGGCCTTGCCTACGTATGTAAGGTCGAAGAAAGCAAAAAGCAGCGCCACCGCAACCACGGCCAGAGCGAGCACAAAAAGACTCTGCGGAATAATCACGGCACCCCAAAGGGCTAATGGGGGAATATCCACAAAGGAGGGTAAGGGATAGGGGTGCGTCCCCCAGATGAGCAGGGCCGCACCCCTCAACGCAATGGCTACGCCGATGGTAATAATGATCACGGTCAGAACCGAGGCTTTCCGGGCAGGATAGATCGTAGTCCGCTCCATGGTCGCGGCAATTACCCCGGCGATCAATACGGCCAGGACAAATGCGGGTACATCCGGGCAACCGGCCGCCCGGAGGGTCACCGCTGAGAGAGCGCCGATGGTAACGAACTCGCCAATCGCCAAGTTGAAGATGCCGGTGATATTAAACGTGACCACCAGGGCCAGAGCAATCAGGGCGTAGATGCTCCCCAACGTGATCCCGGAGATCAGGTACTGAATGTACTGGCCTTCCGCACCCAACTAGCTGTTGCCCCCTTATCGCTACTCCAAGAGTTGCCACTTACCGTCTTTGATTTCTAGCAGGGCCATTGAATCCTCGCCAAGGCCGTTGTGATCATCCGGCGAAAGGTTGAACACACCGCTGATACCGATCAGACCGGTTGTCTGCTCCAGAGCTTCCCTGATTTTGGCCCGGTCTGCCCCCGCCTCGGCAATTGCATGAACTACCAGGTTGAAGGCGTCATGCGCGTGACCGCCGAAGGTACTGGGCCGCGCCCCGTAGTTCTTCTCATAGGCCGCGATGTACTCGAGCAGCAGCGCCTTTTGCGGATCGCTATCAGGTAGTTGTTCCGCTACTACAAGCTTGCCCATCGGGGCAATCACCCCGTTCGCGGCATCACCAGCCAGGTCCAGGAAGGCCTTGTTGCCAATCCCGTGGGTTTGGATCAGGGGAACGTCCAGACCCAGATCCTTGAAATTTTTAGTAACAATGGAGGCCGAGGGAGGAATTGCCCAAACGACAACGGCCTCCGGTTTAAGCGCTTTAACCTTCGTCAACTGGGAGGTCATATCTTTGTCCGTAGCTTCAAATTTTTCCTTAGCCACGATGCTGATTCCGTGGGCCGGTGCGGCTTGTTCAAAGTTGGCCCGACCCGAATCTCCGAAGGCATTGTTCATGGAAAGGAAGGCGATGTTCTTCATTCCGTTTTCTGCCAGGTACCTGGCGATCTTGTTGGCCACGATGATGTCACTTTGTGCCGTTTTAAACACCCATTCACGTTCTGCCACCGGTTCTACGATTTTCGCCGAGGCTGCCATGGAAATCAAAGGGACACCGGCCTTTTGAGCGCTGTCAACAATTGCCAGTGACGTCCCGCTGGCGCTGCAACCGATAATCGCCAGCACATCCTGTTCAATTAGCCGTTTGGCGGCAAGGACCGCCTCTGTCTCTACCGACTTGTTATCTAGGATAATCAGGTCAACGGGGTGCCCGTTAATTCCTCCCCGGGCGTTCAACTCGTCGGCCAGCATTTTCAGAGTATCCCTTTCCGGTTCACCCAGCGAGGCGGCCGGTCCGCTGATATCCACAATGGCCCCGATTTTGTAGGGCTCCGCAGCCGATCCCTGGTCGGCCGTCTCTGGGGCCTTACCGCAACCGGCCAGAACAACCAGGAACATTGACAGACAAATGAGCAGAATAAGACTCCGTTTGTACACCTTCATTATACTCCTCTCATCAAATCAAAATCGTTTAGTCGTGATCCTGCAGTCGCCGCTGCTTCTCTAGAAACCTCGTGATGGCCGCCCTCACCCTCTTTCCGCCGGCAGATACACCCGGGCTATCGTCTTTTTCGAAAAAGAAAAGACCTCTCGCCAGTTAGGGACGAAAGGTCTTCGCGGTACCACCCTAGTTAGCATTGATAATGCTCACTCATTTATCGAGTACAGCCAGCCCCTGGAGAGCCTCGATACTCTCTTCCCGGTAACGGTGGAAGTCTCCGGTCAAGCTTACTTGCCTCTCTGGAGGTTTCAGCCGACAGCTTACGAGGGAACTTCGGTTAACCGTCCCGTGGAGCGCTTTCAGTCTCCGGCGCTGCCTCCCTGTAAAAGGCAAAGGTTAACTTACTTTCCTCGGTCATGGCCTTTAGCGTATAGAAGAATTTAATTAAATTTACCATCGGGCGAGCCCGGGTGTCAATAGATTTTTTCAACATCTATTTAATTGGGATAGGGGACGGAGCTTAGCTTAGCCAATCCTCCCACACCACCGTACATGCGGGTCCGCATCCGACGGTTGGTCAGGTTTAACCGGGTAACCGGCGACTGAGGGAACTGGATATTGTGCCGGAGGATTCTCAGCCCTTCAGTAGGCCGTCATGGCTTCACCACTATCTCCTACGGACAGGTCTCTGAACAGAGATGACTGCTTCAACAAACCCCCTCGAACGCACCATCCGCAGTCTTGCCTGACCTTCGGCCCTTCCCCATCAAGGGTACTATGGCCTCTGCTGACTTCTGCCAGTTCAGGCACGCCTTACGGCGCGGGTTGCTTGCATCCCCTTCTCAAGGTCAACAAGCGTACCTGGCAGACCTCCCGGATAAGAGCAGCAACTTTCATCCCACGTACCTGCCACAGTTTACTGCTGCATCCCTTGACAGCATAGGGCTTTGACTTGTGTTGCAGCCTCGCCCGAATGCAACAGCCTCAAATGTGGTTCGTATACCTCCGGTCGGGATTTACCGCCGCTTCCTTTAGATTCCGCGTCGCCGCAGACACCCTTGCCTTAGGCTAGCGGTTGGTGCGGTCAACCTCCGCTCGGGACTTTCACCCTATAGTCACTGCCCATGCCGGGCGTACAACTTTTAGGGGCACTCTGTTTTGAGAGTGCCCCTGCCTGGAGAGTTTAGACCATGGCTTTTTCGGCTCTGGCAATGGCTAGCTTTACAAAGCTACCACACTCCCGGGAGGTTAGTTCACCGTAATCGGTGCCTCTGATCTTGTGGGCTACGCCCATCTCCCGCGCCAGTTCGTACTTAAGAGCGTCGCTCATCAGTTTTGCCATTGATTTGACCCTCCTTGTTATTAACATTCACGGAATCGGGACTTATAATGTAGACGCTTTTTTGTACTAAAGCCAATCAAACCATCCTTTCGAAACACATTAATTAAAACAATTGCCACCCGGTACGGGTGGCCGTTAGTCAATAGATCTAAAAGCTAACGCGGTTTCTAATTGTCACCTGTGGTATACAGTTCATTGATCAGGCGTTCCAAATCCTCTTCGCCAAAAGTGTATCATTTGCCGCAAAAATGACAGCGCACGCTGGCCTCCCCGTCTTCCCGGAGCATATTCCTGAGCTCATCTAAACCTAAGCTCAGGAGGATCGTTTCCACCTTTTCAGTCGTGCAGCTGCACCGGAAAGTGAGCGGAACCGATACCACAATTTGGTAATCGAGACCCTGAAGCAGGCGTTCGACCATTCCCTCCGGGGAAGCACCCTCATCCACGAGCAGGCTGACCGCTGGCATAACCTGAGCATTAGCCTCTACAACCGCGGCAACTCCCTCATCAGCCCCAGGCATCATCTGCACCAGCCAACCCCCCGGGGACCTGATGGACAGGTCCTGGTCCACGAGGACACCCAGACTCACCGCAGACGGGGTCTGCTCCGAAGCGGTGAAGTAATGCGCCAGGTCCTCCGCAATCTCCCCGCTGACCAGCGGCACGCTTCCCGTAAACATCTGCTTCAGACCGAGATCACGGCTCACGTATAGGTAACCCTGTCCGACCGCCCGCCCGACAGGCAGTTTGTAGTCATCGGCCGGCTCCGCCCGTTGAGGCAACGGTTCAGTCTTATTCCGCGTCACCCTCGTTCGCGGATATCCCGTTATAAACATATTTCCCCAACGGGGGAATCCTAAAACCCTTGGCGATGAGCGCTTCGCGTGTCTGCCGTTCAATTTCATGCGCCACATCAGGGTGCTCCTTTAAATACTCACGCACATTGTCGCGGCCCTGTCCCATTCGCTCGTTTTCAAACGAATACCAGGCCCCGCTTTTGGCCACCACGTTATGTTCGGTAGCCACATCGAGCAGGCTGCCCAGTCTGGAAATGCCTTCACCATAAAGGAGCTCCACGTCGGCCTGCCGGAACGGAGGCGCCACCTTGTTCTTGACCACCTTCACCCGAACCCGCCCCCCGACGATTTCGGCTCCCTGCTTGATCGCTTCCGTTCTCCGGACATCAAGCCTGACCGAAGCGTAAAACTTCAGCGCCCTTCCACCCGGGGTTGTCTCGGGATTACCAAACATCACCCCGATCTTCTCCCGGATCTGGTTGATGAAGATGGCCGACGTCCGGGATTTACCGATGGACCCGGTGAGTTTGCGCAAGGCCTGAGACATCAACCTGGCCTGTAGGCCGACGTGGCTGTCCCCCATCTCGCCTTCCAATTCGGCACGCGGCACCAGCGCAGCCACGCTGTCGATGACGACGACATCCACCGCTCCGCTTCGCACGAGTGCTTCAGCAATCTCAAGCGCCTGTTCACCTGTATCAGGCTGGGAGATGAGCAGGTTGTCCACATCCACACCGAGACCACGGGCATATAACGGGTCTAACGCATGTTCGGCGTCGATGAAGGCCGCGGTCCCGCCGGACCTCTGAGCCTCAGCAACCACGTGCAGCGCCACTGTGGTCTTACCCGATGATTCCGGGCCGAAGATCTCGGTGACCCGCCCGCGGGGAATTCCACCGACCCCCAAAACCAAGTCTATACCGAGGATTCCCGTGGAGATAACGTCCACGTTCAGTTTTGCGGCAGCCTCACCGAGTTTCATTATCGAACCTTTACCAAACTGCTTTTCGATTCCGGCCAGCGCAATATCCAGTGCCTTCTGCCTTTCGTTCAAGACTCCTGACCCCCTTTGCATCTTTTCTCTGAGCCTTTTCGAATATTATACAGACTTGTACCGACTGCTTTTGGTCACAGTGATGGAAATCCAAGAATGACTTTTTTGTAGTATTATACACTCTCTAGTTAAATGCCTTTTGCTAAAAGCCGAACATTCTGTCGAAAAGTGAAAAATATCGTGATCTGGGGAGGAAAAAAGAAGAACACCCCTGCGGGCAGAAGAAACCAGTATCCTTATGCTAGCGCTCAGTACCCTCCAAATATCGTTTCACGAGATTTAGAGCCGTGTTTACGGCCCCTACCCGAACGCCGACGCGTTCTCCCGGCAATCGAAAGTAACGGCAGATGGTTTCCCTGGGTGTCGCCAGGGCGATGTGCACCAATCCCAAGGGTTTTTCAGCTGTGGCTCCTCCCGGCCCGGCAATACCGCTGATTGCTAAACCCAAATCACTGCCGATGATGGCGCGCACTCCCTTGGCCATGGCTACGGCCGTCTCCGCGCTTACAGCTCCGTGGGAGTTGATGGTCTCTCCCGGAACACCGAGAATACTGGTCTTCATCTCGTTACTGTACACTACTATCCCGCCCAGGAAATAACGGGAACTACCCGGGATGTTCGTTAACCGCCCGGCCACCATGCCCGCCGTACAGGACTCAGCCGCCGAAATGGTCAGGTTGGTGTCGATAAGCATTCGAGCCACCGACTTTTCCAGCACCTCGTCGTCAAAGCCGAATACATAGTCTCCAACGGCTTCTAAAACCTTGCTCACCAAGTCCTCAACCATCGACTCGGCGGTTGCCGCGTCCGCATGCTTGGCAGTGACCCGAATCTGAACCTCCCCGGGAACGGTAAGGTAGCCCAGGCCGGGATTCCCCTGTCCCCCGAGATCCTTGATTAGTTCCTGTACTCCATACTCAGCGATACCCGTCAGTTTCAACACCCGCGTCCGCACTACATCCCCGCGCCCGGGCATCCCGGCCAGGTACGGCAGCACCGACCTCCGAAACATGGACCGGACTTCCGTCGGCGGACCGGGGAGGATGATGATGACTTTACCATCCTTCTCGATTAGGGCCCCGGGAGCAGTGCCTTTATAATTGGGCAGTATCACCGCGCCTGCCGGAAACATAGCCTGCCGTTCACACACAGTCGGCATTTCACGTCCCCGCTTATCGCGGAAAAAGGCCCGAATCTCAGCCAGTGAGGCCTGATCGGCGACCATCGGTACCCTGAGCAGATGCGCAATTGCATCCTTGGTTATATCATCAGTTGTGGGACCAAGACCCCCAGTCGTGATCACCAGATCGGAGCGTTCGAGCGCTTCGCCGATCACCCTGACCATTGCGTCCCACTGATCGCCCACGGTAGCATGCAGGGTGACCTCAATCCCCAGTCTGGCAAGCTCTTCGCTGAGAAATTGAGCATTGGTGTTCTGGACATAACCCATCAGCAATTCGCTTCCGGTAAAAACCAACTCCGCTCGCATTTCCTACCACCTTTATCTTGTGCGGCATTTCACTTGCGGATCTCCGAAAGGCATGCGCAACAAGGAAAAGAACCCACGACTATTATAATTTAATTACACGGAGCATGACAATGAGGAAGAACAACCCGGGTTGTGAATTTGAGAACATGCATGCTCTAAAGAAAAGCACACACTTAAGGTGTGCGCTTTTTTTGCCATTAAGCAGCGTGAGCTGATTTGGACAGGAAATTCCGAAACTCCTCGCCCGTCAGCTTCTCCTTAGCCAGCAATTCCTCCACAATTTCCACGAACACCTCACGGTTAATTTCAAGAAACTCTCGCACTCTGGACTCCTGCTTCTGCAGGATCTCCTGCATCGCGGAATGCTTATCCTTCTGCGGCAGACTGCTGATGGATACAATCCCCAGCCGCGACATCCCGCCTTTGATCAACAGTTCTGCAATATTAAGCGCCTGTTCGAAGTCATTTGAGGCCCCGGTACTGCGTGATCCAAGGAAAACCTCCTCGGCGATGGCGCCGGCCAGCAATACGGAAATCTGGTTCTCCAGGTAGTCCTGCGTGTGCAGGTATCGGTCGTCCTCCGACGTCTGCCGCATATAGCCGAGCGCCGAACCGCGTGGCGTAATCGTGAGCGTCGATACCGAACCGGCCCGGACCTGTTCACTGATGGCCGCGTGTCCTGTCTCATGGAAGGCCACCCGCTTCATCTCTTCCATGGAAGGCCGCCGATCCAGCTTGCCTCCCATGATTACCTTGTCCACCGATTCGATAAAGTGTATTTGCTGGATCTCTTTAGATCCCTCCCGCATCGCCAGGATGGCGGCCTCGTTAGCCAGGCTCTCCAGGTGTGCTCCCGAAAAGCCGAAGGTGTCCTTAGCCAACGACTCCAGGTTAACATCCTTCGCCAAGGGCTTGTTACGGGTATGCAGGGTCAGGATCTCCAGACGTCCCACCTTGTCCGGCAGATCAACCCGCACCTGCCGGTCAAAGCGACCGGGACGCAAGATGGCGGGGTCCAGCATATCCGCCCGGTTCGTGGCAGCCACCAACAGCACCTGCACCTCGTCGTCAATCTTGATCCCGTCCATCTCCACCAGGAGCTGGTTAAGCGTCTGGTCATACTCCATGTGGCTGGAATTCTGCCCACGCTTCCCGCCCAGGACCTCAATCTCGTCAATGAAGATCATGGCGTTCTTTTTCTTCTGTTTCACAGCGGATTCACGGGCGGACTGAAACAACTTACGCACCCGCTGTGCACCCACGCCGGCGTACATCTCAATAAACTCCGATCCGCTAGCCGCAAGGAAGACAGCATCGGTGTAACTGGCAGCCGCCCGGGCGAGCAGGGTCTTGCCCGTACCGGGAGGACCGGTCAGCAGGATCCCCTTCAAGGGACGGATTCCGAGGCGCCGGATATCCGCCTGGTTTTTGATGAAATCCAAGGCCTCCTGCAACTCCTGGATCGCAGAGGCCTGACCGCCGACATCAGAAAACGAAATCTGCAAGTTGCCGTTAGTGGTCACCTTGTCAAAGGTCTTGACCATCCCGCGTGTACGCAACATATAGAACAGGACCCCGCACATCAGGGCGATCAACAGCAACGGGCCGATATTGTATCCGCCAACCAGCAGGAAGATTAGCAGCGCGGCGCCCGCGCCGATACTAAGTTCCTTGTGCATACAGGCCACCTCCCGTCAAACGCCCTGCCCCACTGTCTCCTGGATCACGGGGGACTACTACATTTAGATAATGGTCAACTGCTTCCATCTGGATATACACATTACGGCTGTCTACAAAAACCCTGGCCTGGGCGCCTGCCTCACGCGCGTTATCCTGAACGACCTGTGCCATCTCAGGGAAACTCCCCTGCAGGATGGCCTGGTGCACGGCAAACTGGCTGTTGTAGTAAGCCCCGGTCAGCGCAGCGTTACGCTCGTCCGTAACCACAAGCTCGTAAGGGCGCCCGGAATTAGCCACCCACAACGCCTGGTCAAGTAGCTGATAGCTTTCCATAAGGTTCTCGGTACGGTCAAACTTTACCGTGATCCGTACCACCGGCGCCTTGTCGTCAATTTCATAAGATTTGATGTCTTCTTGTTGCTCAAGAACCTGGCGAACCGGCTGGTGATAACCGTACTTCTGATACACGGTCTGCCCACCGAACAAAAGACCCAATACAGCCAAGAAAGCTAGAATCGCGATTTTAAGCCGGATTCCCTGCCATTCCATAATATCGCTCCCCTAGTTAATCTCCTTGTGACAATTATAGATTATAACACATCAACTAGTTGATTGCCTCAGGAAAACCCTGCTAGGGACAGGGCGATGATTAGGCTTTAACGTGCTGTTTAGGCTAAAAGGTAGACTATGGGAAGATGCTGGAGGCTGCGTACACTTACGCCTGCCCGTTTAGGTCATAAGCTCCTTTAACCCCGGTAATCCGTACCGGGACCAGTTCACCGGGTGGAACCGGCTTTCGTGTGGAAAAGTACACTATCCCGTCAATCTCGGGAGCATCGGCCTCGGTGCGCCCGAAATGGGTGCCCCGGACCTCCCCTTCGGCCATGACCACGAGTTCCTTTCCTACCAGGGAGCGATTGCGTGCCAGGGAGATCTCCTTTTGGACCGCGGCCACCCTGGCCAGGCGCCGCCGCTTCACGCTTTCGGAGACCTGTCCGGACATTCCGGCCGCCCGGGTCCCCTCCTGTGGCGAGAAGACGAAGAAACCGGCCCGCTCCAGACGCGCCTCCCGCAGAAAGGCCACGAGGTTATCCACATCGTCCTCGGTCTCCCCGGGGAAACCTAGCATAAAAGTAGACCGGATGGCTAGACCGTCGATACCCTCCCTCAACCGGACGACTAGCCGGTACAAATCATCGACCGTTGTAGGACGCCCCATCCGCTTCAGCACCGAATCCGAGGCGTGCTGCATCGGGATATCAAGGTAACGGCAGATCCGGCCATGAGTCCTTATGGTCTCAATCAGTTCGTCTGAAATTCCGTTTGGATAGCAGTACAGCAGCCTGATCCAATAAAGCCCCTTGACCGCGGCGAGTCGGTCCAGCAGCCCGGCAAGGGTGGTCCCGTCGTGCAGGTCGCGCCCGTAGCGGGTACTGTCCTGGGCGACCAGGATGATTTCCCGTACCCCGGAACCAGCCAGTTGTATCGCTTCCTCTATAATTGAATCCATCGTCCGGCTCCGGTAGGGCCCCCTGAGCGAGGGTATCACGCAATAGCCGCAGCGGTTGTTGCACCCCTCGGCGATTTTGAGATAGGCCGTGTGTACAGGTGTGGTGCGTACTCGCGGAAGCGGCCGGTCACAAAGGGAACCCAACCCCCCCGTATCCAGAACCGCCTCCCCGGCCACCGACCGCTGTACGACGCTCACGATGTCGGTCACCTTGCCTGTACCGATCAGGGCGTCAATCTCCGGAATCTCGGCCCGCAGTTCCCCGGGATAGCGCTGCGCCAGGCAACCACTGACAATCAGGCATTTACACCGCCCATGTTCCTTGAGGCCAGCCAGTTCCAGGATCATGTTTACGGATTCTTCCTTGGCCGCATCGATAAAACCACAGGTATTGACCAAAATAACGTCAGCCTCCCGTTCATCACCGGTCATTTGAAAACCGGCCCGAGTCAGGAGGCCTAGCATTATCTCGGTATCTACCCGGTTCTTGTCACAGCCAAGGGTTACCGCACAGATCTTAACAACATTATCCCCGCACAACAAACTCACGCTCGACAATCTCTCCCCGCCGCCCAAGGGCACCAAGGTTCTCCCCGTTCAGGTGTACTTCAACGTCTCCAGCATTACCCAGTCGGAGGGTTACCGACTCCCTGCCCGAAAACTCTAATGTACGACCGGCCGGGACAGTGCCCTCAAAGCTTAGGGCTCCATCGACCAGTACCCTCATCCAGCTAGCACGGTCTGTAACGACCACTTGAACCTGTATGTCTTGCCGGGCTTCTTGCGGCGGCGCCGGTTCCTCAACTCCGGGAACCTGATCATCGGTATCCTGGTTTTCGACCGGGTTCTCCACTACAACCGGCGGACGCTGTACGCGGTCAATGTTGGGGACTCCTGAACCGTACAGCGCATTGAAGACGAAAAGCCCCATGACGACGCCTGCGGCGACCAGCAACCCAAGATAGCGGGGGCACTTCCGATTGACAGGTGTGGTCACCGGTACATGGTCGGTTTCGGCTACAACCTCGTTTATGGGATAGCGATGGTCAAACTCCAGTACCATCGACTCGCTGTCGAGCCCCAAATACTTGGCATAAGTACGGAGGAAAGCCTTGGCGTAAACCCTTCCGGGAAGCACGGCGTAATCCTCGTGCTCCAAGGCATCGATATACTTCTTGCGGATTTTGGTTTCTTCTTCGGCGGCCTCGAGGGTTAGCCCCAACGCCTCCCTGGTTTCTTTAAGTGTCTGTCCGTTGGACATCCCGCAGCCCACCTCCTTTATTCCGACACGCATCCGCTGTTCGAGGGAACAGCAGAAACGCTAAATCTTAGGAAGTTGTGCAAAAATTCTTATATTGTTGTATTATTTATAACACACTGCCTGAACAGGGTCAATCGAGCTACTTCTTCTGTTTGAACACCAGGTTAAACTGCTCTGGTGACATTAATACCTGTCTGGGCTTGGATCCTTCGTAGCCACCGACGATCCCTCGCCGTTCCATAATATCAATCAGCCGCGCGGCGCGGGCGTATCCGATTTTTAGCCGGCGCTGCAACAGCGAGATGGACGCGTGACCGGTCCGGACTACAATCTCCACGGATTCCGGGAGCAGCTCGTCATCGTGTGTCCTACTTTCTTCCTGCGGCTCTTCCGTAAAGATTTCCTGCTCGTAAACGGGAACGGCCTCTTTGGTCAGGTAGGCGACGACCGCCTCTACATCACGGTCGGAAAGATAAGCCCCCTGAACCCGGATCGGCTTGGACGCGCCGATCGGCAGGAACAGCATGTCCCCCCGACCGAGCAGTTTCTCGGCCCCCCCGCAATCCAGAATGGTGCGTGAATCCGTCTGCGAGGACACCGCGAAGGCAATCCGGGACGGGATGTTGGCCTTTATCAGGCCGGTAATCACATCAACGGAAGGCCGCTGTGTGGCAACAACCAGGTGGATCCCGGCGGCGCGGGCCATTTGCGCCAGACGACAGATGGCGTCTTCCACGTCAGCCGGCGCGACCATCATCAGGTCGGCCAGCTCATCAATCACTACCAAAATCAGCGGTAGGTGACTGTGTTCTATATCGGCGTCACGAGACTTGAAAATACTATTGTAACGGCTGATGTCGCGCACCCCGGTAGCGGCAAACAGCTCATATCGGCGCTCCATCTCTCGGACCAACCATTTCAGCGAGATCGCTGCCTTCTTGGGATTGGTCACCACCGGCGAGATCAGGTGCGGTATCCCGTTGTAGGTGGTTAGCTCCACCATCTTGGGATCGATCAGTAGCAGCTTGACATCGTCGGGTCCACTCTTGTACAGAATACTTGAAATCAGGGTATTGAGACAGACACTCTTCCCCGAACCAGTGGAACCAGCGATCAACAGGTGGGGCATCGCCGCTAGGTCAGCGACGATTGGATTGCCGGCGATATCCTTCCCGAAGGCTACGGTCAGACGAGACGGAGACTGGTTGAACTCCTTCGTCTCCAGGAGATCGCGCACGTGAACCATCGCGATCTCTTTATTGGGTACCTCGATCCCAATCGCCGCCTTGCCCGGGATGGGAGCCTCGATGCGTACACCGGGAGCAGCTAGGGCCAGGGAGATGTCATCCGAAAGACTGACAATCCGGCTGACCTTGATGCCCGCGGCGGGCTGTAACTCGTAGCGGGTGATCGACGGTCCCCGCGACACCTGTAGTACTTTAGCCCTTACACCAAAGCTTTCCAGGGTGTCTTCCAGAAGGCGGATGTTTTCGTTAATATCTTTCCCTTGCCGCACTCCCTTAACCCTTGGACGGACAAGAATGTTGAGCGGTGGGTACTCGTATAAGGATACCTCGTTAATGGAAATCTGGTGCGGTGATCTGTCCTCGCTCACCCGTACCGGAAGGAGTCTCTCCTCCTCCTCCTGTATGACGAGGGACCCGGGTGATTCAATGACCACCTCGCTTCTTAGCCTCTCCGCAGTGTGATCGATAATCACCGGGGTCGTCTCTTCCCGGGAAGTCCGCTCCGGCTCGATGAAGATGTAGTTTCCCAACTTGACCCACATCGCCTGTAAAGATTCTGAGATCCTGGTGAAGACTTTCTTTAGCAGGGCAGTTAAGGGAAGTTCCGTGAAGAGGGTCAGTCCCACCAGTCCTGCCGAAACCAGGATGATGGTGCTCCCCAAGTATCCGAACCACCTGAAAATCAACCAGCTGAACAACCCACCCACCAAGCCGCCACCGTCACCCAACATGCCGGCCGCAGTCACGGTACGGAAATCATTATCCGGCGGTACGGCCAGGAGATGGATCACGGTAAGGCTGACCACAAAGCAAATCAGGCTGCCATACATCTTCCCCTGAAAACGAATGATATTCCGGTCCTTCATCAGCTTGAATCCCCAATACGCTAGCAGGAAGGGGATCACCACAGCGCCCTCACCGGCAATCCCACGGCAGAGTCGGGCCACGCCGATCCCCACGATCCCCACCGCCGCACTCATCAGGCTGAGCAGGATCAATACGGCAATCGCCGAGAGGAGTACACCTAAAATCTCGTAGCGGACCTCACGTTTCAGCTGACTATAAAACCCCACAGGTGTGTCACCATCCTTAGTGGCTTTACATTCAACACAAACCTGGAAAGTCCTTTCACCGTTGTGTATGGGGGGCCAGCCTTGGTATAATGTAGGAAGGCGGAGAGGGAAAGCGGAGGTGGGTCTTATGATTCCGGTCCGAGTCAAGGAGATCGCATTTGATTTCTCGATGAATCCGGTGCTACTCCTCGTTGACGAAGAGGATTCGAGGGTCTTACCGATCTGGATTGGTCCCTTTGAAGCCCATTCCATCGCCGTCGCGCTGGAAGGCGAAATAGCCGTCCGGCCTTTGACGCACGACTTACTCAAGACCTTTTGTACCGAATGTGGGGCTACTGTAACAAAGGCCGTAATCACTGATGTCCGTGAGGGCACCTACTTCGCACAGCTACACATCATCCACAACGACGCCAACTCCGTTATTGACGCCCGTCCCAGTGACGCCGTCGCCCTGGCCTTGAGGAGTGTAGCGCCGATCTACATTACCCCCCACGTTGCTGAGTATACCCTTACGTACGACGAACTGTTCGGCGAGGAGCAACAAGAGGAAATGAAACGGCTTATTGCCGACGTCCGTTCCGGTAAACACAGCAAGTCCATCCACTAGCCCCGTACGAGGGCAATCACGATCACCGTGGCTCCGAGGGCCAACCGGTACCAGACAAAGATGTTGAAGTTGTGCCTGGCGATGTAGGCCAGCATGAACTTGATCGCCAGGAAACCGACAATGCCGGAAGTGATCACACCGGAAACGAAAGCCAGGTCCAGATCCCCGGGACTCAGGTTGGCCATGGCCACCACCCCGGCGCCAAAGATGATCGGCGCCGACAGCAGGAAGGAAAAGCGGGCCGCTGATTCCCTCTCGACTCCCTGCGCCCGGGCCGCGGCCATGGTGATGCCGGACCGCGAGACGCCCGGAATCATGGCCAGGGCTTGCGAGACACCAATGACCATGCTTTCTTTTAGTCCGAGGTCGTATAGCTTCTTCTCACGCCTGAAGTAGTGGTCCGCTCCGTAAAGAACCAGCCCCATCACCATCAACAGCGTCCCCACCAGAAGGGGAGCCCTGAATACCGTGGCGGCCAAGTCCTCCAGAAAGTACCCGATGACGGCGCCCGGAATGGTGGCTGCCACCAAAAACCAAAACAACCGCCCCTCCTTCGTGCGTACACCGCGGCGGCCTTCGTTCAAAAGCACCAGCCAGTCCCGCCAGAAGTACACCCCGACGGCAACAAGGGTACCCAGGTGCAGGGCCACGTCAAAGACGAGACCCGGCGTGTCCCACCCAAACAGCCACGGCAGCAGAACCAGGTGCGCCGAACTGGAGATGGGCAAGAACTCACCGAGCCCCTGGACAATCCCCATCGCAATTGCCTGATAGAGTTCCAACCCCTCACCGTCCCAACCTCTAGCAATCTACGCTGCATTATATCACGGGCCTCTTTGAGTCGGGAAGAAGGAATCTACTTTCTCCGGCATTTTTATGTCCAGGTTTTCTGGTCAATCAGTCACATAAACCCTGCTGAAAGATACGGGTATTGTAGCGCATAAGGTTCAGGTAACTGTCCCTTCCCTCCACATTGGGGCCACCCAGGGGGTCCAGGATCAGTACATCCGTTCCATACTCACGCGCGATCACCTCAGCCGCCTTGTTGCTAAACTGCGGTTCGGCGAATATGGCCTTGGCGTTGTTCCGTTTAGCCGTCTCCACGACTTCGGCGATCCATTTGGCCGACGGTTCCTTGCCCGGCGACTCCTCGACCGAGGCCGCCTGCACCAACCCGTAACGGGCGCAGAAATACGGCCACGCCGAGTGGAAGGCGATAAAGCTCTTGTTGGAGAGCCCGTTTAGGTCCTGCGCAATCGACAGGTGCAGGTCGTCCAGTTGCTCCCGGTATGCGGCCAAATTTCCGGCAAACTCGGCTTCCCGGTCGGGAAGGACATCCGTCAGGGCCTGGGCAATGGCCGGGGCAATGTGATCCCTGACCAGCAGCGGGTCCAGCCAGACATGCGGGTCGTAAAGGCCGTGGGCGTGGGCGTCCTGGTGGTCCTGCCCGTGCCCTACCTCGTCGTGGATGTGTCCCAGCTGGTCGTCCCCGTACATGAGGTCATGGTTGTGCTCCCCCTGGAACGGGAGCAGTTCCACGCTGTCGGTTACTCTGACCTTAACGAGCCTGGATGAGCCCGCTCCGGCCAGGGTTTCCGCCCAGTCGTCCAGGCCCGCGCCCACCCAGATGAAAACCGAGGCGTCGGCCATCGCCGCCATCTGTCTGGGCGTGGGCTCGTAGGTGTGCGGGCTGCCACCAGCCGGAAGCAGGTTCACGACCCTGACCCAATCACCCCCGATATTTGAGGTGATGTCCGCCATCGGCTGAATCGTGGTCACCACTGTAATCAACCCTGGGTCTTCAGCGGATGGAACGCTTTTGGCACCGCATCCCCATAGACTCAGGGCCAGGACTGCCAAAAGGACCAGAAGCACACCGTTCGTCGCCTGCCACTTCATCTTAACACCACCCTTATCCGTAAAATTCCTATTTTGTATATATCCTATTTCTTAGGAAGGGTCAAGAAACAAATACCGACACTCTCGAACACGCAGGGGATACACCCTGATACAGCGAATCTATGTGCAAGAGGTGGTCCTCTATGCCCGGCGGGTACCGACAACGTATACTTAAGGATGCCAAAGAATGGCTTGATGAGGGGATCATCAGCGCTGAGCAGTACGCGCTTATCGTCGAGCGCTACCCGGATTGCCAGCCGCTGAATGTTACCCAGTTGGTCTACTGTCTGGGCGCCCTGTTGATCGGACTGGGCGTAATCCTCTTCTTTGCGGCGAACTGGAACGAAATACCCCGTCTGGTCCGGTTGGGACTGGTCTACACCCTGATCATTGCCGCCTACTCTGCCGGTTATCACTACCTGTTTAGGAGTGAACACAGCCACCTGGGCACGGGACTGGTCTTTCTGGGGACCCTTTTTTTCGGCGCCGGTATCTGGCTCACCGGACAGATGTTCCATTTACTTCATTTTACCTATAGCGGATTCCTTTATTGGGCTATAGCCTCCGCGGTGATGGCCCATCTCATTGCTTCACCCTTTGTATTCGTGGCCGCGGTGATCCAGCTACTGATCCACGGGTTTGCGGCGGGCTCCCATGATCACAACTACTGGTACTTTTGTCTCTGGTACGGTGTGCTCGTGGTTCCGTTTATGGCCCGCCGGCCGACCCTTTCGGTTTTGCTTGCCGGGATTTCGGCACTGACCCTCTATACCTTAGTCCTGCTGATCAAGGGTGACTTTGCGGCTCCGGGCCTGATCCTGTACGGCCTTACTCTGCTCACCATACTGCAGTTCCTGCCGTCTCACGTGCCCGCCCTCGCCCCGCTGGTTACCTCATTCGCCACGGCATCCGGTTTTCTGGGTGTGACCATCTTCGCCTTCGGCCTTCTGTACCACCGGCCCGTGGAAGGGGCTCTCCTCTACTTCGCCCTGGCGTGTGCCCTGCTCCTGGCCGTCGTGTCCGTCAACGCCATTCGCCTAAGACGATCGGTGACCACCCTCGCCCCGTTCCTGCTTTTCGTGCCTTACTTCGTGCTGGCCGGTCTGGAAGACTTTCCGGTCGATGTCCTCTCAGTCGCCGGTGTCGTGGTCTTTTCCATCGCGCTGATCCTGGCGGGAGCGAGGCAAGGTCTCCCCTTTATGGTCAACCTGGGTTCACTGTACTTCCTGCTCACGGTCTTGCTTTCCTACACCCATTTTGCCTGGGGCTTCCTGCCCAAGTCGCTCTTCTTTATCGGCGCCGGCATGGTCCTGTTCGGTGTGGGCCTGGTTGTCGAACGGAACCGGCGTAACCTGGTCCGAACGGCCAAGGGGGGGATATCGGAATGAGTCCGTCCAGGCGTTTCAAGTTCTTGTTTGCGGCAGTCGTAGCCGCCCAGATTGTCTTTCTGATCTGGCTTGCGGCAGGGCGTTACCTGATCTTGGCCGGCGGTGAATCCGCGCTCTTGCGGACCGTACCCTATGATCCATACCACCTGATGATGGGCAACTACGTCCAGTTAAACTACACCGTCAGTGAGATTGAGTTTAGCGAGCACCATACCGATATCGAGGACCTGGATCAGATTGGACACGGTGAATCCGTTTACGTGGTCTGGACAAAAGGGGGGAAGTATCACGAAGCCACCGGTCTGTACCGGAACCGACCGGTGGTAGCGGACGATCAGCTTCTGGTAAAGGCCCGGTTCCTGTGGCATTATGACGGTAAGGTCAGAGTGGAATACGGAATCGAGCGCTTCTACGTGCCGGACGGCCAGGGAAAGCACATTGAGAAACCCTCACACACCATTGAGGTCGAGGTTAAAGTCGGCAAGAGAGGCGATGTGGCGATCCACCGTGTTTTTCTGGACGGGGAAGAGCTTCCATTCTCCTGACGGTCCGCTACCGACCGTGGGCCATCCCCTCGCGGTACCGGGCCAGTTCTTCAAGCTCTTCTCTGGTCAGGTCGTCTACCCCCGCCAGCGATTCGAGGTGATGCCTGAGTTCGTGCCAGACGGTCTCCCGCAGCTCGTCCTCCCAGACCACGGGTTCAGCATCACCCAGCAAGGCCGCAAAAGAACCGTAGTAGAATACGATAAAGCTGCCCAGGTAACCCTCCTCGATGTATTCACCCATTATCAGAAACTCCTCTTCGCGCTTCGTTTCAGGCAGCACCATCAAACCGCCGTTAAGATCCCGGACCAGGCGCGACGGAACCTCGTCAACCAACCGATGGGCAAGCTCGGTGAATTCGTCAAGGCTCAAAGTAGGAGATCCGGTTGTCGAGTGATCCCTGTTTTCTCCCACGTGTTACTCCTTTCCCGCAAGGAAGACGTTTGCTTTTGGCTCTATTCTACGGATCATCGGCGCCAACCTGCACGCCTTCAAAAGAAACAACCGTTCCCGGGGTCAGGCCCGGATTCAGAAAGTCCATCGGATCCGTGCTCAGGACCCGTTGAATGCAACCCTGCATCAAACCGGTTCGGGTGACCAATACCTGGACACCACCGATAGCGCATTCCATCGTTTCGGGAGGCCCCGGATCCTCCTGGTAGTGCTCAAAGACCAGTTCAGGCTGTACCGGTGTATAGAGAATCACTGCAGGGGCGCCTCCTTTTTTGCCTTTTGTTGCTCAATCAGGAGGCGCAGCCTGCTGATCGCCTCGCCGATGCCACCTACATCATCGACGAGTCCGCAGTCAACTGCTTCCCGACCAATTAAAACCGTCCCGATGTCTCTGGCGAGTTCACCGGTCCGGAACATCATTTCGCGGAACTTGTGGTCCTCGATCTTCGAGTGCCTGACCACGAACCGCACCACCCGGTCCTGCATCTTCTCCAGGTATTCAAAGGTTTGCGGTACGGTTAGAATCTGTCCCGTGATCCGAATCGGGTGAATTGTCATACTCGCGGTCTCGGCGATAAACGAATACTTTGCGGCCACGGCAATGGGCACACCGATGGAATGACCGCCGCCGAGCACCAGGGACACCGTGGGCTTGGAGAGTGAAGCGATCATCTCGGCCATCGCCAGGCCGGCCTCGACGTCCCCCCCGACGGTGTTCAGGATGATCATGACTCCCTCGATTCCCGGATGCTGCTCAAGCGCCACCAGTTGGGGGAGGATGTGTTCATATTTAGTGGTCTTGTTCTGATTTGGAAGAACCACGTGGCCCTCCACCTGGCCCACGATTACCAGGGAGTGAATGTTACTGGGCACCGCTGGAATTGAAGTAACCCCGAATTCCTTCAGCGCCTTGACCTTCCTGCGCTTGACCGGCGGCTCAGCTTCATAGGGCGTTTGTGGCGCCGGTGGTTCCGGGGACGGTTCGGGCGTGGGCGGGTCAGTATGGTTACCGGGCAGTAATGGAGAGCGGTAGAAACGACGCTTCGGCATCCGGACTCCTCCTGGTGTAAAGTTTGCTCCTATTATGCGATGTCGTCCAGGAAATCATCCTTGCCGCAGACTCTAAGCCGAAACGGCTTTTTGTCAGAAGTGGTGTGGCCCTTTATGTCCGGGTACCGGATTTGCCCGGTTCATGCTGTTTGTGTTAACCTGTTCAAAAGACCGGATATCTCATTTAAAGGACGGAAGCCGATGTTTTCGAGGGCACTCATCAATGCCACTTTGCTGGCTGCAGTACTGTTTACGGCATCGGGGATCGCCGGGTGGGTTTATGCTGACCAATTGGTTCAATTCCTGATGCCCTCAATGGAACAACTGGAACGCATGGTCGAGGTCACCCAGGAACTCGAACCCGGCATGCGACAGCCGATACTGACCGTCATGATCTTCTTAAAGAACCTCTCCGTCACTGCCTTCCTGGTGTTTTTCGGGTACATCATATTGGCGCTCCCGGCGCTTCTGGTCATCCTCTCCAATGGCCTGCTGATCGGTGTTGTAGCCCGTGTTTTTACGGAAGACGGTTTTCCCGTACAAGCCTTTATCGCCGGCCTCGCGCCGCACGGAATCTTTGAACTCCCCGCCATATTCCTGGCTACGGGCTTTTCTTTTGTAGTTATGACCAACCTCTTCAGGATGAGAGCTGTCCCTTCCCTGGGGGAGCGTTTCCGTTTTACGATTCGTACGATCGTCCCGCTACTCCTGGTTGCGGCCATGATTGAGGTCTATCTCACCCCGCTGGCGATCACCCCGTTTTTGCCATAGCCTTTTCCCCATCCGGGCAGCAAAAAGGGTGACTTTTCGGTGAAGTCACCCAGATCATCCATACTTCCAATTATCCCTGGTCAGTGCCTATCAGAGCGCAACCGCCCGCCGTTCCGAGGGAAACGACACCCGTACCGGTTGTCCGTCCTCAAGGTACACGCGGGGCAGCCTGGCGGACACCGCAATCCGGCTCGCTCTGATCAGGGCAACGTCACCCTCGTGCAGTCCACCGATCCTTGACACATCGACCACACAGTGCTGCATACCGACCCGGCCGACCAGCCTTACCTCGCGTCCCCGTAACACCACCCCTCCCCTGGACATGGAGCGCCAACCATGCACACCGGCGGAGAGCATTCTGGTGAGCACGTCCCGTATCTTCCCCACCGGACGTACCGGGTCCCACATGAACCCGTCCGCCAGGCCGATCGGCAGAACGGCCACGGTCATGTCACGCGACGCCGTGAACTCACTCCCGTAGCCGATTCCCTCACCCCTGGACACAGCTCGCACCTGAACCACCGTTGACTTCAGCGTCCAGGCGTTGCGGAACTCCCAGGATGGCAGGGCCACGCCGGGCGGGATGTGGGCGATGCCGTAGAGCAGGTTGCCGACCCGGACCATGTCCAGGCGTGACTCAGGCAGCAAAAGACAGCCCTCACTATTGGCGGCGTGGACGAGCGGCGGACGCAGACCTTCCTGCTCAAGATCGGCCACCACCTCCATGAACCGCGCCAGTTGGTTACGGTTTCGGCGGGGATCGGAAAAGACAAAATGTGTATAGATGCCTTCAACTTCAATACCAGCCAGACTGCTAATCCGCCGCAGGATGTCGGGAACATCCCGCGGATGAGCGCCAAACCGGTTCATACCCGTGTCCACTTCCAGGTGTACCTTCACCCTGCGCCCGGCCTCGAGCGCAGTGTCGGACAGAATGCCGGCCAGCACAAGTGAGTGAACGGTGCAGCTAAGGTTCAGTCTGACCACCGCTTCGGCCTGCTCCGGAAGCGGACAGCCGAGCATCAGGATCGGCTCGGTAATCCCCGACGTCCGTAACTCCTCCGCTTCCTGGACACTGAAGACCCCCAGCGCGTCGGCGCCGCAGGCCAGAGCCATTCCGGCCACTTCCAGGGAGCCGTGCCCGTAAGCATCGGCCTTTACCACGGCCAGGATCCGGGTGTCCGGACCCACCATCTTACGTACGGCCATGACGTTCCAGGCGATGTGGTCGAGGTTGACCTCAATCCAGGTCGGACCGACGGACTGCAGCAGTTCTGACCTTGCCGCCTGCTCACTCCTGCCCTCGCTCACGCCGACTCACCCCCGGATCCCTTACGACCCCTAACATCGGCCAGGCGCCCGCGCAGGTGCCGGTAGCACGGTTCTCCCCAGTTCCAGAGGCGGTAGAAAGCCGGCGACAACACGTAGTCAAACTCACCGGTAAACTCCACGAACTCGCCCCCGAAGCCCTTCTTAAACCGGTACAGGCCGTACAGGGGGTTGTCCGGATTGAGGTCACCGGAAACCCCGCGAAAATCATACATGGTGCAGCCACGCGACTTTGCCCACTGGATCATCGCCCACTGCAGGGCGTGGTTAGGCATCACGTTCCGGTAAGCGTTGCCGGAAGCACCGTATACATACCAGACCTTGTCCCCAAATATAAAGGAGAGCTTGGCCGCGATCGGCCGCCCTTCGTGTTCCGCCACAAACAGCCGAGCCAGGTCCCGTTCCACGAGCTCCCGCCAGATCACCCGATAATACTCAATACCGCGCACCAGGAAGCCATCGCGCTGACAGGTCTCCTTCAGCAGGCTGTAAAAGGGTGTGAGGTCCGCCTCCGTACAGTCGGAACGAACGGTTACGCCTTTGCGTTCAGCAAGGCGGATATTGTAACGGGTCTTCTGGGAAAACCGTGCAAAGACCTCGTCCAGTGCATCGGTAATGGAAAGCCGAAACACAAAACGGGGCTGCACACCCTCAAAATTCAGCCCCCGGCTTAAGCCTCGGAAGCCCAGCGCCTTGAGCTTTGAAGCACGTAACAGATCCTTGGGAATATCCGGGTCGATCTTCCAGAGGATGGCCTTACGTTCTTTGGCCAGACCTCGTACCTCCTGGATGAGGGCCTGAAACGCATCCTGGTCGTCGAAATCCAAAACCGGACCGCGCGGAGCATAAAAAATGGTTTTCTTTACGCCCGGCAGGCGCCGCTCCAGAATTGAGACCGCCCCCCGTACCCGGTCACTGTCCTCGAGTATCAATCGGTGAGGCTTCCAGCCAGTCGAGGCCTTGACCTCGCCCCATTCAAATGACTGGAGGATGTGGCCCTTTGGATGACCTGCAATGAAGTCGTTGAATGTCTCGCGATCAGCATCGCCTAGCAACCGGGCACGCAAGGTTTTCCCTCCCCAACTAACTGACAAACAACTCAATAATAACACTTTCGGTCAAATTGTGCTGACGGGTACAGAAAAATCGGGCGCAACCGCCTGCGCCCTTAAACCCTGCCTACACAGGGTGACGAATTACTGTATTATTCAATAAAGCTCGCGTATATCCTGCTTGCTATAAACACGAAACCCGGGTCTAGCACGACCCGGTATTTGGGAATGCCTCGCCAAGGTTAACAAAATCGGCGTGCACCCCGTCCACCCGTCTCAGGTCATCCCTAAACTTCGCGGCGTGGTCGGGCTCCGCCTGCACCGTGACCGTGATTACCCCCCGTGACTTACTTGGATCGGGAATCCCGTTCCGGCTGAGGATACTTGAACCGTAGCGGGTTAGGACTTCCTGAACATCCGGGCCGTGCACGGCGCGCTGCTCCACCAGGATTCCGAACACGTGTATGCTTTCCGCCATATAATCCACCTCCTGCCCCGACTTGGAGGTCATTTTCTCCCAACCCTGACATTTTATTCGGAGACACCAGATGTAACATTATCCTAAGGAATACACGGTTTGCGTCGTATGTAGTTACCGGCCAGATTTTTTGAGATACTAAAGCATTAATCAGACACCGGAGGTATCCAACCTATGGCTAACAGGCTTGCTCAGGAAAAGAGCCCCTACCTGCTCCAACACGCGCACAACCCCGTAGACTGGTACCCCTGGGGCGACGAAGCGTTTTAGAAAGCACACCGGGAAAACAAACCAGTCTTTCTGAGTATCGGCGAACAACCTTTTACATCTGCGAGAACTTCGCCTGCCGCAAACCCGTGACCGAACTGTCAGAGGTACAACGGGTGCTGCAATCCTGATGAAAACACAGTTGAACTGTCGGGACACCAGCATATTCCAGAATCGACAACACCCCGGGGATACATCTTATAACCGTAGAGCAATGAAGGAGGGATTGTAACAATGGAGGCAAACTTAGAGAACTTCCCCAAGGAACTGGCACACAAAATCCAGGAGGGACGACGGGCCGGGCTGACCGAGCAGCAGATTTCTGAAGGCATCGTCCACCTGGGTGACGTCATGGCGAAGTTTGTCCGTCCGGATTCTCCCGAGGAGTCGCTGATGCGTCAGATGTGGAAGATCAGTACCGATGAGGAAAAGCGGATGATGGCTAACCTGGTCGTACGGATGAGCAACGAACCTCCACTAAGGGTAACATCGTGATCGAGTCAGATATACTCAGTGCAGCAGGACGGCCATTTACGACCGTCCTGTTTCTTAAACCGCGTTATGCTGAACCAAGGCGGGTACTGTGATCCTTGACCCTCGGAGGCGGTAGCGGTCGCTCATAAGCCGCCGGTGTCCCATGGCCTTAAGTTCGGTCTTGGTGGTTTCCAATTCGCTGTTACTCAAGAGGCGCCGGTTTTAGCCCGGTCTCCGTCGGAATAGCTCGACCACCCGAACAGGTCGAACACGATGCAGTACCGGGTTACGGCCGTACCCAGTTGAAAGAACCCCAGCAGGATGATCAGGGTTAACCAGACCGGATGCAGGGTGCCGCCAAATTCCACAGCCACCGCCAACAGGATCAGTCCGGCCGGCACCCGGATCGCCTGATCGCGTAACCCGATATTCCGCTTGAAGTCCAGCCGGAAACGCAAAGACGACCGCCTCCTCCCGCACCCACCGGGTGCTTTTCCCTTAACTTCCCCATCCGTTACAGCGCTATACAAACCATCGAGATACCTGTAACCACCTAACAAGGTCCGTTTTCTCGAGGGCGGCTTGACCGCCTGGCCTTATTGAGAGGTGTGATGTGGGAGGTGACCCAGCACTCAACCATAGACAAGGAAGGCTGCACATAACCAAGGATACATAAACCATTTAGAATGGGGACATCCGCGTACAATGGTTGAGTGCTGGGTTAGTCGAAAATGGGTTTCACGACCAGTCTGCGGTGGCACGAGCCGTCGATTAATTCTTCCCGCACGCTGTTGACCGCAATCTCTAGAATGCATCGTCCTAAAACCTCCTCTTACATTTTGTCCGCACCGAAACCAAGATTTGCCCCGGAACAGGCAACCCGGCGCAGGAATTCCGCCCTACACCGGGAATAGGTTTACAGAACCACTTCCGAAAAAGGGGCGAATCGCTTGCTGCAGAGGCTGAAGGCGCTAATCCGGCCTGAAAAGCCAGAAGACAAACCGGTCAACACTGCACCCCCCATGCCTCGCCCGTCATCAAGTAAAGTCACCATAAACGACGACCAGTTGTCACGCACCCTGAGGCAACTGGAAGAAGAGTTGCCCGATCCCAAGATATTTATACGGATGTTCCGGCTTTGTGAGACTACCGCCGAAAAGGCCTTTCTTGTCGGCCAAACACACCAGGGGCAAGTCTGGGCGCAGAGGCTGCTTTCGCTTGCCCACCTCTGGAACGCGTGCTATGGCAAGCTGCCCCCGGATCACCAACCGGAACCAGAACGCCTGGACCGGGCCAAAATCAAGCACAAGAATCTGGTTCGCCAGCACAAATCGTTGCTTGGCTACAAGCAGTTGGATAGTGATGGACTCCCGGCGAACTGTTCGGTACTTAGCGACAATGCCATCGGACTGGTTACGCTGGGAGTAAGTGATAAGCAGACCCTACTGGATCTGGTTCGGGAACAACCCGGAGTATCCCGGGAACAGCTGTACAACGCCTCATCAGATGCGCAGGCCGTGGTGCAGAACAAACTTAAAGGGTTACATAAGATGGGCCTGGTGAAGCGGGAAAAGATGGAACGGGTCATCCGTTACTATGCCCTCTAGGAGGTAAAGAGGTTGGGGAAGAACAAACTGCAGGAAAGCTGGACCCTATTCGACAACCAGGAGTTTGTCCTTTTGCCGGACGGCACCTACCTTCCCGTTGAACAGTTGACCGACGAAGAGCGGCTCTACCTGGATTTGACGCACGGCAGGGTTATTGTCTGGGTACCGCATGGGCGAAAGCTGGTCGGATCACAGGAGATCCTGGAATCAGCCCGCAAGGGACGGACCAAGCTGCGCCGCCGTGAGGGGGGTATGCACCAGGGAGACCTGCTGAAACGGATTGAAATACGCTCCCCCCGACGTCGGTGATCGAAGCCCCCACCCATCCTTGGAACCGGTCGGGCTCACGGCCCGTTACCAGCCCAGACCTCAGAATCGTAAGACGACTCTCTTGATCCCTTTTCTCTTCAACTCCCGCAGGAATCTTTCGTGTACATCCTCTGGTTCGCTGTGCCCCTTTTCCGGGTCTCGCTTTGAATCCGCCTTTTGGCACGGATTGTCTTCTTCGTAAGCCCGTCTAGCCTTCAAAACCCTACCCCACCTTTTCCTCCCGATTATACTCTGCCCCCAACAAAAACGGAATCAGGGTTCGAATGTCAGCGTTTCTTATGGATACATCCGCCAAGGCTTCAACGTCTGGCGTGGCATTGAACGCAACACCCAGTCCGACCATCGGAAACAACGGGGCGTCTCCGACGCCATCACCCACCACCGCTATTTCCCCCGGTTCAACATCCAGTGTACGGCAGATCAGCGGCAGTTGGTCGGGCTTTCCGTGCCAGGGTACCCTGATCTGGACGCTACCGTCTAAGACGTCATCTGTAAAGCCCAAACCATTCGCCAGGCAAAGATCCATACTAAGCCTCTCAGCCACCGGATTCGCCAACAGATCCAGGCCTGAAGACAGGATCGCCATCCGGAGGCCCGCTCCTTTTAACTCGTTGGCGGTCTGCCGGGCTCCCGGCCTTAGTGAAATCTCGGACACGATACTCTCTAAAGTAGAACGGGCGACCCCCCGCCAGGCCCAGACATCCCGGGCGGCAAACTGCTGATAGGTAATCTCGCCAGCCAGGAAAGCCTGCAGGGATTTCAGCCCCTGATTCTCCCAAGTTCCCAGACGCTCATGGATGTATTGCCACACGCTATGCACCGGAGTCAGCGTTCCATCCAGGTCAAAGATGACCGCTTTGATCTTCCGCACTTATACCCTCCCAAAAATAAGGCTTACCTGTTTACCCGATCCAGCATCCGGTACTGGATCGCCTCAGCGATATGCGTCGCTTCAATAATCTCTGACGACTCCAGGTCCGCAACCGACCGCGCCACCTTCAGCACCCGGTCGTGGGCACGGGCACTAAGTTTCAGCCTTTCAAAGGCCTCGCGTAACAGCCGCTTCGCCGGTGGAGTCAGCCGACACCACAGGCGAACCTCCCGGGATCCCATCTGGGCGTTGCAGTGAAACGTAGCTTTGGCAAACCGTTCCTGCTGGATCCGCCTTGCCGCCCGGACCCGCTCCCGGATGGTGGCTGAGTTTTCCCCGTACTCTTCCCCTTCTAGGTCCTGAAACTTCACCCTGGGAACCTCGATCTGAATATCGATCCGGTCCAGCAGCGGGCCCGAGATGCGTCCCGCATAACGCTGGATCTGGCTCGGTGTACAACCGCACTCCTTCTCCGGATCCCCGTAATTGCCGCAGGGGCACGGGTTAAGGCTCAGCACTAACTGGAGCCGCGCCGGGTAGGTCACGTTGGCCGAAACCCGCGACACGGTAATCATGCCGTCTTCCAGCGGCTGGCGCAGGGCTTCCAGGGCGTCCCGCCGGAACTCCGGCGCCTCGTCCAGAAACAGGATCCCGTTATGCGCCAGGCTGATCTCGCCGGGCCGCGGTACCCGGCCCCCTCCCGTCAGGGAAATCGTCGAGGCCGTATGGTGCGGAGACCGAAACGGACGTCCGGTCAACAAAAAGGTCTGCTGATCGAGTAGGCCCGCCAGGCTGTGCAGCATCGTCGTTTCCAGGGCTTCATCCAGACTTAGCTCCGGCAGAATCCCTGGGAGACGCCGGGCGAGCATCGTCTTGCCCGAGCCAGGGGGCCCAAGCATAAGCAGGTTGTGCCCGCCGGCGGCAGCCACGGTCAGCGCCCTTTTTGCGGCATAGTGGCCCCGCACGTCGGCGAAATCCTCTTCTGGCATTATACCAGTTTTGAAGACATCCCGGATATCGACCTGGTACGGCTGGCATTCCTCCTCACTGCGCAGGATCCGGACCACCTGCCCCAGATCACTGACCGCGCACACCCGGGCGTTTTCGACCAGTGCCGCTTCGCCCGCGTTATTCTCCGGTACCATAATCCGGGGGTACCCCCCGGCAGCCATCGAAGCCACGGCCGGAAGCACCCCCCGCACGCTCCGAACAGACCCGTCCAAGGACAGCTCGCCCATAAACACACACTGTTCACAGGCTTCGGCCGGTATCTGCTCACTGGCCGCCAGAAGGCCGACGGCAATGGGCAGGTCGTACCAGGGATCCTCCTTGCGGATGTCCGCCGGAGCCAGGTTCACCGTAATCTTACGCGGCGGGAAATCGAACCCGGAGTTTTTAATTGCCGCCCGTACCCGGTCCTTGGCCTCCTTGACCGCAGCGCCCGCCAAACCGACGATTTCCCAACCTGGTAACCCGGTCCCCATATCCACTTCCACTCTAACTAACTGGCCGTCCAGCCCCGACAGGGCCACGGTATGTACGATGGCAAGCATCATTTATCCTCCGTAACGGGTTGCTAATGAGGTCCGGCTAGGGGTTATGCCGGTTTTAAGTGATTGCTTGTTGGATCACGTCATTCCCGGTATCATGACAACTGGTTCGCCAAGCCGGGTGGTGACGAGCTCCGCCAGTGCTTGCCGACACGTGAAGAGGAACACCTGCCTGACTGCGGCGATCTCCCCGAACAGCCTCACTCCGTTTTCCAGACGGGCGTTGTCCCAGTTTACCAGTCCCTCATCAAGAAAGAGGGGCAGCGTCTCGTGACCGTTGTCCAGATGGTCAATCACGGCCAACCGAAACGCCAGGAATATCTGGTCGAGGGTACCCCGGCTCAGCGGATGACCTACCGTCACCGGTTCGGTCCGGTCACCCCGCTGCACCACCAGTCTCTCACTCCCGCCTTCAACGGCCAGCATCATCAGCCGGGTGTACCGGCCTTCGGTGATCCGTTCCAGGTACGAACCCGCCCGGCGCAGCACGTCGGGTTGGTGTTGTTCACGAAACTCGCGGTCCGCCCGCTTAAGGATCAAGCGCATCAGCACCAGCCGGTCCCGCTCCCGGGCCAGAGTCTGCAACTCTTCTTCGATTGCCGCTATCTGGCCGTCCAGTTCCCCGGGGGATGAGCCCCGCATATGGGCCTGAATATCGTTCTCCAGTCTGGCGATTCCTTCCACCAGTTCCTGGACACGTCCGTCCAGTCCCTCAAGCCGGTCCTTGGCCAGTTCCACCTTTGTAGCATCGAGAATCCAGGCACGATCCGGATCCTGCTCCAATGCCCGGATTTCCTCCTGCAGTACCGGCAGATCGACGTGCAGTCGCTGCAACTCTGTCTCGTGATGCTTGAGCAGGTCCAGGGTCTTCTTCAAACCGACTACCCGCTCCACCGCCTCTTCCAACACCACGCTTCTGTCAACCGCCGGATCTGCGTCTCCGGTCATCCCGGCCAGGGACAGGACCTCCGCTTCGAGCCAGGCCTGTTCTTCCCGGAGCGTCTCCAATCGTGCCTTACCCTCCGTCTGCTGCGTCTTAAGACGGGCCAGCTCATGTATCGCCTGATCGTGTTCAGTCTTCATGTTTTCGGCGTGGGTCAACCTCTCCGAGAGCCGGTCTACCGCAGGCACGGCCCACTCAGCCACCGGTTCCCCCAGTGTCTCGGCCAGGGCCGCCAGCCCGTTCCGTTCCTCTCCCCACTTCTCCAGTCCCCCCGCCAGCCGTGCTTCTAGCTGCTCAATCTCCATTAGTTCACTGCGCAGGGCGATCACCGATTCATACAGACCCATATCCGGTTGTTCCAACAACCCCGGAGCTACCGGCAGCCCGGCCAGCAAAGCGGCCACCTTGTCCCGGGACTGTGCAAAAGCCCCGGCCGCCTGCTCATCCTGTTCCCGGAGCCGGTGCAGTTCTTTCTGGCACTGCTCCCGGAGCTGTCTTGAGGCCTGCCCCGAGAGCCAGCCCAAGGCCAAGGCGCCGGCCGCAACCACCAGCGAGGTCACTGCCGCCGCCAGGAGCACTACACTGTCCCCCAACCACCCAAGGGCAGCCAACAAAACGCCCACGGCGCTACAACCCAGGCCGAACCAAACGGGGATCGGACGGGCTGCCACCGGCGCGTTGTGCTCCTTATGAAGGCGGTCTTCCCGGCACTGCCGGTGGGCTTCCCGGGCCTCGGTACATTGCGTGATCCGCGCCTTCAGTTCTGCCGACGGCACCCTCTTTACCTCTCCGGCACAGATGTCCGACCAGGGCTCGACCAGAACCTCCCCGGCCCGCTCACCCAACCGTTCACGGTGGCGCCGGATTTCTTCACAGTCATCGGCCTGTTTCCTCCGTTCCCGGTCGTGGACTTCTGCTAGCCGCACCCATTCCCGAATTTCGCCCGTATGCTTCAGCACCAGGCGCTCCCTGTCACCGAAGGAGGCCACCGCCTCATTCTCCGCCCGTATCTTCTCCTGGATGTCGGCCAACTCTGCATCCTTGGCCACTAAGTCATCCTTCAGGCGTTTCAGTTCACCCCGGATATCCAGCGGCAGTGCCGCCAGGCGCTTTTCATCCGCGATTTCTCGCCGCCACCCATCCAGTTGCTTCAGGGCGGCGGCCACAGGGACCAGGGTCTCCGCCCGCCGCACCCTTGCTTTTAGTCCGGCCCGCTCGCGCTGCAAGGTATCGTGCTCGTCCTGAAGCTCTTTCAGGCGGGCCAGGTGCTGCTGCAGCTCCGTTTCCCTCTTCAGTGCCTCCTGCCGCTCCTGGCGCACCCGGCGCAGTTCTTCAGACAAAGCGGAATAGCGTGACCGGCGGCGGTCCGTGCGCCATAGCTGGTTGGCGTCCCGTTCCAGTTCCTGGAGTACGCTTGGCACCGGCCGGATCCATGTCGTGGTCAGGCCCCCGAGCAGCCGGTTCTGAATCTCCGCCTGGTGTTTCTCTTTCAGGTGTTGGAAATCGTAAGCGGTAAGCGCATAGAGTGCCTGGTACAGGTCGCAACCCACGTGCTGCACAAAGGGCAGCGGCCGGTTGGCGATTTCCTCCGCCGCCTCCCCACGTACCAGACTGCCCCGCGGTGTACTGAGGAGACGACGGTTGACCTGCACGGTCTGGTGGTCCTGCAACACCAATTCCGCCTCGATGTCCAGTGAGGCGCCGTCCTCCCACGACGTGTATGGGTGTTTGTCCGCTGCAGCTGGTGAAAACCCGTATAGGAGGCTGGTGAGCAGGTCAAAGAGGGTGGACTTCCCCGCCTCATTGGGTCCGTGGACGACGCACACCCCCGGGGGAAGATCGATCGGGCTCCAATCCCGTAAAGCCCCGTACCTTTTGACCCGTAATTTTTGGATCCTCATCGCTCATCCCCCGGCACCAGACGCTCTGCGAGTTCCCCGTCCAACCCGTCAAGGAGTTCTCGCAGATACACGGCTCGCACCTCCGGCGGCAAGTCCCTCGCCAACTGCTCCGGTACCAGCGTCCGGAGAAGGTCCTCGTCTCCCTTCGCCGTTTCCATCAGGTCCAGGGCCGTGGCCAGCACACTCGGCCCCTGGCGCAGCGCCGCCAAATCAAGCGGTCGGGTGATGGAACCCAGTCGGATCTCCACCCACGGTACTCCTGTGGCGTGTTCAACCTCGGCGGCCAAGATCGCCAATTCGACCGGATCCCTGAGTTGCCCCGCCAGAAGGGACCGCCCGGTCAACACTACCCGTACCAGGTACTCGGGATCCAGATCACCGGGAACGTCAGGCCCTCTGCTTAAAACAGCCTCCACCTGTCCGACCAGACCGCGCACCAGTTCGTCAAGAGTGGCGGCCTCCGGCGGGCAAACAGCCTCCACCGTCTGCCACACCAGTTCTCCCAGCGGAACGAACTCTGGCTCTACCGGAGCGCCCTTTTGTACTTCCACCCAAAGAGCTCCCCTAAACCCGGTCTCCCGGGGGTTCCGGCCCTGGATGTTGCCGGCATACCACGCCGGCGACTCCGGCGCCACCTGCTGGCGGAGGTGGATGTGTCCCAGTGCCCAATAATCGAAACCCCCAGCCGCCAAGTCATCCAAGGTGGCCGGGGCATAACGGTTGTGATTCTCCGCCCCGCGGGCCGAGACCACCTGGGTATGCAAAAGCGCTACGTGGGGAAGTCCTCCCTGAGCCCGGCCGAACCCGGCTGCCAGGTTACGCTCCTCCCGGTTGGTTACGTGGCCGGCTCCTGTAATCCACCCCATCGTCTCTCCGGAGGCATCTTTAATAGGTACCTCTTCGGCATGGCCTTTCCGGAAGACATGTACGTTAGCAGGCCAGACGAGATTGTGCGCTCGGTAGTTCGCACGCCCCGGATCGTGGTTCCCGGTCGCGTAGAAGAAAGGAATTCCCGCGTCCTGTAACCGTCCCACTTGTCCCAGCAGAAACTGCTCCGTGGCAAAGGTAAGCAACTCGTTGTCAAAGAGGTCACCAGCCACCAGCACCGCTTGCGCCTGCCGCGCGATGGCCAGGTCAATACCCCGGGCAAAGGCGGCTCGCACCGCCTTACGCAGGCGCGTACGCCAGTACTCATCTTTACCGTAAAAAGGGGTGTCCAAGTGAACGTCCGCCAGGTGCAGAAACCGAAGTGTACGCATGGCTTGATTCTCCTATGTATTACAAATCGGAACGCCGTGTTCTCCGTACCGAACCAGAGTATTGAGTCAACAGGCTTGCCATATAGAACCATCTGGGATGTTTTCTTTGTTGTTTCTACAGGATTCGGCCTTGATCCTTTGTTGGATTAGGTTGTTTCTGGTCGAATACCTTTTTGTTCGGGGTAGCAGACTAGGCGGGATCTTTGACGCAGAATATAGCACCCGGCACAAAAGGTGGGGTAAGGCATCTATTAGTATGAACATGGCCATTGAACCATAATATCGCTATCATTTATCGTAGAAAAGGCCGGGGTATAACACCCCGGCCACCCTGATTACAGGTCGGATATGTGGTTCCAGGCAGTACTCCCGTCGTCAGCTTTTCACTTCAGACCAGATCTGGTCGAAAGCAATGGTCGCTTCACCCACGTCCGAAAGGTATTCGGCTAAGGCCAAGACATCCGCAGGCGCATAACTCGCCGGATCGTTACGCAGCTCTTCCGGGAGCAATTTGATCGTCTCGGCATTCGGTGAGGCGTATGGGAAGGACTCGGCAATCTGTTTGCCTACATCGGCCCGGCACACGTAGTCCATGAACAGCAGGGCGTTATTCGGGTGTTTGGCGCCCTTCGGAATGGCCATATTGTCCTGCCAGCGGATGGCGCCTTCCTTTGGATAGATGAGCTTGACCGCGGGGTTCTCCTGCCCGGCAATAGCCGCTTCCCCGTTCCAGATGATCCCAATTGCAACCTCATTACTGGCAAACAGGGTCTTCGGACTGTCGCTGTCAAAGGCCTTGATGCGCGGAGTCAATTCCTTGAGCTTGGTCTTGGCTTCATCTAATCTGGCCGGGTCGGTTTCATTACAGGAATAACCCAGCGACTTCAGGGTCGCCCCGATGATGTAGCGGGAGTCATCCAGCACCACAATCTGGTTGGCAAACGCCGGATCCCAGACATCGTTCCAACTGGTTATCTCTTTCTCAACCTTGTCGGTATTCACCGCAATGGCTACCGTTCCCCACATGTACGGCACCGTGTACTTGTCTTCCGGGTCGTAAGGCTGTCCGATGCACTCAGGAGTCATGTTTTTGTAGTTCGGGACCTTGGAGAGGTCCACTTCGTTGAGCATACCCCGTTTTGCCAACACTTCGACCATATAGTCGCTGGCTACGATCAGGTCATATTGCGACCCTCCGACCTCTAGTTTGGCGACCATCTCTTCCTGAGAGGAGTAGGTTGAATAGTTGACCTTGATCCCCGTCTCCTCGGTAAAGGCATCAATTACTTCCTGCGGTAGGTACTCAGACCAGTTAAAGACATTCAGGACCGCTTCCTGGCTCCCGCTCTGGTTGCTGCCCGACCCCCCGCCGCAACCGGCCACTGCACCGGCAACCAGCGCTATCGTCAGCGCCAGAGCCAGGTACCATCTATATTTTCTCGTCATTTACTGTATCCCCTTTCCAACTCGCTGTTCTTTCCTCAATGAGCCCGCGCACGTATCGCTTCCGCCGTTACGGTGACCAGTAAGGTCACCAGCAGCAGAATGCTGGAGAGAGCGTTGATAGTTGGCGTCACCCCCTGTTTAACCATTGCGTAGATCTTTAAGGGAAGGGTAGTGCTGCCAGGACCAGCGACGAAGAAGCTGATGATCACGTCGTCGATGGATAGGGTGAAAGCCAACAGGGCGCCGGCCACCACTCCGGGCATTATCAAGGGAAGGGTCACCTTCACGAAGGTTTGCCACGGTGAGGCCCCAAGATCCATTGCTGCTTCCTCGAGGTGCTGATCGAACCCGGCCAGTCGAGCCCGGACAACGATCACGACAAATGGGATACAAAAGGTAATATGGGCCAGAATCAAGGTCCAAAGCCCGAGCGGTACCTTGCCGAGAGCAAAGAATGCTAACAGGGCGATACCCAGGACGATCTCCGGGATGACGATGGGGATGTAGAGCATACTGTCCAGGACGGATTTCCCCCGAAAGTGATAGCGGTACATCCCCACGGCGGCCAGGGTACCGACCATGGTGGCGGCGATAGTGGCGGTAAACCCGATAATCAGTGTGTTTTTCGCGGCTTCCAGGATCAGCCGGTCGTGCCACAATACCCGGTACCAGTCCAGCGTAAAGCCCTGCCAAACCGCGTTCAAACGCGAGTTATTGAAAGACAGGGCCACCAGCACCCCGATCGGCAGATAGAGAAAGGCATAAACCAGCGCGGCATAGACGGCGCCCACATAGGTACCCATTGCGCGTCGGTCCATCTTAAACCACCTCCAGTTTCTCCTTGGATCCCGTGGAGCGCAGGTAGAGTCCGATCAGGATCAGCGTCATGATCATCAGGATCACCGATAATGCAGCGCCGAACGGCCAGTTTCGGGCTGTCAGGAATTGGTTTTGAATCAGGTTGGAGATCATCATTGTCCGCGATCCGCCCATCAGGTCTGAAATAAAGAACAGGCCAAGCGTAGGAATGAAGACGAGCAGAGAACCGGCCGTGATGCCGGGCATGGTTAACGGCAGCGTAACGCGCCGGAAAACCTGCCACGGTCGAGCTCCGAGATCCCGGGCTGCCTCCAGTAGGGAGCAGTCAAGCTTTTCAATAGAGGCATACAAGGGGAGAACCATAAACGGGAAAAGAGTGTAGGTCATACCCACTATTACCGCCCCGAGGTTGTAAAGGAGGGCTAGGGGCTCATGGATGAGTCCGGCGGAAAGCAGCACGTTGTTGATCACCCCCTCCGTACGCAGCAGGACGATCCAGGAATAGGTCCGGATCAGACTGCTGCTCCAAAACGGAATGATGATCAGCATCAGCAGTAGATTCCGGTAGCGCCTTGGCGAACGGGCCACGATGTAGGCAAAGGGGTAACCTACCAGGATACAGGCCACTGTGGTCAAGAGGGCCACCAGCAGCGAGTTGCTCATCACTGTAAAGTACAACGGATCAAAGAAACGCGCATAGTTCTCCAGGGTAAACTCGTACACGATACCGCCATACGTTCCCCGCTTAGTGAAGCTGACCATCAAGACCAGTAAAAGAGGGACCGCCACAAACAGGACCATCCAAAGGCTGACCGGGGCCAGCGTCCACACCGGTACCCAGTTCCGCCTCCTTTTCTCCTCCTGAGTGGTCCTGCTCTGCTCCTCACCGCTCACGGAGGATCACTACCTTCCCGACGGCAAACTTCAACATAGCCCGATCTCCCTCCTTGAAGGGTATGTCCCGGCCGGTCGAATCGGTAATCAGGACATCCTTCCCTGTTTGGAGCCGGACAACGGTCTTCACCACGGGTCCTGCGTAAATACGCTCGATCAGGGTTACCTCAAGCTGATCATCTTCTCCGTTCGGTGAAGAACGGGTCAACCCGTTCGCCGGCCCAAGTGTAAGGTGTTCGGGGCGGATGGCTACGGTAACGTGCTGGCCGGACGCCAGATTACCCGCTGTCGGAACCCGTAACCGCAAGTCACCCATTTCCAACAACACCGATGAACCGTTCGCTTGGCCTACAGTGGCAGGCAGCAGGTTGGTCTCACCAATGAAATCGGCCACGAAGGCGGTAGCGGGGCGCTCGTAGATCTCGTCCGGTGTCCCAATCTGTTCCAGAACGCCGGCGTGCATCACGCCAATACGGTCGGACATGATCAGGGCCTCTTCCTGATCGTGCGTAACGTATACAAAAGTGATTCCAAGATGGCGCTGCAGGTGTTTCAGTTCTAACTGCATCTGTTTGCGCATTTTTAGGTCTAAGGCTCCCAGCGGCTCATCGAGAAGGAGTACCCGGGGGCGATTTACCACCGCCCGGGCAATGGCCACCCGCTGTTGCTGCCCGCCACTGAGCTGCCGCGGCAGGCGGTCGCCAAACTCGGGCAGTTGCACCATTTCCAAAGCTGCCTTAACCCTTTGGGCGATTTCGTTGCGCGGTACTCTGTGCATCCGGAGTCCAAAGGCCACGTTATCCCAGACGGTCATATGCGGGAACAATGCGTAGCTCTGAAACACTGTGTTGAGGTTACGCTCATATGGCTGCTTAGCGAGCAGCGATACGCCGTCCATCAGGATCTCACCTGATGTCGGAGTCTCAAAACCGGCAATCATGCGCAGTGTTGTTGTTTTTCCGCACCCGCTGGGGCCTAAAAGTGTGAGGAACTCTCCCTGTTTGATGTTTAGGTCAAGATTCTTGACGGCGGTAAAACTGCCAAATTCCTTTTGAACATTGAGTAATTCGATCACTCGGGTCCCCCCATTTCAAAAAACAAAACACCGCAGAAGTTTATACCCTACGGCGTCATTGCCAAGAAAGCGACGGTGTCCCGGGCCCTTCGGCCCATCTTATTACAAATTGGAGAAAGTACTGTTATTAGACAGATTAATCACTCAGTTCATTATTGTCAATAGTAAATACCATCACCGTTTTCTCACTTTACCTCAAACTGACTATCTAGCCGGATACGGCCCTCAGCCAGTAATCCTGGATAATGCTCTGCCCGTATGTGGTGCCGGGGACCGCCCAGCGTCCGTTCAACCCCTGCCAGGTAGGAGCGCAACCCCGCTGCACCAGGTTAAACCGGGGACTCAGCAGTACCTTCCCCGGAGGGAGCGGATCCCGGCAGGAGTAAGCATACAGGTGCTGGATATGGGCCTCGACCCCGGCCTCCGGGGAACTGAAGATCGCCCCGTGCCGGCCGGCTTTCAACAAGACCCTTGACGGGTCAGCGCCGTTGAGGGATTCCTGACCGGTAAGGGGGCTGCCGGTGGCCCACAGACCGCAATAGTTGTTCTGGTCCGGCTGAACCAGTCCGGTGAACTGCCAGAAGTGGGTCTCCTTGGCGGCCTGGGCAAAAGCCAGATCACCACGGATACCGTATTCGGCCCCGATCCGCAGGTACAACTCGGCCAGATCCGGTATGGGAATGAACTCCCGGTTCAGCTCACGCTCCATTTTACCCCGAATCCGCGGAGCCTCACTGGCAATCCAAGCTCTCAGCTGCTCAGCAGTAGCGGTAGACTGGCCGCGGATGGTCAAGTCGGCACTGGCCACTACCGTCCCGTTCGGCAACCGGATGCTGGCGTCATACTTCCCTAATTCCGTCAGGTATTTCCGGAACTGGTCAAGCTGTGCGCTACTGAAGTCCGCCTCGTCCTTATTCCGAAGGTCGGCCGAGTTCATGAAGGTCATGTCCAGCAGGCGCAGGTTGGTTTGATAAGACGCCAATTCGTTGAGTAGACTGCTTGTCCCCGGAGGATTCACCGCGCCGCCGTCGACCGGACGACCAGGCTCGGGCATCAATCCACGGCTCGGCGGAGGAGCGGGCGGTTTTACTATGCTGACCATACGGGTCTGCGCATCCCAGCTCACGCCGCAACCCAAAGCCTCACCAATTGCCCTAAACGGGACTACCGTACGGCCCAGGCCGGTGATGAAGGGCTGTCCGTAGTCCGCCGGGAAATCCTTCACCGAACCGTCGACCACAACCTGGATGTCCCTTTGCCCGTAGCCAGTGCGGGCTGGGGCCGGAACAGGGCTACGGCCGGCAGCTGTGATAATGATTTGCCTGGTCTCCGGCTTCCATTCGACACTTGAGCCCAGGTTTTCGGTCACCACCCGGAGTGGAACATATGTCCTCCCGTCCTTGATGAAGGCCGCTTGATCTCCGGCAGCGATTGCCAGAGGGGCGTTGTCGATGACGGTACTCACGTCATTACTGGTTGATGCCTCCGCCGGCAGGGACCACCCCAGTAAAAACAGGGCCGATAGTAGCAGTACTGCCGCTTTGTTCGTCCAGGTCAGGCTTAAAACAGCGATCACCCTCTCCTAAAACCTATGCTTTAAAGCAAGACGTTTCAAAACTCTTGCCGGATTGCATTTCGTCAACTAATACATGAGCTCCCCGAGGATGCTTGTCCAGAAACTGTACTTAACAGAATAGTACCAGATCATGGTGCATTCGACAATATCCGACCGTCGTCTATTCCCGTCGCAGGGCCTCGATCGGGTCAAGCTGAGCAGCCTTGTTCGCCGGCCACAGCCCGGACAGGACCCCAACCAGCGCCGAGAACAGGACCGCGATGATCACGGTCGATGGAGCGACCAGGGGCGGCCACTTGGCGAGTTTAGCCACCAGGAAGGCCCCGCCGATCCCCAGCATCATCCCGATGGCGCCACCGATCAGGCACAAGACCACCGATTCAATCAGAAACTGGCTTAGGATGTCCTTCCGGCGGGCACCTACGGCCATACGCACCCCGATCTCACGGACCCGCTCGGTCACCGAGACCAGCATGATGTTCATCACCCCGATCCCCCCCACAAAGAGCGAGATGCCGGCCACCGCCCCGATCACCAGGGTCATTATCCCGGTGATCTTCCGGGCCGCTTCCATCTGCTGGTCCAAGCTGACGCTGGCGTAGCGACCATGCGCTTCGTGCCGCCGCTCCAGGATGGAAACCGTCTTCTGCATCGCCACCGGCACCAGCTCGCGCTCGACGGCACTGCCTTCGATCTGATCCACCCGGCGCGAATTGAAGACCACCTGCCAGGCGCGGTTCGGAACGTACACCGTTTTGGAACTGCCCCAGGAAAACATGGAGTCTTCCGGGGCCAACACCCCCACTACCTGGAAGGGCGTGTTGTGGATCACGATCTTCTGACCGAGCGGCTCCTGCCGGCCGAATACTTCACGGGCAAAATCCTGCTCGATAACGGCCACCCGGCGTGCACCGGCATTGTCCTGGGGTGAAAGAAAGCGTCCCTCGGCCAAACGTATGTTCCGGATCGCCCCGAGATCGGCCGTCGTGCCGATCACCTGGGCATTCATCTGCTTTACACTGCCCCGCACCGAGACCATCGCGTAGCTGAGCGGCGCCAGATACCGCACCTCGGACACCAGGTTCTTGATCACGTCGATGTCCCGGGCATCGAATTCCGTACCGCTGACTTCGCTCTCCCGCCAGTCCACATAAACGACATAGATGTTCGTCCCCAGCTTTTCCATCTCGCCGACCAGCAGTTGTCGACCGCCCTGTCCGATGGCGACCACGGTGATCACGGCAGCGATCCCGATCACGATCCCCAGGGTGGTCAGGAACGAACGCAGCTTATTGGCCATGATCCCTTCCAGAGCAAGGCGGATACTTTCCAGCAGGTTCACGCCTCCATCGCCTCCTGACCCGCCAGAGAAGCCAGGTACTCCCGGGCATCAATCGGTGTGTCCCACCGTTCCTCGTGCTGTAGCATCCCATCACGGAAATGGATAATGCGCTGGGTGTGGTGGGCGATCTCCGGTTCATGGGTGACCACCACAATGGTCACCCCGGATCGGTTCAACTCCTGGAAGATGGCCATGATCTCCTCGCCCGAGCGGGTGTCGAGATTACCGGTGGGCTCATCGGCCAGGATGATGGCTGGGCTGTTTACCAGGGCCCGGGCGATCGCCACCCGCTGGTTCTGGCCCCCCGAAAGCTGAGTAGGCCGGTGGTGAGCGCGATCATCCAGCCCCACCCGAGCGAGGGCCTCGGTCGCCGCCTGCTTGCGATCTGCCGGGCGAACGCCGGCATAGATCATCGGCAGTTCGACGTTCCGTTGTGCAGTAAGCTGCCCCAGCAGGTTAAAATTCTGAAAAACGAAACCAATCTTACGGTTACGGATCACCGCCAATTCAGTATCTGTCATCCGGTCGACACGTACCCCGTCTAACTCATACGTCCCCTTGGTCGGGCGGTCCAGACAACCCAGGATGTTCATTAACGTCGATTTACCTGATCCCGAGGACCCCATGATGCTCACGAACTCCGCGGGCTTGATCTCCAGGGAGACCCCGCGCAGGGCGTTGACCGTAACCGTTCCCGTCCGGTATTCCTTATCCAGCCTGTCTACCCGGATCATTGCCCACGCTCCCGTGCGGGTGTGTTACTGATGTCCTTGATCTTGGACCCGTCCTCAAGTTTTTCGGGTGGACTTAGAACCACTCGTTCACCAACTTCGAGACCGCTGACGACTTCCAGGTAGAGTTCGTTGGCCGGCCGGACCTCCACCCTGCGCAGCACGGCCTTTCCCTGGTCCGCGACAAAAACGACCTTCTCGCCTTCACGTTCCACTACCGCCTCATAAGGTACCACGGTGACCTCCCGCAGGGGGTTGGTCACAATCGTCAAATCCACAGTGTACCCGGGACGCAGCGACTCCTGGGCATCGTCAACCCGCGCGGTCACGGTAACGCCGACCTGCTCCGCCTGCCCACCGCCAGATTTCCTGGCCGTCGGTGCCACTCTCAGGACCCGGCCGCTGAACTCTTTGTCCGGAAGAGCGGCAGACGTAAGGCGGACTTCCTGTTCCGGCTCAATCCTCCCGCTGTCCGCTTCGATGATATTCGCCCGTACATCAAGGGCGTCCACCCGCCCGACGACCAGAACCCGTTCCCCCGCTGAGACCGGTCGTCCGACCTCGGTGTCAATGCTCAGAACCACCCCGTCGATCTCCGCCCGAAATACAGCTTTGGCCAAACGCTCCCGCGCCAACTCATAAGCCGCCTCCGCCTGCCTGAGTTGAGCCTCGACCGATTCCACCTCGGCCGCCGGCGGCGACTTTTTGATACGAAGACGGTACTGAGCCGTTTCATACTCGGACTCGCGCTGTAAAACCAAGGCCTTGGCCTTTTCCAGGTCAACCTCCGGTACCGCGCCCTGGTCAAACAGGAACTGCGTCCGCTCCAGGTCTGCCTCGGCAAGCTGTAACTGTGCCTTGGCCTGCCGGACAAAGGCCTCATCCGGGGCCAGTTCTTCTGAATTAGGCTGTACCGTCTCGCGCCAGAGGGCCCTTTGTTTAGCCAGAGCCGCCTCGGCGTTGAGCAGCTCCGCCGTAAGCGCCTTCGTCTCCAGGCTCCCCAGGACATCCCCTTTTTTGACCTGGTCACCTTCCCGAACCAGCAATTCATCCAGGATTGCCGCCGTCACCGCATAGAACTCCTGCTGCTCAGCCGGTTCAAGGGTCCCCGTGGCAAAAACGGCATTCTCGATCTCCTGCGTTTCTACAACCACGCTGCTGACCGGTACGGCTACCTCGCTTCTGGCCCGAACCAGGTTCAGGATTACCAGACCGAGGACCAGGAGTACGAGTCCAGCGCCGAGCAGCACCTTCCACCGGTTTCGCACAAAGGAAAGTGGCCCCACGGAGAAGGCCGCTTTCGGTAGGTTCAAAATGATTCACTCCTTCAGCTTATCTATCTACTTACATTCCGGGGGTGAAAATCGACATCAGAAAAGCGTAACCAAACGCAAAGACCAACCACAGGCTGAATAACGGCAGGGCCACGCTGCGCAGCCCAGTTTTCATAGCCGCCGCTCCGCCGATACCCAGGAGCACCAGGGACCAGATCGTAAACGGCTCAATCTGGCTTAGCAGAAAGAACGACGTTCCCATCTCCCCCTTGGGCAGGAGCACCGCCAGGCTGGTTGTGATGTAGAGAAAATCCTCCGCCGGACTGGCTATACGCAAGAACCCATTCAGCAGAGCACTTATCACCAGTGGAACATAGGCAAACACCGTTACCGCGAAGAGAGTGCCAAACGGCGCGCGCTCACCGTTAAACAGGTTTATCAGCTTCAGTAGAACCGCCCCCACCAGGCACGCAAGCAAGGGACCGATGAACGCCCCGACAAACGCCGTCACCGTCCCCGCGGTGACGGCGATGCCCTCCGCCGCAGCCCGTTCCTCGGGCGACATCGACGGCAGGTTCTGCAACTCCAGCAGTATATAAGCCTGCATCTTGGGCGCAATGAGCACCGCGGACAGCAGGCTTAAACCGCAAATCACGGCCAGCGCGCCCCAGAAATGGGGCCGGGCCACCACATCGGCGAAGGTCGTCCCCGGGTTAGTCAGTACTCCCAGCAGCCGCTGCCTGGTTCCCATCCCGCGATCATCAACAACCGGATCCATTGAATACCAGTCCCCCTTCTTCTTGATCCCTGCAAATAACCATCAAACTTCTACCGTAGACCCTGAAATCCCTTCCATGAGTAACAGATTCTTCATATACAACCGGTCACTTTATCCATCAGAACCAGGGTGTGATGGATTCCACCGTGGGAAGGCGGGTTTCCGGGACATAATGATTCCGGAGGGGGATGGCTTATGGGATTCATTCCGGAAAGGGTATACGTACGCGAGAAGGCGCTGGAGTACACCCGTGGCCGTGAAGCCGCCGCCAGGTTCCGGGAGATGGGGGTGCCGGTAACCGTCCTCAAGATCCGGCAACGGATCCCCGGCATGTCTGTCGATTCCGTCCGGCGTGGCTACATTCAGGCCAAGAAGATCCTGATTCTCGAAGCGGTTAATACCAACTCCTTTATCTCTTCCCGACCCTCAGCCGACTACCAGCTGCCCCTTTCTTCAGGCTGCATCGGCTTTTGCGAGTATTGCTATCTCAATACCACGCTCGGGAAGAGACCCTACCTCAAGGTTTACGTTAATCTGGAGGAAATCCTTAACCGTGCTACCGCCTACATCGGGGAGTTCCCCGACCGCGTGGTAACCTTCGAGGGCTCCTGTACCTCAGACCCCATACCGCTGGAACCGTACCTCGGCTCACTGGCCACGGCCATTGAATTCTTCGGGCGCCAACCAAGAGGGCGCTTCCGGTTCGTCACCAAGTATACCGACGTGGCGTCCCTCCTGGATCTCCCCCACCACGGGCACACCCGCTTCCGGTTCAGTATCAACACAGATGAAGTCATCCTACGGTTTGAACACGGGACCCCCACTCTCATCCCGCGCTTGGACGCCGCCCGGAGGGTTATTGCCGCCGGGTATCCGTCCGGATTTATCGTCGCACCGCTGATCCTCGAGCAGGGATGGATGGAGCAGTACGGGCATCTCTTTTTGACGGTGCGGGAAATCTTGGGGAACCTTGCCGGCAAGGACTTTACCTTCGAATTGATCACCCACCGCTACACCGACCGGGCACGGCAAACCATCACGGACGTCTTTCCGAAAACCAAGCTGCCAATGGACGCCGCGCACCGCATATACAGGCGCGGACAGTTCGGTTACGGGAAGTACCTGTATCCGAAGGAATTGATGTCTGAGGCGAAGGAGCGGTTCGGGGAGATGGTACGGATCAGTTTCCCGGAGGCCCAGGTGGACTATTTCATCTGATACCGGCTCAGAAGGCGTTGCGGATGTGTTCGACCTTTTCCAGGGTTCCGTCGGCATTAAAGGTGAGCCCGATAACGTCGAAGCGGACCGGCGGGATGTCCTTCAAGGACATCAGGTAGAACTCGGCCACCTGGGCCAGCTTGCGCTGTTTCCGGTGATTGACGGTTTCCTGCGGGGTTCCAAAGGATGAGCGGGTCCGGGAACGCACCTCGGCAAAGACCAGCGTTCGGCCGTCACGGGCGATAATGTCGATCTCTCCCAGGCGGCAGCGGTAATTAGTCTCGAGAATGGTGAACCCTTTTTTGCACAGGTAGTCAAGAGCGATTGATTCACCCTTACGTCCCAGTTCAAGTCGCATCCAAATACCCTCCATACCGCAAGTACCTTCGGTACAGGCTTCAATAAATTTGAAGTTAGAATATTCAACTATTTAAGTTTTTAAGTCTGACCCCCTTGCGGTGACCCCCTTGCGGTGAATAGGCGTGGGACCATGTTTCGTGATGGAGTCGTAGTGCTCCCGTGTGCCGTAACCCTTGTGGCGGTCGAACCCGTACTCCGGAAAGACCCGGTGACAGCGAACCATCATCTGATCCCGCCAGACCTTCGCCAAAATAGAGGCCGCGGCGATGGAGGCGCTTCTGGCATCGCCGTCCACCAATGGGGACTGGGGGATCTCGGCGCCCGGCACTTTCAAGTTTCCATCGACCAGGAGCCACTTGGGCCGCAGGGAAAGCAAACAAACAGCCCGGCGCATCGCCAAAAAGGTAGCCCCAAGGATATTGTGCCGTTCAATTTCCGCGACCGAGGCCAGCGCAATAGCCCAGGCATCCGCCTGGTCAATGATCTCCAGGGCGATCTGTTCGCGGCGGGACGGGGTCAGCTTCTTCGAATCATTGAGTCCGGGGATGATTCTCCCGAGCGGCAGGACTACGGCGGCGGCGACTACGGGACCGGCAAGCGGACCGCGTCCGGCCTCATCCAGACCGGCCACAGGGTTTACCCCGCGCAAGGCCAGCACCTCTTCATGCTCATACATGGCCCGCAGGCGACAGCCCTCGGCCATCTCCTGTTCCAGACGCCTGGATATAACCTGAAAAAACTCCCTGGCGCCCGTACGCTCATCGTTTTGCAGGGCGTCAAGAAGCTCCCGGTCAATGTTACCGTTACTTTTTAACCGGCGTTCAATTTCGGTCAGGGTTAGTTTGGCAGTATCCATAAATAAAGTATTCTTCCCCGGGAGAGGTAAACCCTTCCGGAAAACGAGGCTTAGGTCTCGTCCAGCGTAAAGCGCCCCAGGCGTCCCTCTTGGAAATCCTTGAGCAGCGCAGCCGCTGTTTTGGTCCGGTCGGCCCGCCCCCCGGGAAGCAGCAGACCCCGCTTGATCCCAATCAGGTCCAAGAGGTCAGCGCACTCCCCAGGCAGAGCACGGAGATCAAAACGCTTCTTTAAAGCAGTGGGGGAGTTGGCCAGGAGCCAGTTCAAAAGCCATCTGGCGACGTCCTCCACGTCGAGCACTTCTTCTCTGACCGCACCGGTTACGGCCAGGCGGTAGCCGACCTCGGGGTCTTCAAACTTCGGCCACAACACACCGGGTGTATCCAGCAGTTCGATATTCCGTCCAACGCGGATCCACTGTTTTCCGCGGGTCAGACCGGGCCGCTTCCCGGCACGGGCGGACCGTTGGCCCACGAGCCGGTTTACGAAGGACGACTTTCCGACATTCGGGATGCCTACGACCATCACCCGGAGCGGGCGCATCAGGAGCGCCGTTCCAGTCCTGGGGACCGCTTTCTGAACCACGGCGGTCACCGCCCGGATACCGGTACCCCTTACGGAATCTACCTTCAGAACCGGGTGCCCCTCATCGATAAAGACCGACTCCCAGGTCCTGGTTTGCCCGGGTTCGGCTAAGTCGATCTTGTTGAGGACCACGATCCGCGGCTTGGTCCCCAGGATTTCCTTGATCATCGGGTTGCGGCTGCTCGATGGGATACGGGCGTCCAGAAGCTCAAAAACGGCGTCACAGAGCCTGAGCTGTTCTCTGATCAGCCGTTTTGTCTTTGCCATATGCCCGGGAAACCACTGCACGCCTATTGCGCTCACCTGCCGTTCGCCCGGCCAGCGGCACCTGACCGCTACCGGGCTACGCCTATTCGATCAATCGGCCAGTATATGGCGACCAGTTTCCCGATCAACAGGTCGTCCTGCAAGAAGCCCCAGACCCTGCTGTCGTCACTGTTGTTCCGGTTGTCCCCTAGCATTAGCAGGTGCCCTTCGGGAACCTGTACCGGGCCGAAATCAGCGAATTCCAAGCCCTCCGGTAGGTAGGGTTCGGGCACTGGTTCACCGTTTATGTACAGTGTTGAGTCCTGTAAGGCCACCGTTTCGCCTTCCAGGGCGATCAAACGCTTGACGAAAGCCCGCTTTGGGTCACGCGGGTACTTGAAAACGATGATGTCCCCGCGTTGGGGTTCACTGAAGTAGTAGCTGAACTTGGCCACCACAATACGATCGTTAACCAGGAGAGTGGGCTCCATCGATCCCGAAGGAATCACGAAAAACTGAAAAATAAACAAACGGATGATCAGGGCCAGGATAATCGCGATTACCAGTGACTCAAATACCTCGCCCAACAGGGATACGCGCTGCCGCTCAGTCTTTTTCAACGGTTAACCCCTCCGCCGTTAAGTCACTAACATGGCATTTGAAGCATAGCAATAGGGGACTGCTCAAGCAGCCCCCTATGCTGATATGGCATCCTATCGTCTGTCCTTAATGCGGGCCGCTTTGCCGCGCAGCTTCCGCAGGTAAAACAGCCTGGCCCGGCGTACTTTACCACGACGGAGTACGTCAATCTTCTCTACACGCGGTGAGTGAATCGGAAAAGTCCGTTCCACACCCACCCCGTAAGAAACACGACGCACGGTGAAGGTCTCGCTCAGGCCACTGCCACGACGCCTGATGACGACGCCCTCAAACATCTGGGTACGTTCACGCTCACCCTCAACGACCTTGACGTGTACCCTGACGGTGTCACCGGCGCGGAAGCTCGGAATATTCGTTTTCATCTGCTCTTCTTCAACAGAGCGAATCATCTGCATTTTTACCCTCAACTCCTTGTCAGGTTAGTCGCACAACCAACCTTTATTATACCACAAGTTTCCGATGAACGGCAAGGTTCTAAGCCTTGATATCTTTCATTTCCAACGCCTGCCGGGCGATCTCCCGCAGTGTGCGCCGGTCGTCCTCGGTCAGGTTCCCCTTCAACAATTCGGGACGCCGGATCAGGGTTCGAACCAGCGCTTCCTCCCTGCGCCAACGCTCGATCTCCGCGTGGTGACCGCTTAGTAGGACCTCGGGCACCGGCTGGTTCCGGTATTCGCGCGGCTTGGTATACTGCGGGTATTCAAGCAGCCCCCCGGCGAAGGAGTCGTCCTCCGTGCCTTCCGGTTCCCCCAATACCCCTGGAATCAGGCGTGCGACGGCGTCCACAATGACCATTGCCGGCAGTTCCCCTCCGGTAAGCACATAATCCCCGATCGAGACCTCCAGGTCCGCCAGTGCCCGGACCCTTTCGTCCAGACCCTCATAATGCCCGCAAATCAGCACCACATGTTCCTTACCGGCCAGTTCACGGGCCATGCTTTGATCAAAGGTCAAACCCTGAGGACACATCAGTACCACCGGTCCGAGGCGCCCGGAGTAACGGTCCCGCAGCGCGTCAACAGCCTCATACAGCGGCTCGGCCGTCATCACCATCCCGCCACCCCCACCGTACGGTGTATCGTCCACGGTACGGTGTTTGTTTCGGGAATAATTGCGGATATTGATCAGGTTGATCCCAACCAGCCCTTTGTCTGCGGCCCTACCAATGATACTGGTCGTCAGCGGTCCCTGGAACATTTCCGGGAACAGAGTCAGGATATCAAAGATCATAATTCCAGTAACCCTTCCGGTAGTTTAACGGTGATCCGGCCCTTTTCCAGGGATATCTCCTGTACAAACTCTTTTCGGGCCGGCAAAAGCAAGGGTTTCGGGCCTTCCCGGTCAACAACGTAGATGTCGTTCGCAGAGGTCTGCAACACATCAATTACCTTCCCCAAGCGTTGCCCGTCCACGGCAAACACTTCCAGGCCAACAATCTGGAACAGATAGTAGTGGTCCTGGGGAAGCTCCACCATGTCATCCCGCCGGACCTGAAGCAGCCAGCCCTTCAGTTCCTTGGCTGCGTTCATATCCAGAATCTCCCGGAACTTAAGGACGACAAAGCGCTTGTGCATATAGCTGTGCTCAATGTGCAGTTCACGGCGTTTACCGTTTCGAAAGACGGACACTAATTCCATCCTCTCGAAACGCTCCGGATAATCCGTCAGCGGTACGGCACGTACCTCGCCACGGTTACCCTGCGTATTGACAATCTCCCCGATGGAAACAAAACCGTCATCCACTGGAACCATCCCCGGGCGTACCCTGCCTGATCTCGGCGATTTGACCGTCCTCTAACACAATCTCCACTTCCATTACCTGGCGCCACATGTCCCCGACCCTGGCCTCGACGATGCTCTCCACCCGTCCGTGTACAATCTCCGTGCCGGGAGCGAGCCCGAGCAGCTTCTGGGCCTGTTCAACCAGCTTCTCACGGGCCTCCAGGCGTTTATGCCGTTCCAGCCGCAGTTGTTCCAGGCTTTTGGGGTCCGTGCCGGGCCCCTCGCCAATCTTTCTCTCCTCCGCCTCGAGGCGTTTAAGATCGGAATTCAGGAGGCGAACGGAGTAATCCGCCTGAGCAGCATAAGCCTTCTTGTACCCTTCCGTGACCCGGATCTTAACCACCACCGGCCGGGTAATGATAATTCTGTCCACAAGGGCCCCTCCCTAGTAGACCGCTGCAAAACGGCGCCTGGCTAAAGGGAAGTCTGAGGCCGGAAGTCGGAGGTCGGACTCGACGAAATCCGTGAAGCGGATTTCAGAGTTTTCAAATGGCGATCGCATAGTGATCGCTTCCCGTTCCTACCTCTGACCTCTAGCTTCAGATCTCTTTTTAGTACGCTCCGCCCCTGTGCGACTTCGCCTTCCGCGCCATGCTTGTTTTTAAGCGGTCTCCGCTCCAGCCAGCCGTTTCTTCCGGAGCCTTCGAGTTTTGCCACACTTTACTAGACGATCTCCACCGTGACCCGCTTGCGCTGTTTGATGGCTGCAGCCTTGACCAGTGTCCGGATCGCCTTGGCGATACGCCCCTGTTTACCGATAACCTTACCCATGTCCTCAGGAGCGACCCGCAGCTCGATCACCACGGATTTCTCCTGCTCCACAACACTCACCTTGACTTCATCCGGCTGATCCACCAAGGACCGGGCCAGAATTTCAACTAGTTCCTTCATGGCTAACCCCTTTCCTCCACTCCTGGCGCGGCACCCTTACCAAGGATACCCGCCTGTTTGAAAAGGGACCGCACCGTTTCAGTGAGCTGGGCACCCTTATTCATCCAATCCCGTGCCTTTTCTTCATCGATCTTGATTTCTGCCGGTTTGCGAAGAGGATCATAGTAACCGATCTCCTCGATGAACCGCCCGTCACGCGGCGAGCGGGAGTCGGCAACCACGATGCGGTAAAAAGGATCCCGCTTCGCCCCCAGGCGTCTCAGCCTGATCTTAACAGCCATTCTTGTGACACCTCCTTCCAGAATTACTACTACGCATTTGGTTTATCTGAAACGCCGGAGACCGGCGTTTCATTCGATCAGCCTTAGGACTACATAAACGGGAACTTGGGAAGCCGCCGTTTCTTACCGCCCTTTTTCGCAGTCTTTTCCCAGTCGGAAAACTGGCGGACCAGCTTTCGCGTCTGCTCGAACTGCTTCAGCAGACGGTTCACTTCCTGCACCGAGGTCCCGCTACCGCGGGCCACCCGCTTACGCCGGCTGCCGTCCATAATCTCCGGATGAGCCCGTTCTCGGGCGGTCATTGAATTGATAATCGCCTCCGCGAAGACCAGGTCCTTCTCGTCAAAGTCCAGCTGACCTTTCATCTTCTTGCTCATCTTATCAAAGCCGGGGATCATCCCCAGAACCTGGTCGATGGGACCCATCTTCTTGAACTGCCTGAGCTGGCTCAGGAAGTCATTCAGGTCAAAATCGGCGCTCTTTAGCTTCTGCTGCAGGCGCATCACTTCATCCGCATCCATGGTGGCCTTAGCCTTCTCGATGAGCGTAAGCACATCACCCATACCCAGAATCCGGTCGGCCATCCGGTCCGGATGGAAGGGCTCCAGGGCGTCCAGCTTCTCACCCACACCGGCAAACTTAATCGGACAACCCGTGACCTGCCGTACTGAGAGGGCGGCGCCGCCGCGGGTGTCGCCGTCAAGCTTGGTGAGCACCACACCGCTCAACCCCAGTCGCCGGTGAAATGTCTCGGCAACCGCCACGGCGTCCTGACCGGTCATCGCATCGACCACCAGCAGGATCTCGTGGGGTTCCACGCCGGCCTTGATCTGCTCCAGCTCCTGCATCAGTTCCTCGTTGATGTGTAGACGCCCGGCCGTGTCGATAATCACGAAGTCCTGGCCGTTGCGCCGGGCACTCTCCACCGCAGCACGGGCGATGGCCGGCGGTTTCTGTTCTCCCATCTGGAACACCGGAACGTCCAGCTTGTCTCCGAGCACCTGAAGCTGTTTGATCGCCGCCGGGCGGTAAATGTCACCGGCCACCAGCAGGGACCGACGTCCCTGCCCCTTGAAATGGTTGGCCAGCTTGGCCGAAGTGGTAGTCTTGCCGGAACCTTGCAGACCGACCATCATCACCACCGTGGGCGGCTTTGACGCGATCTGGATCTTGGCGTTCTCGCCACCCATCAGGGAAGCGAGTTCATCACGGACGATCTTCACCACGTGCTGTGCGGGGGTCAGACTGGTGAGCACCTCGTCTCCAACAGCCTTGGCCCGTACGCTGTTCACAAATCCCTTGACGACCTTGAAGTTGACGTCTGCTTCCAGAAGGGCCAGGCGTACCTCACGCAGGGCCTCGTTTACGTCCGCCTCCGTAAGCCGGCCTTTACCCTTCAGCTTCTTAAAGGTTTCCTGAAGCCTCTCGCTCAGGCTTTGAAAAGCCAACTGCCTTCACCTCCCGATTTAGCCTTCGGCGACCCCCAGCACGTCCTGCAACAGTGCCTTGATCTGCTCATAGGTCTCACCCTGTTCGACCGGCAGAGCATCCAGGAGTTCAGCCGCCTCGGTAATCCTGGTGCGCTGGTAGAGGAATTTCTCGACCAGTCCCAGCTTGTCTTCGTAGTGCTCCAGGGCTAGAGTCGCCCTCTTAATGGTGTCGTGAACGGCCTGCCTTGTTACACCCCGCGCTGTGGCGATCTCACCAAGGGACAGGTCCTGGGCGTAATGTTCCTCCAGCATCCTCTGCTGCCGCTCGGTCAGTAGAGGGCCGTAAAAATCAAGGAGTAAATTGATCCGCGTAAACTTCTCCATGTTCCCCCGTTTGCTGTTCTTCCTGCTATCAAGTAGTTTTCCTTTACACCATATGATTCTAAACAATTAGCCGGGCTCTTGTCAAGAAAAAGACCGGCTATTTGCGGTCGGTGCACCGGTATCTATTGCAGGTACCTATAGGTGAGGATTAGAATAGATCATACAAGTCATACCGGTACATGATCGCAACCGAAACGTTTATGGACAGACTGTCTCTACAAAATGTATCTGGAGGTTCACAAATGTCTCTGATGAATGTAGACGATGCTTTGGGCCTTCGCCGGGAACAGGTGCGTGAGAAATATAAGGCCTATTTAAGCAGTCCCTTTGCCAGCATTCAGGTCTTGTTAAACTTTGACCGGCAGTACGTCAAGGCTAAAGACACTCGGGTATGGGATGCCGAGGGCAAAGAATACCTGGATTTTGTCGCCGGGTACGGCTCCGTGAATGTCGGCCACAACCACCCGCGCGTGCTTGAGGCCCTGAAGAAAATCGAAAATACCCCTAAAATCATGCCGACCGCCCTGCAGCAGTTGCCTGCGGCGCTGGCCCACAATCTGGCTGAGATTGCCCCGGGGGAACTCTGCCGGACCTTCTTCTGCAGCAGCGGTACCGAGGCTGTGGAGGGAGCGATCAAGATCGCCCGGGCTGCAACTGGTCGCCGCCAGTTGGTGTCCACCCTGGGTGGTTTCCACGGCAAGAGTATGGGAGCCCTGTCCGTCTCCGGAAGGGATAAGTACAAAACGCCCTTTGAACCGCTGGTGCCGGAGTGTGTCCTGGTTCCGTATGGCGACGCAAGCGCTCTGGAAGACGTATTACGGGAGCAGAAGGCCGCGGCGTTTATCGTGGAGTTGATCCAGGGAGAAGGCGGGATCATCGTCCCTCCGGCTGGCTACATCAAAAATGCCAGGGAGTTGTGCACCCGGTGCGGTACCCTCTTCATTGCCGACGAGGTGCAGACGGGGATGGGCCGAACCGGCCACATGTTCGCCTGCGAGGGCGAGGAGATCGTACCGGACATCATCTGCCTCGCCAAGTCGTTCGGCGGCGGTGTGATACCGGCGGGGGCTTACCTGACCACCGAGGATGTTTTCAAAAAAGCCTACAGCGCGATGGATCGGGCGCTTCTCCACACCTCAACCTTTGGAGGTTATTGGGGTAACGCCATGGCCTGTGCGGCGGCCATCGCTACTATTAATGTGTTGGTCGAGGAAAACCTGCCGCAGCGCGCGTCGGAGATGGGTGAATATCTCCTCGGTCAGCTCCGGAAACTGAAGGAGACCTCACCCGTCCTGAAGGACGTCAGAGGGCGTGGGCTGTTGATCGGTCTTGAGTTTGAACACTCGGGTCAGGGCTTTCTCAGCCGGTTCTCGTCAGATATGTCGGTGAAGACGGTAGGTGACTTTGGCCATATGGCCAGCCTGGTCGCGGTCGACCTGGCCAACCGGCACCGCATACTTACGGTGTACACTTTAAACAACCCAAACGTGATCCGGCTGGAGCCACCGCTCACAGTAACCCGAGAGGAATGCGACCGGGTGATCGAAGCGCTGGCCGGGTTACTGAAGCAGAAAAAGGGGTTCCTCGGGGCGGCCACCTCTACCCTGACCGGGGCTTTAAGGATTGGTAAGAAGTAGATCCCGGTCCAGCATCAACGTGGTTTCCATGATTAAGAACCTCGCACAGCGAGGTTCTTTTCGGTTAACGTGCAAATGGTTATCCGACTTCGGCAATCAGGCGACGGGCCCGGCGCTCTGCTTCGGCCATCACGGCCTCTTCGTCCAGGCTTAGCACCTCGTAGTCGCGCATCAGCACCTTCCCATCCACAATCACCGTGCGAGCATCGCTTCCTCGGGCACTGTAAACCAAGTGGGCGCTGACATCGTGCAGCGGACAGAGGTGCGGTTTTTGCAAATCCCAGAGGACGATGTCAGCCTTTTTTCCCACCTCGAGCGTCCCAACCTCGTCTTGCAGACCCAGGGCCGTGGCCCCGTAAAGAGTAGCCATCGCCAGGGCCTGGTCGGACGGCAGCACCGTGGGGTCCTCGTAAGTGACCTTCTGGAGGAAGGAGGCCGAACGCATTTCCTCAACCATATCCAGGTCGTTGTTGCTGGCGGCGCCGTCTGTACCCAGGCCTACCATTACCCCGGCTTCCAACAGCTTGACCACGGGCGCTACTCCACTGCCAAGTTTCATATTGCTCTGCGGGTTGTGCGCCACCCGTACCGCGTAACGGGCCAGGACGGCAATGTCCTCGTCAGTAAGATGCACACAGTGTGCCGCCAGGACCGGTACCTCGAAAAGTCCGGTCCGCTCCACAAGTTGAACCGGTGTACACCCCTGTCCTTCCGCCGTCTGGGTTACCTCACTCCGAGTCTCCGCCAGGTGAATATGGACACCCACGCCAAGCTCGACGGCCGCGTCCTTAACCAGTCGCAGGTAATCAGGAGGGCAGGTGTAAGGCGCGTGCGGCCCTAGCATCACCGTGATGCGGCCTTCGGCCGATTCGTGGAACTCTCTTGCGAACCCGAAGCTCCACTCCAGCGCCTCGTCCGCGTTAGGGGCCACACCGATCAGGCCGCGGCAGAGGGAGGCCCGCATTCCAGTCTCGCTGACAGCCCGTGCGACCTGGTCCATGTGAAAATACATATCCGCAAAAGCGGTGGTGCCCGACTTAATCATTTCCAAACAAGCCAACATTGTCGCCCAGTAAATGTCTTCTTCGGTCAGTTTATCCTCAATGGGCCATATCTTGTTGTTCAGCCACTTCATCAGCGGCAGGTCATCGGCATAGCCGCGGAACAGGGTCATCGCCGCGTGCGTGTGACAGTTTATCAGTCCCGGGCTGGCCAGGAGCCCCTGACCGTCAATCACGATTTCCGGTTTGAAGTCATCCGTAACGGATCCGGTTCCCCCGACCACCGTGATCCGGTTGCCTTCGATGGCGATCTCCCCGCCGCGGACCAGCGGGGATCCGTCCAGCGGAAGGATATCTACGTCCCTGATCAAAATGCTCATTTCTTCGACCTCACTATCTCTGCCCGTAGGCACTCCGGTAGAAGTCCCGGAGTGCCTGGATATCCCCCTCAGCGAGGGGTACGGGGCTACCGACCATTCTGGCGAAAACCAGAACCTGAGCCGCCTTTTCCACCACACGGCAGACCTGAAAAGCCTCTTCCATGGAATCCCCGACCCCCACCACACCGTGGTTGGCCAACAGGACGGCATTCACATTCTTCAAGGCGGCAGCAGTGATGTCCGCCAACTGAACGCTGCCGGCGGGAGCGTAATCAGTCACCGGGACCGTCCCACCGACCACCGAAACCAAGTCTTCCAGGATGGGCGGGATGCTCAGCCGGGCTACCGCCAGGCCACTTGCGTAAGGTGAGTGGGTGTGGATTACCGCGTGTACGTCGGGGCGGGAATGATACACCGCTAAGTGCATCGGCAGTTCCGTGGACGGGCGCAGGTACCCTTCCACGGGTGCTCCCTCCAGGTCCACCACCACCATGTCCTTGGCGTGTAGGCGGCTGTAATCAAGGCCGCTGGGGGTAATCACCACCACGTCATCACGCCCCACCCGATAGGACAGGTTCCCCCAGGAACCCAGGACCAGGTTCGCCTGAACCACGGCCAGCCCCATTTTTACTAGTTGCTCCTTGGCTTTCTCAACCGCCAGGCTCAATGTTTGAGCGCCTCCTCCCCGTTTAGCCCCTCTTTACTCCCACCCTTTTAGGTAACGCTCCTGCTCCGCGGTGAGCTTGTCAATGGTGATGTCAAGCGAGGCCAGTTTTAATCCCGCCACCCGGCGGTCAAGCTCGGTCGGAAGATTGTAGACTCTCTTCTCCAGCGCACCAGCCTGGAGCAGGATGTGTCGCGCGGTAAGGGCCTGCAAGGCAAACGAGAGATCCATTATCTCCGCCGGGTGACCGTCCCCCGCGGCCAGGTTTACCAGTCTGCCCTCGGCCAGGAGGTAGAGTACCCGTCCGTCAGCCAATTCATAGCCCTCTATGTTCTGGCGGGCCTGGTAGCGGCGGATGGACATCCCCTCCAGGTCTCCCTGATTGATCTCGACGTTGAAGTGGCCGGCGTTCGCCAACACCGCTCCGTTTTTCATCCGGGCGAAGTGCTCACTCCTCAAGACATCTTTGCAGCCGGAAGCGGTAACGAATATATCCCCCTCGGCGGCCGCATCCAGGCTATTCATCACCCGGTAACCGTCCATGTGGGCTTCGATCGCCCGGACGGGATCAACCTCGCAGATAATCACCTTAGCACCTAAACCGTCAGCCCGCATGGCAATCCCCCGTCCACACCAGCCGTATCCTACAACAACCACGGTTTTGCCGGCAACCAACAGGTTGGTGGTCCGCAAGATTCCGGACCAGGCCGATTCGCCCGTGCCGTAACGGTTGTCAAACAGGAATTTGCAGCGAGCATCGTTGACCGCGTACATCGGGAATAACAGCTGTTCCTCCTGCTCCAGGGCCCGTAGCCGCATCACACCGGTAGTAGTCTCCTCTGCACCACCGATGACCCCCGAAGCCACGTCAGTGAGCTTCGTGTGCAACAGGTGTACCAGGTCGCCGCCGTCGTCGATGATCAGATGCGGCCTGGTCTGTAAGACGGCTGTCAGGTGGGCCTCATACTCTTCGGGTGTTGGGTCGTGCCAGGCAAAAACCGGAACACCAGCGGAGACGAGTGCCGCCGCGACGTCGTCCTGGGTGGAGAGCGGATTACACCCGGTAACCGCCAGTTCGGCGCCACCGGCCTTGAGGACCTGGGCCAGGTAGGCCGTCTTCGCCTCCAGATGAATGCTCATCGCGATCCTAATTCCTTTGAAGGGCAGATCACGCTCAAACTCGGCCCGTAGAACGCTGAGCACCGGCATGTGCGCCCGTACCCAATCGATCTTCAGGCGCCCCGCATCAGCCAGTTGAGGGTTACGAATCTGGTAGTTCAATTAAACAGCCTCCGTCTACATTATTTCGCGGAGGGCCGGGCCGTAGGGGGGACGCAAAACACCGGCCTCCGTAATAATTGCCGTGATCAACTCGTTGGGCGTAACGTCAAAAGCCGGGTTCCAGACCCTGACTCCCTCCGGCGCCACCCGCTGACCGCGGAAATGGGTAATCTCGTCGTGGTCCCGTTCCTCAATCGGGATCTGGGCACCGCCGGCCAACCGCATATCAATCGTCGAGCGCGGTGCAGCCACAAAGAAGGGGATACCGTGGAATCTTGCCAGTACGGCCAGACCGTAGGTTCCAATCTTATTAGCCACGTCCCCGTTCGCCGTAATCCGGTCCGCACCGACAACCACCAGGTCCAAACCCCGGACGGACATCAGCGACGCGGCCATGCTGTCAGTGATCAGGGTGACTTCGATCCCTTCCCGGATTAGTTCAAAAGTCGTTAAACGTGTACCCTGCATATACGGACGGGTCTCGGTGGCATACACTTCAATGTTCTTACCCGCCCGGTGCGCGGCCCGAATCACACCCAGGGCGGTGCCAAACCCGGCGGTGGCCAGCGCACCTGCATTACAATGGGTCAGGATGCGGGCCTGCTCGGGAACGAGTCCCTGACCGTAGGCCCCCATCTGTTCATTGGCCGTGACATCCTCCCTGAAAATGGCATCCGCTTCGCTGAGTAACGCCGTACAGACCGTCCCGGCATCTCCTTCGACGGCCTCGGCTTTGGCCATCATTCGTTCCAGGGCCCAGCGCAGGTTGACCGCCGTCGGACGCGTCTCTTCAAGCCTGCGGCACGCTAAGGCCAGCGCGCCGCGTAACTCTTCACGATCCCGTGCCGTAGCTCCCAGCGCCGCCAGCACCATTCCGTAGGCAGCCACGGCACCAATGGCCGGAGCACCGCGCACCTGCATGGACCTAATGGTGTCCGCTGCTTCGGTGTGAGTCCGGCAGGGCACGTATTCAATCCGGTAAGGAATCAGGGTCTGGTCGAGGACATAAAGGACCCCTTCCTTCCAGTACAGTGTTTCCAATCCTACCCCTCCCCGTTCGAAAGTACCGGACCACCGCTGACCGCCCAGTGACAGGCACACTCGCGATTGTCGTCGATTAGGCTGATGGCCTGCATAATCAGCCGGCGCAGGTTTTCGGCATTCAGACTCATCACCTGGAGCACCTCCTCGTGAGTGAGGCGGGCCGGCGAAATCCCGGCGGCGAAATTAGTCACCATGGCAATGGTGGCGTAACACATTTCAGCTTCCCGTGCCAAGACGACCTCGGGCACACCGGTCATCCCCACCAGATCCCCACCCAGTTGCCTGATCATGGTGATTTCCGCTGCGGTTTCGAAACGCGGGCCCTCGGTACAGGCGTAAGTCCCCCCGGAGGCAGCGGGTTGACGCAGCTCCCAGGCTGCCCGCACCAAGATTTCCCGCAGTTCTGGGCAGTAGGGATCCGTAAAGTCGCAGTGGACCACGCCGTTTTGGTCACCGTCGAAGAAGGTCTGGGGCCTGGACTTCGTAAAGTCGAGGAACTGGTCGACAAAAACAAATCCGCCCGGCTTCATGGCACGGTTCAGGGAGCCCACCGCCGCCGTGGCCAGGATACTGCGTACCCCAAGCCTCTTGAGGCCCGCGATATTAGCCCGGTAGTTTACACGGTGGGGCGGGACGGTGTGTGCCTGGCCGTGCCGTGCCATGAAGGCCACCTCTTTACCCCGGTAGGACCCGATGTTAACGGAGATGTCCCCATAGGGTGTACTCACCTGCTCCGGGCGGATGTCATCGAGTATTTCCGGATTGTAAACACCTGTACCGCCGATAATTGCGATGCGTACGGTCATGAACAGCCTCCTCCAAAATATAAGACCTGGGGAAGGTGTGCTTCGCACCTCTCAAGTCCTAGGTTGTGGTTAGATTACCTGATATATTCTTCTCCCTGTAAGGATTTCCTGTCCCCAAAACATGAAAAGCGCCCAACAGGGCGCTCCTATAGTCCCGAATTCCCAACTCACTCGCCGAAAATGGCGTCGATAAACTCCTGAGCGTCAAAGTAAGCCAGGTCCCCGATTCCCTCACCGGTGCCGACCAGCTTCACCGGGATTCGGAGTTCGCGCTTGATCGCCACCACGATACCGCCCTTGGCCGTGCCGTCCAGCTTGGTTAGCACAATCCCGCTGACCCCGGTGGCCTCACCAAACATCTTTGCCTGATTAATCGCGTTCTGTCCCGTGGTCGCATCCAGCACCAACAACACCTCGTGCGGCGCGCCCGGAACCTCACGGCCAAGGACGCGGTACACCTTTTTCAATTCTTCCATCAGGTTAACCTTTGTGTGCAGGCGGCCAGCTGTATCGACGATGACTACGTCACAATTGCGGGCCCGGGCCGCATGCAGGGCGTCGTAAACCACCGCTGCCGGATCTGAACCCTCACTCTGCTTGATTACCTCAACTCCGGCGCGTCTTCCCCAGACTTCGAGCTGGTCTATGGCCGCCGCACGGAAGGTGTCAGCAGCGGCCAGTAACACCTTCTTGCCTTCCTGGTTCAGCATATGAGCCAGCTTACCAATAGTGGTGGTTTTACCCGTACCGTTGACCCCAACGACCATGATTACCGAAGGCTTATCCGGCAGGTTGAGCGCAACCCGGTTCTCACCGGCTACGAGCTCCGCCAGCTTCTCGCGCAGGATCGGTTTTAACTTGGTGGGGTCGTCCCACCTTTTTTCCTTCAAGACCGCCCGGACACCCTCAACCAGCTCGACAGAGGTGGCTACGCCTACGTCAGTCTGAATCAGGATCTCTTCCAACCTCTCATAAAGCTCCTCGTCAAACGTCGCCCGCCCGTAGATCATCGTCTCCACGCGTCCAGCCACGGCTTCGCGGGTCTTCGTCAGACTTTGTTTAAAGCGATTGAAAATGCCCACGGAGTCCTCCCTGGAGACATATTGCCGGTTTTACCTGAATCTACTTTACTTCTGGCGTACCCTGGTTTGACTCGACGAGCGCCTGCTTGGCTGCCGCCTGCTCGGCTTCCTTCTTGGTCCGCCCCCAACCCGTCCCCAGCACCAACCCGCGGTAGAGAACGGCCGAACAGAAGGTCTTACAGTGATCAGGCCCATCCTCCCGGATAATCACGTACTTCAACGGGTCGGGTGAACTCTTCTGCAGCAGTTCCTGGAGCCGTGTTTTGTAGTCTGGCTCCACGCGGCCGTCCATGGCATTCTGGACCGTTTCCCTGAGCACGCTCTGGATGAATGCTCTGGTCGGTTCCAACTCCCGGTCCAGATACATCGCCCCGAGCAGGGCCTCAAAGGCATCAGCAAGAACGGAGGGCCGTTCTCGACCCCCCGAAAGCTCCTCGCCACGTCCCATCCGCAGATACCGTCCAAGGTTGATCTTCCGGGCCACATAGGCCAGCGACGGCTCGCAAACCGCTACGGCCCGTAGCTTCGTCAATTCACCCTCGCTCGAATTCGGCAACAGGGCAAACAAATGCTCACTAATAACGATTTCCAGGACAGCATCGCCCAAAAACTCCAGGCGTTGATTATTTCGACACCCCGGATTTTCAAAACTGTAGGAACTGTGAGTTAGGGCTTCCCGGAGCAGTTCCGGCCTGCTCCAGAAAACGCCGATGCTGGCCTGAAATCTTTTCAGGCTGTCCGGCGTCATTACCGTTCACCGTCCTCGTATTTCCTGAACAGAAGGGTTGCGTTATGTCCCCCGAAGCCAAAACCGTTGGATAAAGCAATCTTAACCGGATACTGCCGGGCTTTGTTCGGTACATAGTCCAAGTCGCAGTCCGGATCGGGTTCATCATAATTGATAGTCGGGGGGATTACGCCATGTTGAATACTCAAAACACACGCAATGGCTTCCAGGCCGCCGGCCGCACCGAGCAGATGACCGGTCATCGATTTGGTGGAACTGACCACCAACCGGGGATTCCCACCGAAAACCCTTTTTACAGCCTTGGTTTCCGCAATGTCACCCAGAGGTGTGGATGTACCATGCGCGTTGATGTAATCCACCTCTTCGGGCCGAACCCCGGCGTCGTGCAATGCGGCCGCCATTGCCTGGGCTGCGCCCCGCCCCTCAGGCTCAGGTGCCGTCATATGATAGGCGTCGCAAGAGGTGCCGTATCCGCCAAACTCCGCGTATATCCGGGCGTTACGTTTTATGGCGTGTTCCAAACTCTCAAGAATTAGGACCGCGGCGCCCTCCGCCATCACAAACCCGTCCCTTCCGGCATCAAACGGCCGGCTCGCCTTCTCCGGCTCATCATTTCGGGCTGAGGTTGCCTTCATCGCACAAAAGCCGCCAAGAGCCAGCGGGGTAACGGCGGCCTCGGTCCCTCCAGCAATAATCACATCGGCCTCACCGCGCTCAATCATTCTGGCAGCGTCGCCGATCGCATTATTACTGGAGGCACAGGCTGTCACCAGGGTCGCATTGGGACCGCAAAACCCAAACTTAAGAGCCACCAGCCCGGCGGCCATGTTCCCGATCATCATCGGCACTAAAAAGGGGCTTATGCGTCCCGGTCCGCGCTCAAACAATATCCGTGCCTGTTCCTCAAGCGTCTGCATTCCGCCGATCCCAGACCCCAGGACAACCCCCACCCGATCACCGTCCAGGTCATCCGGGTTCAGACCGGCGTCTTCAATGGCCATCCCGGCCGTGGCGACGGCAAACTGGGCTACTCGATCCATGCGGCGTGCTTCCTTTTTCTCGATATACCGCATGGCTTCGAAATCAAGAACCAGACCGGCAATTTGCGTACGGAACTCGGAAACGTCAAATTGGGTAATCCGCCGGATTCCTGAGACACCCCCGGTAATGGCCTGCCAAAAAGCCTCCAGGCCGGTTCCCACTGGAGAGATGATGCCCATACCGGTGATCACCGCGCGTACACCCAAAAAACACTGCACCCCCTTAAAAGTTCAAAAAGACACGAACTAAGCTACATCCTGGACTCGATAAATTTTACGGCATCAGCCACGGTACGAATCTTCTCCGCTTCATCATCCGGAATCGACGTGTCAAAGGTCTCTTCAAAAGCCATGACCAATTCCACCAGGTCAAGTGAATCGGCACCCAGATCATCAACAAAGGAAGCACTTTCGGTTACTTCGTCCTCTTCAACTCCGAGTTGCTCCACGATTATCGACTGTACTTTTTCAAAGATACTCATTACCTTTCGCCCTCCTTTCTAAAAATCTATAAAACCATCTTCTATATCGAATGCCTAGATGGCCAGACCACCATCAACGGCAACCACCTGTCCGGTAATGTAGCCCGCTGCATCGCTAGCCAGAAAGGAAACCAGATTGGCGACGTCATCTGGGAGTCCGAACCGGCCTAACGGGATTTCCGAGAGCATCTTCTGCTTTACCGATTCACTCAGTTTTCCGGTCATCTCGGTTGAAATAAACCCGGGAGCAACGGCATTGACCGTAATACCCCGGGAGCCAACCTCCCGGGCCACGGACTTGGTAAACCCAATTAGACCGGCTTTGGCCGCGGCATAGTTGGCCTGTCCCGCATTGCCTCTTAGTCCAATAATCGAACTCACCGCAATAATCCGTCCCCAGCGGGCCTTGAGCATCGGCTTCATGACCGCCCGCGTAGTATTGAAGGCGCCCTTCAAGTTGACGGTAAGGACGGAATCCCAGTCCTCTTCCTTCATCCGCATTAAAAGATTATCGCGCGTAATACCAGCGTTATTCACCAGGATGTCGATCCGGCCAAACTCGGCCAAACCCGCATTAACAAGTTCCGCAGCCTCGTCAAAACGGGATACGTCAGCCTGAAACAGAGCGGCCCGACCGCCCGCGGCCACGATTTGATCCCGTACATCCTCCGCCGCCCCCGCCTTACTAACGTAGTTGATCATCACGGAGGCGCCCGATTGTGCCAATTTTATGGCAATGGAGCGACCAATGCCCCGGGAAGCCCCCGTTACGATGGCACTCTTCCCATTAAGAAACATTTTAGCCAACCTCCCTCAGACGCGCAAGTGATTTCTCCAATGATTCCATATTTTCCACGTTCAGCAAGATTGTATTCCGTGGCGCAATTCGCTTCACCAATCCAGTCAGGACGTTTCCGGGACCGACCTCAACGAACGCCTCCACCCCATCACTAAGCATCCGCCGGACGCTCTCTTCCCAGCGAACCGGACTGTACACCTGGCGCAGCAAGGCGGTGCGAACATCACTGGCCCAGCGCAGGTAGTCCGCACTGACATTGGAGACGATCGGAATTTTGGGGTCGTATATTTCCGTCTCACTGAGGACCACGGCCAAGCGCTCCGCTGCATTACGCATCAAGGATGAATGAAAGGGGCCGCTCACCGCCAGCGGGACGCACTTTTTCGCTCCTTCAACCTTGGCCAGTTTAATCGCGGTCTCCAGTGCCGCTACCTGTCCGGCCAGGATAATCTGTCCTGGACAGTTGAAATTGGCTATTTCCAAGGCTCCGGCCGACGAGGCCCCGGAACATACCCGGCGGGCCGCTTCGACATCCAGACCTAAAACGGCCAACATCCCGCCGCTGCCCAGCGGTACAGCCTCTTGCATAAACTGGCCGCGCTTGCGCACCACCCGCACCGCATCCAAAAAGCGAAACGCGCCTGAGGCCACCAAAGCACTGTATTCTCCGAGACTATGGCCTGCGACTACGGCCGGGGAAAAGCCGAACCCGGACAGTACACGGTAGCAGGCCACACTGATTACCAATACCGCGGCCTGCGTGTTTATGGTCTTGGCCAATTCTTCCCTCGGCCCTGCAAAGCAGAGCTCGCTAAGGGCAAAGCCCAAGGCCTGATCCGCGGTCTCAATGGTCTCCCGGGCCACCGGGTAGGAATCGTAAAGCTCCTTGCCCATCCCCACATACTGGGAACCCTGTCCGGGAAAAAGAAAGGCCGTTTTCATTAGACCACACCCGCCAACCGGCTGCACCGGCGAATGATGTCTTCGGTCTCAGACGCAATCTCCTTTAAAATGTCGGCAGCTGGCATAATCTGGTTTACCAAGCCCGATATCTGCCCGGCCATCACGGACCCGAAGTTTATATCGCCGTCCACCATCGCCGCCCGCAGCCGTCCCACACCGAGCTTCTCCAACTCAGCCGGATCACTGCCGCGGCTTTCCAATTCCTCAAACTGACGAGTCAGCTTGTTCCGGATGCAGCGCACCGGATGTCCGGTCGACCGGCCCGTTACCACGGTGTCCCGATCCCGGGCCTTGATAATCCGTGCTTTAACCTGCGGGTGAACGGTACACTCACTGGCACACACGAACCTTGTGCCCATCTGGACACCCTGCGCCCCCAAGGCCAGTACCGCGGCCATTCCCCGTCCGTCGCCAATGCCTCCGGCCGCAATCACCGGAACCCGGACCGCGTCCACAACCTGGGGCACCAGGGCCATTGTAGTCAGTTCACCGACATGCCCTCCCGACTCCATCCCCTCGGCAATAACGGCATCCACACCGGTCTGTTCCAACCGCTTGGCCAGGGCCACCGACGGCACCACCGGAATCACGCGGGTACCCGCTCCCTGTAACATGGGTACATACTTGCCCGGGTTGCCTGCTCCGGTCGTGACCACGGCCACTCTTTCCTCCACAACCACCTTAATGACCTCATCGGCAAAAGGAGAAAGCAGCATTACGTTGACCCCAAAAGGCTTCTTAGTAAGCGTTTTGGCCTTTTGAATCTGGTCCCTGACCCAATCAGCGGGTGCATGGCCCGCGCCGATAATGCCCAGACCACCGCCCTCGGAGACCGCAGCCGCCAGATTCGCCTCCGAAACCCAGGCCATACCGCCCTGGAGAATCGGGTAATCAATCCCCAGTAATTCGCAAATCTCAGTCTTAATCAAGAAATATTAACCCCCTTAAGACGTTACTGCCACTTCATCACCACTGCACCCCAGCTCAATCCGGCGCCGAAACCAACCATAACCACATTATTACCGGACTTTATCCGCCCCGAACGAAGAGCTTCGTCAAGGGCAATAGGCACGGAGGCCGATGAGGTGTTACCGTAACGGTCAACATTGACCAGTACCTTGTCCATCGAAAGTCCGAGCCTCTTTGCTGCGGCCTCAATGATCCGGATATTCGCCTGGTGCGGAATGAAAAGGTCGATATCCTCTTTGTTCAAACCAGCGCGTTTTACAACATCCAGGGCGGCGTCACCCATCACCCTTACCGCGAATCGGTAGACCTCGCGACCATTCATATGCAGACAATGCAAACTTGCATCCAGGGTCTGATGGCAATTAGGCATCCTTGAACCCCCGGCGGGTACCTGCAGCAACGGACCACCCGAACCGTCGGAACCCAAATAGGATGCCAGTAATCCGGTACTCCGGGGTACCTCACGCAAGACCACGGCGCCCGCCCCATCTCCGAAGAGGATACAAGTTGAGCGATCCTTCCAGTTAAGCATCTTGGATATTGTCTCTGCACCAATAACTAACACGGTGCCCAGGTTGCCACCGGACACGAAAGTGGACCCGGAGACCAGGGCGTACATAAACCCGGTACAACCCGCCGACAAATCAAAGGCGCCGGCCTTTGAACAGCCCAACTGATCCTGGACGAGGCTGGCGGTGGCCGGGAATACATGGTCGGGAGTGGCCGTAGCTACAATAATTAGGTCGACCTCGTCCGGCTCAACCCCGGCCGATGTCAGAGCTCTTCTGGCGGCCTGTACGGCCAGATCAGACGTGGCTTCTTCACTTCTGGCAATTCTTCGTTCACGGATTCCAGTGCGGTTAACAATCCACTCATCGGTGGTTTCTATCATTGTTTCGAGTTCTTTATTGGTAACAACACGTTCCGGCAGGCAGGTTCCAACGCCCACAATACCGACGGGCACAAAATCAGGCATGTACCGTTCCGGCTCCCTTCACAAATACTTCACCGATCCCCTCGCCGATGGTCTGCGCCAAGTTTAGGCGTGACGCCTCGGCCGCAATCCCAATCGCATTTTTAATTGCTTTGGCCTTGGAGCTGCCGTGGCTGACAACCACCACTCCGTTAACGCCTAGGAGCGGCACACCGCCGTATTCGCTATAATCAAAACGCCGCCGAATGTCCCGGAGTGTGTGCGCGGCCGCGACCGCGGACATCTTGGCCATCCAGCTGGCAGCCAATTGTTTCTTGATCATGCTCGAAAAGGCCTTGGCCAGGCCTTCTCCGGTTTTCAATACAATATTGCCAATGAAACCGTCACAGACAACAACATCTACCCGACCGTTGAAGAGGTCCCGTCCCTCCACGTTTCCGATAAAGTGAATCGGCGCCCTTTCTAAAAGGGGATAGGCCGCTAGTGTCTGCTCATTACCCTTGGAGTTCTCCTCGCCGTTACTCAGAAGTCCGACGCGCGGCAGGACAATACCCAGGCCCTTTTCCGCATATTTTGATCCCATCACCGCAAACTGTAACAGGTGGCTGGGTCGGCAATCCACGTTTGCGCCAACATCAAGCAAAACGGTACATCCGGTTAGGTGCGGAATCATGCCGACCAGTGCGGGCCTTTCCACGCCCCGAATGCGACCTAGTATTAGCAGGCCTGCGGCCATTGTCGCTCCAGTGTGACCGGCGGAAACCACCCCTTCAGCCATCCCGTCCTTAACCATCTGTACCGCTTTTACTATGGAAGACTCTTTCTTACGCCGTACGGCCGAGACCGGGGACTCGCTCATACCGATCACTTCGCCGGCGTGGACAATCCTAAGCTTAGCCGTTTCCTGAACTTCTTCCCGTAACCGCGACTCGTCCCCCAACAACAGTACCCGAATACCCAATTCCTCGGCCGCCATCACGGCACCTTTGACGATCTCAGAAGGCGCATTATCGCCTCCCATGGCATCCACCGCGATGCGCAAGACGAAATAACCTCCTCCGGACGGTTGACCCTGTAGGTCGTGTATGTTATTCCTGAGACTCCTAGGTGAGAGTATAACTGAGTTACCAGATAAATGCAACAATAAGGAAAAAATAAGCTTCTGGTGTCACCAGAAGCCTATTTCTCCAGATTTACGATCTTTTTTGCCTTGTAGAAGCCACATTCGGGACACACCCTGTGGGTCAGGGTCAACGCCCGACACTGCGGGCAGGGTACAAGCTTAGGCGCCTCGATCTTCCATTGCGCTCTGCGCTTCCGCCCGCGCTGCTTAGAATGCCTGCGCTTAGGTACACCCATTCATTCCACCCCCTTTTTCTTGAGACCTTCCATCAAAAGAGCCAGGTCTTTCAATCTGGGGTCAATATCATCCTTAACACAGGCACACCCACCTTCGGCCTGTGGGATCCCGCAACTGCTACAAAGTCCGGGGCAATCTTCCCGGCACAGCGGTTTCATAGGCACAACGCCCATTATCGCGGCCCTGACCTTTTCAGTGAGGTCAATCCGGTCCTCAATGACCACATTGGCATCCGGATCGTGTTCGTCAACCTGGGTCGCAGTGTCGTACTGTTCATAAAACTCCGCTTCAAGAGGGCAGGTAAAGGGTTCCAGGCATCGCCCGCAGGCCATCATAGCCTTGACCTTTAGCTTCGCCTTAACGAGATACACACCCTTGAGGAATGAATATTCCACATCCACTACCACTGGTTCCTCAAGTCCTACTTCATCGTCGAGGTCACCAGTTTTGGGTAGGTGGATCAGGTGCTGGGTGAATACCTGCCCCGGCCTGACCCTTGCCTCAGAAACATCAATAGTTAGCACTGCAGGCACCTCAATCCAACTAGCCCATTATAATTGAGCTGTCAAACAATTGTCAATAAAATAATATGGTCTCAGGGCTTGCACTGAACCATACACTCTAACTGAAGAACCCCGGCAACAAAACCGCAGGAGCAATTGGCATGCCAAGCACCCGTCTCCGTTTTGTATTCACTGGACTGACCATCATCTTGACGGCCCTGATGGTGACCCACCCGAAGGTCGTGTTCGGAGGCGCCGTCCTTGGATTGGATACCTGGTGGAATATCGTGTTTCCGTCCCTGTTACCTTTCTTTATCATCAGTGAGTTACTGCTTGGACTCGGGCTGGTTCACGCGATCGGGATTCTCCTGGAACCGGTAATGCGGCCACTCTTTAGGCTGCCCGGCGCAGCGTCTTTTGGTCTGGCCGTCGGATACAGCTCGGGCTACCCGATCGGAGGCAGCATCGCCGCCCGCCTGCGGGCTGACGGACTCTGCACCAGGTCCGAAGCGGAACACTTGGTATCATTCACCAACAATTCCAGTCCCCTGTTCATGCTGGTGGCCGTATCGGTAGGCATGCTGCATAACCCTGCCCTGGGTCCCTTTATTCTCGGTGTTCACTACGTCAGTAACCTCGTAGTCGGCATTTGCTTCCGGTTCTATGCCCCGTTTGAACGCAGCCGACCAACAACTCAAGTACGACTTTGGCAGTTGTCCTACCACAAGTTTCTCGCCTTCAACGAGAAACACCCGGGCCAAATTATGGGAGACGCCGTTCGCTCCGCCATCAACAAGCTCCTGGTGGTCGGGGGCTTCATCATCCTGTTTGCGGTATTGATCAGCCTGCTCCGGGAGACGCAATGCCTGTCCTTACTTGCGACCCTGATCGGTATCATTGTCGCCCCGCTCGGCCTGTCCCCGGAACTCTATGAGCCCCTGGCCGCCGGCCTGTTTGAAATGACGATCGGGGTCCGGCTGGTCGCGGAGAGTGGAGTTCCCCTCCTCCATCAATTGATCGCCATTCAATTGATCCTGGCCTGGAGCGGACTCTCTATCCAGGCCCAAGTGGCCGCCTTCATCGGCTCCACGGACATCCGTTTTACACCCTACTTAATAAGCAGACTAGTCCACATGGTTCTCGCCGCCGTGCTGACCATCCTGCTCTTTCCGCCATTTGAGGCCAATCTCACGATGACCACGTTCAGCCCTTCCGGGATCCTGGAGCCATCCTGGTTCCAGTATTTTAAGGTGTCCACCATTTTGGCCTTGGTATTACCGTTTTCCCTGGCTTGCCTCGGAATGCTCGTGTTTACCACGCGGCGGCTATTTCATAGCCTTTAATTCCGACCGGCCGCTCTCGATTTCCTTGACCAGGCGTTCGAGCCTGCTTTCCAGCTTCACAAGTACCTCATCAGCGTAGTCGCGGGCCCCGAGCCGCATATCGCGGGAGGTCTGTTCGGCCTTGCGGACGATCTCGTCTGCCATTCCCTTAGCCTGCTTTACGATCTCGCTCTCTTCAGCCCTGCGATGGATTTCCTTCTGTGTATCTTCCATCATCCGGGCTGCTTCGGCCTTGGTCTCGTTGATCACCTTTTCGCGCTCCTGGACCACCCACTTTGCCTTTCGAATCTCCTCCGGCAGAATGGTTCGAATCCGATCCAGGAAATCTAACATCTTATCTTCGTCAACTAACACCTTCTTGGTCATTGGAACCCGCGAAGAATTCTGCACAAATTCCTCCATCTCATTCAGGATCGAAAGCAGTTCCAACTTTCACCCCTCCTTTAGAGTTTGTGAATAAGTATTATCATAAGCTCCGGTACTTCTTCCTAAGCATCTCCTCCACCTGCAGCGGAACCATCCCCCTTACACAGTCTCCATATCGCGCTACTTCTTTCACGGCGCTTGAACTGATGAATGAATACTGGGCCTCCGTCATCAAGAACACCGTCTCAATAGACGGGGCCAGTTTCTTATTTGTCAACGCCATCGTAAACTCAAACTCAAAATCGGAAACCGCCCGTAATCCGCGAATAATCGCCTGAGCGCCCTGAGATTCGGCATAGCGTACCGTCAAGCCTTCGTAGCTGCCGATCCGTACGTTACTGAAAGCGGACAGCACATTGGCCAGCATCCCCAAGCGTTCTTCCACACTGAAAAGCGGACTCTTGGACGCATTCAGAGAAACGGCCACAACGACTTCATCAAAAAGCGCGGCCGCGCGCCTGACAATATCCAAATGCCCGCTGGTGATGGGATCAAAGCTGCCGGGATAAACCGCGATCCGTAAGGCCATTTCAGGCTTCCTCCATCCGGTAAAAGGAGAGCGCCGTATCCCCGTAAAAGCGGCGCCGTTCGAGAACCATCGATCCAATTCTCTCCAAAGGGAAATCGCTTCGCGCAGACTCCACCACGACTATGCCGTTGTTGGTGAGCAGACGAGTAGCACGACTGATCGCGTCGAGTGTCTTCTCCTCTAGTCCCTGCCTGTACGGAGGATCCAAAAAGACAATATCAAATCCTGGGGCATCTCTCGACCAGCTTCTGATAAAAGCAAAAACATCCGCCTGGTATACCGATCTTTTCCCGGGAAGGTTGAGATCATCTATGTTCCTTCGAATCACACCCGCCGCTACCGGATCCTTTTCCACAAACACCACTTCATCCGCTCCGCGGCTCAGCGCTTCCAGACCGACACCGCCTGAACCGGCAAAAAGATCGAGGAATCGGCATTCTTTAAGGCCAGACGCAAGGATATTGAAAAGCGCTTCCCGAACCCGGTCGGCAGTCGGCCTAGTATCTCGACCGCGCGGTGCTCGTATTCGCCTCCCTCCACCCTCACCCGCAATTATCCGCAAGTCAAATTCACCCTATGAGTCCAAATATAACTATTATTATACCATATCAGGCCATAAATCATAGGCTTTCCAGAATGTTAGCATAAACCTCTTTGCCTGGGGTTACCATAGTCTAGAAAACTAGCAGGGGGTGCGCAACTTTGCAGACACTAGGTGTACGTACCGATCTAGCGCTTGAGGCGCACGATGCTCTGCGAGCGCAAACGGGACAAGAAATCCCGGGTGTGATTGTGGATCGTCAAAATTTTGCCCACGGCCTTGTAACCACGGTTGAAATCGTGGACGAGTACGGTGAAGCCGTAATGGGACGCCCAAAAGGTAAATACATCACGATTGAGGCGTCGGTTATCAGGGAAAACAACCGGCAGGCTCATGGCGAGGTAGTTAAGGTTTTCGCCCAGGCGTTGACCGGCTTGTTCCAGCTGCCCGAGCAGGCCAACGTGCTGGTCGTCGGTCTCGGTAACTGGAACGCCACACCTGATGCTCTGGGACCACGGGTGGTAAAGCACACCCTGGTCACCCGCCATCTTTACCAGTACGCACCAGAGGAAGTCCAGGAGGGAATGCGTTCAGTCAGTGCCCTGGCTCCCGGCGTACTAGGCATTACCGGTATTGAAACAGCCGAAATTATCCGCGGCGTCGTTGAGAGTATCAAGCCGGAGTTGGTCATTGCCGTTGATGCTCTTGCCGCCGGTTCGGTAGAGCGTATCGCCTCTTCCATCCAGCTCTGTGACACCGGCATCAGTCCTGGTTCGGGAATTGGCAACAAGCGCCGGGGCATTACGGAAGAAGAGATAGGTGTTCCCGTGATTTCCGTCGGAGTGCCGACCGTGGTCCATGCGGCGCTGATTGCAGGAGACGCCATCAACAAACTCTATGAGTCCTATAACCGCACGCCTCCCGATCAGCAAACCTTGGATCAGATCATTGGGCAGCTGTTACAACCGTTTGGCGGACACCTTATGGTCACCCCCAAAGAGATCGATGAATTAATCCAGAACTGTGCCCGCATCATCGCCGGTGGCATATCGTCGGCCCTGCACCCGGGTGTCCCAGCGGAGGAGTACTCCACCTATCTGCACTGATAGGGCGTACCAGAAAAGAGCAGACGGGCGGCCGCCGTCTGCTCGGGGTAAACCTCTTATGTCTGCTCAATTCGATTACCGGTCTTAATTACTGTCCCTGACTGTTCAGCGGCTCGGGAGGCGCAGCCTGGGCAACCTGCGGGATCGCACCACCGGCAGCCATCGCCCGCTCGGCGAAGGCGACCATCTTCTTGGTCATGTTGCCACCTACGTAACCGTTCACTCTGGAAGGCAGGCTTCCCTTATCGACCTGCTGGTAGTTACCGATACCGAGTTCGTTCGCCACCTCAAATTTCAGGTTGTTCAGAGCGTTCTTGGTGCCCGGTACGACAGACTCGTTGTTATTACGCGGCATTCCTGATTCCCCTCCTTAAATTAAATGTATTTAGTAGCTTGATGCTAGTATGAGCCTGATGTCCATCATTTATGTTAGAACATTTTGTCGCGTCTTCGTGCTTTTTCCTTGGCCTTTTGTTCCTGCAAATACTTTAAACCGCGATAATCAATCTGGATTTCACGTCCCATTTCGTGTTGCGCTTTGGGGTTAAATTTTTTTCCTAAAATATCAATGGAATTTTTAGTTTCATATCTCAATTTAAGCACCCTCTTTGCTAAAGACTTATTATAGTTTGACATTAATAATCCGTAGAGATACGCGTTAAAATTTAAATAACTTACATACTATAAGGATAGTTTTCGAATTAAGGGTTCCAGCTTTTGCGCGATGGGCTGATACTCGGGCGCGGAAAGGTCAGGGTCGCCAGCCAAAAGGATTTGTGCTTCACGGCGCATGTCCTCCACGAATTTCCAATCATTTACCAGATCCGTAACTTTAAACCCCGGCAGTCCAGCCTGGCGGGTGCCAAGAAACTCGCCCGGACCGCGAAGACGTAGATCGGTCTCCGCCAGCTTGAACCCATCGGTTGTAGAGGTAATCGTTTTAATGCGTTCACGGGCTTCATCCGTTTTCGGCTGTCCCACCAAGATGCACCAGCTCTGCGCTGCCCCACGTCCCACACGCCCTCGCAGTTGGTGCAGTTGAGCTAGACCAAAACGCTCCGCATCAAAGACCACCATCACCGTGGCATTTGGTACGTCAACCCCGACCTCAACGACGGTGGTAGAAACCAGGACATCGAGTTCACCTCGGTTAAAAGCCGAAATCACCCTGCTCTTTTCGTCTCCCGGCATCCGGCCGTGCAAAAGGCCGAGGCGCAATCTCTGGAGCGGACCGGTGCGCAGTTCTTCGTAAAGGTTGACGGCGGCCTCGTTTTCGAGCTGCTCCGACTCTTCAACCAGCGGACAGATGATGTAGGCTTGGCGCCCGGCGGTCACCTCCCGCCGGACGAACTCATACACCCGTGGCAGGCGTGAAGGATAAACAAAGTGAGTGTTTACGGGGCGGCGGCCTGGTGGAAGTTCATTAATAGTTGAGACGTCTAGATCGCCGTACAGGGTAAGGGCCAACGTTCGTGGAATCGGCGTGGCCGTCATCACGAGCGAATCAACCTCCAGACCCTTGTCCTGCAACAGCATTCTCTGTTTCACGCCAAAGCGGTGCTGTTCGTCGATAACTACCAACCCAAGGTTTGCAAAGACTACGGACTCCTGGATGAGCGCGTGTGTGCCGACGACCAGTTTGGATTGGCCTGAACGCAGGTTCTTAAGGGCCAAAGCCCGTTCCCGAGGTGGCTGACCGCCAAGTAAAAGCTCCACCTCAAGCCCCAGCGGGGTAAGCATTTTTGCCGTTTGCCTGTAGTGCTGTTCAGCCAAGATCTCGGTCGGCGCCATGAGGGCGCCCTGCAGACCAGCCTCCGTGGCCTTAACCAAAGCAAGCAGGGCAATGATCGTTTTGCCGGACCCGACGTCCCCCTGCAGCAGCCGGCGCATTGGTTTGGGACTCTGCATGTCATGGGATATTTCTGTCCAGACTCGTCTCTGGGATCGTGTAAGCGCAAACGGAAGCGAATCGATAAGTGCCGAAATGCCAGTACCGTCCGGTCCGTGCCGGAAAGGCTTGGGATCATCTCCAGCGATGCGCCTTTTGGCCAGGGCCAATTGAAAGAGCAGGCACTCCTCACACACAAAACGGTTACGGGCTCTGGCTGCGTTCTCCGGTGTTGATGGATAGTGAATTTCCCATAGGGCAGTATACAGCTCCGGAAGATCATAACGAGAGCGTATGTCATCCGGAAGAAACTCAGGCTCGGGATCTGGATGAGCGTGTAAAACAGAGTGGGTGAGACATCGGACCGCCTTCTGATTCAGTCCCTCGGTCAAGGGATATACGGGAACGATCCGGCCCGTAGAGAGAACTGGTCCCTGTCCGGCAATCTCCCACTCGCTTACCGCAATCTCCATAGAGTTAAAACGCCGACTGCATCGACCAACCACCACCACCTCGGTACCGGGCACAAGCTGCTGGAGTACAAAAGGCTGGTTGAACCACGTGGCGTGAAAGACTACGCCCTGCGATTCCAGGGCCAATTTCGTCAGAGACAGTCCCTTCCGGGGACGCTGTACTGCCCCGCCAAGCACCCGTCCCTGCATCCAAACCGTTTGTCCTTTTGCCATCCGGTTAAACGGTATAGTCGTGCGTCTATCCTCATATCTTTTGGGGAAGTAATAGAGCAGATCTCCCACGGTCTCAATCCCGGCCCGCCGGAGCTGGACCGCGCGTCGCGGGCCCACTCCCTTAAGGTACTGAACCGGGTCGTTGATGGTCGGTCGATGCATAAGTAGCTCCAATTCTATAAAAACCAGTAATTTGGTTACAGGTATTAGACATTTTGGTCAACTGCTCCTGCATCCCAGCGCAGGTGAATTGGATAGGTTTGACGACATGTCCACCTTCTGCTAAACTAACCTTGAAAAGACTAGCAATTCCAGGTTTTTGGCATTAGATCAACTCTAATGGGCATAATAAGTCGGATTCTGTCTCTGTAAAGGTGAAAGTCATGAAAACACTCGGTTTACCCCGGGCGATGTCCTATTATTATATGTACCCCTTCTTCTCGGCTTTTTGTAAGGCGATCGATGTTGAACTAGTCGTCTCCTCGCCTACAAGTAAAAAAACGATGGACAACCTCGAGTTCTGTCCTACCGACGAACCCTGTGTGGCTGTCAAACTCCTGTTTGCACACGCCAAGGAGTTGTTGGACAAGGGTGTCGACCGGCTACTGATTCCGTGCCTGATCAGCCTGGAGCCCAAAAACTTTTGCTGCCCGAAGTTCATCGGCATCCCCTACATGGTACAAAACGCCCTCAGTAACGGCGCACGTGTGTTGTCACCGCAGATTGATCTCTACAATGGTAAGAACGACTGGCAGCGGAGCTTTTACGAGTTGGGAACCGAACTGGGTGTATCCCGGGAGGCCGTCTCGAAGGCCCTGTCCAATGCCTGGCAGGCCCAACGGGCTTTTGAAGACTACTGTGTGTCCCAAAAGGTGACCACCGAGATAGCTTACCGAAATCTCCTCGACTCTGGCTGCGGACGCAGTGCGACCAGTCCGGTCAACCTAAAACCTTGCACCGCCACTCCGGACGGTAAGGTGGTCGCAGTGATCGGCCATCCATACATAATCTATGACGCCATCAGTCTGGACCTTTTGGGTAAGGTCGGCAGCTACTCCCGCGTGGTTACGGCAGAGATGGTAGACCCGGCGGAGACGCGGCGGCAAATGGACAGCCTGCTGGAAGGTGAACGCCTGTGGAGCTTCGAGGCTCAAATCCTGGGTGCAGCCCTCTACTACATCCGTAACCGGCTTGTCGACAAGGTCATTCTGGTCGGTTCATTTGAGTGTGGACCCGAGTCGATTATCGAAAACTACATCGAAGAAGAGGCCGAACGGGCGGGTATTCCCTTTATCCTTCTGACTCTGGATGAACATACCGCAGAAGCGGGAATGGTCACCCGTATTGAGGCCTTCATGGACGTCCAACCCATTGAACCGGTCCGGATCGACTTGACCCCAAGCCCGGTCTTTGTGCCCGGTCCCCGGCATGAACCGGTGGTACTTGGGATGCCCACGATGGGTTACCTGGATGTCGCCATTCGCTCGGCCCTGGCCGAGTGCGGCGTAAAGACAATCAAGACCCCGCACGCCAGTAAAGAGGTCATCGAACTGGGCAAGGTCCTGGCTCCGGAGTTTGTGTGCCTACCCTTTACCATCACCCTCGGGCAGATGCGCTGGCTGCTGGATCACGGGGCCACACACATAATGATGGTCGGTGGAAAAGGTAAATGCCGACTGGGCTGGTATGCTCAAATCCAAGAGCAACTCCTGCGCCGTCTGGGCTACGAGTTCGAGATGATTATCATTGATTCACCCTTGCCGTTCGGAGAGCGCTGGGCGGATTTCCGAGATACACTCAAGCATACAACTAAGCAGGCCTCTTGGCTGAAGATACTACGGGCTCTCTACTTCGGCTACCACAAAATGGCAGCTATCGACAAGGCCGAGGCCATCTGTCACCGCGTACGCGCCTTTGAAGCCAAGATGGGCACCGTAGACAGGGCTTTCAGGCAGTTTGTACGCAAAATTGAAAATGGCTCATCCATGGAGGTGGTATGGAACCTGTCGGAAGAATTCACCCATCAGGCCGAATCCATTGAGGTCCTGGACACCGATCCGGTACGTGTACGCATTGTCGGCGAGATCTGGGTTGTTTTGGAGGCTCACGTCAACCTGCACCTGGAGGAAATGCTGGGTAAGTCGCTGGAACCGCGGGTATGGGTGGACCGGGAGATCTCGGCGACATCCTGGTTTCACCAGCACCTGTTCCCCAACCGCGAAGCCACTGCCCGGAAAAACCAGATCAAACAGGCGGCCGCACCGTACCTGGGAGCCGACCCGGGCGGGCACGGGCACAAGAGCGTGGGGCTGACGGCCCTCGCCAAACAGGAACAAATAGACGGTATTATTCACCTGCTGCCCTTCACCTGTATGCCCGAGATCGTGGCCCAGAACATAATGGTCCGGCTGAATGAGGAGTTGGATCTGCCCATACTCACCTTCATTATTACGGACCAGACCGGTGAGGCAGGATTTGAAACCAGGGTGGAGGCCTTTTTGGATATACTTCGAGACCGGCGCGACATTAGTTCGGTGAAAGACGTTAATAAACCGCGCTTAGCTTAAGTGTTCTCAGTTTAGGGCTGGTCAGATATGCCTCGGTAGCGGGCTTGTTGAATCGTACAAAGGCAAGAAGCGGAGGCCGCAAAAATCGAGCGTGGCAAAGCCAGCGATGTTTGAAAGCGGGCTCCTGGAACCAAGGAGGGCTTTATGCGATATTATCTGGGAATCGACGTCGGGAGTGTTACCACTAAGCTTGCGCTGATTGACGACGAGCTCAATCTTCATTTCTCAAGTTACCTGCGCACCGAGGGTGGTCCGATCAACGCCATCCAGCAGTCCTTCCGGGATCTCTATAACCAAATGGGCGAGGTCAAGGTCGCCGGAGTCGGCACCACCGGAAGCGGGCGACGCTTGGCGGGGATCATGGTTGGTGCCGACGTTATTAAGAATGAAATCACCGCCCACGCCATGGCTGCCAGACACATCGAGCCGAGGGTACGTACCGTTATTGATATCGGTGGCCAGGACTCCAAGATTATCTTCTTTCGCGACGGCGTGCCCGTAGGCTTTAACATGAATACCGTATGCGCGGCCGGTACTGGTTCCTTTCTAGATCACCAGGCTGTCCGGCTGGGCATTCCAATCGAGGAATTCGGCGACTATGCCCTGCGTTCAACCAGCCCGATCAAGATCGCCGGGCGCTGCGGCGTGTTCGCTGAATCAGACCTGATTCACAAGCAGCAGATGGGTTATAGAAAGGAAGACCTGATTGCCGGTCTCTGTCTGGCTCTGGTAGGCAACTACCTTGCCAACGTCGCCCGTGGGCGCCGGATTGAACCCGTGATCCTGTTTCAGGGCGGGGTAGCCGCTAACGTCGGCATCCGCGCGGCCTTCAAGAAGCGTCTTGGCATGAAGATTATCGTCCCTGAATACTTCAAGGTCATGGGCGCTTTTGGTTCCGCAATCCTGGCCAAGCGTAACGCCGAACGTTATCGGCGGGCGAGTAATTTCCGGGGGGCGTCCCAAATTGCCGAGTTTACCTGCAGTCCCCGGACGTTTAGTTGTTCCGACTGTCCAAACAACTGCGAGGTCAACGAGGTGTATATCAGCGGTGAGTTGGTCAGCCGGTGGGGTTCACGCTGTGGGAAATGGTATAACCTGAGCGTCTCCTCGGATGACCGCGCCGAAGAACGCGAGTCCCCGCTCAGCGTCTAAAGTTGAGAAAAAGGGGACTATCTCCCTTGTCACAGGCTGATAACAGGACTGGATATTGTGCTTGATTCACGTAGATGGATCTGGTAAAATGGGAAAGTGGTTTGTTAAGGAGGTGGAGAATGTGTCCAAGGTATGCGAAGTCTGCGGTAAGGGTGTCGTGGTTGGAATGAACGTCAGCCATTCCCACATCCGGAGCAAGCGCCGCTGGGAGCCTAACCTGCAGAAGGTCAAGGCCATCGTAGACGGTTCCCCCAAGAGGATCAGGGTGTGCACCACCTGCCTGAAGAGCGGCAAGGTACAGCGTACCATCTAAGCGCAAAAAACGGCTAAAAGGCCGTTTTTCTCTTTTTTGGAACGCACCGAGGTCGGTTACGCACGGACTACTACAACAAGCGTTTCAGACGCGGAGAAGCAGTCCTGCCGGGGATGCGGCCGCGTTTGGCGATTGGCCGCCCCTCCACTTCCTTAATGTCCATGGTCATATCAATCGGCGGAGCCGCCGAAATGTAACTCCCAACCCCGAACACATCGGCCCCGGCCTCAGAAAGCGTACGGATCCGTTCCGGATCCAGACCGCCCGATACAATTATTCGGACCCCGGTGAGCCCCTCCAACCTCAGGTGTTCCTTAATCTCCCGCACCAGCGCCGGTGTCACACCGCCTCGTTCCGAGGGAGTATCCAGGCGGATCCCGTCCAGCCTGGGCCCTATTTCCCGGGCCACCCGCAGCGTTTCTTCCACTTCATCCTTAAAGGTGTCCACCAGGACAATTGTCGGTGTACCGGGAGACATCGCCTCAGGGTACATCCTGGCCACCCTGAGCGTGTCACCGGCAATAAGGAAGCAGGCATGGGGAATGGTACCTATGGGCTCACGCCCAGCTAAGGCCGCGGCCAAAACACAGCTGACCCCGTCACATCCGCCGGTCAGGGCCGCAAACTCCATCACCGGCGCCACCGCAGGATGCACGTGCCGGGCGCCAAAGGAGATAACTCCCTTATCGCCCGCAGCGAGACGGCAGGCTCGGGCCGCCGTAGCCCAGCCGCTTGAACTGGCCAAAATACCAAGCAAGGCCGTTTCGAACACACCGAAGTCAGCATACCGCCCCTCGATACGCATCACGACTTCTTTTTCGTGCATCTCCTCTCCCTCAGAAAGACCCCAAATCCGGACTTCACGGTCACGAAGGAGGTGAACTACCTGATCGATACCCGAAATCACACCCGGGCGGTTGCAGAAAACCTCGGCAATGACATCGGTCTCTTCAAGTCCAAGCGCCCGCAGGACGTCCAGAGTCTTGGCAAAGTAGACGTCGGTTGTCCAGCCCCGCCGGATTTCGTCGTGGGTGGCCGAATGCAGTCGATCACGTTCAGGTTTAAAACCGGGAATATCGTGAACGCTTGTAATATCCTTGTTTGACACGACTGGCCTCCTTAAGGGGGGAGCTACATGCCCATGTTTCGCATCAGGTTGGCCATTTCGATACCGCCGACCGCGGCCTCCCAGCCCTTGTTCCCGGCCTTGGTTCCGGCCCGCTCGATAGCCTGCTCAATCGTATCGGCGGTGATGACTCCAAAGATGACCGGAGTACCGCTGTCCAGCCCAACCTTGGCCACGCCCTTGGAGACTTCGGAGGCTACGTAGTCAAAATGCGGCGTGCTCCCACGAATTACGGCTCCCAGGCAAAGGATAGCGTCATACCGGTTGGAAGCAGCCATGCGTTTGGCGACAACCGGAACCTCGAAAGCACCCGGTACCCAGGCCACCTCGATGTTCAACTCGTCGACGCCGTGCCGAACCAGGGCATCAAGCGCGCCGCTCAGTAGTTTTTGGGTAATGAACTCGTTAAACCGGCCAACGACAATCCCAAAGCGCAGGCCTTCTCCGACAAGGTGACCCTCGTAGAACTTTGCCATTATCACCGCTCCTTAATTGATTTCAAGGACAGCATGTGTCCCAGCTTTCGCTTTTTGGTCGTCAGGTAGAAACAGTTATCGTCACAGGGCTCAATCTCAATGGGCACACGCTCAACAACTTCCAAACCGTGACCCTCCAACCCGGCGATCTTACGCGGGTTGTTGGTCATTATTCTAAGCCTGGTCAGGCCCAGGTCGGAGAGGATTTGGGCTCCGATTCCGTAATCACGCAGGTCCGGAGGAAACCCCAGCGCCTCGTTGGCCTCCACAGTATCCTTGCCATTGTCCTGCAGTTCGTAAGCCTTAATTTTGTTCAGAATGCCAATTCCGCGTCCTTCCTGCCGCATGTACAACAGAATGCCTGCCCCCTCAGCCTCGATCCGGCTCAGGGCCCGGGCGATCTGGCTGCCACAGTCACACCTCAAGGACCCAAAAACGTCGCCGGTCAGGCACTCCGAGTGCACCCTGACCAGAGGCGCCTCCACCTTGCTCAGGTCACCCTTAACCACGGCCAGATGACCTTTCCCGTCCAGCAGGCTTTCGTAGGCGTGAATCACGAACTCCCCGTATTTGGTCGGCAGTTTGGCCTGTCCCACATGACGCACCAGGCGCTCATACCGGCGCCGGTAGCGGATCAGGTCGGCAATCGTAATGATGCGCAGACCGTGTGTCTCCACAAACTCCAGCAATTCCGGCACCCTGGCCATGGTACCGTCTTCCTTCATTATCTCGCAAATTACGCCAGCGGGGTACAGTCCGGCCAACCGGGCCAGGTCGATCGCCGCCTCGGTGTGCCCGGCTCGGCGCAGCACACCGCCGTCTTTGGCCCGCAACGGAAAGATGTGCCCCGGTCGGCGCAAGTCATTGGCCCTCGTCCGCGGGTCGATAATTTTCTTGACGGTCAATGCCCGCTCATAGGCGGAGATGCCGGTGGTGGTACCCTGGGCATCCACGGAAACGGTAAAGGCCGTTGAGTGCGGGTCGGTGTTGTTAACCACCATCGGATTAAGATCCAGCTGTTCGGCGAGTTCGCCGGAAATCGGCATGCAGACCAAACCCCGGCCGTACTTGGTCATGAAGTTAATCGCCTCGGGGGTAACCTTCTCGGCAGCCATCACCAGGTCGCCCTCGTTTTCCCGGTCCTCGTCGTCTACCACGACCAACATCTTACCCTGCCGAAAATCCTCGATAGCTTCTTCAATTGTACTAAACTTCAAACTACTACCTCCCCCTTGAAAACGCTGTAACAACTGGTCCAGCGTCCCCTATACTGAGAACCCCCAATTGAAATTGTCGCTCACCACCGCCAGAAAGTCAAACAAGCATCAATCATTTTCTGGAACCGAAGTGGATTCCCCCATCTTTTCCGCCCCTACAGGAACCCGTGCTTACTCAGAAATGTGTTATCAAGTTTTCCGCTGCCATCAGCCTTGGGTTCACGACCCTGAAGGAGTTTTTCCACATACCGGGCCAGCATGTCGGCCTCCAGATTGACACTGTCACCCTTTTTCTTAAAACCGAGCGTGGTCATTTTCGCGGTGTGCGGAATGATGGACACCCGGAAGGAGCGGTCGGTGCAGTCCACTACCGTCAGGCTGATCCCGTCAATGGCCAAGGAGCCCTTGCGAATGACGTAACGCATCACCACATCTGGAGCCTCCACGGTGAAAACCTGGGCTATTCCGTGCGGAGCCTTGTCTACGATGGTACCCACCCCGTCAATGTGCCCACTGACCAGATGACCACCAAGCCTGTCCCCCATCCTGAGCGCCCGTTCTAGGTTCACCCGGTCCCCGATACGCAGATTACCCAGGTTGGTCTTGGCAAGCGTTTCCCCCATTACATCAGCTGTGAAACGGTCACTGGCGAAATCGGTCACCGTCAGGCATACCCCGTTCACCGAGATGCTATCCCCAAGGCGCACGTCTTTTAGTATTTCTCTGACCCTGATGTTCAGGTGTGCCGAGACCGAACCCCGCTCGATGCGCTCCAGCGTTCCAAGTTCTTCAATGATTCCGGTAAACATCGAATCCCACCTTTATTTCGGAAACGTCTTGATCGTCAGGAACCTATACTAACCCGCTCCCTGGGTACGCGGAAAGTAGCCTTCGATACAGATATCCTGCCCCAAGCGCTTAACCGTAACCTGGTCCAGGACCGGTACATCGGCCATGCGCTCCGCCCCCAGGCCGGATACGGCCCCAGGCGCCCGGATACCGCCGATAATCTTCGGTGCGATAAACCACACCACTTTGTCCGGGAGGCGGGCGGCGATAAAGGATGCGTGCACTTGACCGCCGCCCTCCACTAGCACACTCGTAATCTGACGGGCGGCCAGTTCCCGCATCAGGAGTGGGAGATCCACCCGCGACCCCTCGCCAGCCACGACGATCCCGGCCCCGGTCGATTCCAGGGCCTTAAGACTCGCTTCCGGAGCCCCGGCAGTCACCGCCACCAGCGTCGGCGCGTCTGAGGTCTGAGTGATCACCCGTGCCGTCGGGGGTATCGTGCCACGGCTGTCCAGCACGATACGCACCGGGTCACGTGCACCCGGCAGTCTGGCGGTCAGGGACGGATCGTCCTGGCGCACCGTACCCGCCCCAACCAAGATAGCGTCGTAAGTATCGCGCAACCGGTGTCCATACTCCCTGGCCTCGGAACCGGTAATCCAGCGTGAATCACCGGTGTGTGTGGCAATCTTGCCGTCCAGGCTTACCGCCGCCTTCAACACTACAAAAGGCAGGCGCCTGGTAATGTACTTTATGAACACTTCGTTGAGAGACCTGGCCTCCGACTCGAGAACACCGTCCGTGACCTCGATGCCGGCATCCCTCAGCCGGGTGATCCCTTTCCCGGCGACCAGGGGGTTGGGGTCGCGCATCGCCACGATCACCCTGGACACTCCGGCCCCAATCACAGCTTCGGTGCAAGGTCCGGTACGGCCGGTGTGACAGCACGGTTCAAGACTCACGTACATCGTCGCCCCCCGCGCTGCTTCTCCAGCGTCCTTTAGAGCCAATATCTCCGCATGCGGTTCACCGGCCCGCTGGTGCCATCCCCGGCCCACGATAACGTCATCCCGAACCAGAACGGCGCCCACCATCGGGTTTGGGCTAGTGCGCCCGCGGGCGCAACTAGCGAGTTCCAGAGCCAACTGCATGTATTCCCGATCGCCCAAATTGCCTGTCCTCCCCGCTTGCCTACCAAGCGACAAAACCAAACGGGCGCAACTCTGGCGCTCGGCACCAAATGCCTGCACCGGTCACGCCCACCGTTTCCTGGCTCATTCCCCTGAAAACTGCTTAAATTATAGGCTCAGTCAGGAGATACTGTCAAGGTTACCCTCCAATTTGTGACATCAATCGATCCACCACCGGCTCGATAGTATCCTCCGCGTGCCCCTGCGGCTTTCTGGTGACCGCTTCGGCTATCAGCGCCGCCAGTTCCGTCCGACTGGCGCCCCGGGTCAGGAGATCGTTCATGTCCAATTCATCGCCCTGGCAGAGGCAGGGCCGTAGGGTACCGCTGGCGGTCAATCGCAGACGATTGCACGAGTCGCAAAAATAGCCTGAAAGCGGGGCGATAAACCCGACCGTTCCCGGTGCTCCGGGCACCTTCCAGTAGCGGGCCGGACCATCGCCGGCGGCAGACTTGATCGGCTCCAGGTTACCGTAGCGAGACTCGATCCCCTGTTTTATCTCCTCGGCGGTGACTAGCTGTCCCTTGGCCCGCTCACTGCTCTCCCCAATCGGCATGACCTCGATGAACCGGACGTGCAGGGGTAGCTTCTCGGTAAGGGCGACAAAATCCAGGAGTTCATCGTCGTTTACGTCACGCATGACCACGGTGTTGAGCTTTACCGGGTAAAGACCGTACTCCAGGGCCGCCTCGATACCATCCCAGGCATCCTGGAGTCTGCCGCTGCAGGTGATTCTCTGGAAACGGTCCGGTTTCAAGGTATCGAGGCTTATGTTCACGCGCTTCAGACCGGCCTCTTGCAGCGCCGGCGTATAGCGGCGAAGAAGTGAACCATTGGTGGTCAGAGCGACATCGTCAATCTCTTCCATACCGGCGATCCTGGCCGTCAATTCCACAATGTCCTTCCTGACCAGCGGTTCCCCACCGGTGAGCCGCACCTTGCGGATGCCGACCATAGTCCCTGCGTCAACCACGCGTACGAGGTGCTCCAGCGGAATATCCCGACCGGAGGCGGCTCCTCCTTCGCGCGGACGGCAGTAAAAGCACCGGAAATTACAGCGTTCGGTGACCGATACACGGAGGTAAGTAATCTTGCGCTGATAACAATCACGCACCAGGCTCACCCCCCGGCCGTGAGCAAACAAAAATCAGGCAGTCAGCGGAGAACCACGCCGGGCATGACAGAAATCCCATTCTACCCACCATCCTTTCCAATTCCGGGAGGCACATCAGTTTCCCGATATACCCTAACGGCCCAGATCCGTGGTCCAAGACGGTAGGACGCTGGGCTCGGAGGTGTTCTTGCTTATGGATTCTCCTTATCCGGTACGAATTCCTGCTTTACAGAGAAAACCTCCCCATTTCGACAAAGAAGCCGCCCGAATAAACGGACGGCTTTCTAATATACCGCTATACCCACCAGTAATTTACTACTCTTTCGGCGCCGGTACCCGGTCCAGGATATTCTTCACCAGGTCCATGGGCAGCGGGAAGACGATGGTATTGGAGCGGTCCCCTGAAATCTCCGTCAGTGTCTGCAGGTACCTGAGTTGCATGGCGCCCGATTCGGCCGCCAGCACCGCCGCCGCCTCGGCCAGCTTGGCACTGGCCTGGAACTCACCGTCGGCGTGGATGATCTTGGCCCGCCGCTCGCGTTCCGCCGAGGCTTGAGCCGCCATCGCCCGCTGCAGAGACTGGGGCAGTTCCACGTCTTTGACCTCAACCAGACTCACCTTTATACCCCACGGCTCGGTACCCTCGTCGATGATCTTCTGCAGGCGCTGGTTGATCTGGTCCCGGTTCGCCAGCAGTTCATCCAGTTCAGACTGGCCGAGCACACTGCGCAAGGTAGTCTGGGCGAGCTGCGATGTGGCCCGAACATGATCAAGCACCTTCAGCACCGCATTCCCGGGATCAACCACCCGGAAGTAGATCACGGCGTTTACCTTCACGGTGACGTTGTCTCGGGTAATTGCCTCCTGCGTCGGGACATCGGCGGTAACCACACGCAGGTCCACCTTCTCCATACGCTCGATGATGGGGATGATAAAGAAGAACCCTGGACCCCGGGCGCCCACGTACCGGCCCAGTCGAAAGATGACACCCCGTTCGTATTCCTGCACGATCCTGATCGCTGAGGAGAAGAACATGACTACGAGTGCGATGATCACGCCCCAAAAGGTCAAGAACTCAAACATCTTGTATCAACCTCCTTAATTAAGTAGTATACCACACTTTAGTATCCGGCCTCAAAGCCCCGACTCCTCTTTTAACCCTGTCTGCCGTCGTCGGCCCGTTTTACGTAGAGCCGCAAACCCTTTTGCCACACCACAACGACCTCTGCTCCCGCTTCGATCGGCCCGTCCTCGGTGATCGCCGTCCATCGCTCACCCTGGAACGAGATCTCGCCGGTCGGATCCAGAGCCGTCACGACCCGACCGGTATCGCCGACAATGGCCTCGACTCCGGTCGTGGCCCGCTGCCGCTGGGCCTTAACCACCGCCTGTACGGTAAACACCACAAAAGCGATCAGACCCACGACCACACCGGCGACAACTCCCCAGTTCACCCCGAAAGCGGGTGAGTTACCGGCAAAGAGCATAAATGAACCCAGTAAAATGGAAATCACCCCTCCCGCGATCAAAAAGCCAAAACTGGCCACGAATATCTCCAGGCCAAACAGCACAAATCCCAGCATAATCAAAAGGATGCCGCCCCATGAAGCCTCCAGCGTACCGAGTGAATAGAGAGCCACCACCAGGGCCAACCCACCGGTCGCGCCAGGGAAAATGGAGCCGGGGTTGTAGAACTCAAGTAGCAGCCCCAGCATCCCGATCGACAGCAGGAGGTAGGCGATGTTCGGGTTGGACAGGGCATAGAGGAAGCGCTCCCCGCCCGTCATATCCAACCGGTCCAGGGTAAGACCCTCGGTTTGGATTACCCGTTCCGCGCCCGAGGTCAGCGTTACCTCCCACCCATCCAACTTGTTCACCAGGTCGTTCATGTCACGGGCCTGGATGTCAATCAGGTTAAATTCCTTTGCCTGGTTATCGGTGTAGGAGCGGCTCTCAATTACGGCCAGTTCGGCCTTCTCGGCGTCCCGCCCCCGCGTTTCCGCAATACTGCGCACCCAGGCCGCGGTGTCTTCGGTGATCTTATCGGCCATTGGCCCCTTAATTTCCTCACCCTGGCCTCCCACCGGGTGGGCCGCGCCAATACGGCTCCCTGGGGCCATCGCCGCCACATCGGCCGCAATGGTAATGAACGTACCGGCTGATCCGGCCCATCCGCCTGCCGGGGAAACGTAGACCACCACCGGCATCGGCTGGTTCATAATCTGCTGTACGACGTCGTTGGTCGTGTCCAGGAGCCCGCCCGGTGTGTTCAACTCGATGATCACGAGGGACGCATTGTGCTCCCGGGCATAGGTAAAACCACGCTCCAGGTACCGGGCTACGATCGGCACGATGGGGCCGTCCACCCTGAGCACCACGATGCTGTCATTATTGGAATCCGCAGCCGGAGCACCGGCATGGGCCGCCAGCACTGGAAGAAAGGGGAGGCAAAGCGCAAGCAGAATCAACACACCCAACTGACGTCGGAATCTTATCACGAGACCCACTTTTCTCAACCCCTCCCTCTCCTGGCAACCCAAGAGACTAAAACAGAAATGGTAAGAGCATTATTCATCGGCCCACCACAAGTACAGAGGCCGCGAAAAACAAGCCCTCTGCGAGGACGCGGCGGTTTCCTTGAACGGTCGAAGCGGAGCACCGGAGCCGGGGGGTAAACCCAGATCTGTGTAGGCTTAATTAAAATCGGATTAAAAATTATGACTGAGGTTTGCCAAGCCCCAACTGCTTAACCCTCGGCGAGGACCTCCCTAACCGCTTCCGCAAGGTTGGCCACAGGCACCACATGCATCTCTCTAGTCCGACGCCGCAAAACTTCGACCTCGCCGTCAGCCGCTTTCTTGCCCACGGTTACCCTCACCGGATAACCCACCAAATCAGCATCCTTGAACTTTACCCCCGGGCGTTCCGTTCGGTCGTCCAGCATCGTATCGATACCGGCAGCCCACAGGTCCCGGTATACCTTTTCGGCCAGCTCTGTCTGGACCTGATCCTTCGTGTTCACCGGCACCACGACCACCTTAAAGGGGGCAATCGACGCGGGCCAGATGATCCCGTCTGTGTCATAGTTCTGTTCCACGGCAGCGGCCATCGTACGGGAAACGCCGATCCCGTAGCAGCCCATGACCACGAGCTGCTCCCCGCCCTGCTCGTCAAGGTAGGTGAGGTTCAGGGACTTTGAATACTTGGTACCCAGCTTGAACACCTGTCCCACCTCAATACCGCGGCGGGACTTGAGAGAAGCGCCGCAGCGGGCGCAGACCTGACCCTCGTCCACGACCCGGATATCGGCCACGATGTCCGGCCTAAAGTCGCGACCTGGGTTCACATTGCGGTAATGAGCATCGGCTCTGTTCGCCCCGGTTATACAGTTAACCATATTCGCTACTTCCTCGTCAACGACCATGGTTTCCACGTCGAGCCCCACCGGACCGGTAAACCCTACGGGGGCCTGGGTGACCCGCCTGATGATCTCCGCGTCGGCAAGCTCCAGCCGCTCCACACCGGTGACGTTCTGCAGCTTAATCTCATTTACTTCCCGGTCTCCTCGCACCAATGCAGCGACCACCCCGTCCGGAGTCTCATAAAGCAGGGTCTTGACCAGTCGATCGGCGCCAACTCCGAGAAATGCGGTGACTTGCTCCACCGTTTTCATCCCAGGGGTGATCACTTCTTCCCTGGGCGAGGGCTCCTCATCGGTGCCGGAGAAGATGGGCTTTCCGACCGCCTTCTCGATGTTGGCCGCGTATCTACAGCCGGCATCCGGGCAGTACACCACGGTGCCCTCTCCCGAATCGGCCAGCACCATGAACTCGTGACTGACACTGCCTCCGATCGGCCCCGAGTCGGCCTCAACCGGCCTGAACTCTAGGCCGCAACGTTCGAAGATACGGGTGTAGGCGTCGTACATCTTCCGGTAGCTTACATCCAACCCCGCCTCATCCCGATCAAAAGAGTACAGGTCCTTCATGATAAACTCGCGTCCGCGCATCAGTCCGAACCGGGGCCGACGCTCGTCCCGGTACTTGTTTTGGATTTGGTATAGTAACAGGGGCAACTGCTTGTACGACCGCAGATCACCCTTCACTAGGTCTGTGATGATCTCCTCGTGGGTGGGACCGAGGCAGAAATCCCGCCCGTGACGGTCTTTTAGACGGAAGAGCTCCGGGCCGTAGACATTCCACCGACCGGATTCCAGCCACAGCTCAGCCGGTTGGATGATTGGCAGCAGGATCTCCTGACCGCCGGCGCGGTCCATCTCCTCCTGCACGATGGCCTTGATCCTGGCCAGCACCCGCTGCGCCAGGGGTAAATAGGTGTACACACCTGAAGCCGCCTTACGGATAAATCCGGCCCGCAATAGCAGCTGGTGACTGATGATCTCGGCTTCCGCTGGCACTTCCCGCAGGGTCGGAACCAGGTATTGGGAAAGTCGCACTTCTGAAACAGCCCCCTATTCGTTCATATCTGTGACTAGCTTCTCAATCTCCTGCATCAACGCCTCAACCAGTTCGGATTCGGGTACGGTACGCAAAACCTGCCCTTTACGGAAGAGCAGGCCGACACCCCGTCCCCCGGCAATTCCCACATCGGCCTCGCGCGCCTCGCCGGGTCCGTTCACCACGCAGCCCATTACCGCTACCTTAAGCGGCCTGGTGATCCCCTGCAGCCTTTCTTCCACTGCCTCCGTGATGCCGATGAGGTCGATTTCGGTGCGGCCGCAAGTAGGACACGAGATCAGTTCCACGCCCCGTCGCCTGAGCCCCAGAGTCTTCAGGATCTCGTACCCGGCCCAGACTTCGTGGCGTGGGGACGCCGTCAAGGAAACCCGGATCGTGTCGCCAATCCCCTCGGCCAACAGGATCCCGATCCCAACCGCCGATTTTACCAGTCCACCCCGAAGCGTACCGGCCTCGGTCACCCCCACGTGAAATGGGTAGTCCATTTGTCCGGCAAGCAGACGGTAGGCTTTAACCATCAGGGAGACATCGCTCGTCTTCAGGGATATCTTCATATATGGATAGTTGAGGTCTTCCAGGATCGCAATGTGCTCCAGGGCACTCTCCACCATTGCCTCGGCCGTGGGCCCCCCGTAGCGGGAGAGCAAGTGTCTGTCCAACGAACCGGCATTCACGCCGATGCGGATCGGCACCTGGCGGTCGCGGGCGGCATCCACCACGGCGGTCACCTTTTTTCGACCACCGATATTCCCGGGATTCAGGCGTAGCCCGTCTACTCCTGCATCCAGGACGGCAACCGCCAACCGGTAATCGAAATGGATATCCGCCACGAGCGGTACATCCGGCACCTGCCTCCGGATCTCACGCAATGCCCGTGCCGCATCGGCGTCGGGAACAGCCAGACGAACCAACTCACACCCAACGGCGGTCAGTTCGCGAATCTGGTCTACGGTGGAGGATACGTCCCGGGTGTCGGTATTGGTCATCGACTGTACCGAAACCGGAGCGCCACCACCAATCTCTAAACGGCCGATCTTCACCGCACGGCTTACCCGGCGCAGAGGCTACCCGCCTTTCCTGGGAAATACGTTACTTCCCGTATGTTTTCGCGATGCAGCCCCCGCTAAAGGAGCTGCAGGATGTCGTTGTAAGTGATCACCACGATCAGCATCAGCAGCAGGGCGAACCCGACCAGGTGGAACATGTTCTCCTTTTCCGGATTGATCGGGCGTCGCGTAATCCCTTCCCAGGCAAGGAACATCAGACGGCTGCCGTCCAGCGCCGGGATCGGAAACAAGTTAAACAACCCCAGGTTGATGCTGAGAAAGGCGGCCAATTGAAGCAACATAATCACACCCTGCTCCGCGGCCAACCCGATTTCACTAACGATACGTACGGGGCCACCCACATCCAGGGGCGCCTGATTGGTGATGATCTGTCCCAGGATCGTGACAATCAGGGCCGTGACCCGCAAGGTATACTCGACGCCAGCCGTTACGGCCTTTACTGGCCCGACCCTCTCCAGCACCGGTTGTGGCGCAATCCCGATCAAAACCCGGTCGTCAACGCGCTCCGGAGTAATGGTAATATCCCGTGTGACTCCGTCACGTTCCACGGTAAACACCAGCGGTGCACCCTCATTCGCGTTGATCTCCGCGACCAGCTCGTTCCATGACCCGATCTGGCGCCCGTCCACGGCCACAATCCGGTCACCGGTTTCAATTCCCGCATCTTCCGCCGGGCGGTCCGGTAGTACATCCTGGACAGTGGTCGAGGCCACCGGGTATCCACTGAACATGAAGATTGCCGCAAACAGTACGGCCGCCAGTACAAAGTTCATAAACGGACCGGCAAAGATCACGGCCATGCGCTGCCAGAGGGGCTTATACTGGAAGCTCTGGTGGCGCTCCACATCTTCCTCGCGTGGGTCCATGCCCGCCATTCGTACGAAGCCACCCAGCGGAACTAGACGCAACGCGTATTCGGTCCCATCGCGTTTAAAACCGAAGAGCTTCGGGCCAAAGCCCAGGGCAAACTCGTGAACGAGGATCCCGGCACGCTTCGCAACCAGGAAATGCCCCAGTTCGTGGATAAAGATTAAGATGCCGAAGATTACAATCGCGGCCACAGCCGTTGTCATCTAGCCATTCACCCTCCTGATAATCTTGCCGGCGTAACCTCTCGCCCACTGGTCCGCGGACAAAATCTCGGATAGACCCGGTCGTTCCACAACCTCATGTTTATCAAGCACGGCCTGAACCGTATTCACGATATCAAAATAGCCTATGCCACCCTGTAGAAAAGCGTTTACCGCAACCTCATTTGCCGCGTTAAAAACGCAAGGGGCGGTTCCGGCTACACGGCCAGCTTCGTAGGCCAGCTTCAGCCCCGGGAAACGGTCAAAGTCCGGTTTCTCAAAGGCTAATTGCCCTAAGGCCGTAAATTCCAGAGCCGGCAGTTCCATCTCCCAGCGGTCGGGATAGGTGAAGGCATACTGAATCGGTATCCGCATATCCGTTATGCTCAGGCAGGCCATCACCGTTCCGTCCGTCAGCCGTGCCATCCCGTGTACGATACTCTGCGGGTGCACCAGCACCTCAATATTGTCATAGTCCACGTCGAATAGCCAGCGGGCCTCGATCACTTCCAGGCCTTTGTTCATGAGTGTGGCAGAGTCAATGGTGATCTTGGAACCCATCGACCACGTCGGATGCCGCAAGGCGTCTGCCGCAACCGCCCGCTCCATCGCCTCTCTCGACCAGGTACGGAAGGGACCGCCGGAAGCCGTGAGTACGATGCTACCGACCTCGGTCTGTCGGCCGTGCAGACACTGCCACACAGCCGAATGCTCGCTGTCCACGGGCAGCAGGCGCACACCCATACCCTTCGCCATTTCGGTAATCATCAGGCCCGCCGCGACCAGCAACTCCTTGTTGGCCAGGGCGATATTGCGGCTCATCATGATCGCGTCGATGGTGGGTAAGAGCGCTGCGACCCCCGTAATCGCCACCAGCACCACATCGCCGCCCCGGGCACAGGCCACAGCCCGCAGGCCGTCTTCCCCGTGTAAAACCTCGATATCAGACCCCAGACGCGCCTTGACCCGCTCGGCGTCCTCCCGCCGGCTCACGGAAACAACCGACGGCTTATAACGGACGGCTTGCTCCGCCAGTAGTTCCCAATTACGGCCGGCTGCAAGGCCAACCACCGAAACACGGTCACCCTGGGTCGCCACCACATCCAGGGCCTGACGCCCGATGGATCCCGTGCTGCCCAAAATTGCTACTCTCTTCATTATATCCCTTTCTGCATTTCTCAACTGTAATATCTTACCGTTAATTCCCCTGCTAATTCACTCTCCAAGCCGTCATTCCTGCCTTGATCGCGGCTTGGACAATGATCAGTGTAATCGGGCCGAGTACCAGCCCGAGGATGCCCAGGGTGTTCAAACCGATGAACATCGCCGCCAGTACGGCCAGCGGATGCACCCCAAGGTTCATTGCGATCACCTTGGCTTCCAGAAACCCGCGAACCAGAAAGAGGATCACGTACAGGCTGAGGAGCTTAATCGCGAGCGCCTGGGACCCGGTAATAAACGACCAGATAATCCAGGGGATAAAAATGGTGCTGGGGCCCAGAATCGGAATAAAGTCAAAAACCCCGGTCAGCAGGGCCAAAGTCGCCGCGTAGGGAACGTCAATAATCAGCAGACCAACCAGAGTAATAATCGTCGTAATGCTGACCAGGATAAACTGGGCCCGCAGAAAACGAATAAACGCCCCGAAACCCTGCCGGCCCACCTGGAGGCTCCGCTCTCCAAACGGATTAGGCATCGTCCGCAACCACAGGTTCACGATGGCCTCCCTGTCCCGGCTGAAGAAGTAAGTAGCCAGAAGGGTCACGATAATCACCAGGACCAGCACCGGTATTCCAGAAAGCAGGCCTAATGTGGTATTCACGGCCAACCTGAGTTGCATCTCCAGCGTAACGACCAGGGAAAGGAGGAAGTCGTTCAGCCAGTTAGCCACCGCCGGTGGCAGGGTGGTATAGAACCCGTCTTCGATCAGTCCGGCCGCGGTATGCTCGATGATCCTGATGTAAGAGGGCAACTGCATCGACAGCTGGACTAACTCTGCGATCAGCCGCAGCAGGGCCCAGGCAAACAGGCTACCCAGTGAACCCAGTAGTACGATCATCATCGTAAATACCGCCACACCCCGCGGCAGCTTCACTCTTCGCTGCAGGAAATCAACGGCCGGTTCGATCAGAAGGGCTACGATCGCCGCTACAAAAAACGGCAGTAACACCGGCAGCAGGTAGCGCGCGACGCCAGCGAAGATAATCAGGTTCAGCGTTACCAGGAGCAAGGCCCCGGCAATCCAGACCGTATTCCGAACCCAATTGGGCAAGTCTTTCACCTCAACTCATTCTAAACAAGACAACAAAATGATATACCAAAGGAGCAGTCAAGATCAAACTGTCAAAGCGGTCGAGTACCCCGCCATGGCCGGGTAACAGGGTACCGGAATCCTTGGCCCCGGCTGGTCTTTTAAAGGCCGAAGCAGCCAGGTCACCGACTTGGGCCGCTAAGGCCAGGGCCGCACCCAGGAACAGCAGATCGTAGGCAATCCCACCCAGAAGGAAATACCCAAAGGCCTGGACGATCAGAATCGTAGCCACAATGCCCCCGACAAGACCCTCCAAGGACTTCTTGGGACTCAGCTCTGGGGTGATCCGGATCCGGCCCAGCCTTACCCCGACCAGGCAACCAAATGTGTCAAAGGCCCAGGTTCCGAACAACAGCACAAGCAGCCAGAGCCAACCGTCCGGTAAACCCCGGACCAGAAACAGGTACAGCAGCAGGGCTGGGTAGAAAACAGCGGTCAGCGTTCCCGCGGCCACCTGTGGCGAAAACCGGGGGTAGAAAAAGACCATCGCCCCCAAAATCACGACGAGAACCCCCGCAAAGCCCGGACCAGGGAACCGTTCACCAAAAAAGTATGCAGAAGCGATCAGGATTAAACCACCGGCATAAACCGTCCCCCGGTGGGGTGTAAAGTCCCGCAACAGGCGTACCAACTCGCTCTGAGCCACCAGTACCAAGACCCCGGTCGCCACCAGTAGAGGTAAACCGCCTAACCAACCAACCAGCAGGGCCAGCGGTGTGCCAACAAGGGCAGTAAAGACTCGGGCACCCATCAGCTCTTCCGCCCCCCGAAGCGACGTTCGCGGCACTGGTAATCAACTATCGCCTGTTCCAGGTGCGATCGCCGAAAATCGGGCCATAATACAGGGGTGATCCAGAGCTCAGTGTAGGCAATCTGCCACAGCAGGAAGTTGCTCAGGCGGAATTCACCAGCCGGTCGGATCAGCAGGTCCGGATCCGGTATCCCGGCGGTGTACAGGGCCGATGCAAAAAGGCTTTCGTCAATACTCGCCGGGTCCAGACGCCCCTCGTGGGCCTCGTGCGCCAACTTGCGAACGGCTTCCAGGATCTCCAGTCGCCCCCCGTAATTCAAGGCTAGATTCAGAGTTAGCCTTTTGTTCTCTTTCGTTTTATCCTCCGCGGCCATCAGGGCCTCATAGGCGTCCGAAGGCAGGCCGTCGACCTGGCCGATACTCTTAATCCGGACACCGTTGTCGTTAAGCTCCTGAATCTCCTTGGATAGGTACTCCACCAAAAGCCCCATCAGGTTACTCACTTCATCTTGGGGGCGTTTCCAGTTTTCGGTTGAGAAGGCGTATGCGGTCAAAATGAGAATGCCCGTCTCCGCACAATAACGTACAACGTCCCGCAGAGACTCGGCCCCGGCCCGGTGCCCCATGACTTTAGGTACACCGCGCTGTTTGGCCCACCTACCGTTGCCGTCCATAATGATCGCGACGTGAACCGGCAGCCTGCTCTTGTCAATTTGAGGCTCTTCAACGGCCCGCTTGTTCCGGTGTGGTTTTCTATTGAACATACGTACCTCCCCGCCTCCCTATAAGAAAGCCCCCCGTGGTGGGGGGTCTTGATGTGGCTACAAATCCGGCCTCGAAGCGGGCTCGCGGACTGAGCATCCCTCGCCCATACCCTCGTGAACCACAACCAGTTCCACAGCCTGTTCACCCGATATTCTTACCCGCACCACACGGGTCTCCCGTTCCGCCAGACTAGCCCGGCGGGGGGGATAGGTCGTCACGACTGAGGATGTCCAACCCTGCTGAGCCAAAATCCCTAAGGCCTCATCCAGTTTAAAGCCCAGCACATCCGGTACGGACATTGCTATATCTCCATAATTTCCTTTTCTTTCTCGGCGACTACCTTATCAACTTCCTTGACGTAACGGTCGGTCAACTTCTGCGCCTCTTCCTGGTAGCGCTTTAAATCATCCTCTGAATAACCCGCGTTCTTCTCCTCGGCCTTCAACTGCTCCATGGTATCACGGCGGACATTCCTGATCGCCACCTTGCCTTCTTCGCCCTTCTTCTTGATGAACTTGACCAGTTCCTTACGTCTCTCTTCGGTCAGCTGGGGTACGGCCAGGCGAATTACGTTTCCGTCGGAAGCCGGTGTAATACCGAGATCGGACTTCATGATCGCACGCTCGATATCGGCAATAATACCTTTGTCCCAGGGCTGAATCACCAACAGGCGCGCCTCTGGAACGGAAACGGTTGCCAACTGATTTATCGGCGTCGGCGTGCCGTAATAGTCCACGCTAATCCGGTCCAGTAAGGAGGGCGTGGCACGCCCCGCCCGTAAAGAACCAAACTCCTTCTTCACGACCTCAATGGTCTTCATCATATTCAGTTCAGAGTTCTCGATAATCTCGCGCATCACCTATCACTCCCTATGCAGGTTCCAATCTCTTCACCCAGAATAGCCTTCTTGATATTACCGGCCTCGCTAATATTGAAGACAACCAAGGGGATCTTATTCTCCATACATAGTGACGCTGCCGTGGCATCCATCACACCCAGACCCATATTCAGCATCTCGATATAGGTCAAACGTGCAAACTTCTTGGCATCTGGGTTCTTCATCGGGTCAGAATCGTATACTCCGTCAACACGCTTGGCCATCAGGATCGCCTCGGCTTCAATCTCCGCCGCCCGGAGCGCCGCTGTAGTATCTGTCGAAAAGTAGGGGTTTCCGGTTCCCGCGGCAAAGATCACCGCGCGTCCCTTTTCCAGATGCCGTATCGCCCTCCTGCGAATGTAGGGCTCGGCAATGGCACGCATCTCAATGGCGACCTGGACCCTGGTATCGACATTGACCTTCTCCAGCGCGTCCTGCAGAGCCAGGGAGTTTATGACGGTAGCCAGCATTCCCATATAGTCGGCCGCAGCCCGGTCCATACCCTTGGCACTGCCAGCCACACCGCGCCAGATGTTGCCCCCGCCGACCACAATGGCGATCTCCACCCGAAACTGTTGAATGACTTCCTTTATCTGGGATGCGATATAATTAACGACTTCAGGGTCAATCCCATAACCCTGATCCCCGGCCAAAGCCTCTCCACTCAGCTTTAAAATGATTCGCCTGTATTTCGGAGCTATCATTAAGGGCCTCCGTTCCTAGGCTTTTCTCGAAAACTGATATTCGACACTAGGAGAACAATCCCTTTACTCGGAGATACCTTCTCCAAGCTCATACCGGACAAACCGACGTACCACGATGTTCTCACCCAGCTTGGCGATGACGTCCTTGACCACATCCTGCACCGAGACATCGGGATCCTTGATAAAAGCCTGTTCCAGCAAGCAATTCTCCTTGTAATACTTCTCGATCCGGCCCTCAACCATCTTATCCACGATCTTCTCAGGTTTGCCTTCGTTTAGCGCCTGGGCCCTCAAGATGCTTCTTTCCTTGTTCAGGATCTCTTCCGAGACTTCTTCCCGGGAGACATATTCCGGCTTGGCTGCAGCCACCTGCATAGCCAAATCCCGGACGAAAGTACGGAACTGATCGGTCTTGGCAACGAAGTCTGTTTCACAGTTTACCTCGATTAAGACGCCGATCTTGCCCACACCGTGAATATAACTGTCTATGAGCCCCTCACTGGCGATTCGTCCGGCTTTCTTGGCGGCCGCGGCAAGCCCCTTCTCACGCAGTAAATCAATGGCCTTTTCGATGTCACCGCCGACTTCCACAAGGGCTTTCTTGCAGTCCATCATACCGGCTCCGGTTCTCTCCCGGAGTTCTTTTACAGATTTAGCTGATACATCCATTAGTCTTACTTACCCCCCCCAATAGCCATAATTTTCCGCTAAAATTCCCTAGCTTTCATTATAACCGAAAGAACCCCTGATAACGCATCAATTAGAAAAAAAGGGTGGGGCGTTAGCCCCTACCCTTCCTCTCCTTCGACGCCCAATTGCTCGCCCTGTCTGCCTTCCAGTACGGCATCAGCCATCTTGGAAGTCAACAACCGTACAGCCCGAATCGCGTCATCGTTGCCTGGAATTATATAGTCGATTTCGTCTGGGTCGCAGTTTGTGTCTACGATGGCCACGATCGGGATACCCAACTTGCGTGCTTCGGCTACCGCAATGCGCTCTTTGCGTGGATCGACTACGAACATCGCCGACGGTAACTTCTTCATATCCTTAATGCCCTTGAGATACTTTTCCAGACGGCTCTTCTCGTGCATCAGCTCAGCCACTTCCTTCTTGGGAAGCAACTCCAGCTTTCCGCTCGCCTGCATCTGTTCGAGTTCCTTCAGCCGGTCGATGCGCTTACGGATGGTCTGGAAGTTAGTCAGCATGCCACCCAGCCAGCGCTGGTTGACATAGAACATCCCGCAGCGTTCGGTCTCCTCGGTCACCGACTGCTGGGCCTGTTTCTTGGTCCCTACGAACAGCACCGTGCCGCCTTCCATGGAAAGCTGCTTCACGAAGTTGTACGCTTCTTCAATCTTCCGTACGGTCTTCTGCAGGTCGATGATGTAGATACCGTTCCGGTCTGTAAAGATATATGGAGCCATCTTTGGGTTCCAGCGACGTGTCTGGTGTCCAAAGTGCACACCCGCCTCAAGCAACTGTTTCATTGAAACTATCGCCAATTATTACACCTCCTCCCGCATGGTTTTAAGCCTCCGCCACCCTCATTTCCCGTCCGAACCTGTGAAGGCACCCCGACCGGAATCAGGTAACGTGTGTAGTTTACACCAGCAAGTATTTTAGCACAAAGATACACCATTCTGCAAGGTTACAACCCTTAATCGGACCTAATATTTAATAAACTGGGATCAGATTATTCCACACAATACGGTGTCCCAAACAAAAACGTCCCCCCAAAAGGGACGTTGTCTAATACCACTATCGCATCTGAAAGGGATTTAGGTCTACCGCCGTTTCCTTAGCTCGTCCATCAATCGGTCGTTAAGAACCCGGATATAGGTGCCCTTCATCCCTAGCGACTTGGACTCGATTACCCCAGCACTCTCAAACTTCCGTAAGGCATTGACAATCACCGAGCGGGTAATGCCCACACGGTCAGCGATCTTGCTGGCTACCAGCAGCCCTTCTTCGCCGTCCAACTGATCAAAGATGTGCCGTACGGCATCTAGTTCCGAATAAGAGAGGGTGCCCAAAGCGATCTGTACAGCAGCTCGTTTCCGGGCGTCTTCCTCCATTTTATCCACCCGGTTGCGCAGGATTTCCATACCGATGACGGTCGCCCCATACTCCGCGAGGATCAGGTCATCGTCCGTAAACTCCCGGTTGAACTTGGCCAGTACGAGCGTACCCAAACGCTTACCAGCACCGACGATCGGCACCACTGTGGTCACTTTGTTTACATAGGTACAATGCTGGTTATCGTTAAAGACACAGGCATTCTCCGTCTGACAGAAATTCGCGTAGGTCAGGGGGATACTTAGCAGCCACTCGTTGTACTCCTTGGGAAAACCAGCCTTATTGACGATGCCACGGACCACCTCGCAACCGAAGTCGTCCATAAACTCAGCTCCTAGGATTTTGCCGGTGTCGTCAACAATGTAGGTGTTGGCTTCAATACTACCACCTAAGACCTGAGCTACCTCGCTAAAATTAACAGACTGGCCGGCCGATTTCTGAAGCAGCCGGTTAATCGATCTTGACTTTTCCAACAGGGCGCTCATCCAATCCCCTCTTTCAATACAACCGAGATTACAGAATGTACCGGCTCAGGTCTTCGTGTCGGACAATTTCCGACAACTTGTCCCGGACGTAGCGTTCATCAATCAAGACCTCTTTGTCCTGCATGTCTGGAGCCTCAAAGGACAAGTCCTCCAGCAGTTTCTCTAGAACCGTGTGTAGACGCCGGGCGCCGATATTCTCCGTATGTTCATTAACAGTATAAGCGATTTTAGCTATCTCCACAAGAGAATTTTTTGAAAATTCCACCTTAAGACCTTCTGTGGCTAATAGCTCCCGATATTGCTTGATTAGGGCGTTTTGCGGCTCGATCAGGATCTGGAGGAAGTCTTCTTCAGTTAGGTTCTGCAATTCGACTCTAATCGGGAAGCGCCCCTGCAGTTCGGGAATCAGGTCCGAGGGTTTGGACGTATGGAAGGCACCGGCAGCAATGAACAGGACACGGTCTGTGCAGACCGGTCCGTGCTTGGTAACCACGGTTGAGCCCTCCACGATGGGCAGGATGTCGCGCTGCACGCCCCCGCGCGATACGTCCGGCCCGTGACCCTCGTTCCGGCCGGCAATCTTGTCCAACTCGTCCAGGAAGATGATGCCCTGCTCTTCGGCCCTTTTAATCGCTGCAGATTTTACCTCGTCCATATCGATCAGTTTTTGGGCTTCCTGTTGGGTGAGAATCTTCCGTGCCTCCACCACCGTTACCTTACGCTGCTTCTTTTTCTTGGGGAACAGATTACCCAACATGTCGTTCATGTTGACGCCCATTTCTTCCACTCCGGCACCGGAAAAGACCTCAAGCATAGGCGTGGCGTTGTCCTCGACCTCGATCTCGATGTATTCGCCTTCCAATTCACCACGGAAAAGCTTCTGGCGCAGGGATTCACGCTCAAACTCCCCCCGTCTGACCCGCTGTTCTTCCATGGAAGGGTCGGTCGGGGGGGGCTGGCGGTTTGCCCCCCCAAACAGCATCTCCAGGGGGTTGCGGCCGTATGTCTGTGGTTCCGGGAGCGGGGCCATGATCTCAATAATCCGTTCCTCGGCCATCCGGGCGGCCTTCTCCTCAACTTCGGCATACTTCTCCTGGCGGACTATCCTGATTGCCGTCTCAACCAGATCCCGGATCATCCCCTCAACATCCCGCCCGACGTAACCGACCTCCGTAAACTTGGTGGCCTCTACCTTAACAAACGGGGCGTTAACCAGCCTGGCCAACCGGCGGGCAATCTCCGTCTTACCGACTCCGGTGGAGCCGATCATCAGGATATTCTTGGGGACTACTTCGTCGCGCAGGTCATCCGGGAGCCGTGCTTGGCGGTAACGGTTGCGCAGGGCCACCGCCACAGAACGTTTAGCCTTTTCCTGACCCACGATGTATTTATCCAGTTCAGCCACGATCTGTCTCGGCGTCAAATCCAAGGGTATTACCTCCCCTCTGTCAGTTCCTCAATCGTGATGTTTTTATTGGTAAAAACGCAGATCTCGGCCGCGATCTCAAGAGCCTCCCGGGCAATCTCCCGGGCCGGAAGGTCGGCGTGCCGTGCCAGAGCACGTGCCGCTGCCAGGGCAAAGGAACCGCCCGACCCGACAGCCACAATTCCGTCGTCGGGTTCGATTACCTCGCCACTGCCGGAAATCAGCAGCAGGGTCTTGGCGTCGGCGACCACCAGCAGGGCTTCAAGGCGACGCAGGGACTTGTCCGTCCGCCAATCCTTGGCCAGTTGCACCGCCGCCCGTGGCAGGTTTCCGTGCGACTCTTCCAGCTTACCCTCAAAACGCTCAAACAGCGCAAACGCGTCGGCCACTCCGCCCGCAAACCCGGCGACCACCTGGTCCTTGTACAGGCGCCTGATCTTGACCGCCTTTTGCTTAATGATGGTCTGAGAGGCCAGGCTCACCTGACCGTCTCCGGCGACCGCCGTCTTACCATCCTTACGCACCGCAATGATTGTTGTCCCGATAAACAAGTTCACATTCCTTTCGCGCACTCTCGTGCACCTGTATTCTCTTTAGTATTACCGATCCCAAAAGGAGTTTCAACCTGTAACCGAGGGGGACTGTCCCCCTTCACGCATTGTAAAACTCAATCCTTGTCCCTGGGCTGGGCACGTGGGTGGGTGTTCGCATAAACTTCCTGCAGCCGGTCGGTGGTTATCCGTGTGTAGATCTGGGTTGTGGAAAGCCGTGAATGGCCCAGCAGTTCCTGCACCACACGCAGGTTAGCCCCGGCTTCGAGCATGTGCGTGGCAAAACAGTGTCTCAAGGTATGCGGCGTTATCTGCCGCTCCTTCGCTACCTGATTAACGTAGCCCGAAAACAGTTTCCGGGCGCCGCGGTCCGTCAAACGGCCACCCCGCTGGTTCAGGAAGACCCCCTTCGGATCGGCCTGTCCGCCGCGGACCAGCAGGGGTCGGCCCCAGTGCAGATAGTTGCCGATAGCGTCCACAGCCGGCCCGCCCAGCGGCGCCAAGCGCTCCTTGTTCCCCTTGCCCCTGACGCGGATGAATCCCGCCACCAGATCAAGGTCATCAAGGTCAAGGCCTACGGCCTCGGAGATGCGCACCCCGCTTGCGTACAGCAGCTCCATCAACGCCCGGTCCCGCAACCCCGCCGGGCTGTTTCCGGGAACTCGGAGGAGTTCCAACACTTCCTCGGGGTACATCACGGCCGGTATCTTCTTCGAACACTTGGGGGTAACCACTCTCTCCAGGGGGTTGGACTTTAGTACGTCCTCCCGGTCGAGATAGCGAAAGAATGACCGCCAGGCCGCCACCCGACGGGCAATACTGGTTCGGGCCATACCTTTGCGGCTCAGATGGGCCAGGTAGTGACGGAAGAGGATGTGGTCAAGGTCCTCGGCGGAAAGCGCCTCGTCCGCCTTACCCAGCCGGCGGGCAAAGAAGTCGATCCCGTGGAACAGGTCGGCCTGATAGGCACGTACCGTCTGCGGCGAAGCATTCCGCTCCACCTGCAGGTAGGAGAAAAACCCGTCAATTAAATGGTACACTTTCTTCCTGCACCTCGCTCATCCAGCTATCCAGCCTGTCCAGGGCCCGCCTGGAATAAGCCAGGTATCGCTCTTTTTTGTTCCTGATCCTTTTGGGATGGGGTGGAAAAAGACCAAAGGTGACGTTCATTGGCTGGAAACGCTGCGGGTCAGCACTCACGATGTAGTTAATCAGGGCGCCGTGCGCGGTTTCGGGCGGGAGCACCACGGGATCAATCCCACACGCCAGTCGGGAGGCGTTGATCCCGGCAATCAGTCCGGCGGCAGTGGACTCCACATATCCTTCTACCCCCGACATCTGTCCGGCAAAGAACAGTCCGGGGCGTATCTTGCATTCCAGGGTCGGGTGCAGGAGGGTCGGGGCGTTGATAAAGGTGTTGCGGTGCATGACGCCGTAGCGCACGAACTCTGCTTCTTCCAGCCCCGGAATCATGTGGAAAACCCGTTTCTGCTCCCCCCATTTCAAGTGGGTCTGAAATCCGACGAGGTTAAACAGAGTTCCCTCTCGGTTGTCCTGTCTGAGCTGGACCACGGCGTGGGGCCGCGTACCAGTGCGGGGGTCGGTCAGTCCAACGGGCTTCATCGGACCGAAAAGCAAGGTCTCGCGTCCCCTTGAGGCAAGGACCTCTACAGGCATGCAGCCCTCAAAATAGACTTCTTTTTCAAACTCGTGGAGCGCAGCCCGCTCTGCCGAGGCCAGGGCCTCCCAAAAAGCGTCGTATTCCTCGCGTGACATCGGGCAGTTCAGATAGGCCGGTTCACCCTTGTCATAACGGGAGAGCCAGAAGACCTTATCGAGGTTGATTGATTCCAGGGTGACAATTGGGGCCACGGCGTCGTAGAAATACAAATACTCCGTTCCAGTCAGGGCCTGTACGGCGCGCGCCATGGCATCGGAGGTCAGGGGCCCGGTGGCCAGTACGACAACCTGCTGGCCGGGGATTGTGGTTACCTCCTCGGTAACCACCGTGATCAGGGGGTGCTCCGTGACCATCTCGGTGACCGCCCGGGCAAACCCTTCCCGATCCACAGCCAGCGCACCGCCGGCCGGTACCCGGTGTACATCAGCGGCGTGCATCACCAGTGAGCCGAGTCGTCTCATCTCCTCCTTGAGGAGGCCCACCGCGTTGGCCAGCCCATCCGCCCGCAGGGAATTGGAGCACACCAACTCGGCAAAGTACCCGGTCTGGTGCGCCGGAGTCATTCTCTGCGGACGCATCTCATACAAGCGAACCGGCACTCCCCGTGACGCAATCTGCCAGGCCGCTTCGGAACCGGCCAGTCCCGCCCCTACGACGATAACCTCGGTCACCATACTATTCTCCGATAGCCTTCTTTTCTTTATAGTTGCAGTCCGGATGCGGACAGTATACGGTCTTACTCTTCCGTGCCGACTTTTCGACCAGGAAGGTCCCACAGTTGGGACACTTCTCGTCGATCGGGGGATCCCAGGAAACAAAATCACATTTCGGGTAAGCGTTACAGCCGAAAAAGGTCTTCCCCTTCCGGGTTCGCCGTACCACAACGTTACCGGTACATTTAGGACACCGGTGACCGGTCTCCTGCGTGATCGGGCGGGCGTTGCGACACTCTGGAAACCCGGGACAAGCCAGGAACTTCCCGTACCGGCCCATCTTGATGACCATGTTCCGCCCGCATTGTTCGCAGATTTCGTCGGTGACCTCGTCGCCCTCCAGCTTCAGACGTCCGATTACCTCTTCGGCTCGGGCCACCTCCTGCCGGAAGGGTTGGTAGAACTCCTCGAGCACGGCAACCCAGTCCAGCCCGCCTTCCTCGACCTGGTCCAGCTTCTCCTCCATCTCCGCGGTAAACTCGACGTTAATAACATCCGGGAAATGCTCGTTCAACAGATCGTCCACCAGCATGCCCAATTCAGTGGGGTGGAGGTTCTTGCCACGCCGTACCACGTAACCCCGGCGCTGGACGGTCTCAACCACAGGTGCATAGGTACTCGGCCGTCCAATCCCGAGTTCCTCCAGGGAGCGTACCAGCGCCGCCTCCGTGTACCGTGGCGGGGGCTGCGTGAAGTGCTGCTTGGGCAGTGATCGAACCAGTTTTAATATATCCCCGACTTCCATTTCCGGAAGCCCGTTAGCCTCTTCCTTGTCTTCTTCCCGGTCGTCAATGTAGACCTTCATAAAGCCAGCAAACCGCAAGGTAGACCCTGTGACCCGGAAAGTGTATTCTCCGGCCACGGTATCCACCCTGACCTGGTCGAATACAGCGGAAGCCATCTGACTGGCCACAAAACGCGACCAGACCAGTTCGTATAACTTGTACTGCTCATCGTTGAGGTAGCGGCGTACCGACTCTGGCGTACGCCAAATCGAAGTGGGGCGAATCGCCTCATGGGCGTCCTGCACCCGGCCGCGAGAGGTATAGGCGCGTTTCTCCTTGGGGAGCATCTCCGCCCCAAAGGTTTCACGTATAAACAAGCGGGCCTCGTCCTGGGCCACCGGGCTGACCCGCGTGGAGTCGGTCCGGATATAGGTAAGCAGTCCGGTAGGACCTTCCTTGCCCAGTTCAAGGCCCTCGTAGAGCTGCTGAGCAATCATCATGGTCCGCCTGGTCGTAAAGTTCAGTTTGCGAGAGGCTTCCTGCTGCAGGGTGCTGGTGGTGAAGGGGGGCAACGGATTGCGTACCTTTTCCCGGCGCACGATGTCCCCCACCCGGTATTGGGCGCCCTGCAGCGAAGCAGTTATTTCCTTCATTTCCGCCTCACTGTGTACCGTCAGCTTATCCTTGCCTTTTTTCGCCAGTTTGGCCTGGAATTTCTCTTTCTTTTCGTTGGCCAGGGTCACTGTCAGGGTCCAGTACTCTTCCGGTACAAACGCCTCGACCTCTTTCTCGCGCTCACAGATCATGTGGACGGCCACCGACTGGACCCGTCCTGCGGAGAGACCCCGTCGCACCTTGCGCCAGAGCAGGGGACTGAGGTTGTAGCCCACCAGGCGATCCAGGATCCGCCGCGCCTGTTGGGCGTTGACACGGTCAACATCGATCCGCCGCGGGTGTTTGACGGCGTTGACCACGGCCTGCTTGGTGATCTCATTGAATTCAATCCGGTGCGGGTACCCGTGGTCAAGCTTCAACAGGTGCTCCAGGTGCCAGGCAATGGCCTCTCCCTCGCGGTCAGGGTCGGAAGCCAGCAGCACCCGGTCCGCCTTCTTGGAAGCGGCCCGCAGTTCCTGGATTGCGTCTCCTTTGCCGCGGATGGTGATGTATTTAGGGACAAAACCCTCATCTACATCGACTCCAAACTGACTCTTGGGCAGGTCGCGTACATGCCCCATCGAGGCACGGACCTCATATTTGCGACCCAGAAGTTTGGTCAGCGTCCGGGCCTTCGCCGGGGATTCCACAATCACCAGGGTTTTCGACAATTACGTACACCTCGGATCTAGCTTTTTAAGTAGAGGCCGGCAGGTAAACGCCGGGCCAGTCCTTTCACTTCCAGAAAGGCCAGCACTGAGGCCACCCGTTCGGCCGGCAGTCCCGAATCCCTAATGATCAGGTCGACCGCCAGCGGTTCTACTGAAATGAGTTGTAGCACACGTTCCTCGTCGGGGTCAAGCTTTATCCCCGGTCCGGACCCGCCGTCCTGAGCGTCAAACAGGCGCGTGAGCCCAATTTCATCAAGGATGTCCTCCGCGTCGTCCACCAGCCGGGCGCCTTGTTTGATTAACCGGTTGGGACCGCGACTGACCGGACTGCTGATGTTGCCCGGAACAGCCATTACGTCCTTGCCCTGTTCAAGCGCAAGTTCCGCCGTAATCAACGCCCCGCTACGCTCGGCGGCCTCGACGACCACCACTCCCCGTGAGATGCCACTGATAATCCGGTTCCGCACCGGGAAGTGCCACGCCTCGGGCGCCGCACCCAGCGGAAACTCCGTGACCACGGCTCCCGAACCGGCAATCTCACGCATCAACTTAATATTTTCCCGCGGATAGACCACATCTAAACCTGAGCCGAGTACGGCAACGGTCCTGCCTCCGGCCTCAAGCGCACCGCGGTGTGCCGCGGTGTCAATACCCCTGGCCATCCCGCTAACCACTGTCAACCCGGCGGCTGCAAGGTCACGGCCCAGCTTTTGGGCCACATCGCGTCCGTAGTAGGTAGCCCGGCGAGAGCCGACCAAGGCTACGGCCAGCTTGTCCTCAGGCTTGATCTCACCTAGATAGTAGAGTACGGCGGGAGGATTGAAAATATGCCGTAAAGGTTCAGGGTACCGGTCGTCCGTCCAAGTCAGGTAACCAGCGCCCGCCTGCTTTAGAAGCGCTTCCTCCCGGACAGGGTCCGTGGCCTTGAAGCGTGTGGTGAGCTCCGGCAGTGAACGCCGGGCCTGTCCCCGCAAAGGAGCCTTCTCACAAAGGAAGGCAAGCGCCCGCTCACCGTTCGACCAGGCTTTGTGGGCTGAACCAAAGTGTTCCACAATGTCGATAATCTGCTGTCCCCCGGCCGGCAATACACTAGCCCATGCGAGCCAAAACAAATGCTCCAAGCTCACCAGCCCTTCCCCCGGTTCAAAACACTACAATCATACCGCTTCTCGAGATTATTGTTCTTGGTAGATCGACCCATTCTTCGGGACGGAACCAGACATTTCCTGCCAATGTTGAATATTTTCTAGCAAGGGCTTGGCCTCCAACAGCCCGTTAAGCCGGTAGCGGCGGTCGAAGAATCCCCGGAAGGCATCTCCCTGCTCTCGAAGTAGCGGTAAAACAGTGTAGATGTTGAATTCATCCGGGTTTAGGCCCCCCCGCTCTACATCCGGCCATTTCAATGGCATCGACACGGGAGCGCCGGGGCGGGGACGGACGCTGTAGGCCGAGGCCATCGTCTTTCCGAACGTGTTTTGCAGGTAATCAATGTACACCTTTCCCGTCCGTTTGGCCACCACCCGCTCGATGGTCGCGAAAGGACAGACCGCCGTGATCATTTCGGCCAGCGTCTTTAAGGCCCGGGTCACCTCTGAAAACGGGGATACGGGTTCCAGCGGGATGTAAATGTGGAGCCCGGTCGCACCCGAGGTCTTTGGGAAACCAGTGATCTCAAACTCCGTCAAGGCTTCCTGCACCAGTAGAGCCACGGTCACAACCTGCTGAAAAGTAGATCCCTCGGCCGGATCGAGGTCGATGACCCCAATATCCGGGTGCTTGAGATGGTCGACCCGGGAAAGCCAGGCGTGGAGTTCGATCGCCGCCTGGTTCGCCAACCATACCAGCGTGGCCCGGTCCTGGTGCACAATATAGTGTACCACCCGGCGCCCCTCATCGTGCCTTACCGCGACGGTCCTGATCCAATCCGGGACATAAGACGGACAGTCTTTCTGGTAAAAGTACTCCCCGTCGATACCGTCCGGGTACCGGCTCATGACCGCCGGCCGTCCCACCAGGTAGGGAAGCGCATAAGGCGCCACCTGGTGGTAATAAGCAACCAGATCCGCCTTAGTAATCCCTTCCGGCCACAAAACCTTATCAAGGTTGGTCAGCTTGACTTCACGACCGTCAACGTCAACAGTCGTAGACAACAGTCCTCACCTCCGCCCGGAAAAAGCCTTATTCCTACCCGAGCATAATCTTTACCTATTGCGTCGATCATAATCGTGAGGTGATATTTGTGGCTAAAAAAGATGACCAAGTGAACCCCGAGATCAGGGGAATGGAACGTCTGGAAGCAGTGGAGCGGATTGAAGAGGGCGATCCGGAGACCGTCCTGCGGGAAGCAGGCGCCATTGGCAAGAACATGATTCGAAAACTGGTACGCGCCGGCGAGGAGGCCCTGGATGAGTTGGATCTGGACAATAAAGAATATAAAGGCAAACCGCGCGAAGACATTTAATGGATACGGGGTGATGAATGAATCCCTTCAAGACTGGCCATAATTGACTTATGGGGTACGGTAAGTTCGGTTAGGTTGATTTAGTTCTATCCCTGATAGTTCTACTCCCCTACCAACACTTACCGTACCCGTTTGTTTTTCCCCTTCAAACGGATGACGGGATCCAGTTACCTGGATCCCGCCATCGCCTGCCGCATCATTCCTAATCCAAGCAGGCTGCCCTGTCCGATTGTTTTGCCAAGACGCCGTAACTCCCTGGCCCTGAGAGCCCCCATCTCCGTTGCCAGACGGGTTACCCCGGTGATCAAGACTCTGGCCGTGGAGACCAGCAACCGGTAGTCACCTTCGACCTCTTCCAGTGTCAAACCCACCTTCTTCAAATGCCTGCGGCGAACCTCCCCCGGACAACGGTACACGGTTCGCCTGATGGCGATCAGGAGCAAGACCAGGTCGTCTAATTGTCCCAGGAGGGGAATCACACCGGGGATAAGATCGACTGGGGAGAACGTATAAACGACTGCTCCCGCTAGGGTGAGACGCTGCGTCAGTGTCAGGGTTGGCTCCTGGGACAGGCTTACCAAAAGCTTCCCGTACCTGGGCAACCTTAAAAGAACCGGACCCATTTCCCAATAATTCACATAACATAAGTCCTTCCGGATTAAGGTCTTCCCGATTGGAAGGCAGTTTTCCCCGGTGGCACGACTCCCCCGCTACCAGGATATGTTCGCCGGTTTCAGACAGTTACACTAACCTACCAGGGATGGGTTCCGATTACGACCGACTTTTCGAACTTGGCCTCCAGCTTTACCTTTAGTTCATTCAGGTTAATCGGGCACTTCGCGGTACCGGTGGCTCGCACCATGCACGTCCCAAAGTGAATTACGTCGACCTCCCGTTCGTAAACCTTGGCAAGGTCCATAATCAATCCCATCTTCGGCATTACCAGGCCGGGGCAGTCCCCGCAGTTACCCATCGCTACAATTTCAATCTCCTCGTCACCGTAGCGAGCAAATTCGCCGGCCCGCTCCTTAATCCCCTTAAAACACTTCATACAAGAAACACAAGTAACGTCTTTGATCTTTTTACAGGACAAAATCACAATCCTGGCCAAGTGCAGCCCTCCCCCTAAATAGAAGTTTTTTCTAACTAGTTGATAATAGCATATGTTCTTTACGGGGGCAACGCTCTCTTATTCCATCACGCATTCCTTTTCGGGCCGAATCGAGAAACCGACTACCACCGGCGCCCTGAGCAGTCCCTGCTCGGTCCAACCCATAAAGCGGACACGGACCACAGGTCGGACGTCGAGCCAGCGGATGTTCCGCTCCCGTGCGTATCCTTCGTTCAATAACAACGGTCTTGGCGCCTCGGAACGAGCGGCAAGATCGGTGAACAGTCCCAGTTCCTCCATTGAAAGCCCCGTGGCCACCCGGCCGATGTAGGTTAGTTCATCCTCCAGGTAGGCTGCGGTTAGCAGGGCGTTAGCCCGTCCCTGCTTAAGCACAACCCCGATGACCACGGCGTCCAGTTGCTGAAAGTGCTTGATCTTCCGCCAGGTGGGGTGTTTACGGTCGGGGTGATAACGACCGTTTCTCTCCTTAGACACAATACCTTCCAGACCAAGCTGCCCGGTGGCGTGGAAAAGTTCTTTCCCCGAAGTGTGGTTGTCACAGGGGTGAACGCCGGTGTCCCAGTTGACGCGATCCTGAAGCAGCGCCTGGCGTTCCAACAGTGGAACCTCAAACAGCCACTGCCCGTCCAGATATAGTAGATCGAATACCACGTAGTCGATCGAAATCTCCGCCGCTCCGGTTGAACGGTGCCGGGCCCGCATGTGCCTGCGCATTATGCGCTGGAAGCTCGGCCGCCCCTTTGAATCAATGGCCACCACTTCACCGTCCAGAACCACCGTCTCCGCCTTTGCCAGCCGGGCCCCCGCCAGTTCGGGATAGGATTCAGTGCGATCCTGCCCACGACGCGTGTAGAGGCGCACTCCGCTTCCCTCAGCATAGGCCAGCAGGCGGATCCCGTCCCACTTTATCTGGTGGATCCAGGCCGGATCGTCAAAAGGCTCGTCCACCGGAACGGGTTCCATCGGGCGAATAACCTTGAGGATCATACTGTCACCACCATGCTTGGTTTTCCTTTATCCTGTCCCCCCGTCGAATCCTACAACCTTGTTCTTACTCTTCCTCTGTAGAACAACTGTTCTTGCGTGACAACGGTTTGGCACTCCTCGTCGAGCAGGTGGTAAACCAGATTCTTGAGGCTCAGGCTGCCGAGCAACTCAAAGCAAAACCCTATGAGTGCAACGAGGAACGGCAAGGTTATAAATGTTCGCCCAGGACTGTACGGCCAGGGCGGTGATGACGACGGCCAAAGGCAGGATCAGGGGCCGTCAGGCGGGGTACAAGCCGGCGCAGGCAACACATAGATTCTGAGCTCCTTAGCCATAATATCTATAGACACTACTGCTGGAGGTGGAAAAATGGAAACAGATGTAACGTGGGAGCAATGGACAAAGATGCTGAGGACGGGAATTAACATCGGGGAGTTCATAGGGCTGTCCGAAGACAGGATCAAGGGCATGTCCTACCGTATGGGAGGGTTTTTGGCCGGCCACATCGACTCAGGTAACCGGGAGCAGCGCCTGCTTCAGGAATTGTGGCTGGAGGGCACCGAAGAGGAGAGAAGAGGGCTGACCTCGATGCTCGTTAAGATGCTGGAGCGGGACGACAAACGGGACAAGGAGATAGTGGACCGGGAAGGACGCTGACATCAATACCTGTAAAGCGGGTATAAAAGGCTGCGTCACAGAATAGGCGCGGGGTGGAGAATAAGATGCAAGGTAAGACCAACCATAAACTACTTGAACAGCTGATTCCCCGGCTGCTTAAGCCCCGCGCCGGAGAAAGCAGACCTCCCGTAATCTGGCTGGGGACCAACACCTGCGCAGGTGATATGCTTTCCTTGCTGAATTCCCTCGACCCGGGTTACCGGAGCTTGCTTACCGACCTGATCGATTTCCGCTACAATTACCTGCTGGGGACGGCCGAGGGGGACATGGCTACCGGGATTTTGGATGAAACCATGGCCGAGCTCCCCGGTGAGTACATCCTGGTGGTTGAAGGAACAATCCCGACCCGGTCCAACGGGTTGTACTGCGTTATCGGGAGAAGAAACGGAGAGCCGCTGACGGCCCTGCAGGCGGTACGGGAGCTGGGTGCCAGCGCCCGGTACGTGGTAGCCGCAGGTACCTGCGCGGCGTTCGGGGGTCCTTACGCCGCCGCGCCCAACCCCTCTGATTCCAAATCTGTCCAGGCCGTCCTAGAGAGACGGGTCATCAACGTACCCGGTTGTCCCGTTCTCCCTGACTGGCTGATGGGGACGCTGGCACACCTGATCCGGTACGGAGAGCCGGAGCTGGATGATTTGAACCGGCCCAAACTGTTCTACGGCGAAACCATCCACAACCTCTGCCAGCGACGCCACTATTTCGACAACAGTATTTTTGCCAAAAAGCCGGGTGACCCCTGGTGCATGTACAAGATCGGGTGCAAGGGACCGGTGACCTTTGCCGACTGCCCTTACCGCCAGTGGAACAGCGAGCACCTGAGCTGGCCGGTGAAGGCCAACACCCCCTGCATCGGCTGTGTCAGTCCGGAATTTCCCGACGGCGACATGCCCTTCTTCGAGCACCTGCCGGACGTGAAACTGCCAGGCATTCGAACGACCGCCGACCGGATCGGGACCATAACCGGCGTTATTACGGCCTTGGGCATTAGCGGGCACATGATCGGCAGCATCGTCACCAACCGGCTGCCCCACACCCTAAAGAAAGGCTTCTCCGGTAACGGCATGTTACAGAAATTGTTGAAAAAACTACGGTAATTCGGGGATGGAAGAAAGGATGACCGGATTTGAAGAAAATCATCGTTGGCCCGCTTACCCGGGCCAACAACTCCAGTTCCGTAGAGGTTACCGTAGAAGACAAAAGAGTGGTAGATGCCCGCTGCAGCGGCATCTTTTTTCGGGGCTTCGAGCTAATCCTGCGGGGCAGGGATCCCCGGGACGCCAGCTACCTGACCGAGCGGATCTGCGGGATATGTTCCGCGGCTCACGGCACGGCGGCCTCTTTCGCCCTCGAGGATGCTGCCGGCGTACGGCCTCCCCGCAACGGCAACCTGTTGCGCAACCTGATCCTGGGCGCCGACTTCCTGCAAAGCCACATCCGTCACTTCTACCTGTACAGCCTGCTGGATTACGTCCGGGGGCCGAACCAGCGACCCTTCATCCCCGGTTATACAAAAGGCTACCGTTTACATGGAAAAGTGAACGAGGCTATGGTTGAACACTACTTTCAGGCCGTGGAAATCAGCCGGCTGACCCACAAGCTGTTGACCCTGCTGGGAGGTAAGGCCCCGCATAATCACGGCCTACTGGCCGGGGGAAGCACCGTATCCCCAGCAGCCGATATCCTAATGGATTTTGGCTCAAAGTTAAGGAAGATTATCGATTTCATCAAAAACATAATGGTTCCCGACACATTAACCCTGGCGGAGGCCTACCCGGACTACTACGAAATCGGCTGCCGGGCGCCCAACCTGCTCGAATTCGGCCTCTTCCCGCGTAGTGAGGATGATAATGAAAGATCTTTCCCGGGAGGTGTCATAATCGATGGCCACCCGCAAAAGCTAGACAGCTCGGCTATTAGAGAACATCTAAAGTACTCCTGGTTTACCGGAAACAGTGAACCCCGGCATCCGTCCCGGGGACGGACCGAACCCGACCGGGAAAAAGAGGGTGCCTATTCCTGGGCCAAAGCACCCCGTTATGGGGGAAAGCCGATGGAAGGGGGGCCCCTGGCCCGGCTCTGGATCAGGGGAGACTACCGGAAGGGTATTTCTACCATGGACCGAATCGTTGCCCGTGCCATGGAAGCAGAAATGATCGGGAAATCGATGGAGGGCTGGGTGGAAGAACTGCAGCCGGGCGCACCCGTCTTTAACGCCTTTAATGTACCCCGGGAGGCGGAGGGAGCCGGTTTGACAGGGGCCATGCGGGGGCCGCTGGGGCACTGGCTACGGATCGAAAAAGGAAGGATCGCCCACTATGAGATTATCACCCCTACCACGTGGAACTTTTCGCCCCGTGACGATACGGGCCAGTTGGGACCGGTGGAGGAAGCCCTGATCGGGACACCCATCGAAGACGAGAATGAACCGGTGGAAATAGGCAGGGTGGTCCGTGCCTTTGACGTATGCTCTTCATGCTCCGTCCACCTGATTGTTCCGGGCACGCCGGTCAAGGAAACGATTATCGTACCTTAAGGGTGGCTGAACCTAGCGGTATACTGGAGGTTGTGTCGTGAAAAGTTTACTGTCATTATTGATAAAAGGGAAAAAACTACGGCATCCCTGGCCCACGAGGCTTTTGCACTGGTCTTACGCCCCCGCCGTGCTGGCCGGTATCCTGAGCGGGTTTTATATCACCAGACCATCCCGTGTCCACGGCTTCACGAACATGGATTCTGCCCGGAAAACCCATTTCATTGCCCAGTACGTGCTTATCTCCTCCTACCTCGCCCGGGTCTACTACGCTTATTCAGCAAAAAATTACAGGGAGATCATTCCCGACCTTAAAGATATAGTGCGCATGCCCGAGTTCTTAAAATACCAACTCTTTCTTACCAGTAAGAAGCCTAAATTTCCTAAATACAACCCCGGTCAGAAAATCGTCTATACCAGCTTTGCCCTGCTCATCCCGGTGCAGATCGTAACCGGGCTGGGTCTGTACGTTACAAAGAGATTTCAGAAGCCGGCCACCCTGGCGGGCGGCCTGAATCCCCTGCGCAAACTGCACTACCTGGCAAGCGTGTCCATTTCCGCCCTGGCCGCCGGGCATATCTATTTTGCCCTCACCGACAGCCTCAAGAAACTTAAGTCCATTTTCACCGGTTATAAATAAGTCAGTGATCGGTCATCATAAGCTGGAATCACCTTCCTATCCTGTCGAGGTTTTTCCTCAGATCATCGGCCACTTTCTTTATCATCATCGTACGCTGCTTAAAGAACTTTTTGACTTCGTTTTCATCCGTCAATCCCTCGTACTTCTTAAGTTTTAGTAGGTAACCAGGGGGACGACATAGAAAGAGACCTCTGGCGGGTTACTTCCGAAGAAGCTGTACTGCACCCCGAATTGTTAACAGAGCTTGCTAGCAGCCTGTGTGTAATCCTACTAACTCTTGACATGGACCAACCTGGTTTGGTTTGGATGACCACGTCGCGGTAAAGTGATATAATGGACAAGTGGTTCCAACCTAAAACAATGAGGTGAGGATAGACAGTGGACGAAAAGGAAAAAAGCAATCAGCCGGAGAACCCCGGATCTGTTTCCGAAGACACTGGGTTCATCCCGGGAGACGCCCCCGCGGTGGACAGCAGTTCGGTGAACACCGAGCCGCTGACGAAATCCGGGCCGGACACTCCCGGTGGCATAAAGCCAGTTGTCGTGGTCGCCCTGAGTCTGGTCCTGATCCTGGTTACGGCCCTGATCTCGGCAAACATCTGGCGGGCCGAGAGTAAGCCGGTGGCCGTGGTCAACGGCGAGAAGGTCTCCCAAAGTGAGCTGTACCAGGAGATGTACATGAAATCCGGCGAGGAATCACTACATGGAATCATCACGCAGAGGCTTATTCAGCAGGAGGCCCGGGCTAATAAAGTATCGGTTAGCGATGAAGACGTGAAGGAACGCCTGGACAGGATGATTGCCCAGGACTTCCAATCCGAGGAGAACTTTGAACAACTCCTGAAGATGTACAATCTGACCAAGGCCGATATCGAAGAGCAGTTGAGGACGCAGCTGATTGTAGAAACAATTCTCTCCGCACAGCTCAATCTCGGCGATGAGGAGTTGGAGCGCTACTTCAATGAACACCGCCAGTACTTCAGCGAACCGGTCACCGTCGAGGTGCGCCATATCCAGTCCGACACCCGGGCCGATGCCAAGGCAGCCCGGACCGCAGTCGCCGGTGGCGCCGATTTTGCCCAGATTGCGAAGGAGCGTTCCACCGACGACCTGACCGCCTCCAAGGGCGGCGAGTTGGGCAAGGTACCCTACTCCGAAAGCCTGCCTCAGTGGGTTCTAGCCGCCTTTGAACTCAAAGTCGGCGAGTTGAGCAATGTCCTCGAAAGCGAGAGCGGTTTTCACGTGCTGCAGGTGACCGAGCTTAGTCCGGCAGTGGAGCCCTCTTTTGAAGAGGTCAAGAGCGATGTGCAGCAGGCAATACTCGAAGAAAGGATGTCCACCCTTTACCCGGAATGGATGGACAGTCTCTGGAAAAAGGCCAAGATCGAGTACAAGAACAAAGAGGGGGCCTAGGTACCAATCTTTCAATTCAGAATAACCTGCGGGCGCTAACCGGCGCCCGCTTCCTTTTTCTTGGCCGTTTTGCGTTGGGGTTTATCCGGGGTTCGTTCCTTTTTGGCCTGCTCGATACTGGTTTTCAACGCTTCCATCAGATCGACGACCTTAGCCGGTTGGGCCTCCGGCGGCCTTACGGCCACATCACCGGCCACCTTGGCGCGGATGATCTCGCCCAGCGCTTCGCGCCGTTCGTCGGTGTACTTGCCCGGCTCAAAGGGCGCCGCCAGGTTCTCGACCAGGCTGAGCGCCATTTTCCGCTCGTTGTCGTGGATCTTGACCTGGTAATCGAGTTCCGGCAACAGCTCCGGTCGGCGCACCTCGTCCGGGTACAGCATCGTGTTCATCACCAGCGTCCGGTTACTGACCCGTACGCAGGCCAGTGTTTCCTTGCTCCTGATGGTCACACGGGCAATACCCACCTTCCCGCTCTGCTCCATAGCTTGGCGCAGCAGTTCGTACACCTTTTGTCCGCCCTCGGACGGGGCCAGGTAATAGGACTTGTCGAAGTACACCGGATCGATCTCACCCAGATGCACAAAATCCAGAAGGGCAATGTTTCTGGCGCCTTCCGCAGGAGAACCGGCCAACTCCTCATCCGAAAGGATTACGTAGCGCCCCTTTTCGTATTCGTAACCGCGTACGATGTCATCCAGCTGAACCTCTTCTTCACAGTGGGGACAGTATTTTCGGTACTGAATCGGTGTGTGACACCGGACGTGCAGCATGTTAAACCGGATGTCTTGGCGTTCCGTGGCAGTGTACAGTTTGACCGGAATGTAGACCAGGCCAAACGTCATTGCCCCTTTCCAGAGCGGTCTCATCGACGGCACCCCTCCCTAATATTCACCCCGTAAACCGATCCTCTTCCAAGACCGATTTCCACCTCGGCGGCTTTAGGTTAGTGTGTACCGTCTTTAGGATTTTTAAGCCCGACGAGGCCCGAGGGGAAGGGTAGAGCCGAGGAACCGGCTTGGAAAGCCGAGACTCAGAGGAAGTTGCGGGTGGCGCGTTCTCCGTCGTACGAAAACAGCACCATCTTCTCGTCGAGCACGGTCTCCAGGTGCACTGTCCGGCCCCACAGTCTGAACACGTAGGGTAAGGTTCGCTCCAGGTACTGTACATCCAGTTCCATGCCCTCGTAGGCATGTCTCAGGTACAGTTCTCCAGAGCCTTTAAAATCGCTATCCGTAACTACAATGTAGGGATGCCCGCCGTTGATCAGGCTCTGGACCAGGGTGTCACGAATCCGGCGCCAGTTCTTGTCCACGACCCGCCACTCATAACCTACCCGCCGGTAGAGGTAGAGATCAAGCGCCTGAACCAGGTCCGGCGTCAGGTAATTGCGGACCAGCGAGATGTCATTCTCCCACGTGCGCACGGACCAGAGTTCAGCCTCACCGTACCGAGTCTCGATACTCTCGAGGATCCTCAGCCCGAAAAGATAGGGGTTAATGCGGAACCGCCCCGGGGCGGTGAGTTCGGCCTGCATAACCGCAAGTTCCAGGGTCTCCGCCTCATCGAGGTCCATTCCCCGCAGCAGACGAAGGTGCCAGTACGTGGCCCATCCCTCATTCAGGATCTTCGTTTCCAGCTGTGGCCAAAAATAGAGGGTTTCTTCCCGGATGATACTCACGATGTCGCGCTGCCAGTCGTCCAGTTTGGGGCTGTGTTCAATGAGATACCCAAGTAGATCCTTTGCCCCTTCCTGGGGCGTCAGCCTCGTGTCTCGTTCCCGCCCCTCCGTGTAAGCGTGAGGATTCACGTGTTCTTGAATGGATAAGACAGCATCAATAAAGCCTTCGACTTCCCCCTGCCCGTGGGCAAGCTCGTAGTCTCGGATGCGCTGGGCCGAGGCCTCCATCGTGTTAAGCATCCGTTTGGAGGTCGGTTGAAAATAGGCGTTGTTCTTAAAGAAGTCACTGTGCGCTAGAGCGTGTCCGGCGATAAGTTTGTTCTGAATTAGTGAGTTCCGGTCGAGGAGGAAGGCGTAACAGGGGTCCGTATTGATCACCATCTCGTAAATCCGGCTGAGATTGAGGTCATACTCGGTCTTAATACGCTGAAATCCCTTGCCAAAGCTCCAATGTGCAAAGCGGGTAGGCATGCCGTAGGCGCCAAACCCATATATTACTTCGGCGGGGCATATTTCAAAACGCATCTCAAAAAAATCAAGGCCCTCGGTGCACGCTCTCTCCATCACCTCGCCGATGGCCCGTTCAAGCTGTTTAATGCTGTCCTTCAAAGACCTTCACCCCCTACTCTGACGAGAACCCTTCCCGGATGGATGAAGGAAGAAACACTATCCGACAACCCGGCTGATTCCGGTACCTACCCTCATTTCCTCATCAGTAATCACCCGGTCAACCAGTAACCCAACCAGACCATTAATTCGGTTAAGCAGGATAATCCGGGTATTAAAACTTGGCCCGGCCTGCTCCACGCCGGCATGTTTGCGTACGTCGATAACCCTTACCCGTTGCCCCTTGTATAAAATGGTCCCGTCCGACCCGACAAGGGGCTCCTCGCAGTACTCCCAAAAACGCAGGATCCTTGCAACGCAAGCCCGGGGAAGCTGATACATTTCTTCACCGACTTCAAAAACTACCAAAGATGGCCTTATCAAACTGTGCCCACTCCTTTTCTGTCTTGTCACGGTTTGCGTTCTGCTTTGTTCATCATAGTCCTCAACCTTTGTCCCTCACAAGGGGATAATAATCACGAACCATATACAAAAATGTTGATCTCCGTACACCGGCCATTCCCCATTTCGAGGCAGCAGGACATACTCCGTTACTGTCGAATTTCCAACCTTAGTTCAAAACGGGAGGCCTATATTTGTCTAAGAAAGGAACAACCTATCAACCCGCCGTCCTCATGGCCGTAGTGCTCTTTCTAGCGCTGTTGCCGAGCTTCAGCCTCCCGGCCGTACTACCGTTAATCGAACAGGACTGGGGAATGCGTCCCTCCCAATCAGGTACAGTCATGGCCTTCTTTCAAATCGGGTACATCCTGACCGCAATTATCGCCCTTCCGCGCACCGACCGTGTAGACGCCCGCCGAATTGTGCTCTGTGGTGCCGTCCTAACCGTGGCCAGCCACGTCCTGTTTCCCCTGGTCGCCAAAGACCCCTTCATCGCCTCTGTTCTGCGCGGACTGGCCGGAGCCGGCATCGGCTGCATATATATGCCCGGACTGCGTATCGTGTCGAGAATCGACACTCTTCGCGGCCGGGCCGTGGGTTTTTACGTGTCGTCCTACCTTTTAGGGACCGCTTTTTCCTTTCTCGTCACCGGTATCCTGGTATCGTTTTCGACATGGCAGCAGTCCTATCTGATCATTGCCCTGCTCTCTGGTCTTTCCGTCCCAGCCGCAGTCTACCTGGTCACGAGGGTCTCCGATACGGGTGAACCGCCCCGGCGCCACAAAAGCCCTTCTAAGCCTGGCTCCCGGCTAGGCTGGCGTGTCTTGTTCCGCCAAAACCTGCCGGTGATCATAATGATCAGCGTCTACGTCGTCCACATGTGGGAATTCTACGGCATGCGCTCGTGGATTTCCCCATTCCTGGCCCACGTCCTCGGTGAAGGCTCCGGCGCCGCGACATCCCTGGCCGCCACCATAACCTCATTCCTGATCATGCTCAGCGCGTCCGCAACGGCCCTGGCCGGCTCACTCTCTGACCGTTACGGGCGTCTGCTGACGGCCTCCCTGATCATGCTCACCAGTACGGTCTGTTCCTTTACTTTCGGCTGGCTGTTCGGTTCACCGCTCTGGATAATTATCATCATCGGAGCCGTCTACAGCATCATGGTCGTGGCGGATACGCCCATCGTTTCCACAGGTATTACCGAGCTTTCGGATCCAGAACGCCTGGGCCGGATTATGGCCTGGCAGACTTTCCTCGGATACACCGCCGCCAGCATCTCCCCGGTAACCTTTGGCCTGATCCTGGAACACTCCCAACCAAACGTCGCCTGGGGTCTGGCCTTTTCCTCCCTGGGATTGGTCGCCATTCTCGGGCCTCTCCTGTTGTTGCTCCTCGCCCGTCTGCCCGAGAAAGCCTTCCTCTGTCACGGCAAAGGCTAGAGGAGATGCCTGTCTCCAGGCATCCCCTCTAACGTACAGTCCACTTACTAGTTCTTAACGGCCTTTTCCCTAACGTTTTCCGCCTGCGGCGGCCTTGACCGGCACCTCGGGCTCGATCGCCAGTACGATCTCCGCTTTGAGACCGGTATACTTGGCGAGCCAGACCCGGCGTTCCTCACGCAGCTTGGCGTTGCGTCGGTCGTATTCGTCAAGTGAATAATAACGGTGGGGATCCAGAGGCTTGATGTCAATCCCCGGTACCTCCACGGGCACCAGGTAGCCCCAATCCGGATCCTCCTGCCAGCGGACGACTCCGCGAGCGATCTGCTTCATAATGGTGGTCGAGTCCTTGATCTTGATCTTGACGCCGGGGAAGTCCCCATTCTTGCCGACACTCCCAGTATTCAAAAGGTAGCATTCAATGCCTGGGTTTTTACGGATGATCTCCAGGAAGCGATTGCCCTCTTCCGCTTCCGATCCCACAATAAACGGGTTGGTGCCCACCTGCCGCTTGGCCTGCCCGGCCTTGGTCGGATCACCCGCCGAGGTCTCGATGGACTCGCCCAGCATAAAGAAAGCGGCAGCCTGCTCTGCACTCAACTTCGCCACCGCGGGAACCACATCATCGCGCCGGGTAATGAAGATGATCCGATCCGCCCGGACCAGGTCGATTTTGTCGTCGGTACCGATCACTTCTGAGCGTAGCACCACCCCGCGCCCGTTGGAGGTAAGTTCCTTATTGTCAAAGAATACGGTGCCGTCCTTGAGGACCATTATGTTTTCGAAAATTGCCTGGGGTGAAATAGCCGCATTGTAGAGCACAGCCTGGGATTCATCGAGACCGTCGGTCTTGATATAGAATCCGTTTTCCGTACCAAAGCAGGAGCCGTCCGGGTTCAGCATGATGACGTCATCCTGGCGGATGGCCACACCCTCGTCACCTTCTAGGTCATGGTCGTGCATGGTCAGCGTCGTTTTTCCGGTACCGCTGAGACCAAAGAGGATAAACCCGACCTCGCGGCGTTTTCCATCTTTATCTTTGACCTGGATCACCTTGCTGCCGGCATGCAAACCAATACCGCCCCGGTTCTTCTGGTAGTACATCGCCTTACGCAGGAACGACTTCTTGCATTCACCGAAGTAGTCCGTACCCAGGATGTAAGTGACACCGGCCTCCGGATGGCAGAAGATGATCCGTTCCGGCCATTCCGGGACATAAATGGAGATAAGGTCGGGCTCTTCGTCCTTATTAACCGGTTCAAAGAGCATATTCTGCCACTGGTACGGTATCCGAGCATAACCCTTGCTGATGTAAAGCCGGCAGTGCAGGCTAAACCCCTGGCTTAACCCCATCCGGCGATCAACCCGGATCAACTCCTGGTCGCGCAGATAGCGATGGACCTCATCGGCAATGGCCATCGCTTTCTCAAGAGGTATACCCTGTTGATCAATACCCAGCTTCACACCGTCTTCTACGATGTAGGTAAACTTGGCGCTCCGGCTGCGTACATTCGTTATGTAGCTTGCGCTCCCGTATTCAGTTGTCCGCTCGTCTTTACGGGCCAGTTCCCGCAGTTCCGATAAAGAAGGATTGTCCAGAATTGCCTTCGCTTCTACGGGACGACGAAAGGAATGCATGGGGCGACTCCTTTCCCTCGGCTGGTTTGATGTTTTTCGTGAAATCCGTCACAACTCAGCCCAAACCTTGTACCCTGTATACAGTATATTTTAAGCACATAATACCAAAAGAGTACATCGATTACAACCCAAACAATTAATTATTTGCATTTTGGTCACGATTTCTCCATCACCATCGGTAGATTAGCTCAAATGTTCATATAATTAAAATGCCCCGCTACAAAGCGGGGCAAATTCACAGGCCTGTTCGTTACCATTGGAGCTAAGTGGAACCGCTTCCAAAGAAGGTTTTGAGGGCACCGAAAATGTCACCCTTATCCCTGATGACCACCGTCTTAAAGTTTGGATGGCGGATGCGCTTATAAGTCGAGCGCAGGGTGCTAGAGTAATAGTAGGGGCCTTCAATCTCACCGTAACCCACAAGGCTGACCACCTGAACCAGTCTCCCGACGAGTTCGATACATTGGTCGTTATCGGAAATAAGGTTGTCTCCGTCTGAGAAGTGAAAGGCATAGATGTTGTAGTCCTGGGGGGGGTAACGCTCTTCAACGACCTTTAGCGCTAGTTTATAGACCGAAGAACAGCGGGTGCCGCCGCTTTCCCCCTTGGTGAAAAACTCCTCCTCCGTGCTTTCTCTGGCTTCGGTGTGATGGGAGAGGAATACCACATCGACATTGCGGTACCTGGTCCGGAGAAACCGGGTCATCCAGAAGAAGTAGGTTCGGGCAATGTACTTCTCAAACGGCCCCATTGAACCAGAAGTGTCCATCATCGCCAGCACCACCGCCCCGGATTCTGGTTTTTCATGGACATCCCAGGTCCGGAAACGAAGATCCTCCGGCGTTACCGAATGGAAACCCGGCTGTCCCTGCAATAAGTTCTTGCGCAAGACGCTCAAAACGGTCCGGTGACGGTCGAGGTTGGCGGCCAGTCCCTTCTTGCGCACATCCCGGAAATCGGTTCCCTCGGCCGTCAGGTGGGGCCGCTCCTTTAGCTCCAGGTTAGGCAGGCAAAGTTCCTCAAACATGATCTCCGCGACTTCCTCAATGGTTACCTCGGCCTCGAAATAGTCGTTTCCCGCCTCCGTTCCGGGTGTTCGGCCCTTGGCACTGCCGCCGGGCCTTCCGCTGGCCACCAGGTCACCAGGTTGGCTGTTCCCGTAACCCTGCCCGACGAGGTTTTGTTTATCAGGATCGAACCGGAAACGGTACTCCTCAATTGCCCGGACGGGAACCTTGATCACCTTTTGCCCGTCCGAAAGCACGATGCTTTCCTCGCTGATGATCTCGGACAGGTTGTTCTTTATCGCCTCGCGCACCTTTTCCCGATGCCGCTCCTGGTCCAGGTATCCCTTCCGGTGCAAGGACCAGTCCTCACGGCAGATCGTAAAACGGGTCATGCCCGGTCAACTCCCCCAGAAGAGTACTACAAGCAACACCCAAAGCCACCTCAACAGAACCACGCCTAAATCCCGCCTGATCGACTTCCGACTTCCCGGTCTTCCGGGGTCCCTGATTCCCTCCGACTTCCGACCTCCGACCTCTGACTTCCGTTTCTACCGGTTCAGCATACTGCCCGCATATCTCAACAGTTCGGTGGCACAGACCGGGCAGTAGTCGTGCTCCGCAATTAACTGGGTACTGACTTCGTTGATACGCCGCAGTTGCTCCGGGTCGGGGGTCCGGGCCGAGGTCGTGATCTTGATGACGTCCTTCAAATCCGCGAAAAGTTTACGCTCAATGGCGTCCCGGAGCCGGTTGTGGTTCTTGTAATCAAAACGTGTTCCCTTTCGCGCATAGCTGGAGAGACGGATCAGGACTTCCTCGCGGAAGCTCCGCTTCGCGTTCTCCGACACCCCGATCTGCTCCTCAATGGCCCGCATCAGTTGCTCGTCGGGTTCGATTTCCTCGTCCGTAATCGGGTCGTGGTTGCGTACCCCGCTGCAGAAGGCCTCTACGTTGTCCAGGTAGTTGTCAAATAGAATCCGGGCCGCCTCCTCGTAAGAGTGCACAAAAGCCTTTTGGACCTCTCGCTTGGCCATCTCGTCATACTCACGCCGTACCAGGGAAATGTGGTTCAGATACCGCTCGCGGTCCTCGCGACTGATCAAGGGATGCTGGTCCATTCCATCCTTGATCGTGCGGAGGACATCCAAGGCGTTCAAGCATCCGGAATGGTTACGGATGATCGCGGAAGACAAGCGATTTACCACGAATCGAGGGTCCACCCCGCTCATCCCCTCTTCGGGATGTTCGCCCTGGAGTTCCCGTAAATCCCCCTTGAAGCCGTCAACATCCTCACCGTCATAGAGCTTCATCTTGGTGATGAGGTCCACACCCTGTTTGCGCGACTCCTTCAGGCGCGACAGCACCGAGAGCATCGCGGCCACCCGCAGGGCGTGGGGTGCTAGGTGGATGTTCTGGATATCGCTCTGCCGGATCAGCTTTTCATAGATTTTGATCTCATCACTCACGCGCAGGTTATAGGGAATCTTGACCACGATCATCCGGGAAACCAAGGCCTCGTTCTTACGGTTACTGATAAAGGCCCGGTACTCGGATTCGTTGGTATGGGCGACTATCATCTCATCAGCATAGATCAGCGCAAACCGGCCGGCCTTGAAGTTGCCTTCCTGGGATAGGCTCAAAAGGTTCCAGAGAAACCTCTCATCACATTTCAAAAGTTCCTGAAACTCCATCAGGCCCCGGTTGGCAATATTCAGTTCCCCGTCAAAGCGGTAGGCGCGGGGGTCGGATTCCGCGCCATAATCGGCAATGGTGGAGAAGTCAATGCTGCCCGTGAGTTCAGCGATGTCCTGGGATTTGGGATCTGAGGGTGTAAAGGTCCCGATGCCCGTTCGGTTTTCCTCCGAGAACAGGATCCGTTCGACCGGAAAATCCTCGATCCGCCCCCCGAATTCCGCCTGCAGCCGAAGCCGACAGGCCGGACACAGTTCCCCTTCCACATGCACCCCGTATTCCTTTTCGAACTGCAGGCGCAGGGCCCTTGGGATTAGATGAAGGGGTTCCTCATGCATCGGGCACCCCTTGATGGCGTACACCGCGCCGTCCGGAGTACGGCTGTAGGCCTCCAGTCCACGCTTGAGCAGGGTGACCAGGGTAGACTTCCCACCACTGACCGGACCCATCAGCAGCATGATCCGCTTGCGCACGTCTAAGCGCCGGGCGGCCGGATGGAAATAGTCATCAACCAGCCTTTCTAAAGTGCGGTCCAGGCCAAAGAGTTCACGGCTGAAGAACCTGTATCGCCGTACATCACCGGCGGTTTCGATACCTGAGGCCTTAATCATATTGTAAATCCGGGTATGTGCCAGTTGGGCAACCCGCGGCTTTTCACGCACCAGTTCCAGGTATTCCTGAAAAGAGCCGTCCCAGGCCAATTCTTTCTCCTGCAGGCAATACTTCTCCAGACGCCTGAGAAAATCCAAAACATGCGCACCTCCCCGTAAGATCTGAAAGGAGCGAGAGATCCGAAGCTTAGAGATTCCCCTGAAAACCCTCGCGCTTTTCCCGTTGTCCTGTACTTCTAGAAATGTATGCCCGAAACCCACAAAAAAGAAGAACGGCCACCTTTCGGGGACGTTCGACAGCTAACCGGCGAGAATGAGATCTATGGTATAAATACCTGATTTGCTCATTGACACAAATTGGTTACATCAAAGGCATTGAGTGACACAACTTACAACGATATAATAACAGTTGAACTAAGTGGGAGACATACGTACAAATTCCATCACTACTAAGGACGTGACATAATGCTCAATTTTTCCTCAATTGCACTGGCTGTAACGCTTTTCCTGTTCTGTATACCATCGGTGGTCGAGGCTAACCCCACCGCTAATCTTGTGATCAACGGACAATTTATGTCAGGGGAGGCCCCGTTAATCCGCAATGACCGTACCTTTGTTCCCCTGCGACTCGTCTCCGAGAGTCTCGACGCCAGGGTTAACTGGGACGCCCAATCCCGCACTATCGATATCGCCAACCGCCACTCACAGATCCGTCTCTTTCTGAACCATGCCTTCGCTTATATGAACGCGAAGAAGATCCAACTGGACACCCCCCCCTTCCTGGTCGGTAATACCACCTACATCCCGCTCCGGTTTGTGGCCACCGCCTTGGGAGCCGATGTTTATTACGATGTCCGTAACCGCACGGTCAGTATCAGCCTGAACGACGCCAAACTCCCGGCACCGGGATCCGGAACGGTTACCGAGTACCGCGTAAGCAGCGGGGACACCCTGAGCGCGATCGCGAGCAGGTTCAATACCAGTGTTTCTGCGATCAAGGGAACTAACCAGTTGAAGAGTGACTGGATCACTCCGGGACAGCTGCTGTTTATCCCGGCCAACAGCAGACAGGCCGTGGCAAACGTTGCCGTGCCCAGCAGACAGGCCAAGGCCGGCTATGGCGAATTGATTGAATGGACGTACGCTAACTGGATGTTTAACCACCATAGTACGGCGGTCATCCTGGATCTCTGGTCGGGTAAACGGTTCAACATTTACCGTATCGGTGGTTCAAACCACGCGGACTGTGAACCCCTTACCGCCAGGGACACCGCCATCATGAAGTCTATCTACGCCGGTCAATGGAGCTGGAACACCCGGCCGGTGATCGTTGAGATCAACGGACGCCGCCTGGCCGCGTCAATGAACGGCATGCCGCACGGATTCGATACGGTTCCCGACAACGACTTCAACGGAATGTTTTGCGTCCACTTCTGGAAGAGCCGCAACCACAACACCAACGCCGAAAACCCAGCACATCAGCTTAATGTGCAGCGCGCCGCCGGGTTGAAGTAGACATCGGGACCGCTGCAAAACTGGTTAAGAAACAGTTTGATGTTGTCCAGGTAGGTTTTCGCAAAATCCCAGAGATTGCGAAATGAGGAGTGAGATGTGGGAAGTATCTTACCTCTGACCTCACACTTCCCTTTTAGATAGGGTCAGGCTGCCCCTCAGCGTCAGGCTCTGTAGGTCGTTGGCCTGAACCATCCGGTCGGACAGGGTATAGAGATTATCCTTGATGAAGAGTATCCGGTTGATGTCCCGGTCGCTGTAATACCAGTCCTGCCCCGCCTTCAGATAATCCTCCCCCGACCGGTGCGTCAGCTTGCCCTTTAGGACGAAGCCACGGTCCAGACTCAGGTCGTAGACATAGGCCCCCTGGAAGACAAAGCTGCCATATTCCCACGGGGGTGTGGCGGCACTCTGGTCCTTGATCTCCGTCACCGTTATCGGGAAAGCCAACAGGTTCTTCTCCCGGTCAAAGAGCAGTGCCTTGTGGTTGTGCAGAACCTCTGAATCCGTACCACGATCGCCAATCCGTATAGCGTACTTCTCCACCGGGTTATTCACGTCCGTCACGTCAAACAGGGCCACCTTCATCCCCTGCTCGTAGGCGAAACCCTGTCGAACCACCGTACCGTCAGGGTTTTTGTGCACGGCTTCCAACGCGTCCTTGCCGAACCCGATCAGATGATTCTCGTCGTAGGGATGCAGGTAATTGCTGAATCCGGGAATCTTCAGGGCCCCGAGGATCGTGGGTTTCTGCGGGTTTGACAGGTCAAAAACAAACAGGGGGTCGGTGGTCTTAAAGGTAACCATGTATCCCCTCTGGCCCATAAACCGTGCCGAGTAGATCCGTTCCCCCGGGGCAATGTCCTCGATTCTCCCGGTAATCCCTAGATTCTCGTCTAAAACGTAAAGGCTGTTCCGGGAAATCCCGCTCTGCCAACCGCTTTGGGTGGTGGCCACGCGGAAGAACCCGCCAAATTCGTCCATCGAAAACTGGTTAAGGATCGTTCCCGGAACACTCCCCTGCCCGTTGAAGACCACCCGGCCGTTGTCCAGCGCGAACCGGTAGATTGTCGTTTCCTCCCTGTTCTCAAACGGCAGGATGCCAGGCAGGCGTGGTGATTCAGGCATGATCGCCGGCATGGGCCGTATCGGACCATGATCATACCTTGTTGTGGCCACGTACAGGTTGTCTGTAGACACATAGACGTTGGTACCGGCGCCGAGGTAGGTGCCTACTTGCGCTCTTTCCGGGCTATCCAGGCTGAACCCGCCCACGATCAGGTAATTGGGTTCGATAAACCCAGGAAAGTAGCAGATGTCCGTGCACTTGACACGTATGTAATCCTTCCCGGCTTGGGTGTCCCGGTAGACGGGAGTCCCGGGGGATGACGCGGGTGCGGCGGAATCACGTAGGATATGATACTCGGGATACCTGTTGGCGACCAGGTAGACGTCCTTCCCGATCTTGCGGGAAGACCGGTAGTCGCCCTCGATCTCCACCGTGCGGACTTCGGAGATGCTATCCTTATTGCGGATATTAAATACGACCGCTTTAACCGTGCCGCTCGACGGGCGGACAAAGGGCGGATGCTTCTCGGGATGACCCGGATAGGACGTACCCACCACTACCAGGTGCTCCCGGTCCACGTAGATGTCACGAGGATTGAAGCCGGCATCTGGAAACTCGATGACCTTTTTGACCGTCATGCTGTCGGACGGGTGGGCCCGAATGATCAGTACCCGCCGGTTATTCACCTGGTAGATGTACTCGCCGTCGGTCTTGACGATATCCGCCTCGTCCACGCCCTCCACCTGCACATTAGTGGTGGAGTAGTCGTCTCTGCTCCCAGCCGCCTGTTTGGCCGCGGGCGCCGCCGCTCCGCTGTTCTCCGCCATCATTCTTTCGGCCTGGCCCACCCTGATCGGAACGTTGCCCAATCTCTGCCGGCTTTCTTCCAGGAGTTTGGCCAGTTCATTACAGGACCTAATTGAGGGTAAGGTGAACAACTCCTGCCTAACCTCTGCCTCACCGGGCATTTTAGTCCACCCTAGGACCAGCGCCACTGCCAAAAAGGTCACCACCCCGATCCATCGGTACATCTCGTCCACCCCTTTCCACTAATGCTGGAAATAGTTGCTTATGGCCTTACAGTATATTGACGATCCGTAAGGCCGGACAGTTTTCGGATTTCTCAATATCCCAAATATAAACGGCCGTTGGCCTAAAGTAGGTTCCCTCTCCAAAAGCCAGCGGTAAATGCGGGCTTTGCCATATTGTGACGAAAAGTCAATTGTCTACTGAGCAAGTACCTGGCGCTCGTTTTCTTTCGATCTAGAAATCAAAAGACCGCCGTCACGGCGGTCAGTGATCATCTTCTGTATTGTTCGCTCTAACGGATTAGTGAACCAGGGGCACCACGATATACGGACGGTCTTCTTCCAAAAGAGCCGGAAGCTCATCGGCGCCTACGATCCGGTAGTTTACGTCATTACCGTCTGACCAGGTCACGAGGTATTCCATCTTCTCCCGCTCCCTTCAGGGTGTATCCCTGTATACGTTATACTTAATCCAATCTTAACAGGGTACACTTCCGATTACAAGAGCAAAACGAAAACCAATATGAAAAATATTCTAGAGCACTTTCAGGCGGGAAAGCATCACCCGGTTGGCCGCTTCCTCGAAGCCGTTATCCAGCGGCGCGAGGAAGCCGTCCCGACCCCGCCTTTCCAAAGCCAGCTGAATAAAGTAATCGGTGAGCGCGGGATTCTTGGGCAGCAGAGGGCCATGCATATAGGAACAAAAGACGTTCTTGTAACGGACGCCTTCGGTAGCGTCCGAACCATTGTTGCCGTGACCGGACAGTACCCGGCCAAAGGGCTTGATTTCGCCGAGAAAGGTCTGGCCGGAGTGGTTCTCAAACCCGGAGACTCGTACCATCCGCCCCGGCAAGGGGATTTCCACGGCGACATTGCCGATCAGCCGTGTCGTTCCAGCCAGGGTGTAAAAGTCCAGCAGGTTCAGGCCCGGAATGACCTGGCCGCTTAAGGTACGGTAATAGCGCCCCAGCAGTTGGTATCCTCCGCAGATGGCCAGGGTCACCAAACCGTCCTCGAAAGCCTTCCGCAGGTTATCCTTCCGGTCTGCCAGGTCCTCGGCCATCAAATCCTGTTCCCGGTCGGAACCCCCGCCAAAAAACAGGAAGTCGGCATCGGAAAAATCAATCCGTTCCCCGAGGTTGATCTCGCGTACCTGCACAGGAATGCCCCGCCACTCACAACGACGTCGGAAGGCGATAATGTTCCCGCGGTCACCGTAGAGGTTAAGCAGGTCGGGGTACAGATGATAGATGGCAAGCATCATTCCAGGCCTCACTTTCCATCAGTCAAAGCGCTTAGGGCTTTTTCAGTCGGCCAGAGGGCGGTGTAGGTCGCCAACAGGTAAGCGGCGTCCGTCCTACCCTCGAGCATGTCCCGAACCGTATTCTCAATCTTTGGTTCGGCCTTAATCCGGCCTGGCGGGACACCCGCGTATTTCAGGCGCACCGCCATCTCCTCCGCCCGCTGACCGCTGCACAGAAACCGTGCAATTCCGAGGTTCGGGTCGGCCAGCAATTCGAAGTCCACGTCCCAAAGCCAGGATATATCCCGCCCATCGGCGGCGTTGTCGTTGATCGCGATGTACACGTCTTTGCTTCCCCGCGCGGCCAGCAGGATAGCCAGGCTTTCGTTAAAACCCGCTGGGTTTTTGACCAGATTCAGGTAGAGCGGGCGGCCGTGATGTCGGAAGTGCTGCAGGCGCCCGGTCTCGGGTCGGTAGTGGCGTAGATTTTGCACCACCATCTCGGGATCAAGCCCAAGGGTCGACCCGGCGCAGAAGGCAGCCAGGGCATTGTACAGGTTGTAGAAACCCTGTGTCGGCAAGGCCAGCCGGTAATCCTGGCCGTGCAAGGCCACCCTGCAGGTGGTCTCTTCAATACCGGATACCGCTTCCCAGCCCTGAAGCTCCGGATCCGGCCGCGTGAACCCGCACCCTGTGCATTCGTAAAGGCCTAGCTGGCTGTAATGGTAAAAGGAGTAGTGCAGGTTCATCCCGCACAGAGGGCAGAAGCGGGCCTCCCGTGAAGCACCCGAGGTATCCAGAACCCGCCCGTGGGGAGCCAGTCCGAAATACCCGGTCTTTAGGCCAATCCGGCCCAACTGGGCGACCAGCGGGTCGTCGGCATTTAATACCAGGCGTGTCCGGGGTAACTTGCGAAGCGCCTCGCGGATAAATGAAATAGTCTTGTCCAACTCGCCGTAACGGTCCAGCTGGTCGCGAAAGAAGTTGGTCACCACAACCAAATCCGGTTTAACCTGTTCCACCATCCGCGGGAAGCTGGCCTCGTCCACCTCGAGTACGGCATAGTCAAAGGCATAGGCGGGGTTCACCCCGGTGCCGCGTACAAACGCGGTGGCAATCCCGGGGAGCATGTTGGCGCCCTCCCGGTTGATGATCACGCTGTGACCGGCCCCAGTGAGCACCTGGGCGATCATATTGTTGGTGGTTGTCTTGCCGTTGGTGCCGGTAACCAGCACCACGCCTTTTCTGGCTCGTCGGGCCAGAGCCTTCAGCGTGCCCGAATAGATGCGCAGGGCAACGTGCCCCGGCAAAGAGGAACCGCGGTATCCGAGCATCCGACTCAAAGCGGCGACTGTCTTTCCCGCCCACACGGCGGCACACAGGCGAAGCGGCACGTGGGCAAGCCTCCTTACAGGATATCCACCATTACTTTATATTTCCAGCCGCCAGAAATCAAACCCTGCCCGCAGGACTCTCCACCCACGAAAGACACGGGTAAAAAGAAAATTCGCCTCGCTGAGCGAATTTCCCCTCCCACGTCTGACTTCTGTACAGGAATCCGACTTCTAACCTCAGGTCTGTGGTTCTCGTCATCCAGGTGCAGCTTATCAGTACTTCTATCACCTAGTCCACACCAGATGACTACAAGTATGAAGAGCGCTCAGAAGCAAGCGTGGCCCAGCACTCAACGTGCCTTCGGATAAATCTACTCTATGTCCCGGCAGATGTACCTTTAGTGACCCGTGTAGCTTTAAATCCTCGGGTTGAGTGCTGGGTAGCTTATCAGCGCTCTCCTCTTAAAATTCGGGTGGGAGTTCTTTTATCTGCACCAGATCAAACACCGGCCCCTCCAGGCACACGAACTTATGCCCGATGTTACACCGGCCGCACTTGCCTACGCCGCACTTCATGCGCAGCTCCAGGGTGGAATAGATCATCTCGTCCTTGAAACCCAGCTTTTCCAGCCCCACCAGGACGAACTTGATCATAATCGGCGGACCGCAGAGCACGGCCACCTTACCCTCACCCTTGGGGCCGACTTCCTCCAGGTAAGCCGGCACAAAACCGACGTGGCCTTTCCAGGCATCTTCCGCCCGGTCAATGGTGGTCCAGACCTCGCAATTGGGCCGCTTCGGCCAGTCCTCCAGCACGGCCTGCTTAAAACAGAGGTCATCGGAGGAACGGGCCCCGTACAGGACCTCGATCTTCCCAAAATCGGCACGGTTCTGGTCGTCCAGCATGAACTCGATCAGGGAACGTAGTGGCGCCAATCCGATACCCCCGCCCACAAACAGGACGTCCCTACCCTTCATCAGGTCAAAGGGGAACCCGTTTCCGTAAGGGCCGCGGATACCGATCTTACCACCCTCTTCCAGGGAGTGCAGAGCCTTCGTGACCACACCCGCTTTGCGGATGGTAAATTCCAGGTAGTCCCGCTGGGTCGGGCTTGAGCTGATCGAAAACATGGCCTCGCCAGCGCCGAACAAAGAAATCATGGCCAGCTGGCCGGGTTTGTTCCGCCAGTTCGCCATTACCTCCGGATCGTCGAAGGTGACCCGGTAGGTGTTGACGTCACTGGTCTCGGGAATGATCTTCTGAATGGTGGCCGGCAGGGGCAAAAGGCAGTTCTCCACGTTTCCCACCTAGTCCACCTCCTTAATGTCGGCAATAATCTTGGTAATGTCGATGTTCACGGGGCATTCCGCAACACAGCGGCCGCACCCGACGCACCCAGCCAGACCATAGCGCTCGTTGTGGTAGCTGAGCTTGTGCAGGAAACGGTTGCGTACCCGCTCCTTCTTGGTGGACCGGGGGTTGTGGCTTGAGGTGTGCAGCGTAAAATCGGTGAACATACACGAGTCCCAGCACCGCAGGCGACTGCCCCGGTGGCCGGAATGGTTTTCGATGATATCGAAACAGTGACACGTCGGGCAAAGGTAGGTACAGATACCGCAGCCAATGCACTTGCGCGCCACTTCCTGCCAGTAGGGGTGTTCAAACATGGTGTCCACTTTTTCCTTGACACCCGTCAGGTCAACCTCACGCTGGAACTGTCCAGCCAGTTCCCTGGACAGGGCTTCCTTGCCGCGGCGTCCTTCCTCGACCCCGCCGTCCGAAAACAGCTCGGGAAATTCCCGAACCAGGGCTTCCCCCTTTGGCGTCAGGATCTCCGCATAGTAACGGTCCCCAACCTCGGTCAGCATCAGGTCCGCACCCTCACCATCCGTCGGCTCAATCCCGTAGGAACGGCAGAAACAACCGGGCAGGACCTGTTTGCAGGCTAGGCCGACGACTACCGTCCGTTCCCTTTTGTCGAGGTAGTAGACATCCTTAAACACGCCGTCGAACACGGGATCGAGCGCGGCAATCGCCCGCAGGTCACAGGGGTGTACCCCAAAGACCACAGCCCGACCGGCCGCCGGAACTGGTTCAATCCTTAACTCACCGCCCGTGGTGTCGTAGCAGTACAGCTCCTCAGTCTGGGGCAGAAAGTGGCTCTTGGGCGGCACCTTGGCGCGGTCGAACTCCCAGGCGACGTCGCCTGCCGTCCGAATCGCCGTATACCTGACCACCCCGCGATTGTCGGAGACGGGAGCGATTACCTTGTTCTTTTCAACCAGCCTGTCCAGCAGCGTGGCCAACTGGTCCCTGGTTATCATCTTGCTTGACACTCCTGCACCTCGTTACATGAATTCTTCGGGGTCTTCCGGACTGAACTCGCTCAACGGAGACTGAACCTCCGTACTCATCCCCGGAGTGCCTGCGCCATACAGGATGTGCGCATCCTTCAAAGTCTTTCGGTAAAGCAGTCGCAGGGGGATATCTACCGGACACACCCGCTCGCACTCACCGCAGTCCACACACCGCCCGATCACGTGGAACATCCGGACCAGGTGAAACACCATGTTCTCCGGCAGGCTGTTGGCTTTGCTCCCAATGATACCGGACTGCTGCCAACCGGGTACGGCCTGTTCAAAAACGCACTCCTTGCAGCTGCAAGCCGGGCAGACATTACGGCAGGCGTTACAGCGCAGGCAGCGGGAAAACTCGTTGTCCCAAAAGGAACTCCGGGCCGCCACGTCCAGAGCCTCAATCTCATTCACCTCGGCCGTACGGTCGGACCCCTCACGGGCCGGGGACGGAACCGGGTCACCGGCCATGAAATCCGCCACCACCGGCATGTTCGTCTCACAGAGGTAACACTTGGGCATCAGGAACCGGTCCTTGGGAAAGGAAAGGCGTCCCTTATCGGTAACGAGGACATAGACCTTACCGGTGTCCTCGATTCCCTGCAATCTGGCGCCCGGCGGGATTTCCGGCGCAATCAGGTTCCGGTCCAGCTGCCCGCCGCAGGGCACCCCCAGCACCACCAACCGTTCCCGTGGGAACTGCAGATCCTGGAGCAACCGGTTAATTCCGCGGCTGTCGCAACCCTTGACGACCACCGCCAGGCGGGTATCCTCATAGCGGTAGTCCAAGAGATGCTTGGCCAGGTTATTTGCGCATAACGGCCCCCAGGTAAACGCGGCCGACTGCTCCGGCGTACTTGCGAAATAAGGTGTGGTACGCGAAGCGTCGGTTCCCTCGCCGTAACCGATGACCATTTTTACTTCGTCGTTGGCCAGGAGCCTTACCGCCTCCCGGCGCAGGTTATCAATTACTGCTTTCACTTGACATCCCTCATCTTCATGTTCGGGCCCAGCGCACGGATCCTTTCGGTCATCTCACGCGCCACCTCGCCGACCTTGGCTCCCTCGGAACCGGAAATCCAGCGAATCTGCAGCCGATCCGGTTCCAGCCCCACGTACTCCATCATCTGCTTGAACAGCATGAAACGCCGGCGCGTGTGGTAGTTGCCACTAACATAGTGGCAGTCGCCCGGGTGTCACCCGGAGATCAGTACCCCGTCGGCCCCGTGCTGGAAGGCGCGCAGCACCAGGTACGGGTTAATACGGCTCGAACAGGGCACACGGATAATCCTTACGGTCGGCGGATAGTTGATGCGGCTCACCCCGGCAAGGTCGGCACCGGCGTAGCTGCACCAATTGCAGAAGAAGCCGATGATTTTCGGTTCCCATACCGTTTCCGGTGCTACAGACATATCGCGTCCACCTCCGCCACTAGTTCGTCGTTGGAAAATCCTTTAACCTGGATCGCCCCCGGCCGACAGGCCACGTTACAGGCACCGCACCCCTGACACAGGCCGGAATTCACGGACGCTACGGTGCGTTCACGCGGGGCGTGGCCGGGAATACGCTCGGTAATGGTCTTCAATTCAACCGCTTGGTATGGGCATACCGGAACGCAGAGTCCGCAACCCGTACAGATCGCCTGGTTGACGGTGGAGATCATCGGATCGGTGGCCAGTTCCTCCCGGAAGAGCAGGCCGGAGACTTTGGAGGCCGCCGCACTGGCCTGAGCCACAGTGTCCGGGATGTCCTTCGGCCCCTGGCAGGTACCAGCCAAGAATACCCCGCCTGTGTGTGTCTCCACGGGACGCAGCTTGGGATGGGCTTCCTGGAGCCAACCGTCCTTGTCCACCTGCACGGATACCATACGCGCCACGTCCTCGATTCCACCGGAGGAAACCATGGCTGAAGCGAGCACAACCATGTCCGCTTCCACCTCGACGGGCCTTCCCAAAAGGGTGTCACTGCCGCGTACCACCAGTTTATCACCTAGTTGATAAATCTTCGAAACCCGCCCGCGCACGTAGACGGCGCCGTCGGATATGGTCCGCTGGTAAAACTCCTCGTATGCCTTGCCCGGGGTCCGCACGTCAATGTAGAAGATGTAGACCTTGGCACCGGGAACCTTTTCGAGCACCTGGTGCGCATGCTTGGCAGTGTACATACAGCAGGCGCGCGAACAGTACTCCTTACCCTTGGCCGGGTCACGAGAGCCCACACACTTAACAAAAACCACCGTCTTGGGCTCGGTTTGGTCCGAAGGACGCAGGATCTTACCCCCAGTCGGTCCGGCCGCATTCACCAGCCGTTCAAAATGCATTCCGGTAACCACATCGGGGAACCTGCCGTAACCGTACTCACCGTACGCCGCGGCCCAGTCAAACAACTGGTACCCGGTGGCCACCACGATTGCGCCCACCTTCTCGGTGATAATTGTCTCCTGCTGCTCGTAGTCGATCGCCCCGGCGGCGCAGATCTTCTGGCAGATCTTACACTTACCGGTCGTAAAATAGCGGCAGTTGGCCGCGTCGATCACCGGTTTGTTCGGTACCGCCTGAGGAAACGGGATGTAGATCGCTTTGCGGGTGTCTAATCCCAGGTTAAACTCGTTGGACACCTTGGTGGGGCACTTGGCCTGGCAGTCGCCGCAGCCGGTACACTTGGTGTGGTCCACGTAACTGACTTTGCAGCGGATGGTCACCTCGAAGTTACCGATATAACCGTCAACCCCCGCCACCTCGGAGTAAGTGTATAACGTGATGTTAGGATGCGTGGACACGGCCACCATCTTGGGCGTGCTGATACAGGCCGAACAATCCAGGGTCGGAAAGGTCTTGTCCAGCTTAACCATATTGCCGCCGATAGTCGGTTCCCGTTCCACCAGGATGACCTCGTGACCGGCATCCGCCACGTCCAGTGCCGTTTGAATACCGGCAATACCGCCGCCGATCACCAGGCAGCGCTTGGTCATGGGAATTGAAGACGGGAAAAGCGGCTCGAGCAGGTTTGCCTTGGCCACCGCCCGGCTCACGAGCGCAAGCGACTTTGCCTGGGCCTTCTCCGGCTCCTTGTTGTGGACCCAGGTGCAGTGCTCACGGATATTGGCCATTTCCAGCAGGTAGGGGTTTAAACCGGCCCGGGCCAGTGTCTTGCGGAAGGTTTCCTCATGCAGTCGTGGTGAACAGGACGCCACGACCACGCGGTCCAGGCGGTGGTCACGGATCGCCTGGATAATCGAATTCTGACCGGGTTCCGAGCACATGTACTTGTACTCGGTGCTGTAGACCACCCCGGGCAGATTCACCGCATCCGTGGCAAGCTTGGGGCAGTCGATCACTCCCCCGATATTTGATCCACACCAGCAGACAAACACACCGATTCTGGGCATCACAACGACTCCTTTGGCGTTAACTGCTCGGAAAAACTGGATGGTGCGTTACACTGCGGCGCGCACCTACATTATTCAGTTTAACGGATTAAGTAATCAATTTCAGGATTTTATCAGTCGGGACAAAGTGACTGTTAAAACCGAGGCGACCCGGTTCGATGCCCAGGGCCAACCCGATCAACTGGGTAAAGTAGAGCACTGGAATCTCAAAACTGGCGCCAAAAGCACGGTTTACGTGGGTCTGACGGGAATCCAGGTTATTCTGGCAGAGCGGGCAGGCTGTGACCAGGCAGTCGGCGCCGGCCTTCTCCGCCACCCGCAGGATATCCCGTACCAGTTTCAGGGTTACTTCTTCGTTCGAGATCCCCATTGAGGCCCCGCAGCACTCGGTCTTGTAGCCCCAGTCCAGCACTCCCGCGCCGCAAGTCCGGAGCAGGTTGTCCATGATCTGGGGATCCTCCGGGTCGTCAAAGCCGGTAACCCGGGGTGGACGTACTAAAAGGCAGCCGTAGTAACAGACCGCCTTCAAAGCATCCAGTGGACGGACTATTTTCGATTTCAGAGTCTCCGGGGCGAGGCCGACTACGACTTCGAGCAGAGACTTCACATCGACCTTACTGTCATACGCCGTACCGGTGACCCTGGCCACCTTCTCCCGGACGGCCTCGTTTTGTTCAAGCTCGATCTGGGCGTAACGCAGACGCTGATAACATGCTGCACAGGGAACGGTGATATCCAACCCCATTGAGCCCGCCAGGGCCAGGTTGCGTGCCGGTAAGGCCACGCTCAGCAGGTGGCTCGTGCTGTGGGCCGAAGTTGCGCCACAACAGCCCCAGTCGGGGATTTCGACCAGTTCGATACCGAGAGCACCGCAGACCTCACGCGTTGACTGGTCATATTCACGGGCGGTAGCATGGAGTGAGCACCCGGGATAGTAGGCGTACCTCATTCAGCCTCCTCCAGTTTGTAAACCTCGTTGAAGATCCGGGCGATTTCTCCCTGCCCCTTGATCTTTGACGGGAAGAGCTTCATCCGGCCCTTGGTCATCAAGCCAGTCCCGATATCTACGTCTTTCAGGAGCTTACCCATACGCAGGTTGTGGCCCATTCCCACTCCGAATTCGTGAACCCGGCCGTACTTGCGCACGGAACCCAGGAAGATATCATTGAACAGATCAATGCTCCGGAGAGCCCTGGTCCGGCCCTCCTGCTTGGCCATGACCCGCAGAGAGTCCATTACGCCAGCCACATCGATGTTCTTCGGACAGCGAGTTGTGCAGGTCGCGCAAGTCGAACAGAGCCATATCGCCTTTGAATCCAAGACCTCGTCCTTCAGACCTAGCTGAAGCATACGCATGATCCGATTGGGGGGCTCGTCCATCGCGTAGGCGATGGGGCAACCAGCGGTGCACTTCCCGCACTGGTAACACTGTTTGACGTCCTGGCCGGAGGCTTTGGCTAGACGCTCCTGGAACTTGGCGTCGGCCGCCGCCGTAAGATTCACATGATGCATAGACCTGTCCCCTCTTCAAACATCAAAGCCTTCCGGTTGCCGAAAAACCGAGAAAAAAGGGCCGAATTATGGTTACTATCTATTCGCGGCCCTACGGACAATCCCTTTTTTTATTTTAACAGAATTGTGTGCAAAATTGAATAGAGGTGTTCGGTCCTATTTAATAAACCTCTTCAAAACTGACCGTACGAATCCCGGCAGACGAAAATAGTAAACGCGCAAGACGATCCCTCCCGCCTATGTTTCATTTTCTATCTATTCTATTGGGCTTTGTCGGCAGATGTGCCTTTTTCGTCATTTTCCCGAAGGAATTTAGACAACCTGACAACTACCGCCGACAGGGACGCCGTTTCCCAGGGCACCGGAAGGGAGCGCAGAAACTGGATCCCGTATCTTTTCGTGGTCACGCGGTCGTCCAGGACCACAGCCACACCGTAGTCGGAGGCCGTCCTGATCAAGCGGCCGAAACCCTGCTTGAACCGGAGTACCGCCTGGGGTAGGGACAGCAGGTTAAAGTCACTCTTCCCCTGCTCCCTGAGCAGTTCCCGGCGGGCCAGAGTCACCGGTTGGTTGGGGGGTTGGAACGGCAGCTTCACGATAATCAGGCAGCTTAAAGCCTCACCTGGAATATCCACTCCCTCCCAGAACGAAGAAGCGCCGAACAGCACGGCCTTTTCGCTGACGCGGAAAGTCTCCAGTAAACGGGCCCGTCCTCCGTCGATCCCGTGGCCCAGGAGGTCGATGCCCAAATCCTCAAAAACCGGCTTCAACCGGTAATAAACGAGTTTTAAAACACGGTGCGCCGTAAAGAGGACCAGGGTTCGACCGCCGGCGGCCGCCGCCAGTTCCTCAATCCCCCGGGAAACCCCGGCGAGATAAGCTTCCTCTGAGCCGCCCGCCGGAGAGGGCAGGTCATTAACCGTGAACAGCCGGGCCTGTTCACGGTAGACAAAGGGTGACCCGACCTGCACGGTCTGCACCGCGTCCGGCGGAACATGAACGATGCCGGTACGGCTGCCAAAATAAGCAAAGGAGCGATCCGCCGTCAGGGTGGCCGAGGTCAGGACAACCGGCCTTGAACCCTCAAACAGCCCGCTGTACAAGAGTTCCCCGACCTCGATGGGGGCCGCTCGCAGCAGACAGTCATCCTGGTCGCGGATCTTCGGTTCCAGCCAGCAGACGTAATTCGGGTGATCTGCCGCCAGGATGAAGCTTAAATCCCCCAGTAGTTTTCGACCCGTCTTGCCAAGGAACTCGAAGGTCAAGAGCAGTTCATCGTCCGTTCCTGGCAGGATCCGGTCGGACAGGAGCATTCCAACCCGGTCCAGACGCTCACAGGCTTCTCCGCCCGCATCGTGCAGCCTTTGGGCCAAACCGCTGATATCGGCTTCCAAGGCCAAATTGGCCGCCCCCGGTTCCAAACGCAGGTGCAATCCTTCGCCCGACCCGCTCAGGACACGCCCCGCCTCGGCTAGGGCCTTAAAGAGGTCCGCCGCCCCGGGGGTCACCTGCTTCTCAACCTCCAGCAGGGGTTGGCGCAACTCCGGCGCCAAACGGTCGATCTTGTTGGCCAGCTTGCGGATCATCTCCGTCCAGCGGGTAAAGTCATAACCGGAAACCGTCCGGCCCAACTGTTCCGTGGCCACATCTTCGAGGTGGTGAGCCTCGTCGATGACCAGGGCGCCGTATACCGGTAACAGCCGGTTCTCTGTTTTTAAATCGGATAAAAGGAGTGAGTGGTTGGTAATCACCACGTTGGATTGCTCGGCCTTGCGACGGGAGCGGTTTACAAAACAGTTTTTGACATAGCGGCAGCCGTTTCCGGCACACCCATCACTAATGGCCGATACGCTGTCCCAGACCCGCCATTCGTCGGGTTTCACGCCCAGTTCAGAACGGTCTCCCGTCTGGGTGGAATGCAACCAGACCATGGTCCGGGCCAGGAAAAGCGCCTCGGAGCCCTCGAAGGCTCCCTCACTGACCGCCGCGTGCCAGCGGCGCAGGCAGAGGTAGTTGCTCCTCCCCTTCAGCAGACTGGCCCGAAAGGCCGGCAACACTTCCCGCAATACCGGAATGTCCTTCGCGATCAATTGTTCCTGCAGGTTGACCGTATGCGTGGATACGACCACCCGCTCCCCCTGCTTCATGGCCCAAAGCAGGCCAGGCACCAGGTAGGCAAAGGACTTTCCGGTCCCGGTCCCGGCCTCGGCCATTAGGATTCCCTGTTCATCAAAGGCCTTTAAGACGGACTGTGCCATCTGCAGCTGCTGGGGGCGGAACTCGTAGGCTTCCAGGAGTCTGGCCAGCGCCCCGGAACGGCCCAGGATATCTTCGATGCCCAATTCCCAGACTTCGTCCGGCCGGGCCTCCCGCCCCGGAGGCACCGCCCAGTCATCCTCGGACCGTCCGGTACCGATGCGTGAGGCGCCAAACACCCCTGCGGCTTCTTTGAGTGCACTGTTAAAGACCGGAAACCACAAAGCAGAATGTCGCCCGAGAAGGGTGGCTAGATTGGCCAGGAGGGTGGGATCAAGCACCCGGGCCCGTTCGTAAAGGGCCAGATAGGCCCCGGCGGCCGCCAGGGCGTCTTCCAGGGCCCGGTGCTGTACCGGATAGTCGACATCAAGGGCCAAACAGACCGACTCCAGGCGGTAGTTCGGCAGTTCCGGCAGGATAATCCGCGCCAGATCGCAAGTGTCGTAACAGACCCCGTCCCGGTAACCACCGTGGACGGTCAGAAACTCGGCATCAAAGCTGATATTGTGGCCGATAAGAGGATCGTTGCCAATGAAGCGGAGCACGGACTCACGCACCCCGGCCCAGCCCGGTTGCCCCGCAAAATCAGTATCTTCGAGACCAGTGAGCAGCTTGATGCGCAGGGTAAGCGGACGGGTCGGCGTAACCAGCGTCTGGAGAGTCTCTGTCACCTGTCCGTCCTCGACCCGGACCAGTCCAACTTCAATAATCTCGTCGGAAGACGCGTCCAGCCCGCTGGTTTCGAGGTCACAGGCGATGAAGGAACGTGGAAACACCATCAGTCGCATTCCTTTTTAGAAACACTCTTGCTTTGGTCAGACGGTTGGTTGCCCGAAGCCTGACCGATCACGGTGTCGGGCTTTGCGGTATCCTTCGCCAGTTTCGCCTTGAGCTCATCCAGTGTTTTCTCCAACTGGCCGTTCTTGGCGGAGAGTTCCCGGATCCGCATGGTCATCTGGATCTGGTGCATAATACCGACCACAAAGACGATTACTGCGCCCGACACAACTGAAGCCAGAATTACAAGAGAAAGGGGAACTCTGGGTAAACCCCAGAATAAGAATTGAATATCGACCGCAATCGCGTTTTGTACCGCAAAAACCGCGACCACCAGCGCAAAAACCAGCGCCATTATCAAATATACCTGCATTTTCATCACCTTGTTTCATTTTTCTTGCAAGATTGTGTAATTCCTTCCGGCAGTATAAAAAAGATAGCCGGGGGTCAGCTTAAATTTTAAGCTTCGCTTCATTATGATAGGGAGAGTGAATTGGAGAGATGAAAAAAGGAAAGGGCGGCAGGTCTCCCTGCGACAAAGGCACGGCGGCTCTGGAGACGTCAATCTACAACGTGTACTGGGTCTGGTCCATGGTGGCCTACATCGTTTTTGGAGACCTCAAGGAAGCCCAACGGCTGATGCAGAATACCACGACCAAGATCACGGAACAGGAACGAATGGTCCGCAAATCAGTGATGAAGGTCTTCACCCACATAACCGAGGATCCCTGCAACAACGTTGATCTGTTTTTGGAAAGCGCGTACTGCTTTGAAGCCGCACGGGATCGCAGTTTTTCCCTGACCCGTAAGCTGATCGCCAGCCTCAGAAGCCGCAACCTGCTGCCCCCCGATCAATGCGACCAGTGGGAAAGGCGTCTCCTGGAAACCTATTAGAGAGAGAAACAGTATCTGCTATAATGGTCACAGGAAGTGAATGGAGGTTTGCCCATTGGCTGGCTTTAAGCTGGGCATTTGCCAGATGCCGGTAACAGATAATAAAGGTACCAATCTGGCAACGGCGCGGGAGATGTTACTCGGAGCGGCCCGGGCCGGATGTGTTGTGGCCGTGCTTCCGGAAATGTTTAACTGCCCCTACAGCCACAAGTACTTTCATCAGTTCGCCGAAATGGCCCCGGACGGGGAAACAATCGGAATGCTTGCGGACACCGCAAAAGAGGCCGGGATCACGATTATCGGCGGTTCGATCCCCGAACGAGACGGTGAACACGTTTACAATGCTTCATTCATATTCGGACCCGACGGCCGCCTGCTCGGCCGCCATCGGAAGGTGCACCTCTTTGACGTCGAACTCGAAGCCCTCGCCTTCCGTGAGTCCGACACCCTGACCCCCGGTGAAGATATCGAGCCCATCCAGACCCCGGAAACCACTTTTGGGATCGCCATCTGTTACGATATTCGCTTCCCCGAACTGGTACGGACCCTGACCCTCAAGGGAGCCCTGGTAGTTGTGGTTCCCGCCGCCTTCAATATGATTACCGGACCGGCGCACTGGGAACTGCTGCTGCGTGCCAGAGCAGTCGACAACCAGGTGTATACCGTAGGTGCCGCTCCGGCTCGCGACCCCGGAGCCTCTTACGTGGCGTATGGGCATTCTCTTGCCGCCGACCCCTGGGGCCGAATTATCGCCCGTACTGACGAAAAACCCGGCCTTCTGATCGCCGACATCGATCTGGAGTTCCTGTCCAAAGTCCGAACCGAACTGCCGGTTCTAAAACACCGCCGGACGGACCTCTTCTAAGCTGAGTCAGGGGACGGGGACGGTTCTCTCCGGCCTAACCTGAACTTGGGAGAACGCGAGAAACAAGCATGGCTATCCATCTGCTTCTACTTCTCCGGCTGCCTGCTCCGCAATCCCCGAAATCTCGTCGTAAAGATGGACGGTGATGGTACCAGAGGGGCGCGTGGGCACCGGCACAGGCGACTACGTCATCTACTCCCGGTTGCGCCATGAGCCATACCTGCATCTCCCGGACGAGGGCGTGGGTCTCTTCGATGTCGCTCCCCTTGGGCATACTGATGAAGATGGGTATTTCTTTCCGGTCCCCCGCCGGGAAAAGCTGGACCGGGGTAAAGGGGATGAGGCGTAAGCCAGGGTTCCGATCAGAACCCCGATCGCCCCAGTCCGTAACGGGTGTTTGAGCAGGCGGGGCATCAGCCAGTGTGCGTACCATTCGGTCAGACGGTGCAGAGGTACGCCCAGAAGGCCGGCCTGCTTCCGCCTTTCCGCGCCGTTACCGCCGTACCGCGACTTATACCAGTTTCGGAACACGGGAATGATCGTCAGGGCCATAACCATTGAAGTGAGCATGGTCAGGGTGACGATCACGGGAATCGGCCGGATAAACTCCCCCGTGTTTCCGCTCAAAAACATCAGTGGACCGAACGGGTACCGGGCCATGAGCCTACGTACAGGCCTTGACCACCCTAATTATGGCTTCTGTGAAAAACATCACAGAATTATTAGGCTGAAATGTATAATAATTGGATGGGTTGGTTAAAATCCTATTGGACCCAGTAACAACCTAACTCCTCTCCCTTTCTGCTGTACTTAAGAGGTACAGCCTTTTTTTTCGGGGCTGTACCGCCGGGGAGGGTGCGATCGTTCGACAGCCTCTTTGATCAGCCTCCCGTAATATACTTCTCCGCGGTAATGGCGGCAACAGCTCCGTCCGCGACGGCGGTCACCACCTGGCGCAAGGGGGTAACCCGGACATCGCCGACGGCAAACAGACCAGGAACAGACGTCGCCATTTCCACATTCGTTTTCACAAAACCGCGTTCATCCAGATCCACCAGGCCCTTATAGAGGTATGAATTCGGCACCAGACCGACGTAGATAAAGACCCCGGAAACTTTGAGCTTTCCCGGTGTACCAGTTCGCGTGTTCTTGAGCGTGAGCTTCTCGACGGAATTCTCACCGTGGATCTCGGTCACCACCGTATCCCAGAGAACCTCAATCTTTGGATTGTCAAAGGCTCTTCTCTGCAGACTGCCCACGGCGCGGAGCTGATCGCGCCGGTGGATCAGATAGATCTTAGAACAGAACCGCGTCAGAAAGTGTGCCTCCTCGACGGCGGCATCGCCCCCGCCAACCACAGCCACTTCCTGGCCCCTGAAAAAGAACCCGTCGCACACCGCGCAGTACGAGACCCCCTTACCCCGCAGGCGCTCCTCACCATCGACACCGAGCGGGCGGGGACCGGTCCCGGTAGCCAGAATAACCGTCTTGGTCTCAATCTCGCCTTTCCGGGTACGCAACACGAAGGAACCTTCCTGGCGCTTGATCTCGTAAACCTCGTCGTTCTCAATCGTAACCCCGAGATCACGGGCATGCTTTTCGAAACGGCCCATCAACTCCGCTCCGTTAATCCCACCCGGAAAGCCCGGGTAGTTTTCAATCCAGTCGGTATCCAGCACCTGCCCGCCGGGAGCCCGGCGCTCCAGGACCACGCAATCCAGCCCCGACCGAACCGCGTAGATAGCAGACGTAAACCCGCCCGGGCCAGCCCCGATAATAACGACATCCTTCATCCAATTTCACCTCATCCAGATTGTTTCTTTCGATTCATTAGGGCCTCACAGGCCTTGATAATGCCCAGCTTCGCATGTTCCTTTGTAAGACCGCCCTGAAGATACACAGTGTACGGGTTCCGCATCGGGGCGTCGGCGGTGAGTTCCAGGGAGGCGCCCTGAACAAAGGTCCCCGCCGCCATCACCACACCGTCATCGTAACCGGGAAGCGGCGCCGCTTCCGGAGTTACGTGTGCGTCCACCGGCGAGGCCGCCTGGATCGCCCTGCAAAAGGCGAGCACCGCTTCCGGATCTCCCAGTTGTACGGCCTGGACAATATCTGTTCGATGTTCATTATACCTTGGACTAGTCACAAAACCCAGCCCCTCCAGCATCCGGGCTGCAAAAACGGCACCTTTCAATGCCTGCACTACAAAATGCGGCGCCAGGAAAAGTCCCTGGTAGTAAAGCCTCAACCCCCCCGGTACCGATCCCACTTCACGCCCCAGACCGGGTGCCGTCAACCGCTCAGCGGCCCGTTCTACGAGATCGGCCCGGCCAACCACGTATCCGCCGGTGGGGGCGAGTCCCCCTCCGGGGTTCTTGATCAGGGAGCCGCACGCCAGATCGGCCCCCGCATGGGTGGGCTCCTCCCGTTCCACGAATTCACCGTAACAGTTGTCAACCAGTATGATAACGTGCGGGTGCGATCGGCGCACCGACTCGATGGTCCGACGCATTGTCTCAATGTTCAGGGAGCGGCGCCAGTGATAACCACGGGAGCGTTGCAGGAGGATCAATCTGGTCTGATCGTCAATCACCCGCAGGAGCGCCTCCTGATCAACTCCCCCGTCAGGGGCAAAGTCGACTTCACGGTAGGAGACACCGGAGCTGATCAACGAACCCGCGCTGTCCCCGGTCAGACCAATAACCGTCTGAATGGTATCGTAGGGCCGCCCCAGTGCCACCAACCCGTCCCCCGGACGTAACAGTGCCAGCAGGCAGATCCCCAACGCGTGCGTTCCGGAGACAATCTGTGTCCGCACCAGGGCATCTTCAGCACCGAAGACCTCCGCAAAGACCCTGTCAAGTGTGTCCCGACCGTCGTCCCCGTACCCATAACCGGTGCTTGGCCGGAAGTGATACTCGCTGACCCGGTTCCGGCGAAAGGCCTCAAGGACCCGGCGCTGATTGTCGAAGGCGATCACATCAAGCGCTGCGTAAATCAGCGCGAGTTCAAGTTCAATCTCTGCTGCTAATTTCTGCAAGTTCTCACCCGTTGTCTCAGACCGTTGGAGAGGTCCGAATTCGTGGAGCGTCTCCCGGTTTTGTAATCGTTCTAAAAATAGATTAGACATAAATGAAGCCCTTCCTTTAAGAAGGGCTGGCTGCTTACCGTTCTCGTGCTTCTGGTGTCGCGGGAACCGTACTGGTGTTCACCGGTCGTGCCGGACTGACCGTGGAGATCGCGTGCTTGTAAACCATCAGTTGTTTACCGTCGCTGTCCAGAATTACCGTGAAATTGTCAAACCCTCTGACCAGGCCCTTTAGTTGAAATCCGTTTATAAGAAAAATGGTTACCGGGATGTTTTCCTTACGGAGCTGGTTTAAAAAGGCATCCTGCAGGTTTATCTGTATCTTGCTCATTGGGTTCCCCCCGTCGGATAGTTTTTATGTTTATTTCGCCGAAGCGAGGACTAATCCTTCAGTAATTTGGTAATTTCTTCTGCCACTGCCATGCTTCCTTCATATTGCCGGGGGTCTATCCAGCAGATGCGCTGATCCCGTCGGAACCAGGTCAACTGGCGTTTGGCGAACCGCCTGGTATTGCGCTTGAGCAGGGCTGCCGCTTCATCCAGGCTGATCTCGCCCTCAAGGTAAGCGGCGATCTCTTTGTAGCCCAGGCCTTTCATTGAGACCAGATTACGGGTATAGCCCCGGGCCAATAATCCCGCCACCTCGCCTACCAGTCCCTGGTCCAGCATCTGATCGACCCGGTCCTCGATACGCCTGTACAGCACCTCACGATCGGTGTTGAGCCCGAACATCCTGAGGCGGTACTTCGCTTCACTGTGCTCGTCCCGGTCCTGGAAGGCGCTAATCGGCCTGCCGGTTAGATAGTGTACCTCGAGGGCCCTGATGATGCGCCGCTTGTCGTTAACGTGTAACCTGGCCGACGTAGCCGGATCAACCTCACCCAGTCTGGCGTGAAGCTTTTCTACACCATTCCGGCGCGCCTCTTCCAGCAGCCCGGCCCGGAAGGCGATATCGCTTGGCGCCGCGAAGTCATAGTGGTCAATCACTGAACGCACGTATAGCCCTGTTCCCCCAACCAGCAGTGGCACGGCGCCGCGCTGATCAATATCCGCAATCACCTGTTCGGCGTGGGCCTGGTAAGCCGCGACGCTGAATTCCTCACCCGGATCGACAACATCAATCAGGTGGTGTGGCACACCCTGCATCTCCGCGACCGACGGTTTAGCCGTGCCGATGTCCATTCTGCGATAGATCATCATCGAGTCGGCCGAGACCACTTCACCGCCGATCAGGCGGGCGAGTTCAATGCCGACACCAGTCTTGCCGGTGGCCGTAGGACCGGTGATCACTACCAAGCGCAAGGGCTCGTTCACGGGTAACCACCTTCCGTCCGTAGAATCCCGTAAGCTACCGACGCATAACGGCCCCCCCCTTGTTCAGAAAGGCCCAGCCTTGCAAACTCAGGGCTTCCCCGCCTTTCCTTGACCACCACCGCTTTGGCCGCCACCCGGCCGGCCACGGCCAGGGTTTCCCGACTGACCGGGGATGGATCGGCTAAAACCCGCATCGGCCCCATGTTGCTGGAGCGTACCACACCGCTACGAAACATCGGGTCAAAGTAAACCACGTCAAAACTCTTCGCCGACAGGGAGCAGAGATAATCCCGGTAATCGACCTCAACCACCTTTACCCGGCGAATCGCCGCAGCCAGCAGAGCGTCTTTCGGTCTGGCCTCGGCCATCCCGGCCCGGACCAGGGCTGCAATCGCCGGCACCACTTCCAGGCCGATAACTGCCCCTCGATTTCCGGCCACATGTGCAGCCACGGTCGCATCGGAAGCCAATCCCAGGGTACAGTCCAGCACCCGGTCTCCTTCCTGCAAATCCATGGCCTTCACCATTTGGTCAGTTTTCCCAGCCAAGAGGGCTTTTATGCGTAGCGCAGCCATCCCCGGATGAAAAAAGAACTCTTGGTCTGAGACAAAAAGTGAGGTGCGATGCCGGCTGACTACCAGGACCCCGTCTACGGCATGTTCATGGGTAATCTCAGCCATACTCCGGTCGTCGCGCGGCACAAACGGAACCCTGAGCGCCCCGGCCAGCCGGTGGGCCTTCTCACTCTCGGTGTAGCCAGCTGAATGTGCGGTGGTCACAACATAAGAGATCAAACTCTGCACTCACTCCCGGAAGAAGCGACGGGCCAATTCACTCTTCGTTAGCCGGAGCATGGTCGGACGGCCGTGTGGGCAACTGAGCGGATGGCTGGTCGCCCGCAGCCGGTCCAGCAGGCGCTGCATCTCTGCTCCGGTAAGCCGGTCTCCCGCACGGACGGCCCGGTGACAAGCCAGCGACGCGGCGGTGATCCTCAGGAACTGCTCACGGTCAGCGGGTTGCTCCTCACCCAGCCGGTCGACGATATCCACCAAAGCCTCGCGCTCCGCACCGGCCGCGATCGTCACCGGCACGCCGCGCAGAACGAAGCTGTGTGCACCAAACTCTTCGAGAACGAACCCGACGACTGCCAGGTAGTCCGTGAAGCGCTTCAGGGTAGCGATGGCCGTGGCATCAAGCTCGAGCACCTGCGGCGTAATCAGCATCTGACTACCCACTTCGCCCAGAACCAGGGCCAGGCTGAATTCCTCGTACAGGATGCGCTCGTGGGCAGCATGCTGGTCGACAATGTACAGCCCGTCAGGCCCTTCAGCCAGGATGTAGGTAGGCTGCAGCTGGGCCAGGGCGAGCAAAGCAGACGGGACTTCATAGGCTGGGGTACTCTCCCTAACCGCCGGATTATCTCCGGCGTCCTCAAATAAGGCCAGCGAGTGAGCCGGAACCGTCACGGGGCCATCGGACGCCGATGGATTGGGGCGGGTCCCACAAAACCCTGTGCGCTGGACGGACGGTCCCCGGTTCAACCCGGGTACCGTGGGCTGGGCGGTTAGAGCCTGCCGGACGGCTAAAACTACTTGGGCAGCTACGTCGCGGCCCTTTTCAAACCGGACTTCCATTTTGGCCGGATGCACATTGACGTCAATCAGGGCCTGATCCAGCTTCAGAAGAAGCACTCCCACGGGGAACCGACCCTCGGGGATGGAGCCGGCATAGGCGGTGTCCAGCGCCGCAGAGAGCAGGTAACTGCGCACGTATCGTCCGTTCACAAAGAACACCTGGTAGCGGCGCGTCGTCCGCGTAAGTCCCGGACGCCCGGCCAGTCCGCTGACCCGGATCCCGTCATTCTCAGCGCCAAAGGGGACCATCTCCCGCACCTGGCCGAGTCCAAATACGGCAGCGACTGCTTCATCCAGTCGTCCGTTGCCGGGGGTTTCCAGGACCACCCGGCCGTTGTGTGCAAGCCGGAACCGGACTTCCGGCCTCGAAAGGGCCAGACGGCCCATCAGCTCCGTAATGGCTGCGGCCTCGGCCGAGGCTGTTTTCATGAATTTTTTCCGGGCAGGCGTATTGTGAAACAGGTTGCGTACTTCAGTTACGGTACCCGCTGGACACCCCGCGCTCCCGATATTCAGTACACGACCGCCATCGACTTCAACCACCGTACCTTCGGCTGTGCTCTCTTCTCTGGTCCTGATCGTCAGTCTGGAGACGGCAGCGATACTCGGCAGCGCCTCCCCCCGGAATCCCAGGGTGGCCACCGACTGCAGGTCTTCCAGCGACCGAACCTTGCTGGTAGCGTGTCTTTCAAGGCAGAGGACCACGTCCTCCCGGTCCATTCCGCACCCATTATCAACGACGGTAATCCGGTCCAATCCCCCGCTGGTGATCTCAACGCTGATCCGGTCGGCTCCGGCATCAAGGGAATTTTCAACCAGTTCCTTGACGACCGAGGCCGGCCGCTCCACAACCTCTCCGGCCGCGATGCGGGCAGCCGTACCCTTGTCCAGAAGGGCTATCCTGGGCATTTCGAAAGACTCCTTTGTAGCACTCTCTAAGCTTTCTTGCGTCTGGTGTGGCCCTGGGCCTCCTGCTGCATGGTGTATAACTTGTTCAAGGCCTCCAGGGGGGTCATCTCCATCAGCTCCAGCCGGGCCAGCTCCCGGAGCAGCTTGCGCTCTGCGGCCGTTTCGAACAACTCCATCTGACGCAGGCCGCCGGTACGTCCGTTAGTCGGGCCCGTTCCGGCGCTGGCCTCCAGTTCGCGGAGGATTTCGAGCGCCCGCTTGATCAGGGGTTCGGGTAGGCCGGCCAGGCGGGCGACCTGAATACCGTAACTGCGATCCGCTTTTCCGGGCGCCACGCGGCGCAGGAAGACGATGTCGTCACCGCGTTCCGCCACGGTGATGGTGTAGTTTACAATGCCAAACCGCTGGTCCAGGTCGGTCAGTTCATGGTAGTGCGTGGAAAAGAGGGTCTTGGCGCCGATCCTGGAGTGGATATACTCGATGAGGGCCCGGGCCAGGCTCATCCCGTCGTAGGTGCTGGTGCCCCGGCCTACCTCGTCCATCACGATCAGACTGGCCGGCGTGGCGTGCTCAATGATTACACGGCACTCGTTCATCTCGACCATGAAGGTGCTTTCCCCTCCGGCCAGGTCGTCCGAGGCGCCCACCCGCGTGAAGATGCGATCGACGACCCCGATTTCGGCGGTATCCGCCGATACAAAGCTGCCCACCTGGGCCATTAACGTGATCAGGGCGACCTGGCGCATATAGGTGCTCTTCCCGGCCATGTTCGGGCCGGTCAGGATGACCAGGCGCTGGTCGCTCCCGTTTAGTTCGGTGTCATTGGGGACAAACTCACCCGGTCCCAGTACCGCTTCAACCACCGGATGGCGCCCGTTGGTGATTAGGATCCGGTCACTGTTGGTAACCGTCGGCCGGCAGTAGTTCTCCCGTACGGCCACGGTCGCCAGCGCGCCGAGGGCATCCAGCGCCGCCACGGCCCGGGCCGACATCTGTATTCGGCCCAACTGGGCCAGAACCGCTTCCCGGACCTCCTGGAAAAGGCGGTATTCCAGTTCGATCAGGTGCTCTTCGGCCCCCATAATCTGGCTCTCGTATTCTTTTAAGCGCGGCGTAATATAGCGCTCGGCATTGGCCAACGTCTGACGCCTCTCGTAATCTTCGGGCACCAGGTGCTGGTTGGCCCTGGTGACTTCAATATAGTAACCGAACACCCGGTTAAATCCTATTTTCAACGAGCGGATACCCGTCCGTTCCTTTTCCGCAACTTCCAACTCGCATAGCCAGTTCTTCGCCTGGCTGCCCACCGCGCGTAATCGATCAACCTCGGGATTGAAGCCGGTCCGGATGATCCCTCCGTCCCGGACGCTTATCGGCGGTTCATCCGCAATCGCCCCGGCCAAAAGTTCGGATACATCCTCCATTGGATCGATGCTCTGCTTTAATTCGGCCACCAGTGCAGCGTTACACCCTCCCAAGAGGGCCTTGATCGCCGGAAGTTCATCCAGGGAGTTCTTTAGCGCCAGCAAGTCCCGGGCATTGGCACTGCCGTAGGCCACGCGGCTGGAGAGGCGTTCGATATCGTATACCCGTTTCAGCCTCACCCGTAAATCCTCACGCAAAAACGTATTCGTGTAAAGCTCCTGCACCCCGTCCAGCCGGGCGCAGATCTCAACCGCATTGAGCAGCGGTTGCTCCAGCCAGTGGCGCAGCAGGCGCCCGCCCATCGCCGTTACAGTGCGGTCGAGCGTGGCCAGAAGGGTGCCCTTCCTACTCCCATCACGGATGGAGCGTACGAGTTCCAGGTTGCGTCTGGTTGCCGGGTCCAGGAACATATAGCGCCCCGGAGCATAACTCCGTACCTCTTTCAGGTGGGCCAGTTCCCGCTTCTGCGTCTTCTTCAGGTAGCCGATCATGGCTCCAACGGCCCCCGCCGTCAGATGATGCCTGGCCCAGGCCTCATTCCGTATCGAACCCTCGCCGAAATGTCCGGCTAAAACCTCGGACACCTGCCCGGGGTCGGCTTCTGCGTCTTCAATCACCGTAACGGTAGTCTCCCAGGTCCGCGGAGAAGGTGACAGTGCAGTCTCCCCGGCCATTGAAGACGGCAGCAGGATCTCGCTGGGTTCAAGACGGGCAATCTCGTCAGCCAGGGCCGCCAGTGCCCATTCTCCAGTAAAAGCGGTGGCCATTATATCTCCGGTGCCGATATCGGCCGCGCACATCCCGTAGCCACCCACGTCCCGGCAAAGAGCCACCAGGTAGTTATTCCGGCAAGCGTCGATCCGCTGTCCGTCCAAAATCGTCCCCGGGGTTACCACGCGGGTCACCGCACGCCTCACAATGCCCTTGGCTGCCTTCGGATCCTCCACCTGGTCACACACAGCCACCTTGTAACCTTGCTCCACAAGCTTGGCCAGGTAACCATCCATGGCGTGGTAGGGTAAGCCGCACATCGGAATCCGTCCGGCCCTCCCGGCATCCCGGGAGGTCAGGGTGATTTCCAGAATGGGCGCCGCCTCCTGGGCATCCTCGTGAAACATCTCGTAAAAGTCGCCCATCCGGAAAAAGAGGATGGCGTCGGGATAGTCTTTTTTAATCTCAAAGTACTGGCGCATCATCGGTGTCAGGCTCAATTCCAAGAACCCTCCCCGTACAAGCTAGGGCAATTATACCACAAGGATTTCGGGCTAAAAAGGAAAACCCTGGGACGTTTGTACATCCCAGGGCCTTGTCCCTTTTAGTCCGGACTACATCCGGACGGTCCACAGGAAGCTCAACCGCCGCTGCTTCCAGAGCACGAATTTCCGCTGATCGCCTGCTGGAGAATTTGGTTAATCGTCTGGATAACCTGGTCAAAGCGCTGCTGAGACTCAAAATAATTTTTGACCACCGTGTTGGCCATCAACTTTTCCTGCATGGCCTGGAAATCTTGCTGCTGCTCGTCGGAGAGCACCCGGCCGCCGGCCCGGGCCTCCTGGATTTCCCGCTGCCCGTTCTGATACTGACGAATGAGGTCGTAGGCCTCCGCGTTCGCAAGAACAGCAGCCTCGGCCTCACGAAAAGCCTTAAGTTCACCGGAGTTGGCAATCTCGGTTCCGAGTTCCATCGCCTTGGCAATAATCGGCATTCTTTATCACCTCCCTGTTGACCTGGACCCAGCGATATGTCCTTTGGCAAATTCAACTACTATTATATACTGAGCATTCACGGACAAGCAAACAATTGGGAATTCAAACCTGGTGTCCGGCAAGATAAGCCAAATGGCCCTCGTCAATCTTTACCTGTATCAGTCGGCCGGCCAACTCCGGTGTACCGAGAAAAGTCACCTGCTTGTTCGTCCGGCAACGCCCGGTCACCAATCCGGGGTCATTTTGAGCGGTGCCCTCAACCAGCACCTCCAGGATCGAACCCTCCAGCGCCCGATTCTGACCCAGGGCGATCTCTTTCTGGAGCGTAATAAGCTCCTGGATCCGGCGTGACTTGACCTCATCCGGCACCTGGTCCGGCATCCCGGCAGCGGGTGTTCCCCGGCGCGGATTATAGACAAAAGTAAAGGCCTGGTCGTAACGAACCTGCCGTACCAGATCCACCGTCTGCGCAAAATCCTCTTCCGTCTCGCCCGGAAAGCCCACCATCAGGTCCGTGGAGATACCGGCATCCGGGATCATCGCCCGGATTTTTGCCACCAGATCTAGGTAGTACTCCCTGGTATAACCGCGGTTCATTCGCTTCAGCACCCGGTTGGACCCGGCCTGCGCCGGCAGATGGAAGTTTTCGCAAACCTTGTCGCAGGCCGCCACCGCCTCAACGAGGCGTTCACTGAAATCACGCGGGTGGGAGGTCATATAGCGAATCCGCCAGAGGTTTTCAATCTCGTTCAAGCGGTAGAGAAGACCCGCAAAGTCCATTTCGCTGCCAAGGTCCTTCCCATAGGAATTAACGTTCTGCCCCAGCAGAGTAACCTCCTGGTAGCCCTGCTCAACCAATTTACGCACATCCTCGACCACGGCCTCAGGCCTTCGACTGCGTTCACGTCCCCGGACGTGCGGTACAATACAGTACGTACAGAAATTGTTGCAGCCGTGGATAACCGGAACCCAGGCCCGGATTCCACCCTGGCGTTTTACGGGAAAGCCTTCCGGCAGGGCTCCTGCTTCCTCCCAGACCTCGTGCACCTTGGCCCTGTCCGATCGGATGCGCCCAATCATGTCCGGGAGTTCGTGCCGGTTATAAGTGCCCAGCACGAGATCCACGTGCGGAAACCGCCGCTTTATCTCCGCAACAACGCCCTTTTGCTGGGGCATGCACCCCGAAACCCCAATAATGAGTTCGGGCTTTTGGCGTTTCAACCGCTTCAGCTTCCCAAGCAGGCCCCAGACCTTGTTCTCGGCGGTCTCCCGCACACAGCAGGTATTCAACAGGATGATGTCCGCCTGGGCAGGGTCGTCGGTGCAGTCATACCCCATCCCCTCCAGCAAACCGGCCATCAACTCGCTGTCCGCTTCATTCATCTGGCAACCGAACGTGACCAGATGTGCGAGTTTTTGCTCTGTCATAGTAGACACCTCACTGTCACATATTCTACCCCCGTTGCCAAGGGAAGACAAACTCTTCTGCCCGATTTTCGGCAGTCCAAAACTATTCCCAACTTGAATCAGCCATGACCTTAGCTCTTAGTGTGATCCCCGTGAAAACCGGCCTCGCCCTGGTACGCAAATACACAATGCTGGTACACGGTGCCAGTGTAAGGCTGCTCCTGGCGGGAAACCCTAAATGTCAGGAAGGAGGGAAGCGCATTGGGATGCATCAGGGATGACAAGAAGAAGAAAAAGATGGTAACCGATGACGTTACCGGAACCCGGGTTCCGGTCGGTGAGGACGAGGTCGGACGGCTCAATAAGATGGTCGATCTCGAACAGGAAGAGATCAATACGATTACCAAGAAAAGCCCCATATAGAGAAATATCCCATCCGTTGAACCTAGCAAGAAGGCCCTTCACTACGAGTGAAGGGCCTTCCATTATTGGATAATATAGGCGCATCGCTCGGCAGGACTTTCCACAAGCGGTAACGAATGTTTCTTTTATGTGGAATATGATTACTCTGGCCGGTTTATTGGTCGGCCTGTTCATCGGCCACATCATCGGGTGGATCATGCCCTTCATCTTGTTCGGTGATGGTAATGACCTTTACTTCCGCTTGAACACACTGGGGTTTGAGCCTGCAGTCGTCGTCATTATCGTCTTCTGTACCATTGCCGGAGGCATCGTCGGTTGTATCCTCGGATGGATCGCGGGGAAGGAAATCCAGAGGTTGTAGCAGGTACCCGGGGAGGTTTGTGATGACATACGTATCAGCTAAGGGTCAACGCCTCTTTTTCCAGGAAAACGGCGAGGGTTCGCCCCTGATCCTGATCCATGGGCTCGGCGCAACCCACGATATGTGGTGGCCACAGATCGAAGCCTTTTCCGGTCGCTACCGCGTGATCACCTATGACTGCCGAGGTCATGGGGCTTCATCTTTCGTCCGACCCGGAAACAGCCTGGCGGACCTGGGAGAAGACCTGGTCGCACTGCTGGACCACCTGCAGATCCCCAGGGCCGCAATCTGCGGTGTCTCCTTCGGAGGCGTTGTGGCACAGCATTTTGCGTTGGCTTTCCCCGAACGCTGTGGGGCCCTCGTGATCGCAGATTCCTTTTCTGAGGTGCATGCCCTCGATTCTCTTGGCGCTTGGCTGCAGGTGCCCATGCTGCGTGTGCTTCCCCGCCCGCTTCTGGCCAGACTCACGGCTACGGCTTATCCCCGGAAGCGCTGGGAACTTGCCCGTACCGAAATCCTCAAGGCCGGACTCACCGTGCGCCGGCAGGAGGTTGCCCGCCTACGGGCCCTCCTGAACAAGGTCCACCTCACCCAGGAACTCTGGCAAATCCTCTGTCCGACTTTGGTCGTGGTCGGAGACCGATGGGCAACAATGATCCGATACGCCGAAATAATGCACAAGGCCATTCCCCAGAGCGAGTTGAGTGTTATCCCCGATGCCTGCGACCCTTCCTCGCTGACCAACGTTGAAGTGTTTAACCGTGTAGTGCTGGATTTCCTCAATCGTACCTACGGCAGTATCGATTTTGCCAGAAGTCAGTAAGCAAACATCCTTGCACACCTCCACCGAATCCCCAAGAAAAGAGCAAGAGGGGCGCCACCCCAGGGTGTGCCCGTCTTGTCTTTTGCCATACATATAACAGGTAGAAATAGCCATTACAGGTAAACGATTTTTCTCCTAATCAATATATGCGGCATATATTTTTGTCCATGTCACATAATAAACCCAAACTGACATTACCCAGATATTATCAAAGGAGGTGAAATACAGGATGCATCACTACAGCGGAATTAGCCAGGCGGAAAAGCTGGCGATAACCGAGCTGTTACGACACGAAAACCTTTGCGCCAAGAAGTGTTCTATTTACCAGAACCAGGTTCAGGATCCTCAGATCAAGTCTGCGCTTACCCAAATGCAGAACATCAAGCAGCAGCACAGCAGCGCCCTCAACAACATGCTCCAGCAGGCTGGCCTCACCGGAGGCGGAACCCAGATGGTGTAAGCGAAGCAGACGGTTTAAACGAAAGGAGGCTACCACGATGATGAACAAACTGGATGACCGAGACATCCTGACAGATTGCCTGGAAGACGCCAAATGGGGGTCTTCGAGTTATCACATGGCGATCCTAGAGGCGGCTAACGAGCCGATACGGAATACTCTTCTCCAACTGCACAACGACGAACTAATGCTCCAGAAGAACATCTTTGAGATGATGCACCAGCGCGGCTTTTACCCTGTGGAGCCGGCCACCCGTACGGCCACACACCAGCAGACGCAGACTAGGCAGGAACCGGGGTATCAGCCCTACGGAGTCGGCTTTGCCAACCCCCAAACAATGCATCAGAGTATGTACCAGGCCAACCAGGCTATCAATCCGAACATGAACCCGAACATGAATCCGAACCTGATCATGGGAACTCAACAGCAGAGTTAAGCCTGAAACAAACGGACTTCGCAGTCTACAAGGCTGCGAAGTCTTCTATTTTAAAGGAGCGATAAGACGTGCCCAAACAGCAAACGGTAGCCAAGACGGTGGTCGATCAGCTCGCCGAGTGGGGCATCGACGCCGTCTTTGGTGTGGTGGGGGACGCGGCCCAAGACCGGGTGCCGCTGTTGGTGATTGCTGGCCGGGTCGAGAGCTGGTACGTCGGTACAAACCATAAGCAGTACTTCGATCACCTGAGCCTCTACCGGCCTTTTGCCACCTACACCGCCATGCTGGCCAATCCGCAGAGTACGGTGGAGGTTCTGACCAAGGCCATTAAGGCCGCCTTGACCAGGCGCATGGTCAGCCACATCAGCATCCCCATGGATCTGTTCACCACCGTTTCCCCGGCCGCCATCCGCCCCGCGGAGCCCTATTTACACACCCATCCGGCTTCACCGCCTAAGGTCATCGACGGTGTCCTGCCCATCCTGAACCGGTCCCAACGGCCGGTAATCCTGGCCGGACGCGGAACACCGGGGTATCGCCGAGCTTACTGTACTCGCTGAAAAGTGGGGCGCGGGAATCATCCACACAATGCCGGCCACCGGCGTCGTTCCTATTCCCATCCTCTGGTTCTTGGCCGTCTCGGCCTGGCGGGTAAAGATCCGGCGGCCAACGCCATCGCCCGGGCCGACCTCTGCCAGGTGGCCGGCGCCACCTGGTGGCCCGGAGACTATGCCCCCCGCTCCCTGCCGGTATCAAATCGACTTCGAACCAGCCAACATCGGGGTCCAGACACCGGTGCACTACGGGATTGTTGGAGATGTTGGCCAGATTCTGCCCCGCCTTACGGACCAGCTTCCGGACAACCCCCGAGCTAATTGGCGCACGACCATCGAAATGCTTCGCGGGGACTGACAGGAGCGAATGAGTATCGAAACCGCCTGTGACCAGGATCCAAGTGGAGCATCCCGCGGGCTGGCCGGAGTACTGCGGGAGGCCCTCGACGCGCACAGACCGGCACTGGTCGATGTCATCACCGCGAACGCCATTCCGCCCGGCACTAAGTTCTAGGGGGTTTCCCCGAACCCCCCTTAACCAATCATGATCTTACCTTCCGGATAGCGCAGGTTGGGCTGTCTGCGTTGGTAGGCTAACGCATATCCAATGGTTAGCGGCCCGAGGCGCCCCAGGAACATCGTCGCCGTGATCAGAATCCGGCCCCAGTCATCCAGTTCAGGGGTAAGTCCCAAGGAAAGCCCCACGGTACCTATAGCGGACACCACTTCAAAGAGGGCACGCAAGAAATCTCCCGGATGGGCAAAAGAAATCAGGAACGTAACCACGAAGATCAAGAGCATTCCGAGTAGTGCAATGGCCAGCGCCCGTGACACCTCAGCCGCCTCAATCCTTCGGTTAAGCACATGCGTTTCCCTCCGGTTCTGAATAATGCTTACGATGGCGATCCCTAACAAAGCCAGGGTCGAGGTCTTGATACCTCCTGCTGTAGAGCCCGGTGAGCCGCCCACGAACATCAGGAACATAATCATTAACTGCGTAGGCAGTAATAGGGAGTCCATGTCCAGGGTACTGAACCCGGCCGTCCGTGGAGTAACTGCCTGGAAGTAGGAAGCCATAAGCTTCCCGGACAGAGAAAGGTCGCGCAGGGCATGGTTATACTCGGACACCAGGATTACCAGTGTACCGGTTAGGATCAGGATGGCCGTTACGAGTAGAACAATTTTGGAATGGAGAGACAGCCTCCGCGTCTCCCGATAATGGTAGATTTCATAGACGACCACGAATCCGAGGCCACCCACGATAAACATCCCCGATATGACCATATTGATGACGGGATCCCCGGTAAACCCGGTGAGTCCCTGGAACCCTCCAAAAAGGTCGAATCCGGCATTGTTAAAGGCCGAGATAGCGTGAAAGACGCCGAACCAGACTCCTTGCGCAGCACCCATGACTGGTATCCACTTAAGGGAGAGGATAATTGCACCCAGTGCCTCCATAGTAAATGAAAACAACAGAATGTATCGAAAAATCCGTACGATGCCCTCCATCGAAGTCTTACCCAAGACCCTTTGGAGAGTTAACCGGTCCCGCAACTGAATCCGTTTACCAAGCAAGAGGGCGAAGAGGGTTACAAAAGCCATTACCCCGAGACCACCGACCTGGATCAGGAGCATAATCACAAGCTGACCGAAAATAGACCAGTGATCCCACGTATCCACTACGACCAGCCCTGTAACGCAAGTTGCTGAAGTGGCCGTAAAGAGCGCGATCATTAAATCGGTGCTTCCATCCCGGGTCGCCCAGGGAGTGCTCAGCAGTATGGTACCGGTGACGATAGCCAGCAGGAACCCTGCTACCAACAACCGCGGGGGATTGGATCGCACCTGATGCAACACCAGCCGCAAACCCTTCTTTGATGGAGCACGGTCACCCTCACGAAAAAACAGTTGTCGGGTTGGTCCCTTGTATTCATTTGCCACTATGTATGTCTCATCCGTTTCAGGTGTTGAGTTACGTGTCGCCCATCGGAAAACACGCCACACTCTCTTAATCTGCCCTTCGCATGGACGGTATACCCAGCATTATAACATTGCTGGCCTTTTCGGCACCCTTGCCATCCTGTTGCTCGAGTTTCACAACGCCCTCGCCGGATTGTCCCTGCCGGGTAAAATTCTGGCCGCTTTTTTTCAGGCCGTGACACCTCGTTCGGCCGGTTTCACCACGGTGGCCGTGGACTCCTACCAGTCCGCCACGTTTTCTGACAGTCGCCCTGATGTTTATCAGGGCGGGCCAAACTCGGTTACGGGCGGGGATCAAGGTCAGCACATTCGTAATCCTCATTTTGATGCTAGTCGCGCTCTACCGGGGCAGCGAGGAAATCGAGACCTTCCGGCAGCGTGTTCCCCGCTTCCTGGTGTATAAGGCCGCCGCTCTGGCGATCATCCTCCTGCTCCTGGTCTTTACCGTCACCCTGGTTCTTTCGGTCACCGAAAAGGCCGACTTCCTGACCACCTTTTTTGAGGCCACTTCCGCGATCGGCATTGCGGGCCTTAGTATGGGACTGACCCCGGAGCTTTCCCCAGTCGGACGTATCGTGGTAATTATCTGCATGATCATCGGCCGCGTGGGCCCACTCACCATCGCCTATGCCCTTCCTAGACGGCGTCAGCAACCCAAGCTGAAGCATCCCGAGGAACAGATCATTATTGGCTAGCCTTAATCGCGCAAGGCATGAAGAAAAGGCAGGGGGGCTCCCTGCCTTAATGGCGTTCGTCCAGTGCGACTCTTTAGGCTGGTTTGTATTTCTCTACTGGAAGCCTGACCTCCGATACCAGTTCCGATATGGGCGTCGTTCCCGGGTCGTTCACATAGACTTCCTCCGCCGGGCCGTTCAGGCGGTACCCGTAACCCGCCATGAACCTGAGCAGACCCTGAAGGGTGTTGCCGATGGTATCGTAGGAACCTACATGCTGGGTACACATCATTTCCCGCTCCGGCAGTTCCTTCACCCCGGGTGTGTTTTCGGTATCCGCGAAGGAAATTGATTGGTCTACCTTGATCGGGATGTTGACTTCCCATTCCAGCATTTCCGGGGGTACCAGCGGGCTCGTCAAATACATCGTATACGGTAACCCCGCGGAGTCGTAACCGTTTTCCTTCATCCACAGGCGCAACTCTTCAATGGTCTTCACAATTTCGGTAAATGGGGCCTTCCGCTTCAGGTAAGCGACCGTCTTTGCGCGACTCTTCTTAAGACTGACCTTTTCTTCAACCACTGCCGAAAACCTCCTCCGCAGACCATATTCTACGGAAACCCCCGGAATCCTCCAATGGGAAACCGAAAGTAAGCTTTTCCAAACGGCCGCCCCCGAAGAGACAGGGGTCTAGTATTTTTCACTAAAGAGATTATCAAGAAACACATTGGTTTCCCCCGAGGGCATCACATAGTAATCAGCCATCCATGGTAACATCCCCTTAGGGTGCTTAAAGGTGCAGCTTATCGCAGGTAATGTACCCGTCCAGCTGCGTATCAGTCGGATACACCAGCTGCTCCTTCCCCACGCACGCCAGCTCAAAGCTGTAAGTGGCCTTGACGCCAATCGGGTTGTTGAAGATATCCCGGAAACGGACTTCCAATTCTAAGTCCTGACTGCCACCCTCCGCGTGATACCAGTTGCGCACCGGGATTTCCTCTTTGTCACCGGGTCCAAAGAAGGCGATGTGATTCGAACAGGTCTCCGTTCCCCGGCAAAGGAGATCAATGTTCATCGCCGTCCCTGGCCCGATGTTCCGCAAGAGAATATCCGGGGCTCGCCGCTGTTCCGGACCGTAGACACGCAAGACCGGATAAAGCAACGGACGGAACTGGGCCATCCGTGACTCATACATCTGGCAAGCCATTGCCCTTGAAGCACGCATCGTGAAGATAGTAATCGTCGCGAGAGTGACTGCGGCCAAAGCAGATATCATTGTCAAGACTATTTGCATGTTCAGTTCCATCGATTACCCCCAGCACACAGCCTCATCCCCCATTCTTTCCGTGCACACCTGGTTTTACCCGCAGATAGAGGCGTGCCACTTTGCTGATTTGCCCCCACAGGTTAACCATGTTATGCTTATCAAGGATATCAGGTATTATCTGTAAAAAGTAACTGCTTGTCCCTTGGGAGGGATTGACTTGTCTCTACTGCGAACACGCTTCCCAGCCAAGCTGGCCCTGGTTAGCCGGCTGGTCACCAGGGTCTTTCCGGCCGTTGAGCAAGAGCTTGATCGCTGGCGCACCAAGCTCGACGACTGCCGGAACCGGGAACTAGCCAGTCAGGCCCACGCCAGTATCCGCCACAAGCGGTTCCATGCGCAGGGTGGCAGTGTATATGCCCTTGCCTACGGAGGGTTTAACCGGGATCTCGTGCGCCTGATCGTGGCACTGCAGACGATCAGTGACTACCTGGACAACCTGTGCGACCGGGCGGGGTGCCTGGATCAGCAGGCCTTCAGGCAGCTCCACGACTCCATGACTGCGGCCGTCAACCCAACCAGCGAAATCGCGGACTTTTACCGCTACTACCCCTACCACGCGGACGGAGGCTACTTGAATGCCCTGATCGGACAATGCCGTTCGGTATTGCAGACTCTGCCCTCTTACCACCTGGCCACGGAAGACGTTATCGAACTGGTCGGCCTGTACTCGGATCTCCAGGTCTACAAGCATACCCATCTCAGTGACCGGGAACCGCTGCTCATCAACTGGTTTGATGTACAGCGCCATGATTATCCGGATCTCCACTGGTGGGAATTCGCCGCGGCCACCGGCTCCACGTTGGCCATGTTCGCCCTATTTGCCACCGCTTCCCGCACCCAAGCAACCACGGCCGATGTCCAGCACATTCGTGCGGTCTATTTCCCGTGGGTTTGCGGCCTGCACATCCTGCTGGACTACTTTATCGATCAGGAGGAGGACCGTCAGGGAGGCGACCTTAACTTCGTCAGCTACTACCGGGACGCCACGGAATGTCGGGACCGGCTGCAGTTCTTCGTCCGCAGAGCCCTCGACGGAGTGTCCGGTCTCCCGCGCCCTCTCTTCCACCGTACCGTAGTGAAGGGTCTCTTGGCGCTCTACCTTTCCGATCCCAAGGTCAAAAAGCAGGGTCTGCAATGGGTGGCCCACGACCTGATTCACACTGCCGGACGGGATACCACGCTCCTTTACCATCTGTGCCGTGCGCTCCGCCGCTTCCACACCATCTGAAGCACAAAAAAACCACCCCGCGGGAGGGAGCGGCGAAACCTTCAAATATCTGACCTCTAGCCTCAGATTTCCTTTAGCCGGCGAAGTTAATCAATAGTCTCCTCTAACGCCTTCCAGCGGGAGAGCGCTCAGAAGCAAGCGTGGCCCAGCACTCAACGTGCCTTCGGCTAAGTCTACTCTACGTCCCGGCAGATGTATCTTTAGTAACCCGTGTGTCTTTAAATCTGGGGTTGGGTACTGGGCAGCTTATCAGCGCTTAGCCTTTTTATGATCGTCAAAACACTACCAGTAAGAGGCCTCAAAAAACGAGCATGGCGCGGAAGGCGAAGTCGCACAGGGGCGGAGCGTACTGTGAAGCATACGTGAGCACTGGGCGACGAGCCTGACAAAGCCAGGCGAAGTTTTGCGTGGCCTCGTTAGAGGTGTTTCCAGCGGCAAACCCTCCTATCCAGAAAGTCCAATATTCCATACAGCACAATGCCTAGCATCCCCATTGCGATAATCCCCGCGTATACCTCGTCCCACTTTGACCTCGACCAGGCATCCAGGATGAAGTATCCCAAACCCTCCCGGCTCACGAAAGTCTCGGAAATGAAAAGCACCGCGATGGCCGTCCCGGTCACAATACGCAGGGCAGTGAACACGTCGGGCAGGGCCGCCGGCCAGATGACCTGCCGGTAGACCTGCAGCCTGCTTGCCCCCAGAGAGAGAATCGAATCAATCGTGGCCTGGTCGACCTTGCGGGCCGCGTCCCGCGTGGTAACCAGGATCTGAAAAAAGATGACCAAGACGATCAGCAGGATCTTGGGGAAGTCGCCCAGCCCGAACAAGGCGATAATGACGGGCAGGAAGACGATTTTGGGTACCGGGTAGACTACGTAGATCAACGGGGCAATGAACGCGTCAAAACGGGGTTCGCGACCCAGGAATAACCCCAGGGGCACAGCCAGAACAAGGGACACCACAATGCTGACCAACACCCGGTAAGTACTGACCTGCAGGTGGAAACCAAGGTCACCCGTAATCCGCTCTAGGAAGGTGCCGAAGGCCACGCCCGGGATAGGCAGCGCCGCCAGTTGCAGGAACACGGCCAGCAAGTGCCAGGCCGAAAGGAGAAAGGTAATGGCCGCGATTATGGGCAGTGCGGGTGAGCCTAGGAACCCTGTCCGGCCCGTGCCGCGCATAGCTGACGTTCCTCCTTTACCAACATGCCCCTGAGCCGGGTACACACCCGGAAAAACTCCTGGCTGCTGCGCCAGCCCGGCGTACCCACACCGTTGTTCTCCACTTCGGCGAGCACGCCGGCCGGCCGGGGCGAAAGGACAATGATCTTCTGGCCGAGAAAGACCGCTTCCTCGATGTTGTGGGTGACAATCAGTACCGTCATCTGCCGCCCGGACCAGATCTCCAGCAGGTTGTCCTGCAGGTTTTCCCGAGTCAGGGCGTCGAGTGAGGAAAATGGCTCGTCCATAAGCAGCAGATCCGGTTGCACGGCCATAGCCCGGGCGATGGCTACCCGCTGCCGCTGGCCACCGCTCAGCTGAGACGGATAAAGGTTCTTCACGGCCAAAAGTCCCAGGTCATTCATTATACCCTCGCACCTGGACAGGCGTTCGGACTTGCCAACCCCGCGTAATTCCAGGCCGAGGACTACGTTTTGACGGACGGTCTTCCAGGGCAGGAGCCCGTAGTCCTGAAGGATCAGGGCCGTCTCCCGGCGTTTGGGGCGCACCGGGGCTTCCGCGACCTCGACCTGTCCCTCGAAGTCCGGGCGCAACCCGGCCAGCACGTACAACATGGTCGTCTTCCCACAGCCGGAAGGACCGATCACAGCGCATGTACTGCCCCGCTCCATAGCAAAGGAAATGTCCCGGATGGCCGGGACAACCGCATTTGTACCACGGTAGATAACACTAAGGCTCTTAACCTTGATCATTAACTAGTTCAACACCTGTTCGTTAACCAAATCTGAGTAGGAAACCGGCTTGTTCAGCAGTCCTTTGCCATTCATCCAGGTTAACACGCGGTCGACCATATCCTCCGTCGGCGCCACCGGGGCTGAGAAGATGATCTCCATCCCGTGTGCATCGCTCTGGAGGACATCCTGAGGTACCCGTGCCTTCTCGGCAAGAGTGACGTGAAAAGCCGTCGGGTCGGCCATTATATCTTCAACCGCCCGCGTGTACGCGCGCATGAGACCCCTGACTTCGTCCGTCTTCTGTTCAAGCGTCTCATTACGGAAGTATATCACAGTTTGCGAGAGGTTGTCAGTCGCAGTGTCCTCCAGAATCACCCGGGCGCCCTTCAGTTCGGCCAGGGCGGCCAGCGGGTCGGGAAGGATCGCGGCCTGGACGGTTCCGGAAAGAAGGGCGTCCACCCGTACCGGAATCTTCGGAATCAGTACTTTGGCAATCTCGTCACCGGTAAACCCGGCATCGGTCAATACGGTGTCGATCAGGTATTCCATAACGGAGTTCGCCGAGGTGGCGATTTCCACGCCCTTGAGCTGTTCCACCGAGGTGATGTCCGACCCGGGCGCGGCCAGGATCGCGAACCGCCCCTCTTTGGCCGTCACGCCCTGTCCGATGGAGACGATGGTTAGCGGCGTGCCCCCGTCGTTCAGCTGGGCCACGGCGATGATGTCACCCAGTGCACCGTCAATCGCCTTGGCGGTCAGCGCACTGTCACGCTCCAGGGCACTCGGGAAATCAACCAGTTCCACCGTAAGCCCCTCATCCTCGAAATACCCCTTATCCTGGGCCACCCAGAACGGCAGATTGTCGGTAATGGGCAGCATTCCCAGTTTGATCGGCTGACTCTGGTCAGGAGTCACATCACCTGACGTGTTCCCGCCGCCACACCCCGCGAGACCAAACAACAATAAACCGGCAACCAGAATAAAGACTAATCCCCTCTTCGCAAGCTTCAAAGCCTGTCACCTCCAGGCTAAAAACTTCGACAAAACGGACATTTTTCCTCTTACCATCGCAAAATATAAAGGAATTACCGAGCTTTAGCCGGTAATTCCAGATCAATCCTGCTTTTAGGCTGCTGATTGGCGAATAATCCTCGAAAGTGTTGTAGAACCCTCTCATTGTAGAAGTGCCTACTTGGAGCCAAAGCCACGCGCAGCTTATCAGCGCTCTCCTCTTTGAATCGTACGTGAGCACCGGACGGTAGGAGAATGACAAAGCCACGCGTAGCTTATCAGCGATCTCCTAGTTATATAAGTAACGGTTCAGCACTGTAGCAAACTCTCCCCAGTTAACTAACGCCCCCGGCTCGCGTACGGAAACCAGTAAACCGTCCCTGATTAGCAGTTCAACCTCGGCCCGGGGATCCCAACCCGGTTTTTCCACTGATCGCTGACGCAGCCGGTTCAGAACGGTGGCGAATTCACCCCACGGAACGACCTGGGCGGGCTGTCGCGCAGAAGCAAGTAACCTGTCTTCGACCAAGAGTCCAATCTCACGCTCCGGATCCCAAACCGTCCCGGAATCGGAACGTTCGCGTACCCGGTTCAGGACGGTGGCGTATTGCCCCCACAACAGTGTATCGCCGGGGTGGTGCAGGCAAACCACCAGTTTTGCCAGGCGCAGGCGCTCAATCTCCCATTCCGGGGCCCATACCTGGTTTTTGAGCTTCAGCTGCATTGCCTTAACCAGGCTGTTCGCCAGGATTTGGGCAATGGCGGAGCGGAAAACGGGATGTTTTAAGCGGGCATTATCTACAGGGTGATCGATGAACAGGTTTTCGACCAAAATGGCCGACATTACCGTCTGGCGCAAGACCGCAAAATTGGCAGTTTTACGTCCGCGGTCCCGGAAACCGTAACGGGCATAGAACCGGGCCAGGTCACCATGAATCTGCCTTTGCAGCTCAACGGTCTTTGCAGGTGCGGTGGAATAAACGAAGCTTTCAAAGCCGGTCCCTCCCCCGGCATTGACATGAATCGAAACAAACAGGTCGGCACTCATCTGGTTGGCCCTAGCTGTACGCGCCGGTATCACCACGTAGGTATCGTCACGGCGGGTCAACTCCACGGTCACCGCGTATGCCTGAAGGATGCGTTCCGTCTGGAGCGCCACTTCCAGTACAATGTCTTTTTCAGTCAGTCCGTAACCCCGGGCCCCAGGGTCGTAACCTCCGTGACCCGGATCAATCACAATAATGGGAGCCATAAACGCACCAACTCCTTACTGGACGTGAAAAAGGTATACTTGCTACCTTCCATTATATGGTGCGCCTGCTCTATTGCCCCTCTTAATCAACAAGGCCGGCAAACGGCCGGCCATTCTCAGATCCCTCAGCCATTTCCGTTCTTGTCCCCGATCTGTACCAGTTTACCGTCCTCCACGATAACCGGCACCTTCTTCGCTCCGTACTTCGACTGCACCATCGCCTTCGTCTGGGCATCAAGGCTGAGGTCGATTTCCTCGAAAGCAATACCCTGCTGCCGGTAGCCCTCCATTGTGGCCCGGCAGTACGGGCAGCTTGTTTTGGTATAGATGACGGTTTTTGCCAATTAACCCACCCTTCCTTATTATGGTCGCTTTGTCGGTCAAGTATAATCCCCCGGTTCCCTCCGGAAAACTAATGGTGGAGGTGAACTCTGTGCGCAAGTTTATCATCAGAGGTCCCGGCGACGCCTGTGAGGAGATCAAGGCCGAGTCTCTGGACCAGGCCATTATCCGGGCTAAACAGCACCATCCCAACAAGCACGTCTCGGCCGATGCTTCTGAGGTGCTTTATGTCTGCAATCCGGGCGAGGACCCGACCATTTGCCAAAACCGGTTACGCTAGTCCAAAGTACCGGAGTACTTTGCAGCGCTTTCCTTAGGCAAGTGATGCCTGACCACACCTTTTTGTATGGCCCGGGAGTAACGGGGGATAAAAGGCCACCCGGTAACCCCGGGCTTTGCACGCCTTATTCCGCCGGGAGCGTGGTTTTTGTACCCTCCTAGAAATGGACGGGAGGATCGGAGACAACCGTTTTTACCGCATTCTCCCGGGCATCCACAATGCGCTTCGCAATCCGCTCAGCTTGCAGCATCAACCACATGTAGGTCTGAGAGCCGGACTCGTAGTTGGCCTCCCCATAGGCATCCACCCGGCCGTTCCGGAGCAGGCTGTCAACCTGCTGCAATTCCCGGGCGCTGCCGGACCGATAGACCGCATAAGTCTTTCCACCGCGCTCCTTTACCAGGGAGAACACCGGCACATCACTCGGTCCGTCGGCGACGTAAATCATGTTCTGGAACGGTACCCGCCGCTTCTCTGGGGCAATACTGGCGTTTACGTCAATCCGCGGCCACTTGTTGGTGCCCTTGTTGATCTCAAAGATTGCCCTGGTCTTCGTGGTGTTGTCAATGGCGTAACCGATCTGGCTGATCACCTCCCCGGGTCCGTCCCCGGACCGAGGCTGTCCCAGGTATCCCGGGGGAAGTGGGTTCTCGATAAACTCGCAGCCCCAGATCCCATCGGTATAAGGTTTGATGGCACTCCCCCGGATCACCGCCGCCAAGCCGTTGCTAACAACGTAGTGTTCAACCGTAATCTCATACTTCTTGAATTCGGGGTGCTCCTCGATACTCCCCTTCAATTCCGCCATGAAGCCGGGCATCCCGGAATAGAAAACCAGTTTGCGGCCAAGCTCAGCCAGCACCCGGTTGTTCAGTCCGGGCATCTTCCCGACCTGGGCGTAGGTGATCAGGTGATTCAGATAGGCGATGTCCCGGAATACAGTGATCCCCTGTGCGCGGTAACGCTCTGGCAGGCCGTCGACCTCCGCCCAGAACGCCTCCCCGTCAATCCCGTAGTGTTCGAATATCGGTTTTTGCATGTACTCTGGGATCAGCGTCTTGTCAAAATCCCAGATCACCGCGATCACGTTCTGCAGGAACAAGTCCGGCAACGACGGTCAACCTCCTGTCGATAGGCGCAAGGACATCCCCGTGTTCAGCTGCCGGCGAGGCTAATTCTGGGCGTACACCTCTCCGAACAGTACGGAAACAACGATCAGTCTGTAAAAGTAGGCAAAAATCGAGATCAGCCAGCCGATGATCGGGACACTTGCGATCAGGCTGATCAGTACGAATATCATCAAGGTCAGAACGTAAACCACGATATAGTTGCCGATGTTCTTTAGATCTAAAGACATATGGGTTGGTAGAAGCTTATTCGCCCGGGGGTGGAGTTTAGCCTTTCCTTTCAGACGGTTCGTTGAGTTCTGCGCTAAGTGCCCGTCTTTTCTTCCCCGTCATCATCGTACATTCTTTTGATTTCGCCCAGTTCGGGCAGTTCCAGGCCGTAGATTTCGGCCATCTCCAGCAGTCCCTCTGCCGCCGCAAAGCTGACGTCCTGGTCCTCATCGGCATAAAGCCGTCTCAAAACGGGTATCGCGGCCGGATCCCCGAAATTAACCAGGTGGCGCACGGCCGCAAACCTCACCCAAGAACTCGGGCTCTCTGACCGTTCAAACAGCAGGGAAAGGGCCTCCGGACGCCGGATCATCGATAACGCCTGGGCAGCCGTCTCCCTCCCGTGAACACTCTCTTTGGACGGCACCCGAAGGTAGTCTACCAGTCGTCCCAGAGCAACGTCGCCGAGGTTCCCCAGCGCATAGCCGGCGGTCTCCGAAAGTGCGGTATCATCCGCATCCAGACAGCTAATTAGCGCTTCAATCGCCTCCGGCGTTCCAATCTGACCGAGGGCTTTCGCCGCCCACCATGCCGGCCCTCCCGATCCAAACTCCCTGATAAATGCCTCCAACAGGGGTACTGCCTCGTTACCAAAGGCAGCAAGTTCCCTGATCAGGGCCCGCGGTTCAACCTGGCCACTGAGGGCGAGTGCATCGAACAGGACGGTCAGGGGGTGTGGCTCGCTCCCAGACGGGAGTTCCCGGTCCAGTTCCTGCAGGATGCTGACCAAACACAGGGCGCCGAGCCAATAGTCCGATAACGAGGCCTCAACCCGGCGCCCTTCAACGTCCCGACCCATCCCCCCCAGTCCGTTCAGCACCGCAATTGAGGTCCAGATGTGCACGGGCAACATCTGGCGCAATTGGTCCGGACCACTTCGATCAAGCTGGGCAAATGGACTTTCCGTCCACACCCCGCGGTCAATTTGCATCATGGTAACCAAGTTCAAGGCCAGCGCAAACAACAGCCGGCAGTATCCCGTGATATCCCGCCCATGAACTGCTACCCTGATTTGCGTCAGGTCTACCTCCGACTCTTTATAGGGTACACACTCCAGGCACTGCCGAATGACATCCAGAACCACTTCCTCGTGAAGTTTGTCCGTATCAGCTTCAACGCCCAATAAGGCGGTCAGGAAACGCCAGGTCTCATCGCGTACCCACTGTTGGGTAGCAAAAACGTAGAGTGCCGTCAACGGCATCACCACATCAGAACTACGGATTTCGACCAGTCCGGAGAGCAGTCCGATGACTTCTCTGATGTCGCCGGGAGACTGCAGTCTGGTCAATAATTCATTCTCGGCACGCCCCGGAAATGCCCCCAGGGCGTGGCCAACCGCCGCCCTGATCTCAGCGCTGGGAGATTGGAGCGCCTGCAGAAGCGCGGGAACGGCTTCTGCCTCACCGATCTGACCCAACCCACGGGCGGCAGCGGCAACTACCCGTTCGTCGGGATCATTAAGTGCCTTCAACAGGATTAGCAGCGCTTCTTTTCCGAGGCCGCTCAGGGCTAGGCAGGCTTCTCTCCGCAAGACGGGGTCTGAATCGTCTACGGCAGGCAGGATGGCCTCAGGCACGTTTCCCTGTCCCCTGTAGTATACCAACTGCCGTACGGCGTGATAGCGCAGGGAAGGGGAACCAATCCGTAGATCCCGGGCGTAATCATCCAGTGACTTAATCTGCATGGGGAAAAACACCTTCCGATCCGTTGGGCACGCGTTGTATGCTATTCAACATGTTCAACAGAAGTCCAGCTTTTCCCTCCCCTTTTCTCACAATATCCGCCCCAGGGGAAGAAAAAGGCCGGGACAAACAGAGGCGCGGTCTCTCGACCGCGCCCCGTTGATTGTCTACCAGGGTTCCACTTTTCCGTGTTCAGTTTGTCGTTCATAACCGGGCTGATGGTATTTCAGATCGCTCGCCAGTGCGTAGTAGGGGCAAATTTCAACGCACAAATCACAGTAAATGCAGCGATATGGGTCGTAGCTGCGCACCCAGACTAGCTCATTGTTCCCGTTTCGGTTCTCCCATACCGTGTCCAGTAGTATCGCCTGCGTCGGGCAGACTCGCTCACAGTCCCCGCAGAACTCGCAGTTCCCCGGCAAAAAGGCGATCTGCCCCCGGGTTCCGTGAAAAGGGTCGCGCTTCACTACCGGGTACGGCCTGGTTGCCGGTCGTTTAACCAGGTTCTTTACAATGTTGCCTACCATCCAGGGCATCCAGAAATCCCTCCCCCAACTCTTTACGTCAAGCCGTCCGTAGTGAGGCTCCGCCGGGCGACCCCTTTGCGCAGGGTCTTTTCCAGAAACGGCTTTGCCTCTACGACGTAACGGTCGTGTCGTCCGCGCCCGATGATGTCGACCCCGTCACGGGCTTCAACCTCAAAGGTAATCCGTCTGGCCTTCACTTCTACAACCCTGGCCACGGCCCGGACGCTGACCCCTACCGGGCTGGCCGCCAAGTGACGGACGTCAACCCCGATCCCGACGGAGGTCTCGCCCGGTGCCAAGCGTCCCCGAAGTGCATCCACCGCAGCCGATTCCATGAGGGCTATCATACGCGGTGTCGAGAATACCGGAAGTTCACCGCTTCCCTGTAATAATGCGGTATCTTCTTTCTTCACCACAAACTCTGATAAACCTGCATCTCCAACAGCAATTTCCATGAGTTTTTCATCTCCGTTCGGACTACCAGCGCGGCCAGAGTACGGCATACACGGCGGCAATCAGAATGGCCAGCACGATCCCGACGGTCGAATTCAACCCCCAGTGTACTGCCACCCCGATACCGACCAAGAGTGCGAGGTAGCCTCCATATATCTTTAGATTACGCCCGATCGCCAACAAATAGGCCTCCCCGTAAAGCAGATTATCTCAAATCCCACACTCTCATCCAAAAGCTTCACACTTCCCACTCTCGTGTTTCCGCTTCCCACTTCATACTTCTCGCCTCAAACCTCTCACTTCCTACTTCTCAACGCGCAGGCGCAGGTTCATCCTTGATATACTCATCCTTCAGATTCAGCTCCTCAGGGGCGTGCAGCACCAGCATTTTGTGCCGGATATCCGCCGGTACCGCCGTCGGCGTGGCCAGGGAGACGAAGTAGATCAGGAACAGCGCCAGCGGAACGGCCCAGATCGCCGGTTGTTCCGCCAATGTCCGCCACACCGGATTCTGGGCGTACCAGGACGCCAGCGCGGGCAGGACCTGTTTATCGGCCAGCATCGTGGACACGATGGCCGTAAGCGCGGCCATCCCCCCGCCCAGCATTCCAACCGCTGCCCCCGTGGCACTGGCCTTGCGCCACCAAACGCTGACGATCAGCATCGGGAAATAGGACGCGGCAGCGATCGCAAAGGCCCAACCGACCATCATGTTAATATCAAAGTTCTCCACGAAGGTACCCAGCAGCATCGCCAACGTTCCGGCGATTACGGCCGCGATCCGGAAGGCGGTCAGCTTCTGTATGGGCGTGGCGCGCTTGTTGACCATATTCCCGTAAATGTCGTGCGCCAGGGCCCCGGTCAGCGAGACCAGCAACCCGGAGAAGGTGGTCATGAACCCGGCGAAGGCGCCCGCTGAGGTGATACCAGAAAGGATGTCACCCAGGTAGGCCACATTCTGGTTCAGGATCTTCGGCAGGATCAGAACGACAGAGTCGGTGCTGTACGAGCCCCCGACCACCGCGTACAGCTGCGGGGCCATGCTCCGGCCCAGGGCGCCGAAGACCGGCGGGAAAATATAGAAGCATCCCAATAGCACCAAAACCCAAAAGGCGGTCCGCTTGGCGGTGCGCCCGTCCGGGTTGGTGTAGAAGCGCACCAGCACGTGGGGCAGGCCCGCCGTACCGCAGACGATGGCGATAATCAGCGAGTAGGTGTAGAGAACCGGGTGACCGTACTTGTTAGTCAACGGCCCGAATGGCTCGAGCCAGGTCTTGTCGGCCGGGGCATTGGGCACGATCTCACCCCGCGCGTACTTAATCACCACGGCATCCTGACCACCCGGCGGATAAACGGTCAGTTTGGCCGGCACCATCAGGGGGACCGGATTTCCATGCGCGTCTGCCACCAACAGCGGTTGCCCCCCTCGGGACGCGGCGATCGGGTCGGTCGTGGTGAAGGAAGCACCAGCCTTAAAGATATACAAGGTGACCTCCTTACCCGAGATCTCCCGGACTACCGTCTGGGCAGGCAGGCCCGAGGTCACCAGTGCCTCGACCGGGAGCGGATCAGCGTCGGCCGGAACCTTTTTGGCCGGTGCAACCGCCACTTCCGCCCCATTGGCGAAAGTGCCGGTGACAGAACCCGGGAAGGTGATACTGTTAGCCGGCGCGACTGGCTTGTACGTGATCTGGTAGTCATCGTGGAAACGCGGCAGTGCTTTGCCGGCCTCACCCTCATTGCCGAAGGTGCCCATGTGGGTATGGTATCCGCCAACGAAGGCGAAAAGGATGAATACCGGTACCGAGATGGCAAACATCTTTACCCAGTACTGAAAGGCCTGCACGAACGTAATCCCCTTCATGCCGCCGAGCGCCACGTTGAAGGTGATGACGGCGCCCACCAGGACCACACCCACCCAATAAGGGGTGTGCAGGATGTTCACCAAGGCCACACCGGCGCCCTTCATCTGGGGCATGGTGTAGAAGAGGCCGATGGCCAGTACAAAGATCACGGCGATCTTCCGGAACACCGGACTGGAGAATCTCCCCTCCGCAAAGTCCGGAATGGTATAGGCACCGAAACGGCGCAGCGGACTGGCGATAAAGAGTAGCAGGAAAAGGTAGCCAGCCGCATACAGGGTCGGGTACCAGAGTACGTCGTAGCCGAACTTCATGACCATACCGGCGACGCCCATGAAGGAAGCCGCAGAGAGGTATTCGCCCGAAATGGCGGCGGAGTTCATGGATACGCTGACAGAACGGCCGGCCACGTACATGTCCGACGTGGAACGGACGCTACGCTGAACCCAAACCCCAAGGCCAATGGTCGCAATCACAAGAAAGGTCACAAAGATTAAGGGGATCCAGGCGATTTCATTCACGATTATTTAGCCTCCTCTCCGGGCCACATCGCCCAGGAAGCGATCTCGTGTTCCATGGCCAGTGACTTGCTGATGTAGATCTTGGCGATCAGCCAGGTCAAGGGGTAGAAGAGCACTCCTAGAAACAGCCAGGTTGCTGTGAATCCGAGGATTCTCGTGTTCATGATCTCCGGAAAGTAGAAGTTGGCCAGAGGTAGACCCAGGAGGATGGCCACGAAGATCGCCGAGAGCTTGAGGCTCAGACGGAGCTGGGTCACCATGACTACATTAAGGTATTGCTCGCTATGGACGTCCATACTCCTTTCCGGATTAAGATCTGTCCGTACGGCCTCCGTTGGCACGGGATTCATTTTACCCACTCCCTTTATTAAATTAGGAAAAAGAAAACCACAAAAGCCTTAGCGTCCTCTGCGCACAGAACACCTGACCTTCATGGCTGGACTGAGGGCGGTGGCTGTTCCAGCCACCGAGAGCACCCCGGAAACCGTCTCCGCTACTGTCTATCTACCCGGAGCAATACTGTCCGTCTATTGAAGGAGCTTATATCTAATTGTAAGTTAATCAGTCTCTACGCTATGATTCCTTGGCTTCGTATCGATTCTTCAGTTCGGCGATAACCGCGGGATCGGCCAGCGTTGTGGTGTCACCCAAGGCCCTTCCCTCGGCAATGTCACGGAGCAGACGGCGCATTATCTTGCCGCTACGGGTCTTCGGGAGCTCCGCCGTAAAGAAGACGTCGTCCGGCCGCGCAATGGCGCCGATCTTTCTCACCACGTGGGCCTTCAGTTCATCCTGCATCTCCTTACGGGTCTTCGCCCCGCTATCCATCTCCTTGGAAATACTGCTCTTGAGGGTAATGAATACCGAAATCGCCTGCCCCTTGATCGCATGATCCTTGCCGATTGCGGCGGCCTCAGCCACCGAGGGGTGATCGACGAAGGCGCTTTCCACTTCCATCGTGCTTAGACGGTGACCGGCCACGTTAATGACATCGTCCACGCGTCCCAGGATCCAGTAGTAGTTGTGGTAGTCCCGCCGTGCACCGTCGCCCGCAAAGTAAAGCCATTTTCCGGGAATCTTGTTCCAGTAAGTGTCAATATACCGTTGGTCGTCGCCGTAGATGGTACGCATCATTGCCGGCCAGGGTTCTTTGAGGACCAGGAAACCGCCCTTGCCAAGTAACACCGGGTTCCCGTTCTTGTCTACGACATCGGCTTCAACCCCGGGAACGGGAACTGTTGCCGAACCAGGCTTAAGCGGCGTAATGCCTGGTAGCGCACTGATCAGAATCATCCCGGTCTCGGTCTGCCACCAAGTGTCCACAATCGGGCATCTCTGTCCGCCGATGTGCTTGTGGTACCACATCCAGGCCTCCGGGTTGATCGGCTCGCCTACCGAACCGAGCAGACGCAGGCTGGACAGGTCACGCCTGGCGGGCCACTGCTCACCCCACTTCATAAAGGCACGAATCGCCGTGGGGGCGGTGTACAAGATGTTTACCCCGTAACGTTCCACGATAGCCCAGAAACGGTCCTGTTCCGGCCAGTCCGGCGCCCCTTCGAACATCAGCGTGGTAGCACCGTTAGCCAGCGGCCCGTAGACCACGTAGCTGTGTCCGGTAATCCAACCGACGTCGGCGGTGCACCAGAATACATCACTGTCTTTCAGGTCGAAAATCATATGGTGGGTAGTGGCGACACCGGTCAGGTAACCGCCCGTGGTGTGGACCACACCCTTGGGCTTACCGGTGGTACCGCTGGTATACAGGATAAACAGCATGTCTTCGCTGTCCATTTCCTCACAGGGCCCGCCCACCTGTGCGCCTACTTCCAGTTCGTGGTACCAGAAGTCCCGGCCTTCCTGCATCGAAACCTCTTGGCCGGTCCGTCGGACAACCAGCATCTTTTCAATCGTTGGGCATTCCGCCACGGCCAGGTCGGTGTTCTTCTTAAGCGGTACGATTTTCCCGCGACGCCAACTACCGTCTGTAGTGATCACCAGCTTAGCGCCGGCGTCATTGATCCGGTCGCGCAACGAATCGGGGCTGAATCCCCCGAAGACCACACTGTGTGCCGCTCCCAGGCGGGCACAGGCCAGCATGGCAATCGCCGCTTCAGGGATCATCGGCATGTAAATGGCCACCCGGTCACCCTTCTGGACACCTAGATCGCGGAGTACGTTCGCAAACTTCGTAACTTCCCGCCACAGATCCCAGTAGGTCAGGACGCGGGTATCACCCGGTTCGCCCTCGAAGATGATCGCGGCCTTGTTCTTCCGCCAGGTCTTCAGGTGGCGATCTACGCAGTTATAGCAGGCATTCAACTTACCGTTCACAAACCACTTTACGAACGGCGGCTGCCAATCAACGACCTGATCCCACTTCTGGAACCATTCCAGGCGCTCCGCCTGCATTGCCCAGAAGATGCGCGAGTTACTACGGGCTTCTGCATAGATCTCACGGTGTTTTACGTTTGCCTGCCGGTTGAACTCGGTATCCGGATGGAAAATGCGATCTTCTTGTAAGAGCGTATCAATAGTGGCTTTTCTGACGGCCATCACTATACCCTCCCAACCAAAATGGTTGACTATTCAAAACTATCTTTTAGGTGGATTATATACGGGAGAGTTTGGCCCATAAAGCCTTTGACCGCGAATAGCCCGCCTTTACCGGTTAACGGGTGATTTAGGAGGGTCAGCGGTAGGGTTTTGCTT
>QZIR01000074.1 GCA_003604975.1 Desulforudis sp. | reverse complement strand
TGGGACCACCCCCCGAGAGGAATGCGGTGGCACAGATTCTGTCGTGCCCTGAAGCCCTTGATACGCGGGAGTTTCTATTTTTGAAGTGTCAAACTTAAGTATCACGCGAAATCCGGAATACCCGGTCATCCGTCTAAGTATTACAGAGGATTCTGGTTTTCGACCCTAAATTAGGAGGATTTTCGCAAATTATGTAGAATTGGCAGGTAACGAAACAACCTGCCGAAAGGGAGTACCATGATCAGAAAATTACTGCTTCAGGCGATTATTGTATCCTGCGTCTGCGTATTGTCATTGGCCCTGACCGGCTGGGCCTGGGCCCAAACGGCGGTGGTGAAGGGTAACGTTGTAAATCTGCGCAGCGGCCCGGGTACTGGGTATGCGGTGGTCGGTGAGGTCAAGCAGGGTGACCGGCTCAGTGTGGTCGGTGCGTCGGGTGAGTGGTCCAAGGTGAGCCGGGGAAGTGACACGGTATGGATTCATGGTACGCTGATCACCATGGAAGCGGCGGCTTCAGCACTGGTGTCCGGTAATGGCCAGATTGCAGTGGTCACAGGGAAGATGGTCAATTTGCGCGCGGGGGCCGGCACTTCGCATCCGGTTGTGGGGGAGGCCAGTGTGGGCACACGCTTGCCCGTGGTGGGCAAATCCGGTGACTGGTTGAACGTGCTTCTTTCGTCGGGTAAAACCGCCTGGGTTGCTGGATGGCTGGTTCGCTTGGAGGGCTTGCCTGCACCCGTTACGCCTGCACCGGCTCTAGACCCGTCAGGGTCACTATTACCCTCAACTCAACCGGTTGGCAAGGTAGGCGTGGTGACTGGGAGTATTGTAAACTTACGAGCTGGTGCTGGAACCTCGTACCCCGTGATTGGACAAGTAAGTCAAGGAGCCCGCTTACCTGTCCTTGATGGTACCGCTGAATGGATAAATGTGCAACTTGCTTCGGGTCAGGCAGGATGGATTTCTCGTTCACTCATACGGATAGACCCGGGTAGCGGATCTGCGCCAGTCACCGTACCGTCGGACAACCCTGCACCCCCTGTTAATGATCGGCCTCCGGCACCGGTTGCGACACCTGGGCAGTCTCCGACGGGGAGCAGCCCCGGTAGTACCCCTTCCAGTAATGAACAGAGTGTGCCTGCGGGTCTGGTGGCTGTTGTAAAGGTTAACACCGTAGACATAAGGAGTAACCCGACCAGGAGCGCTTCATCAATCGCTCAGGCCACCGCGGGCTTCCGCCTGACAATTATGGCCCAGTTAGGAGACTGGTACAAAGTAAAGCTACCCAGTGGTACGCTTGGCTGGTTAATGCAGGATGAGGTATCTGTGAGTCACGATAATACCCCTTCTCGCGATGGCGAGGTTGGCCAATCCTGGACGTTGGAAACCTCGGAATCCGGAGACCGTACCCAGATCCTGATCAAATCACCGGTTGCTTTCGAATACCAGACCTTCACCCTAAGGCAGCCTGACCGCCTGGTGATTGATCTGTATGGTGTCGCCGCTGTAGACTTGCCTTCGGGTATCTCAGTCCGTTCTCAAACGGTCAGTCAGGTGCGGACCGGCTGGCAGTCCGATACGTCCGCCGGACGTGTGGTGTGTGATTTCGTGCAGGGGTTGGGCTTTACCCGGCACCGGGTTGAAGTGGCCCCGGACCGGAGATCCCTGAAGGTAGAGTTGTGGACGGTAAAGGACATCCTCCAGGATCGGGTTATTGTGCTTGATCCTGGTCACGGGGGGGCCGACCCCGGTGCGATCGGTCCGACCGGGCTCAGGGAAAAGGACTTCAACTTACCTGTCGCAATGGAGACTGCCCGCTTGCTGCGTGAAGAGGGTGTGGAGGTCATTTTGACCAGGACCACGGACGTACGGTTAGGTCAGACGGTGGCCGAAGACCTGGAGAGACGCAGTCGAATCGCTAACCAGAATCAGGCCGACCTTTTCGTAAGTATTCACGCCAATGCCAATCCGAACCGATCCAAAGAGGGGACCAGTGTGTACTATCACTCTCACCCCGACAACCACATCGAGTGTTCCAAGCTGGCCCGCGCTCTGCAGGGCAGCCTGGTTCGCGAACTAGGACGCAAAGACCTTGGGATATTTGACCGTCAGTTTCTGGTGTTAAAGAACCTGGATATGCCTGGCGCTCTGGTCGAAACGGCCTTTGTCTCCAACTATGAAGAGGAGCGGCTCCTGGCCCAGGACTGGTTCAGGAGCAGAACGGCCCTCGCGATAGTTGATGGCATCAAGGCCTACTATGCACATTAGTACCAGTAGTACCACCTAATTCCTCGAAGGGTTCTTGAGCACGGTTATCTCCGAACGCATATCCTGTTGTCATGAATAGCCAGCAGGACGCGCAGAGGATTACGCTCTATTGGGTAGAATTGAATATTGTTTTGTTCTTTTCCCCTGGATTAGTTCAGTGCACGGATTTCTGTTCAAGCCTTTCAACTAATATGATGAAATTCAGGGGGTTTTCTTATGCCAAGGAGGGGAAACGGGATTGACACGTTGCGTCGTCGGTCTCTTTGATTCAGGGGTAGGCGGTCTCACCGTGGCGGGCCGGGTATTTGAAAAGCTACCCGGCCTCCCGATTCTGTACTTTGGGGACACGGCACACGTTCCTTATGGAAACCGCTCCCCTGAAGAGCTGGTACGTTATGCGGACGGCATCATCAGTTTCCTTACGGGCCAAGGTGCCCGGTACATTATCTTTGCCTGCAACACCAGTTCCTCGCTCTCCCTGGAGATCATGCGTACGAGACACGCCCTGCCGATGATGGGCCTGATCGTCCCGGGTGCTAAGGCAGCCGTTGACGCCACCCGCAGCGGGCGGGTCGGGATCATCGCCACACAGGGCACGGTAAAGAGTGGCGCTTATGAGCGGGCTATCCGCTCACTTAGTCCTGGGACAGTGGTCTACAGTGTGCCAGCGCCGAGACTGGTGCCCCTCGTTGAGGCCGGCCAGATGGACGGACCTGATACCGAACGGGCCCTTCACGAGTATCTCCTGCCGCTCAGGGAGCAAGGGATCGACACTCTGATCCTTGGGTGCACCCATTATCCCTTTCTAAGACCGGCGATTTCCCGGATTTTTGGTCCGGATGTTACGCTTATTGATCCGGCCGAGGCCACCGTCGAGGCGGCCCGCTCCGATATGTTCGGCCGTGGACTCCTGCCACCGGGGGACGGTGTTCAACCCTGTGTCCACCGTTACTTTGTCAGTGCCGACGCCCCCGGGTTCCTCCACGCCGCCCGCTCCTTCCTGGGCCGCCAGGCCGAGATCGACGTCCGAGAAGTCTGCCTTCCCGACTGAATGTTTTACCCCCGGGCATGGAATAATTGTGATATTATTCTGTTTAGATTGCGTCCGGTGTTTTCCGGACAGGTTAGGAGAGCCCGGTGGATAAAGTTGGTATCACCACAACTGTTCCCGCAGAGGTAATCTTTGCGGCCGGTTACGTACCCATTGACCTGAATAACGTCTTCATTGCCAGCGAAAACCCGCGACACTTGATTGAAGAAGCCGAGATGGCCGGATACCCTCGCAATATCTGCGCGTGGATCAAGGGCATCTACAGTACCGTACTGCGCGATCCCGACCTACGCACGGTGATCGCCGTGACCCAAGGTGACTGCAGCAACACCCACGCCCTGATGGAGACCCTTCAGCTGGCCGGAATCCGGGTCATTCCCTTCGCCTTTCCTTTTGACCGTGACTATGATCTCTTGAAGCTGCAAATCGAGAAACTGATGGACGCCTTCGGGGTGGACTGGCCTGTGGTACATTCGGCCAAGAACCACCTGGACGAAATCAGGCGTACGATTCACGAAATAGACCGGCTTAGCTGGCAGGAAAACCGGGTACGGGGATGGCACAACCATCTTTGGCAGGTAACCTGTAGTGATTTTGAGGGTGATCCAAAGCGTTATCGGGAGCGGGTCCGGGCCTTTGCCGCGGAAGCCCGGCACGCTCCGGTGCGTACGGAAGCGATCCGGATCGGCTACATTGGGGTGCCCCCGATTATGGATGACATCTACGATTATCTCGAAGAGAGAGGGGCACGCGTGGTCTTCAATGAGACCCAGCGCCAGTTCAGCATGCCCTTTGATACCGATGACCTTGTTGAGCAGTACCGGCTTTACAGTTATCCCTACGGCATCTTCTACCGCCTGGAGGACATCGAACGGGAGGTCCGGCGGCGGGAAATCCGGGGGATTATTCACTACGCCCAGAGTTTCTGCTTTCGCCAGATTGAAGACCTGATCATCCGCCGCAAGCTCAAGGTACCAATCCTAACCGTCGAGGGCGACCGCCCGGGCCAGCTGGATGCCCGCACCAGGATCAGGATCGATGCCTTCCTCGAAATGCTGGGCTGAATTAAGAGGAGAATAACTAATTGGAAACATTAGACTTAACGGTCTTGGGCTGTTGGGCCCCCTATCCCAGAGCCGGCGGGGCCTGCTCCGGGTACCTAATCCGTTCCGGCGAGACTTCGGTCCTGGTCGAGGCGGGGCACGGAACCTTTGGCCGGTTATCGGGAATAATGAATTTCAGGAACCTGGCGGCGGTGGTCATCTCGCATTACCATCCCGATCACTCTGCCGACCTTAGCTGTGTGCGTCACGCTATTGGCGGGGCTATCCGGGACGGCTCTCGCAAAGAACTACTGCCGGTTTACGCTCCGGACGAGCCGTCCGATGAGTATGGGCGCCTGGCCTCCTACCGTGAGGCTTTCACCGTGCACCCGGTCGACCAGCTCCCCTTTATCGATGGTCACCGTGGGGTACGCATCGGTAGCCTTGACCTGAGTTTCCTGCCCACCCGTCACAACCTGCCCTGCTACGCCCTGTCTCTGGCCTCAGAAGGGAAGAGAATCGTCTACACGGCCGACTCGGCACTCTTCCCGGACCTGGTCGACTTCAGTCGCGGGGCGGACCTATTGGTGGCGGAGGCCAGCGGCTATCACAGCGATTGGGAATACCTGCACCGGAATCACCTTACCGGACGCCTGGCCGGGGAGCTTGCCCGGGATGCCGATGTGGGCCGGTTGGTGTTGACCCACCTCTGGCCGGAGTATGATGTCGGGCGGATTAGTGACGAAGCAGCCGCCTTTTACGGGGGCCGCCTGGAAGCCGCCGAGGAGCATAAAACGTACCAGATTTGAAGAAACAGGAGGCATTATTCTTGATCAGAGTTGACGGACGAAACCCTGCTGAAATGCGTCCCGTACGTATTACCCGCCACTACAACAAGTACGCCGAGGGTTCCGTCCTGGTGGAACTAGGCGATACCCGGGTCATCTGCACGGTTACCGTGGACGAGAGGGTACCACCGTGGCTGAAGGGCGCCGGCAAAGGCTGGGTTACCGCAGAGTACGGTATGTTACCCCGCTCCACGGAGACGCGTACCCAACGTGAGGCGGCCAGAGGTAAACCCGGCGGACGCACCTACGAGATCCAGCGTTTGATAGGCCGTGCCTTGCGGGCGGTCATCGATCTGAAGGCCTTGGGTGAACGCACGGTCACCTTGGATTGCGATGTCATCCAGGCCGACGGCGGTACCCGAACGGCATCCATCACCGGCGCTTTCGTCGCCCTGGTGGACGCCCTGCAGAAGCTGAGCAAGCAGGGGGCCTTTGAACGCCTGCCGGTGCGGGATTATCTCGCCGCGACAAGTGTTGGCATTATCGACGGCCATCCGGTACTGGATCTCTGCTATGCGGAGGATTGTACCGCGGATGTTGATATGAATATCGTGATGACTGGCGGGGGACAGTTCGTGGAAATCCAGGGCACCGGCGAGGAGTCCACTTTCAGCCGGAAAGAGGTCAATGCCTTGCTCGACCTGGCCGCGGACGGGATTCAAGGGCTTGTGGACTATCAGAAAGAGGTGCTGGGAGAGCTTGCCCAGACCGTAGGAGCGGGAGGAAAAGACGATGAAGAGGCTGTTGCTGGCGACGCGAAACAAGGGTAAGCTACGCGAGATCCAGGCCCTGCTGTCCGATATCGGAGTAGAGGTGGTCTCGTTGGACGACTACCCCGCGATACCTGAGATCCCCGAAGAGGGCCGAACCTTTGCGGAGAATGCCATCTTTAAGGCGAGCGAGGTGGCCCGCCTAACCGGTGAGATCACCTTGGCTGATGACTCCGGGCTGGATGTGGACGCCTTGGGCGGGGAACCGGGTGTGCATTCGGCCCGTTTTGCCGGTGAACCGAAGAACGACGAGGCCAACAACACCAAGCTCATCGCCCTGCTGGAGGATGTGCCCCCGGCCCACCGGACAGCTCGCTTCCGCTGCGTGATAGCGTTGGTGACGCCCGACCGGGAAGTCCATACCGCCGAAGGCGCCTGCGAGGGCGTGATTATGCTCAAGCCCCGCGGCGACAACGGTTTCGGCTACGACCCGCTGTTTTACGTGCCGGAATACGACCAGACCTTTGCCGAGCTACCGATGGACATCAAGAACCGGATCAGCCACCGCGGCCAGGCCTTAGCGAAGGTTAAAGACCTGGTACGGCAGGTTCTGACCTAACCGCTCGAACAGAGTTTCCATCGATCTTGACCTTGCGTAAGCAGTGGCCGCGTAGTATAATCTACTGGTGGTGACTGCGGAATTCGGATGCGTTTCCTGGCTTTCCGACATCTGGCATCCGACGACCGACTCAATATGCGGGTGTAGCTCAATGGCAGAGCACCGGCCTTCCAAGCCGGGTACGAGGGTTCGATTCCCTCCACCCGCTCCATACTGTAAATCCGAAATTGGCTGGGCCAATTTCTTCGTCTATTCCCACATCTGACATCTGACGACCGACTTCCATTTTGTCCCGATAGCTCAGCTGGATAGAGCAACGGACTTCTAATCCGTAGGTCGGGGGTTCGAATCCCTCTCGGGACGCCATAAGATAGTCAAACCCCGCAGGTTTTGCGGGGTTGTTCTATTTGTAACGGCCAGAGGTTGGTGAGTGCCTTTGGGCTTTGTCATCATTCCACCCTCGGTTCTTCTTGATATCTACCAGGGGCCCGGGCTCAGGAAGCGCAGGCCGATGGCAATCAGGAGAATGCCGAAGAAGATCTTGATGAGTGGTTTCACGGCCAAGCGCCAGACGATGATTAGACCGAGGAAGGCGAACAGCGCCCCGAGCAGCGCGTTGACGATGTCCATGTACTGCGCCTCCTTGTTCAGTATTCAGTTCCCACTTCCGACTTCCCACATCTCATTCCTAGCGAGTTGGCAGCAGGGGGCGAAGGTACGCATAGACTAGACTGCCGAGAAGCAGAAAACCGGCGAGTCCTACGCCGGGGTAGAGGATGCCGACCAGGGTCGTAAAGCCAAACTGGCTGGCGATCAGGGCGATGACGCTTGTTCCGATCGCCGCTCCACGAAATGCTGATCCGGCCGGGTTGGTCAGCCGCGCGCAGAAACCGTAGAGGTTACCCACGGCGGTGGAGTAGATGGCGATGAGTAGAATGATCGCGTAGGAAAACTGGACCACCGGTCCCAACTGCCCGGCGATAAAGGCCATGGGGATATCTACAAAGACGGCGGCCGGGCTGGCTAAGATAGCGAGGGTAATGGCCAAAGCTCCGAGGCCCAAGGCCACACTGCCCAGGATGGACCCGTTGCGGATTGCACGTTCGTCTCTGGCGAGGGCGCCGAGCGGTCCCATAATCGCGACGGCGACAACCAGGTTGTAGGAGGCGTAGGTGAGTGCGGAGAGCGGCCAGAAGGGGACGGCTGCCGTACCCTGGACGGCGGTGAGTTCAATCAGGGCCAGGCTGGGTGGGCGGGTCAAAATGGTGGCCAGGGAGACACCGACGACGGCGACGACTAGGAGCGGAACGACTAGGCTGAGGGCACTTACTATTCCGCGGATTCCGAGCAGGACGGTGGCAAACGTGATCAGGATCATAAAGGCACTGCCCACCAGCGGTGACAGTTCAAATTGCTGGGCAAACACAGCCCCGGCCCCTGCCGCCATTACGGTTACGATGCCGAAGAGGAAAAACGTGATGATAGCGTCCACCACACCGCCCAGAACCGGACCGCCAGCGTGCCGGATGATTTCCAGGTGGGATTTCGCCCCCAACTGATGTCCCAGTTCCAGGATGACGATCCCGAAAAAGATGAACAGGACGGTGGCGGCAATGACGGCGTACAAACCGTTCAGCCCGAACAGGGCAAAAAACTGCAGCACTTCCTGCCCCGAAGCGAAACCCGCTCCAATGATCACGCCGATGTATGTGGCCGCAATCTGGTACGCTCCCACACCATTTGTCTTCATACCTTATTTATTTGGAGATGGCTGTCCGGCTATGCGCTATCTGATGACTAGCCGCCGCATCAGGTGAATGGCAATTGGTATAAGAATGGCGGCGACAACCACCAGCCAGACGAAGTCCCAGACCAAGTTCATTCCCACATCGCCCAACACGAGACCACGGGTCAGGTTCACCACGTGAAAGAGGGGACTGGCCCAGGCCAGTGTCTGGACGATCGCTGGCAGGCCGCTCAAGGGGAAAAACACACCGGAGAACAGGAAGAGCGGTGTGATGACCAGGGAAAAGTAGTAGTTAAAGCTATCGATGTTCGGGACCAGCCCAATCCAGATCATAGACAGTGCCGCGAACAGTAGTCCGCTTATGAGCAGGACCACGGGCACCAGCAGAGCCCAAGGTGAAGCGACCAAGCCCAGCACAAAAATAACGAACAGGATCACGGAGCCGTACAGGAAGCTCTTGAAAGACCCCCACAGGATCTCGCCCAGTGATACCTCGTCCATGCTGACTGGGGTAGCCACCATCGCCTGGAAGGTCTTCTGGAATTCCATGCGTATAAAGGTGCCGTAGGTGCATTCGTAGGCACTGGAAAACATGGCCGAGGAAGCGATCAGGGCGGGAGCGATGAACTGGATGTAGGTAAGGCCCTCGATGCTCTGCACGTACACGCCCAGGCCATAGCCCAATGCGGCCAGGTAGAGCAGGGGTTCAAAGAAGTTGAACGACAGGCTGACCTTCCAGTTGCGCCGGTACACGGTCAGGTGGCGCCGGAAGACCTTGAAGACCCGGGGGGAGATATCCATTTGCAGGGTGCGGATCATTCCGTAAGCCCCCTTCCGGTAAGCTTCAGGAAGACGTCTTCGAGTGTTGCCGGTCGGAGCAGGTAGTGGTCGAACTGGTGCGGCAGGTCCTGCAGCCGGGCCAGAAGTTCCCTCCCGTTGAGCGGGTAAAGCGTCAGGTTGTCTCCGACCACCAGGTGGCCCCTGATCTGCTTGTGGAACTGTTTGAGCAGGGTGTCCGCAGCAGCGGCTCCCTGGCCCACCTCCAGCACTTCGGCGCCGACATGCCTTTCAACGAGGGGACCCGGAGCGCCCTCGTCCAGAATGTCCCCGTGATCCATAATGATTAGCCGGTCACAAAGCTGCGCAGCCTCCTCCAGGTAGTGGGTGGTCATAATCAGGGTCACGCCCCGGTTGCGCAACTGACGGAGACGCTGCCAGACCGTGTGTCTGGCCTGGGGATCCAACCCCGTGGTCGGTTCGTCCAGGATGATGATCTCCGGGTCGTTGATCAGTGCCCTGGCGATCGTCAGGCGGCGCTTCATCCCGCCGGAAAGGTGGTCCACCATGGCGTCCCGCTTGTCGGATAGTCCGAAGAACTCCAGTTGTTCCAGGGCCCTCTCCCGGGCTTCGCGTTCGGGGATGTTGAAAAAGCTGGCGTAGACCAGGAGATTCTGCAGCACCTTGAGATCGGGATCCAGGTTGTTCTCCTGCGGCACGATGCCCAGGCGGGCCTTGATTTCCCTGGCGTGGCGGGTTACATCCCGACCGAGGACGTTCAGTTCACCTGCGGTGATGGGCGAGAAGCCGAACACCATGCGCACGGTCGAGGTCTTGCCGGCCCCGTTCGGGCCCAGGATACCGAAACACTCCTGGCGGTGGACGGAGAAGCTGATGCCGTTCACGGCCCGGAAGCCGTTGTAATCCTTAACCAGGTTTCTGGCGGTGATAACCTCCAACAGACTCATCCCCCCTCAACTAGTATAACGCACATAGAACCAGTTTTCCTGTGGGACACCCGATTTTGTGCCGGGCAGGAACCAACAGGGGGGCTGTCGAACCACGGAAGGAAGAACCTCATTATGCTGCATCTGGAACTGGGCGCGCGGCGGTCGGGTGTCTCAGGCCGGTGGGAGTTTCTCGATGCTCCCCGGGTGGCCAGATTCAGCCTGAGGGTCGGTTGAGTCAATTAAGAGGATCGGGGAAGGGGGCAACCGGTTTGCTGATTGAGGAACGCCTGATTGCATTTGTGGAGTCTCACCCGGACGCGGAGTTGGACGTACTCTGCGACCACCTTGAAGTGGAGCCCTTCGAGCTTTACCGGTTACTCCGATCCCTACAGGATAACCCTCGCGTTTGTGAACGAGGCCGATACAGAATCCAGACCTTCGACGGTCAGCTCACCACAGCACAGCTGAAGAGGCTGCTACAGGATGCTGAAAGTGGTCAGGCCAGGGATACCAGCCGTGCCGCCAGATTGGTAAAGATACTGAACATCTTAAACGCCCACACACCACGTGGAGGGGTGACGGTTCGTGAGTTGTCGGCCCTGTGCGGAGTGGGTGAAAGGCAGATCTACCGTGATCTGAAAACCGTCGAACACGAGATGGACACCCCCCTGGCCAAGAACGGACAACCGTCGCGGTACTCCCTCAAAGCCTCGTATCTACCTCCGTTGCGCCCGGACCAGGCCCTGATCATTTTCCTGAGCCTTCTGCAGCAGAAGGGCTCGGCGCTGTCGGGCCACATCAATACCATCAAGGACGTACTGGTCACCCATCTCTTTAAAAACCGCTACCGACCGGATGACTTCCCTGTAGAACGTCTCCAGCAGAGGCTGTACTTTGTTGAGGAGACTCTGGCCAATCCCGAACAGGTTGGGCGCGTTTTTGCCCGGATTACCGATGCCCTGCAGGACCAGGTACGCCTTAAGATCTGGTACTTCGTAGGCTACAGGGGGGTACTGTCCGAACGGGTCATCGAGCCGTACGCCCTGGTTTGTAAGCGACAGCATTGGTTTCTGGTAGGCTACTGTACCAATAGCCAGGCTGTACGCACCTTCCGGGTGGACCAGATCGAGAATGCGGTCACACGAAGCGACGAGCATTTTGAGTATCCGGCCGATTTTCTGGTACAGGACTACCTCGCTGATACCTGGGGTGTGATGAAGGACGGCGAGGCACGACGGGTTGTGCTGCGCTTTGCACCCTCTGTGGCTTACCGACTTCGCCGCATTCTCTACCATCCTTCACAGTGTATCGAAGAGGAGAGCGCCGACGGTTCGGTTGTGGTGTCCTTCCGGGTTTCCGGCCTTGCCGAACTGCAGACCTGGATTGTGCAGTGGCTGGACCGGGTAGAGGTCTTGGAACCGGAATCACTGCGCCACCAGGTCCGGGACATGGGCGCCGCCATTGCCGGTTTGTACCGGGAATAGTAAGTCCGAGAAATATTTTTTGACCAGTGACCAGCTATGGACAAGGGCCTCCTCTATCCTGAGGGTTAGAATTCAAATTTGAGGAGGAATGAATCGTGGCTCAGGTTAAACCATTTTGCAGGACTGCTTACCGTACCGGTTCCAGGGCGGACCTGGCCGCATCTCTGGAGGAACTTTCGTCTTTTCAGCTGTACCGGCTGCTGCTGGTGCTCAGGCTGGTGGCCTTAACATCCCGAGCCGAACGCCGCATTTTGAAGACACTGCGCGGGATGCGGGCCCGGCTTTGGGTGTTAGCCTACGGCTCGTTGATCGAGACCAGCCCGCCGGTGGTCGAGGGGATCCGGAGATGGGAGACACAAAAACTGCGAAGATCGTCATGAAACTGTATATTTCTACACCCCGGTGTTAATACATTAATACCGGGGTGTTTACATATGGTGGATTATCCACATCCTTTACAGGTACTATGTTCGTTTGTGTCCAGTCCCGACCTCTGGTTACGTCACCTTGCCTTGGAGCACCCCATGTGCCCCACCGAAGCCGTATCCCGCCTGGCAGTGGTAAAAGACTTTCAACTGCGGTACAAGGCCCTGAGCCACCGGAACTGTGCACCCGAAGTGCTCCAGGAAGAAGCCCGGACGGGTAATGATTCACTGCGTTTGGCTGTTGCGTCCAACCCCCAGTGCCCGGCCGATCTCCTTGTCATGCTGGGTGAAGACCCTGTTGCCGAGATCCGGGCCGCGGTGGCCGCCAACCCCTCCGCTGCGCCGGATCTCCTGAGGCGGCTGGCCGGGGACACGGTTCCCGCCGTTGTCTCGACCGTGGCCGGCAATCCGGGTACACCGCAGGAAACCCTGGACGGGTTTATCCATTCTGAAGCTGAAGCGGTGTTGGAAGCCTTGTCCGCCAACCAGGCCTGTCCTCCAGGACTGCTGGAGACTCTGGCCGGTTCCCCGCGGATGGGCGTATGCATTGCCGTCGGCGGGAATCCTTCCACCCCGGTTTCCGTGCTGTCCCACCTCCTGGAACGGGGGCACGACATTGTTCATAAGATGGAGGAAGCATTTGGCCGCACCTATCTTCTATATTTCAGTCCGCCGGTGGTCTTTCTTTTGCAGCGGCTGGCGGCGAACCCGGCGAGCCCGCCGGAAATACTGACCGAATTGCTTACCCTGGCCAGTTCCAGGGTGCGTGGGTCGGTGGCGTTAAACCCCGGTTGCCCCGTCAGTATCCTGGTTGAACTGGCTGAGGAGTCCGATCCCCGGATCAGGCGGGGTGTTGCCGGTAACCCCGTTACGCCGCATGAAACACGCCACCTGCTGGCAGTGGATCCGGAGCCCAGTGTCCGGCTGGAACTGGCCCGGAATAAGCGGTGTGAGCCGTCGGTGCTCGAACTCCTGGCTGGAGACCGGGAGGGGTCGGTGAGACTGGCGGCCGTTGAGAATGAAGGGTGTCCGCCAGCGGCAATCGCCCTGTTGCTGACTGATAACTGGCGTACTGTACGCCTCAAGGCACTGGTACATCGGGCGTGTTTCGCCGGAATGGTATTGGAAGCCGCTTCCCAGGTGTGCTCGTCCGCCTACGGCCGGGAAGTCACACCGATCCTCGGTGATCTTGCACATCACCCCGATTTTCCGCCATTCTTGAGGACGATGATTGTACACAATAAAGGAGGTAGCAGTTTTGGCTACCAAGGCTTACGGCGCCCTGACGCCTTATGCCGTTAAGGAACTGGCGTCGTTTATCCACCGTACCGACGCCAAGCGCAGCATTCTCCTGCTTGGTCCGCCCGGAATCGGCAAGAGTGTACTGGTACGGGAAATTGCGAGTGAAATCGCCCGGGACCAGGGCCGCATCTTCTTGGAATACAAGCGACAACACCTTGTCGGCATCAACCTGGAGAAAGTCTTTGCTGATCCAGACCGGTATTTCGTTTATGTTGACCTGCGTCTGACTGAGGCCGAGCCCGTCGACCTAATGGGACGTCCCGTCACGGTAACCATTCGTGAACGCAAACAGATCGTGTATCATCCGCCTCAGTGGGCGGTTCTGCTTGCTGAACTACCGGGGATGTTGTTCCTCGATGAGCTGACCAACATCCAGCGACCGGACGTCTTGGCCGCGGCCTACAAGTTGATTCAGGATCGTGCCGCCGGCTTCACCGGCTTTTCTCCCGGGGTGCAGGTGATCAGCGCTGGAAACCGCCCCGAAGACAGCTCCATCGCCAACCTCCTGCCAGCCCCGCTGCTAAACCGTGTGTACCGCATCGAGGTCGAACCACCTACCGTGGCCCAATGGGTGCGGTGGGTCAGTAGCCACTTCGACCGCAGCGATGAGAAGGTATTCGCTTATCTGTACCGGTTCCCGGATGATTTCTGCAGGGTTCCCGAGGAAGGTGAGACCCTGGAGGGTTACCCCACGCCGCGGAGCTACACGTTCCTGGCCCAAGACCTGGTCGCCGCGGTGGATACGGGTCTCAAACCTTCGGCGATCCGCACCCTCTGCATCGCCGCCCTGGGCAGCGAGGTGGGTGAGCGGTTATACGCCTTCTGGCAGAACCCCGTTCCCAGTTTCACGGAGTTCCGGGAGAATCCGTCCCTTTTCAGGGACCTTAACCTGGACCAGCGCTACATTGCGGTGGTGGTAATCGGGCAGGGCCTGGCCGAGTCCGTCTTCAAACTGGCTTCCTCGGTCCCTGAAGACCTGGAAATCCCAGCCGCACGTGCGGTCATTGAGCCTAACCTGCGGGCTTCGGTGAAGCTCCTGGACGTAATCGGTGCGGAGAGCAAGGAGTACCTTGCCCTGCTCTGGTTTATCCTGTCCAACCGCCTGCATGCACCGTGGCACGATGCCCTATACCTGGAACTGTGCGCGCAGTCACAGAGTATCATGGATTCCTATTCTTCGGTGGGCAACCTATTGAGGTAGGTACGATAATATGGATCAGTTTATCCGGGAGATGCGAAGCGATATCGAAGACACCAAGGCGCTGCTCTTCCTGCAGGCGCCCTTTTTAGCGATCCTGCTGAGCAAAATGCGCATCCTGGTTAACAAGAACGTCCGCTCCCTGATGGTCACGCCCGATGGGGAGGCGATCTTTAATCCCGAATTCTGGAGTAAGCTGGATGGGCCCGAAAAAAAGGCCTTCATCCTGCTGCACGAGGCCCTGCACCTCGCTTTCCGACACCCTTGGCTAATCAAGGACCGTGACCGCAAGCTCTACAACATGGCCACCGACATGGTCATCAACGAGATGCTGTTTCGGCACGGTTTTAACCATGCACCGGGAAACCCAGTAACGGCGGTTTTGATCCAAGTCTTGGTCCGTGACTCGGGAATGGTAGTGGGTCTTGACGAGCTACGGCGGTTATCCAGTGAGGAGGTCTATCGTCTGCTCAACAACCCTAAGGTCGAGGTCAATCTCGAACGCAATATTCAGGATGAGCCCGACGACGTTTCCGAACCGCCGTCTGAGCACCAGGACAGCGAAGTGGTCCAGGGAGGTGCCATGAGCGAGGGTGAAGACCCCGAAGAATTCTGGCGTGCCACGGTAGCGGAGGCCGCCATAACGGTGCACCAGGCCGGGGTCCTGCCGGGAGACATCAAACGGCAGGTAGACCTGTCACTCAAGGCGCAGGTCAGCTGGCGACGCCAGATCAGGGGCAGTGTCCAAGAGGGGGCGGGACGCATGGTCGTTTCCACCTGGCACCGCTCTTCCAGACGATACGCTTCATTTCCGGGCATAAAGCGGCTGGGGGTCCAAACAGTATGGGCCCTGATTGACTGCTCGGGATCTATTCCGGACGAGGTGCTGGCCCAGTTCGTCACGGAAGTGTGGTCGGTGAGCAGGGTGTACAGTTGCGATCTAAAAGTGATTCCGTGGGATGCCCAGGCTCATCCCGTCGTACAGGCACGGACCGCCGTTCAGGCACGGCGCAAGATCCCGGCGGCCCTGAAGGGAGGCGGCGGGACGGTACTGGGTCCTGCGCTTCGTGAACTGGGAGGCCGGATCCGGATGCAGGATATCGTGATCATTCTGTCGGACGGTTACATCGCGGACATCGAGGCAAAGCAGACTCTTGACCTTTACCGGCGTATCACCAGACGTGCCGCCCGGGTCGTGTTTGTTACGACGGGTAAGACCCCGCCGCTGCCGACGACCCGGTTTATTCACCTGGAGCATGAGCCACAGCGTCGTTCTGGGTAACTGCAAAGTATCCTAATTGCACTTCAGCCAGCAAGACCTTTAACTTAACGCGCCGCAAAGGAAAGTAGCGCCGTATAGCGCCACCGATGATCAGGTTAATTTGGTGCGGGCGAGAGGATTTGAACCTCCACGAGCTTAGCTCACTAGATCCTAAGTCTAGCGCGTCTGCCATTCCGCCACGCCCGCATACCTTATCATTATAAAGTATGCAGTGGCCCAAATCAACCATACTAGGGGACAACACTGTTGGAAGGGGCGGGGGGAAACCGTTTATCCAGAAGGGATTCCGGTCCCTGTGGTGGAAGTAAGCCCTAAACACAACAGGCGGGGGAATAGAGCTTAATGGTTCGTGATAACGGCACTCCGGGGCTCGAAGACGATGATACCGGACAGAAGAGAGAGCAAGAATCCGGAGGCAACCGACTAGATGGTCGTACTTGGCTGCGCTATTCGATTAGTGTATGGGATGATCTTGTGAAAACGGCGGAAGAACGGGCACTGAAGCATCCGGCGATGTTCCCGTCCGCATTGATCGACCGCTTGCTGGAGATCTTCTGCCCCCCCGGTGGGGTTGTGCTTGATCCTTTTATGGGCAGCGGCAGTTCCGTGGTGAGCGCCTACCGTTCTGGCATCCGCTCCATAGGCTTCGAGCTCTCCCCCGAATACGTGGAACTGACCACCAGCCGTCTGGGGGAGATCGAAGGCCGGCCGGAGGACTATCCGCGGATCATTCGGGACGACAGCCGGAACCTGGCCAGGTATGTTGATCCAGGTCAGGTGCACCTGTGCATTACTTCACCGCCTTACTGGGACATCCTGAACCAGCGCCGTTCCGCGGACGGCAAGGGAATCCGGAACTATGGGGACAATCAGGGGGACCTCGGTACGATCTCAGGCTATGAGTCGTTTCTTGGTGAACTAGGTGTGGTCTTCAAGCAGGTCTTCGATGTGCTCGCAACCGGATCGTACTGTGTGGTCGTGGTAATGGATATTCGCAAGGGATCCACCTTTTATCCGTACCATATGGACGTTTCCCACCTGATGCAGAAGATCGGTTTCGTTCTGGACGACATCATCATCTGGGACCGGCGCCAGGAATACAACAATTTGCGCCCGCTGGGATACCCGCATGTTTTCCGGGTAAACAAGGTGCACGAGTTTGTCCTCATCTTTCAAAAACGAGCGGGTAGTGATTAGAAAGACGTCCTCTGGGGCTCCTTATTGGCGCAGTGGTTTTCGCACGACGTCCGGCAAAGAATCGGGTTCGGTGGAGGTTATTTTATACTAGATCGTGTTCATCGTTCTGTCCGTAGGGAGGTGGGGATTTTCGAGGAACAGAACCATGGTCACCGGTTGACTGGCGTCCACCGATTTTTCGCCCGCAAAACGGGATTCCTGGAGTAACGCTGAATAACGGATCATCCACAAGCATCCTCTCTGTCCATATCCATATCCATATCCCGCTCAAAAAAGAAGACTGTCCCATCACCCTCATCGACCATTTTAAATCCCGGGGTTCCGGAGTTCAAGCGTACACGGGGGATGTTTGCTTAAGGACTTATTCATTCGATGACTAAGATAAGGGACTATTGGGGAGTAATAGCAATAAAGGGGGGAGATAAGATGAGCAGAATTCGCGGCTTCCTGAGAAGGCTGTGGCCCTTTAGAAAAAGGGAAGAGATAAAAGAAGCCCAGAGTCAGGATAAACAATAGTTGTTGCTGAGTGGAGAGTGCAGGACCTATTAGAGCCTGCACTCATTTTTATTAACATCATCAAGACCGAGGACCGCGTCGAAATGAGCGTCGCCAAGGTGCAGCTGCTCAGTTTATGTCTGTTTTGCAAACACCGACAAAAACATCTCTACATTCTCTCATAATACCGTCGGTAGTGCTCTTTTTCCTACGACTATAAGAAATCTGACGATTTCTATTGCCTGACTGTCGGAGCAAAATTAATTATGTGAAAATAATACGTTTTACAGAGTGGCATGTCGATTATCAACGGAATATAGTTCTTGGAATTTATACCAAGACTGCTATAATTGATGCTGAGCTAATAAATATAAGGAAAAACGGTTTCCAGGAAAAGTAACTAAATAGAGGAGAATCAGGAAGCGGGAATGGAGATGTTCGTGATCGGTATAGTGGCCGTCTTGGTCGTGTTTTTCCTCGACTTATCGTGGCATTCATTTGCCGCTACGATCCAGGTTAAAGAGCAGGTGCATGTAGTAATAGGCGATTAGTTGATATTGTGGAAGTGCTAGCCATATCCTGGGTTGAGCCAGTTGGGTGGTTCAGCTGGGTCTGATAACACCCAGGTGAAGGGAGTTTTGTAGCTTGGGATTTCAATTGTTCATGGAAGACCATTCGGGTTTCGGTTCCAGGGAAGAACCGCTGACCAAAGAAGAGAAAGGAGACCAGTTTGACGGGTTGAGCGGAAGTAGGAATGCTTCGGGGTCGTCCCACGAGCAGCTCAAGGCTATCATCGATTCTCTTCCTGATGCCACGTTTGCCATTGACCGGGATAAAAGGGTTATTGCCTGGAACCGGGCGTTGGAAGAGCTGACCGGTGTGCGGAAGGAAGACATTATCGGCAAGGGTGATTATGCGTATGCTACTGCCCTATACGGGACAACTAGACCAATGCTGGTTGACGTGATCCAGGCAGAAGACCCGGCAACAGAGCGAAAATACGACTTTGTCGAACGGCAGGGTAATACTCTCTATTCGGAAGTGTATGTACCCTCTGCATACAAAGGGAAGGGAGCCTTTCTATGGGCCAAGGCTTCACCACTTCTCGATAACAAAGGCCGGGTAGTGGGTGCCATTGAATCCATTCGGGATATCACTGAACGTAAGCTAAGAGAAGCAGAGATGCGCTATCATAGTATGCATGATGCCCTCACCGGGCTGTTTAACCGAGCCTACTTTGAGCAGGAAATGCACCGTTTGGAAGACTGCCGTAGTTGTCCGGTAGGGCTAATTATCGTAGATATTGACGGACTTAAGCACGTTAACGACACCTTTGGGCATAACGCAGGTGATATGCTAATTGTAGCAGCAGCTACCGCCATAGAGATGTCGTTCCGGGGGGGCGATGTTGTGGCTCGTATTGGGGGAGATGAATTCGCCATTTTGCTTCCAAACAGTGACGGTGTTTCCGTAGAAAAAGCTGCCCAGCGAATCCGCTCGTCGGTGGAGAAATACAACAAAACAAAACCACAACGATCCTTAGGTCTCTCCCTCGGATTTGCCATTCGTACCAGTACTCAGACAACCATGAGGGAACTCTTTAGGGAGGCAGACGGTAATATGTACAAGGAGAAGGCAAGCCGGAAAAGGATGTTAGTAAATTCCGATGGAAACACAAAGGATAATTGCTTGGGGTAAAAATATTAACAGCCCGCAATCCCTTGGGGCTGTTGATGTTTATTTGGTGAGCCATCGGCGACTCGAACGCCGGACACCCTGATTAAAAGTCAGGTGCTCTACCAACTGAGCTAATGGCTCACATACAGGACCGTCGGTCGAAGTCTTCTTCTGACCTCGCCTCGGACTTTTTAACTGGCTGGGGCGGCTGGATTCGAACCAACGAAATGGCGGATCCAAAGTCCGCTGCCTTACCAGCTTGGCTACGCCCCAATAGCTTTGGTAATGGGGTGGGCAATGGGGTTCGAACCCACGGCCTCCAGATCCACAGTCTGGCGCTCTAACCGACTGAGCTATGCCCACCATGGCGCGGGCTAAATTGTCCGCAAGCCCTAGTATAGCAAATCCCTGGATGTTCGTCAATGCAGGCCTGACCACATTTTGTGGACGGTAACGAGCACTACAAAAGCCGGCCGGCGGCGGAAGCTGCCGGATGGAGGTGTGCATCCAGCACTCACCGAACGTCGGCCGGCAGAGGCACCAGCACCAAACCTGGTTTGTACACTCGGTGTTTGGTGCCGGTTAAGCCTGAGAACGCGGAGTACATATTAGAGCACTGATTCGATCAGCAACTTGAGCCAGATCAGTAGGGCTCCCAATCCGAAAGCGAGCAGTGTCCCAGCCTGGATGATGATGATGATCAAGGCGATGCGACGCTGGGACGGAGTCATCGTCAACCATATCCCGTTCATGAGCCGGCGCATTAGCAAGCGGTAGAGAGTTGACTTTTCATACAACCGCAGGTACTGACCGATACTCTTTAGCCACTGGGTCTGTTCCCGGCTCAGATGTTCGATATGGCCTGGCTTCACGTCTTCCGGGAGGGCGTAAGCCTCGGAAAGGTTGATACAGGAGCCGGAACCCGAAGGCCGGATCTCAATTACGGTTATCTTCTTCCAACCCTGGTTATACCTGATTTCAAGCCTTTCATGGTCTCCAGATGGCGTGACCTCGAGTTGATCCTTGTATTCCTTTTCGGTCAGGTCGTCTACCAGTTCAACATTTACGGAACCACCGTTGGTGATTGGGTCGTTAACAGGAGAGACCTCGCGGACCTCCCATTTGGGATCGAGGCGAAACAGCCTTTCCATGTCCCGCAGCAGGGCAAAAGCCCGTTCCGGTCGGATGCCCAGCTCAATAGTTTTGGTTAGGGTCTTGTGGATCATACCAGTACCTCTGAAGATCCAGTTTACTTCACGATAAGCAGGGGCGTTAACAGCCTCTGCTCCAGCTTGTGAGGCAGGTTGCCGGATTTAAGCCGATCCAGACCGCGCAGCGGCTTGCCTCCGACTACGACCAATTCGTAGCGGTTGTCCTTACATTCTCGTAGGATCTCCTCCAGGGGTTCACCCCGCCGTGTCTTGACTTCAAAGGAAATTCCCCGGGCTGAGGCTTCTTCCTTAAAACGCTCCATTACCCGGTTGGCCTGGTCCTGCAATAGGATTTCTACGTGCTGCAGGTATTCCCGGCGTCCCTGGGCATAGATTTCATTATGAAACTGTTTCAGGTACGGGTTGACAACGTGCATCCCGGTAAGGGTGGCGCCCGTAGTATGCCCGAGGTAGAGGGCATGATCCAGGGCCTTCCCGGTATGCTCTTCACCGTCCAGGACCACGAGGATGTTCTTGATCACTTTGCCCTCTCCTTCCGTCGGGGTTTGTATTCTAGCCGCCGCCGACCGTGAGCAATTCCGCGCCGATCAGGTATACAGCGAGGAGACCGATGACCATCTTGGCTACTGCCGCGCTGAACCCGATCATGAAGGCTTTTCCGCCGGCTTTCCTCATATCATCGATCGAAATCATCATGCCGATACCGGCAAAACCAACCGCAAAGAACCACTTATAGGCGTGGTCCATAGCCCAGAAAACGGAGCCCTCTACTTTGGCCCCGCCCAGGAAGCTGATGTTCAAGCTGTTCAGGATGACCAGGGCGAAGAACCCCAGGATGAAGACCGGAAACTTCTCCTTGATCAGCTGCCATTTGTCCACGCTAGCCATCTGGTTAGATATTGCGGCTTCAGGCTGGCCGTTTTCATCAACCTTGGAGTCGCTGTCACGGATGACATAGAACCACAGGGCTAACAGTACGATCAAGGGGATGAACATAATCCGAGCGGCGTTGATCAGTACCGCCGTGTCGCGGGCCGCTACACCGTACCATTCGGAAGCGGCGATGAGCTGGGCGGTATTTAGAATGGCGATCGCGGACCAGGCCCCGAACTGTGGTTCGGTAAGATTGAGGGCGCGACCGATGTAGGGGAAGATGAACAGCATCAGCGTACCAAAAAGGAGGATTGTACCGATCGCGTAACACATATCGCGAGGTTTAGCCCGGACGACGGGGGCGGTGGCGATGATTGCGGAAACACCGCAGATACCGGTGCCGGCAGCCATAATTCCGCTCAGACCGTCACTGGCACCCATCCGCTTGGCGATAAACATCACGGCCAGGGCGGTACCGAAAATGAAGAGGGTGGTAAGAGCGAGACCGACACCGCCGACCTTGACCACATCAAACCACACGTAGTGTACACCAAGGATGACAATGCCCGGTTTTACCACCGGCCTGGCGGCGGCGACACCACGCAGGAATACCTTGGGCAGGCCGAAGACGTTCCGGATGATCAGGCCACCCAGGAGGAGCATGGCCACGTACGTGATTTGCATCTGGGTGTAGACCAGGTTCGCCCAAGCCACGCCGGCTTTATCCAGCGACTTCAACAGGGTGTCTACGTTCATAACCAGGATCGCGAAAACGATACAGAGGAGCAGTCCCGGGACGGCATCCTTCCAGTCATGAGAAATCAGACCTCTCACTTTGTCCAACTTGCTTACCTCCTTTACACTTCTTTTCTAGACGAAGTACAACACTTCTTTAAAGAAGTAGACTACCTGGTTCGGAAACAGCAGACACAGCAGGAAAACCAGTAAAACAATAATTAGTACGTTGAGATCTTCCTTACGTTCTGCGGCGAAGACTTCATCAGCATCCGGTGTTTTGCAAACTTCCGATTCGACCTGGCTTTTCCGTTCCTTTAACTGCTTGACACATTGTTCACTGACGGCCATTATACACCCCCCTTTCGTATCCCAACTAAAACGAGTCGGATTTAACGGTTTGATAACATGGTACTAGACTGCCGATATTTCAGACGTCGGCTGGCCGACCTTACCCTCGCTTACTTCCATACATGGGGTAAGCCGGACATATCAAGGTTTGTCGGCCAGACGACAAAGTGTGCTTCCGGACAATACGAAAGCCGGCCTCAGCGGCCGGCCTGGTTTTCGGTTTAGGGGTTGGTGTCAGGCGATATTCAGGAAGTAGTCCATTGCTTGAGTTTTTCGGGGTCAAGGATTTCTATCATTCTGCCTTTAAGGTCGATGCTCTTTTCCTTTTTAAACAGGTTCAGGGTCTGGGTAACGGTCTGGCGGGTGGCGCCGATCATCGAGGCGATCTCCTCGTGGGTCAGCCGAAGGTTGATCAGGGTACCGTCCTTAGCCTGGACACCGTAGCGTTCACCGATCTTCAGGAGCAGGAGCGCCAATCGCCCGGGAACCTGCCGGCACACGAGTTCATGTACCATGGCCTCAGCCTCGCGCATCCGAACCCCGAGCAGACTCGCTACTTTGATGGCCAGCTCGTTATCCTTGGCCAGAATCTGCCTGAAATCATCCTTGGTCAGTTTCACGATCACAACGTCGCTGATGGCTTCAGCGAAGCAGGTCCGTTCACCGCTGCAGAGGGTTTCAGCCAGACCCATCAGTTCGCCCTGATTCCGGATTGTGCCCACGGTGATCTTACGGCCCTCATGATCAAGGCGGTAGATCTTTACCAAGCCTTCTTCAATAAAGTAGGCCCGGTCGGCGATATCGCCGGCCGCGAAGATAATCTGGCCTTTCGGGTAGGGGATCCTACGACCGAATGTCCGTATCAAGTCCAGCTGCTTTTCGTCAAGGACGAGACTGTCACGGTCTGCAGTCGGGGTGATGCTTTTAACCCTGTACACGAATACCGCTTCCTCCTTCGAGTGAACAATCCTTACTCAATATCGGCTGTAACGATGTCCTCCGGCGTCAGTCTTTCTGTTTCCTGGTCTTGCGGAGTCGGCCTGGTGCGGCTGATTCGCCGGGCCACGGTGACAAAGCCGGTGTGTCCGATCATGCGGTGGTTCGGGCGTACGCTGCGGTCCCGTACGTGCCAGCTCCGAACGAGGATTTCGACCGTTTCCACCAGGCCGTAGGCGGTGCTGGAACGGAGTTCCTGGGTCAGTATCTCGACCTGCCGGATGGTTGGATTATAGGCCACGAACACTCCTCCGGGTTTGATCGCCTCGGCGGCCGGTCTGACTACCTTCCATGGCTCGGGAACATCGAGCATGATCGTGTCTAAGCCGTGCTCTTCGATTTCCCGGTACAAGTCGCCGATCTTCAGGGTCAGCTGGGGCGGGACCTCGCCGAATAGCTCCGACACGTTCTGCACCGCGTGGTCCAGCATATCCTGTCGTACATCATATCCGACAACGCGGCCTGTCGGCCCCACCTGTCTGGTCAAAGCCAGGATTAGGGCGCCGCTGCCTACACCGCCGGTGACCACGGTCGCCCCGGGGTAAACGTCTCCCCACATCATCATGTAGGCGGCGTCCTTCGGGTAGATGATGCCGCTCATGCGCGGCATATTCATTGTATAATCGACCAGGGTGGGGTAGAAAACATAGAATTCCTTCCCCTTGGAGGTGAGTACGGCTGAACCGCTTTCTTTCCCAAGCAGTTCACGGTGGTCAATAAACCCCATGTGGGTCTGCAGGCGCCCGTTCTCCTTCAGCACTTTACGGTAACTCCGTTCTCGGTGGTCCTGGAAAACTACGAGGTCCCCTTCCTTAAACGACACTCTATCACCCGTCTCAAATCTCTAAATTCATCTATATCTCTTGATCCTACCACGATTTCGTGGGAAAAGGAAATATTGCCGTCTGTTGCTTGCCGGGCGATTCCGGCGCATGCTATAATATGGTCTGGTGACCAGGGGCGTCCCTGGTGTATTGTTTTCTATTTGCAGATTTTCCCTGCATAGATTGGTTATATATACTTTAAGGAAAGGTATTCTGGGATCAAACATATTGTTAAAGTTACAGAGGAGGACTATCAGATGAAGGCCACTGCCGAAAGAGTGGAGAAAAACACCGTGGAAATGAACATTGAGGTGGACGCCGAACGTTTAGGCAAGGCCCTCGACAGGGCCTTCCGGAAGCTTTCCAAGAATGCGAGCGTCCCTGGCTTTCGTAAGGGCAAAGTACCGCGGGTGATTTTTGAAAGATACTACAGCAAAGCGCCGCTTTACGAAGAGGCGATGGAGTCACTGGGTACGGAGGTCTACCTGGAGGCCATCAAGGAGACTGGTATCGAACCGGTCGCCCAGCCCAACGTGGAGGTAGTCCAGCTTGAGGAAGGGCAGCCGCTCATCCTGAAAGTCCAGGTGGATGTGAAGCCGGAAGCGGAGTTGGGTGAGTACAAGGGCTTAAAGCTCGAGAAGGCAGTGCCCGAGGTTTCCGATGCGGAACTTGACGAGGAGATCAAAAAGCTGCAAACCCGGTACGCGAAGCTGGTGACCCTGGAAGAGGGTACAGTGGAAGAAGGTGACCTGGTCACCATCGACTATGAGGGTACAGTTGATGGTGAACCTTTCGAGGGCGGTACCGCCACCGACCGCCAGGTTGAGGTTGGACGGGGCTTCCTGGCTGAGGAAATGGATAAGGGACTGGTCGGGGTGGCCATTGGCGAAAGCAAGGAGTTCCCGATGCCGCTCCCAGAGGAGTACGCCGACCAGCGGGTGGCTGGTAAGGAAGGAATCATCAAGGTCACGGTTAAGGGCGTCAAACGCAAGGAACTGGCCCCGCTGGACGACGAGTTCGCGAAAGACGTCAGTGAGTTTGACACCCTAGATGAACTGAAGGCCGATCTCCGGGTGAAGCTCCAGACCGCGGCTAATAAGAAGGCCGAAGCCGATCTGCGCAACGCGGCCGTGGACCAAGCGGTGGAAAACGCCGAGGTGGAAGTGCCTGATTCGATGGTCAACAACCAGGTGGAGCAGATGTATAATACCTTCATGCGTTCGGTTGCGGAACAGGGGATGCAGCCTGAGCACTACTTCAAGCTCACTAACAGCAGTGAAGATTCCGTCCGTGAGGAACTGCGTCCCGAGGCTGTTAAAGCGATCAAGCGGGATATCGTGCTGGAGAGCATCGCGAAGGCCGAGGGCTTTGAGGTCTCCGAGGATGAGCTCAACGCGGAGCTTGACCGGCTCTCCAAGTTCTATCGGGAAGACTCCGGCAAGCTGCGTGAGATGATTGAGAAGAGCGGTGAACTCAACTCCATCAAGGCCGGCATCGTCCGAAACAAGGTAATTGATTTTCTTCTTGAAAAAGCCGAGATGGTGGAAGGAGAATCCAGTCCCCAGGAATAAATTAGTGGGTAGGGGCTCTTTTAAATCAATCCCGGATCGTTTAACATACACATGAAGGAGGGTTCGCCCGGATGAGTGTTTTAGTACCCATAGTCGTTGAGCAAACTGCGCGCGGTGAGAGGGCCTACGACATATATTCCCGGTTACTGAAAGACCGTATCGTGTTTATCGGGGGCGGGATCGATGACCACATCGCCAACCTCGTGATTGCCCAGCTGCTATTTCTGGAAGCCGAGGACCCCGAGAAAGACATCCACTTTTACATCAACTCTCCCGGGGGAGTGGTCACGGCGGGGATGGCGATTTACGACACCATGCAGTACATCCGTCCCGATGTCTCGACCATTTGCCTGGGGCAGGCGGCCAGCATGGGCGCCTTTTTGCTCACGGCCGGGGCCAAGGGTAAACGCTTTGCACTGCCTTACACCCGCATCCTGATTCACCAGCCGCTGGGTGGTGTTCAGGGGCAGGCGACGGACATTGACATCCACGCCCGGGAAATTTTGCGTACTAGGGGCATCTTGAATGAACTACTGGCGAAGCACACCGGCCAGCCCCTGGAAAGGGTGGAACAAGACACCGAGCGTGATTTCTTTATGTCTGCGCAACAGGCAAAGGAATATGGTATTATCGATGAGGTGATCACCGTCAGGAAGAAGGCCAAGTAAAAGAGGTGGTTAAAGTGTTTAACGAAAAAGGCCAGTTGAAGTGCTCCTTCTGCGGTAAGCTGCAGGATCAGGTGAAGAAACTGGTGGCCGGTCCGGGTGTCTACATTTGTGACGAGTGCATTGAACTCTGCAACGAGATAATCGAAGAAGAACTTACCGAGGATCTTGGTCTTGAACTGCGTGATATCCCCAAGCCGATTGAGATCAAGGAGTATCTGGATCAGTACATCATCGGTCAGCAGTACGCCAAGAAAATCCTGTCCGTAGCGGTCTACAACCACTACAAGCGCATCAATCTGGGTGGCAAGATCGAGGACGTGGAACTCCAGAAGAGCAACATCGTGATGCTCGGACCCACCGGTTCGGGTAAAACCCTCTTGGCTCAGACATTGAGTCGGTTCCTGAACGTGCCTTTTGCGATTGCCGATGCCACCTCGCTGACCGAAGCTGGGTATGTCGGTGAAGACGTGGAGAACATCCTGCTGAAGCTAATCCAGGCGGCCGACTATGACGTGGAGAAGGCCGAGAAGGGCATCGTCTACATCGACGAGGTTGATAAGATCGCCCGCAAGTCCGAAAATCCGTCCATCACCCGTGACGTATCGGGCGAAGGTGTACAGCAGGCGCTCTTAAAAATTCTGGAGGGTACGGTGGCCAGCGTACCGCCTCAGGGCGGGCGTAAGCATCCCCACCAGGAGTTCATCCAGTTGGATACCACGAACATCCTGTTTATCGTCGGTGGCGCTTTCGAGGGTATCGACAAGATTATCCAGAGCCGTGTAGCCCAGAAGACGATGGGTTTTGGCGCGGAACTGATGACGAAACGTGAACGTAAGCTGGGAGAGATTTTGCGCAACATCCTGCCGCAGGATCTCCTGAAGTTTGGCCTGATCCCCGAGTTCGTTGGACGTCTGCCGGTAATTGTGACCCTGGAACCGTTGAGCGAGGATGACCTCGTCCGGATCCTGACCGAACCGCGCAACGCTCTGGTTAAACAGTACGAGAAGCTGTTTGAACTGGACGGAGTGGCCTTGGAGTTCCAGGAAGGAGCGCTCAAGTCAATCGCTACCGAGGCGATCCGGCGTAACACGGGCGCCAGGGGTCTTCGGGCGATCCTGGAGGAAATCATGCTCAACGTGATGTACGACATCCCGTCACGGGGTGACGTGGCCAAGTGTACGATTTCCGAGGAGACCGTGGTCAAGCGGGAAATGCCGATGATTATCACGGTGGAGCGGAAGAAAAAGAAGGAAGGCCTGATCTAAAGGCCGGAAATATAAGGACTCGGGTTCCGATTACAGCCGCCGTTTCATACGGCGGCTTTCCAATTGTCCGGCGGTGATTGTCGTCCCGCGTTTAAATCGACCGAAAGTTGCAATACTAGAGGTAAAACCTGACTTTTGGGAGGTATAACGTGTTGGGTGAATTTGGTCCCGGGATGTCGGGCATCATCATTTTTGTCCAGGTATTTTTTGGCGTCATCATCGGGCTTTACTTTTGGAACCTTCTTAAGCAGCAGAAAGGCAGTAAAGTGGCCGTGGACCGTGAGTCCCGGCGTGAAATAGACAAGTTGCGGCAAATGCGATCGATTTCGCTGTCTGAGCCCCTATCTGAAAAAACCAGGCCGACCCACTTTTCGGAAATCATCGGCCAGTCCGAGGGGCTCAAATCATTGAGTGCGGCCCTGTGCGGCCCTAATCCGCAGCATGTCATCATTTACGGCCCTCCGGGCGTGGGCAAGACCGCCGCAGCGCGCCTCGTGCTGGAGGAAGCTAAGAAGAACAGCTTTTCGCCGTTCAAGTCGGAGGCCAAGTTTATCGAGATCGACGCCTGTACGGCCCGCTTTGATGAACGGGGTATTGCCGATCCCCTGATCGGCTCGGTGCATGACCCAATCTACCAAGGCGCCGGTCCGATGGGTATGGCCGGGGTGCCCCAGCCCAAACCGGGCGCCGTTACCAAGGCGCACGGCGGGATGCTCTTTATTGATGAGATTGGTGAGTTGCACCCAGTACAAATGAATAAGCTACTCAAGGTCCTGGAAGACCGGAAGGTCTTTTTGGAAAGTGCCTATTACAATCCGGATGATTCCAATGTACCCGGCCACATCCACGACATCTTTCAAAACGGCCTGCCCGCAGATTTCCGCATGGTTGGCGCGACCACGCGTCTGTCCGAGGAGATTCCCCCGGCCATTCGCTCGCGGTGCATGGAGATTTTCTTTCGCCCGCTTGAGCCCGACGAGGTGGAGCAAATCGCGGCCAACGCCGCGTCCAAGATCAGGACCAAGCTGCTGGACGGTGTGCTGGGGGTAATCAAGAAATACGCCACAAACGGCCGTGAAGCGGTAAACATCATCCAGCTTGCGGCCGGCCTTGCCCTGACGGAAGGACGAAGCGAGATCCGGGTTGCTGATGTCGAGTGGGTGGTTCAGAGCGGCCAGTATAACCCACGTCAGGAGAAGAGAATTCCGGAGAGCCCGATGGTGGGCCGGGTCAACGGCCTGGCTGTTTACGGCCCGAATGCCGGCATCCTCAGCGAGGTCGAAGCGACCGCGGTTCCGGTCACGAAACGGCGCGGGATGTTGCGGGTAACCGGTGTGGTGGACGAGGAACAGCTCGGTGGGGGAGCACGGGTGGTCCGACGCAAGAGCCTGGCCCGCTGTTCGGTGGAGAACGTGCTCACCGCGCTCAATCACGTGGTCGGGTTCGATGCCGAGCACTACGACATTCATATCAACTTCCCCGGGGGTGCTCCTGTTGACGGCCCGTCGGCCGGTGTCGCTATCGCCACCGCCGTGTATTCGGCGGCGAACAACATTCCGATATCGAACGAAGTTGCAATGACCGGTGAGGTAGCCATCAGGGGAGGCGTGAAACCGGTCGGGGGCGTGGTGGCCAAGGTGCACGCCGCGTGCAAGGCCGGCGTAAAAAAGGTGTTTATCCCGCATGAGAATTTCCAGGAAATGTTCAAGGACGTAGACGGTATCGAAATTGTACCGGTCAAGAGCCTGAACGAGGTCCTGGCCGGGGCCCTGCTCCAGGCCGTGCCGGTAAGGAAACAGTACGTGGCGAGCCCCAATCCAACCACGGTCTCCGTTGTTTAGAACCGGCTCCTATCCGGACAATACCACGCGCACGACACCGAAGGGTTTCCCAGGAAAGGAAGGGAAACCCTTTTACTATGCCGTGCCGTAGAATTCCGAGTTAATTGGACTCCGGGTTAGGGGGTCTGCTATACTGTTCTGAGGGTTTTGCTTGGTCTTCCCCCAAATCCAGTATTTCCAGGGGTTTTAGACGTACCGTGACATGTATTGGCGGTGGCAGCGCTTCCTGGCACTGTGCTAGAATGAGGAGTGATAATGCTTTTTAACATTGTTGGCGTTTTAGAGTATAGTTAGTTAAGGAGGTGCGGCAAATGGATACCACTGAAAAAGTGTTACCCTTGTTGCCCCTGCGGGGGATCCTAGTTTTTCCGTATATGGTCATCCATCTCGATGTGGGCCGCGAGAAGTCGGTTAAAGCGATAGAACAAGCAATGAGCCAGGACCGTTACATTTTCCTGGCCACTCAGAAAGAGGCACAGACTGACAGTCCCGAAATCGAGGACATCTACGAAGTCGGAACGGTTGCCGAGGTCAAGCAGCTGCTGAAGCTTCCCGGTGGTACGATCCGCGTGTTGGTGGAGGGCATTGCCCGGGCCAGAATCATCAGTTATCTCCAGGAAGACCCGTATTTTAATGTTGAGATTGAACAGTACGCGGAGGTCTTCGCCAAGACCACCGAGCTGGAAGCGCTCATGCGCACCTTGGTCCAGCAGTTTGAGCAGTATGTCAAGCTTTCCAAGCGGATTCCGCCGGAGACGGTGGTTTCGGTCGTCAACATCGATGAGCCCGGCCGCCTGGCGGACATCGTCGCCTCGCATCTGCCGCTCCGCATTGAAGATAAGCAGAGTGTCATGGAAGCGATCGAAATAGACGAACGTCTGGAGCACCTCTGCGGGGTTCTGGCTCGTGAGCTGGAGATCGTGGAGCTTGAGCGCCGGATCAACGTCCGCGTACGTAAGCAGATGGAGAAGACCCAAAAAGAGTACTACCTGCGCGAGCAGATCAAGGCCATCCAGCGTGAACTGGGCGAAAAGGACGAACGAGTGGCCGAGGGCGAAGAATACCGCGAGAAGATTGCTGCCCTGAAGCTTCCCAAGGAAGTCGAAGAGAAGGCCATAAAAGAGGTAGAGCGCTTGGAGAAGATGCCTCCAATGGCCGCCGAGGCTACGGTGGTTCGGAACTACCTGGACTGGCTGGTCGCTCTGCCCTGGACCAAGGGCACCCGTGACCGCCTGGACATCAATGCCGCCCAGATCATTCTGGATGAAGACCACTATGGTCTCGAAAAGGTGAAGGAGCGGATCTTGGAGTACCTGGCGATCCGCAAACTGTCGAAGAAAATGAAGGGCCCTATTCTTTGCTTTGTTGGCCCCCCGGGCGTGGGTAAGACCTCGCTGGGCAAGTCGATTGCCCGGGCTCTCGAGCGCAAGTTTGTCCGGATTTCCCTCGGCGGCGTACGTGATGAGGCTGAGATCCGCGGTCACCGCCGGACCTATGTCGGCGCGCTGCCGGGCCGCGTGATTCAGGGGATGCGCACTGCCGGTTCGAAGAACCCGGTGTTTCTGCTGGACGAAATCGACAAGATGAGCATGGACTTTCGGGGCGATCCTTCGGCGGCACTGCTGGAGGTGCTCGATCCCGAGCAGAATAATGCGTTCAGCGACCACTACATTGAAATGCCGTTTGACCTGTCCAACGTGATGTTCATCACGACGGCCAACGTCAATTACAGTATTCCCCGGCCGCTCCTCGACCGGATGGAGGTCATCTACATCTCGGGTTACACCGAGGAGGAGAAGGTGGAGATCACCGTTCGCCACCTGATCCCCAAGCAGCTTAAGGAACACGGATTGACCGATAAGACCCTGTCGATCTCGGAGAACGCCGTGCGGCGCATCATCCGGGAGTACACCCGTGAGTCAGGGGTCCGTAACATGGAGCGCCAGATTGCGGCCTTGTGCCGGAAAACGGCCAAGGAAATCGTGGCCAAGAAGGCCAAGCGCGTACGGGTAACAATGCGCAACATTGAACAGTACCTAGGCATTCCGCGCTACCGCTACGGTGTCGCGGAACTGGTGGACCAGGTTGGGGTAGCCACCGGTCTGGCCTGGACCGAGGTGGGCGGCGATACGCTGGCCATTGAGGTCACCGTGTGTAACGGTAAGGGCGGTCTGGTGCTTACCGGTAAACTGGGTGAAGTGATGCGTGAGTCGGCGCAGGCCGGTTACAGCTACGTCCGTTCCCGGGCGGCGAAACTGGAGATCGATGTTTCCTTCAATGAAAAGGTAGACATCCACGTGCACGTTCCGGAAGGGGCGACCCCGAAGGACGGCCCCTCAGCCGGCATTACCATCGCCACGGCGCTGGCTTCGGCCTTGAGCGGGCGGATGGTGCGTCACGATGTGGCGATGACCGGTGAGATCACCTTGCGCGGGCGGGTGCTGCCGATCGGCGGTTTGAAGGAGAAGGTCCTGGCCGCCCACCGCGGCGGGATCAAGACCATCATTGTGCCGGACGCCAACCGCAAGGATCTCGAGGAGATCCCGGCCAACGTCAAGAGCCAGCTGGAATTCGTCCTGGTTGAGCATATGGACCAGGTACTTGAGGCGGCGCTGGTTAAGGAAGAGTCAAACGATATAATCACCGATGATCCATTGATCATGCAGTCAGAACCAAATTACCAGGATTTGGTGACAACGATCCCTAGTCAGTAAGATAATAAACAATTTGTTCAGAATCGTTCCTGTCTGCAGGAATGACAAGGGTAGAGGGCGAATTTTCACAATCGTCCTCTTTTTTTTCTTTTGATTAAAGCATATGAACTGTAGACGTACCGGAAGGAGTGACCGTAATGCCACTTAGCGACCTCATCGATGAGTTCAACGAGATTAAAGGTGGTGCGGTCTGGGAAACAAGAAAGAAATCTCTCTTTGACATTGAAATACCGGAAGTTGTCTTACTGGAAAAGCACTTGAATAAGTCTTACTTTAAGGTTTATCGTGATTCCGACTTTCAAATCGTGTTTGTCCACAACGGACCCGGTGGGGAACGTTGTCTTAAAGTCGATCTGCACAAGATCGATCACCACGACGGCATCCGGATTGTCCTGGGCTGGTCCCCTGACGAGACCGTGATGAAGGTCTCTGACGTTACGTCGGCGCCCAAAGCACTCATCGTTAACGCCCGCTAGCCAGTCCCACAGACTGATGTCCTCCCGAGAAGAGTAAGCCCCCGTCGGGAAGAGGGGGCTTTGTGGTTGGCTTTAACCGTTCACTTCTTCTTCTGGTCAGCCAGTTCCTTAAGGGCCCGCTCTGCCGGATCAGAAGCCACCGCCTTCGTGTAGAGAATCTTTTGGGGTAATTCGCCAGCCCGGATCATCAACTCCTGGAAGTGATCAAAGGACACCGGTTCGATCACGGGGTTGGCGGCCCAGAGTTTGGTCTCCTTGGCCCGGCTGACCATCTCCACCATCGTGTGATAGTCTACCCAGGGGAAGGATCCGGATGCCACCACAGCCACTTCCTCTTCGCTGTGCTCCGCGATCCATGCCTGAGCCTGGGCTACCGCTGCAGTGTAACGGATCAGCGCTTCGCGGTTCCGTGTGGCTTTGGCCGAAGGCACGGCCGCCACCCGTGCGGGCATCGGCCCGGCTGCGGTCAGGTCTGCGGCAATGTACCCCTTGCCCGTTTTCTCCATGCGGCTGGCCTCGGGATCGGTGAGAATGATATATTCCCCGGTTCCGGACAGGTAGGTGCCCAGGCGGAGATGGGTCGGCAGGTGCTGGATGGAGACGTACTGCCACTGCGGGATTAGTTCGTAGGATTGCAGGATCTGTTCCATAGCCACTTCTCCGGTGCCCTCCGGATGCTCACCGACGACCGTCTTCCCGGACAGGTCAGTCCAGGCGAAGGGCGTCTTCTTTTCCCGGGCCAGCAGTAACCCCGGCTCGGTGGCGGTTAAACCGGCGATGGCCAGCCAGTTGCTGCCCAGGACCCGGTCAAAAGGAGTAAGGATGATGTCTGCCTGTGCCACTTCCTCCGCCGTCAAGATCCCTTTGGTGGCCGTTCCCAGGGTGACATCCAAGTGGGCGTCCCGGAAGTAACCCCTGGCGGCGGCGATGTAGTGCGGCAGATAAGCGATTTCGCGTGCCGTCTCACGCACGACCAGGCGGTGTTCTTTCACCTCGGGCTTTGGGTGAGTGACGTACCACAGCCCGGCACCAACCGCCGCGATGACACAGATGATCCCGAGCCAAACGATTATTCTCTTCATCTGTTGTGCCCCCGTTTGTCTATTCTGTAGAGATAAATACGGGTGAAGGAGGAAAATTATGCTTAAAGGGTAACATTATAGGCAATACATTCCGGGTTTTATTGACAATCTCAAGCGCTACTGATTAAGATTTAGAGGGCTCTTGTTTTTCGTCCGAATCTATCTTTGGGGGAAGCGTTTCTTGTCTAAGTCAACCATTCCGTCTACCTACGATCCGCACGCTGTCGAACAGGAACTGTACCGTACCTGGGAGGATAAGAAGTACTTTGCGGCCCCGGTGGATACCAGCCGGGAGCCGTTTTGCATCGTGATGCCGCCCCCTAACGTAACCGGTGAACTCCATATGGGACATGCCCTGGACAATGCCCTGCAGGATGTGTTGACACGCTGGCGCCGTTTGAAGGGTTACAACGCATTGTGGCTGCCGGGAACGGACCACGCCGGTATTGCTACCCAGGCCAAGGTGGAGGGCCATCTGGCTCAGGAGGGTCTGTCCAAATATGACCTGGGCCGGGAAAAATTCCTGGAGCGGGTCTGGGCCTGGAAACACCAGTACGGCAACCGGATCACCACCCAGCTGAGACGGATCGGTGCTTCCTGCGACTGGGACCGTGAACGCTTCACGATGGACGAGGGTTGCTCGGCGGCGGTGCGTGAAGTCTTCATCTGCCTCTACGAGGAAGGCCTGATCTACCGTGATAACTACATCGTCAACTGGTGTCCCCGTTGCGGTACGACCATCTCCGACATTGAAGTGGAACACGTGAACGTGCCGGCCCACCTGTACCACATCAAGTATCCGGTGAGGGACAGTGCGGAATTCCTGGTCATTGCGACCACAAGGCCGGAGACAATGTTCGGCGACACCGCGGTGGCGGTGCATCCCGAAGACGAGCGCTACCAACACCTGATCGGCCGGACGGTGCTCCTGCCGCTGGCCGGTAGGGAGATTCCGGTCATAGCAGACAGCTACGTAGAAAGGGAATTCGGCACCGGCGCCCTGAAGATTACGCCGGCCCATGATCCGAACGACTTTGAAATCGGTCGTCGCCATGGTCTGCCCCAGGTTCAGGCCATCGACGACAAGGGTCGGATGAAAGCCGAGGCTGGCAAATACCAGGGCCTCGACCGGATGGAATGCCGTAAGCAGGTACTTCGTGACCTGACTGATCAGGGACTGCTGGTTAAGGTCGAGGACCTGGAGCACGCGGTGGGTCACTGCTACCGATGTCAGACGGTGGTCGAGCCGATGCTGTCCAAGCAGTGGTTCGTGCGGATGAAACCCCTGGCCGAACCGGCTATCGCCGCGGTCAAGGATGGCACGATCCGCTTTGTGCCGGAGCGCTTTACGAAGATCTATCTGAACTGGCTTGAGAATATCCGGGACTGGTGCATCTCCCGGCAGCTCTGGTGGGGGCACCGGATCCCGGTTTGGTACTGTACGGAGTGTGAGGCCGTAATTGCTTCCAAGGAACCCCCCGCCGCCTGTTCCGAATGTGGCGGTGAACTGGAACAGGATCCTGACGTCCTGGACACCTGGTTCTCCTCGGCCCTCTGGCCGTTCTCAACCCTGGGCTGGCCCCAGAAGACGCCGGACCTGAGGCACTTTTACCCGACTAGTGTTTTGGTTACGGGGCGGGACATCATCTTCTTCTGGGTGGCCCGGATGATTTTCACCGGTTTGAAGTTTATGAAGCAGGAGCCGTTTAAGGAAGTCTTCATCCACGGGCTGGTGCTGGACGCTCTTGGCCGCAAGATGTCGAAGTCCCTGGGTAACGGGGTCGATCCCATCGAAGTAATCGAAAAATACGGGGCGGACAGCCTGCGGTTTATGTTGGTCACCGGCAATACACCCGGCAACGATATCCGCTTCCACTTTGAGAAGCTGGAGGGCGCCCGGAACTTCGCGAACAAGCTGTGGAACGCCTCCCGCTTCGTGCTGATGAACCTCGACGGATACCGTAACGAGGGCGTGAACCTGCATCCCACGACTCTGGCTGATGAATGGATTTTGAGCCGCCTCGTGGCCACGGCGGAGCAGGTGGACAGCTACCTTGAGGCCTACGAACTAGGGGAAGCGGCCCGGGCGCTGTACGAGTTTATCTGGGACGAATTCTGCGACTGGTATATCGAACTGGCCAAGCCGGTCCTGTTCCGGGGTACGCCTGAGGAGCGGGCCCAGGCCCAGAAGGTGCTGCTTACCGTCCTAAACCACATCCTGCGGTACCTACATCCCTTCATGCCGTTCATTACCGAAGCGATCTGGCTGCACCTGCCGCAGCGGACGGAAAGCATTATGCTGGCTACCTGGCCGGAACCGGAGGCGGCGTGGCGCCACCCGGTCTCCGAGGAACAGATGAGCATCGTCATCCAGACCGTACGGGCCATCCGGCACCTGCGGAGCGAGATGAACGTGCCCCCGGGCAAGAAGGCCGATGTCATCATCGTGGCCCCGGATATTAATGAACGTACCTACCTCACCATGTGGAAGGAATACGTGGACAATTTGGCCACTGCCCAGACCCAGGTTGTGGAAGGGCTCGACGTCAACCCGGAAGTGGCCGCTCACGCTGTGGTGCGTGGGATGGAAATCTTTATTCCGCTGGCGGGATTGATCGACGTGGTCAAGGAAACGGCGCGCCTGGAAAAGGAACTGGAGACCGTGAATAAGGAACTGTCCCGGGTACAGGGTAAACTCTCTAACCCCGGGTTTATGGGGAAGGCGCCGGGCGCCGTAGTGGCCAAGGAGCGGGAAAAGGAAGCCGAGTTCACACTCAAACAGGAGGCCCTGCAAAACCGCCTGGCTCTGCTCCGGAAGTGAACCATGTATTATGATGCAGCCTTAGAATACTTACGCTCCATTGCCGCCGCGGGTTCGCGCCTGGGACTGAACCGGGTGCTCCGGCTCCTTGGGCGGTTGGACAACCCTCATCACGGACTGCCCTGTGTCCACGTCGGTGGTACCAACGGCAAGGGTTCGGTAACAGCCATGCTGACCGCCATCCTGGTGGCCGCCGGTTACCGCGTGGGCACTTTTACTTCACCCCACCTCGTTGACTACATCGAACGCTTTTGCCTCGACGGTAAGCCGGTGGAACCCGAACGTCTGGCTGGTCTGATCACGGCTTTGCAGCCTGTGCTGGACGACGCAGCGGAAGACGAACGTCTCACGGAATTCGAGATTCATACGGTACTCGCGCTACGCCTCTTCCGGGAGGAGCAGGTCGATATCGCCATCCTCGAAGTCGGTCTCGGCGGCCGGCTGGATGCCACCAACGTCGTCACTCCCCTGGTCTCGGTGATCACTAATGTAACCTACGACCACATGGACTATCTCGGTGAAACCCTGGAGGCGATTGCTGCGGAAAAGGCCGGGATCATCAAGCCCGGTGTGCCGGTGGTGACCGCCGCAGAGGGTCCGGCGCTCGGGGTCATCGAGGAAGTTTGCCAGGTAGGGGGGAGCCGGTTGATTTGGGTCGGGCGGGACGTGCGGTGGGAGGCCTTCCCGGCAGGAATCGAAGGGCAGGCGGTGAGTGTATACGGAATCGGTCCGGCTTACCGAAACCTGCGGATTCCGATGCTCGGTGTCCACCAGGCGGTGAACACCGCCTGTGCCGTGACGACAGTTAATCTACTGAACGACCGGGGATTCCCTTTGGTGGAAAGCGCAATCCGCGAGGGGCTGGCCGAGGTACGCTGGCCCGGCCGGTTCGAAATCCTGGAGCGGGACGGGGTGACGGTGGTGCTGGATGCCGCCCACAACGCCGCCGCCGCCGCTGCTCTCGGCGGTACGCTGCGGCAAGTCTTCCCGCAAAACCCCGTTACCATGGTCCTTGGGGTCCTGGCCGACAAGGACCGGGAACGGGTGGTTGCTGAACTAGTGCCACTGGCCGCCCACGTTGTGGTAACCAGGCCGCCGACCGCCCGGGCCGGGGAATGGCGGGATGTAGCTGTTTTTGCCCGGGAATACGGCCCGGCGGTTTATGAGATCGAGGACTACCGGGAGGCCCTGGCGAAGGGCCTGTCCCTGGCCCTGGAGATCGGGCATCACTCCGAACGGGTACCCGGGGTGCTGCTAATTACCGGTTCGATATACCTGCTCGGTGCCCTCAGGGTCAAACTTAAAAACTTAAAAAATTGATTTTTCAGTTAATGCCCTACTTGCCAAGTTTTTAATTATTTAAGCCTGACCCCTTTTTTGGCGGAAGAGGATTTTTCCGAATGGGAACGTATAGTATTAGAATTGTATTTGGGGATGGGAGACGGTAGACGTTGGGATACGTGCTCGAAATACTGGCCAGCCTGGTGATCATCCTGCTCGGCGCAAAGTACTTCACCAACGGGATGGAGTGGCTGGGCAAGAAACTCCAGCTCTCGAAGGGAGCGGTGGGGAGCGTCTTCGCCGCCGTGGGCACGGCCCTGCCCGAGACGATCGTCCCGGTGGTGGCCATCCTCTTTGGTACTGGCGCCATCGGACACGAGGTAGGTGTGGGAGCGATCCTGGGGGCGCCCTTTATGCTCAGCACGGTGGCCTTTGTTGTCGTGGGTGTCGCCACCCTAACCGCCCGGAACCGGGAGAGTCGGAACATAATGCCGAACCGGTGTATCCGCCGCGACCTTACCTTTTTCCTGATCGTGTACACCCTGGCGGTGGGCGCCACGTTCATGTCGCCCCTCGGAAAGAATCTGGTTGTGGTAGTGCTGATAATGGCCTATATCACCTTTGTCTACCAGACCCTCCGGGACGAGGAGTGCTTCGGGGAGGACGACGTCGTAGAGCCTCTCTATTTTGCGCGCAAGCAGGAAGACCCGGACCAATGGCGGATCATCCTACAGGTCGTTCTGGCTCTAGGGGCGATCATCGTTGGCGCGAAACTGTTTGTGGACGGGGTGACCGCCCTGGCCGTCGGATTGGGTGTGCCCGCTTTTATCTTTGCCCTGCTGATCGCCCCGGTGGCCACGGAGATGCCGGAGAAGTTCAACAGCGTAATCTGGATCAACGAGGAGAAGGATACCCTGGCGATGGGGAACATCACCGGGGCTATGGTCTTTCAAAGCTCCATGATCCCGGCCCTGGGCATTGCCCTGACCCCCTGGGAGTTGAGCGGGGCGGCCTTCCTGAGCGTTGCCCTGGCCCTGTTGTCAGCCGCCGGCGCCCTGATCTACTATTGTCGTTTCGGGCACCTGTCCCTGAAGGTGATGATTGCGACGGGGGGTACGTTCTATATGGTATTTATCATGGCAGTAATCTTCGGTGGCCTCCGCTAGAGTTTCCCAGGATTGCATAACACCAAGCGTACGCCCCCTCGTTGTAATACTCTCGTAGGCTTGCTCATACACATTTAGGCGAGCAGAGTTGCCTGCGGGAGGGGTCGGCTTGGTCTATCTTTTCTTGGGTGCCAGTCTCGTTGTGATCCTGATCGGGGCCAAGTTTTTTACCAACGGCGTGGAATGGTTGGGGGTAAGGCTGGGTCTCGCCCGCGGGGCGGTCGGGAGTGTGCTCGCGGCCATCGGGACGGCCCTGCCGGAAACGATGATCCCGCTGGTCGCCATCCTGATGGGGCACGGTCAGGCGTCCCAAGACATCGGGGTGGGGGCAATCCTGGGCGCCCCCTTTATGCTCGGTACCGTCGGCTTTATGCTCGCCGGGATGATGACCATTCTGTTGATCCGCCGCCGGCGCCGGGCGGTGCTGCTACCGCACCCGGCTCTGGTTCGGCGTGACCTGGGTTTCTTCCTGATGGCCTACAGCCTGGCCATCGGCGCCGCATTTCTACCGCAGGCTCTGCGTCCGGTAGTGGTGGTCCTGCTCCTCGCCGCGTACATCGCCTTTGTGGCGCGGGCCCTAAGCCAGGGCGAGAAATGCGGGGAAGGAGACGACGTCGGCCCGCTGCTAGCGGTACCGCAGATGGCGAACCCGCCCCTCGTGTTAATCCTGCTGCAGGTGGTCTTCTCGTTTATGGTCATCCTCGGCGGGGCCAAGGTCTTTGTCCACGGTATCGGTATCCTGGCGCACACCTTCGGGGTCGCCCCGTTTATCTTTGCACTGCTGATCGCCCCAATCGCGACCGAGATGCCCGAACTGTTCAACAGCCTGATCTGGATCAGGGAGGGTAAGGATACGCTGGCGTTGGGGAACATCACAGGGGCGATGGTTTTCCAGAGCTCAATCGTGCCGGCCATCGGGATCAGCTTTACGGCCTGGCAACTGACGCCCGCCGCTTTCGTCAGTGCCGCCCTGGCTCTCACCTCAGCCTGGATCGTGTTTCTAACCGTTCGGCGCCGGGGATACCTGTACGGACCCCTGCTGTTCCTGATGGGCGCGGGGTTTTACGCCTTCTTCGTCACAATGGTGATCAGTGGCGCCCTCTGAGCACTATCGGGCCTGGCTTTACTACCCCGGCGACTTGCGGAGCTTCGGGGGAGTAAGGCCAGGCATGTTTGTTCAAATCTGGGTTTCGTGAGATACTGCTTTTATAGAAAGTAATTAAATAATCTTGCTGCAATGGAGGACAAGCATATGAATTATGAAACGCGTATCAAGGAGCTGGGCCTCACGATCCCCGACCCCCCCGCTCCGGTGGCTTCCTACCTGCCGGGACTGCAGGCCGGCCAGTTTATCTTCACTTCGGGCCAGCTTCCGTTCGCAAACGGCAGGCTGGCCTTTGTCGGCAGACTCGGCGGTGACTACACCACGCAGGAGGGATCCGAGGCGGCCCGCCTCTGTGCCTTAAACGCCCTGGGCGTTGTGCGGAGTCTGGCCGGGAGCCTGGACCGAGTGAAACAGGTTGTGAAGATCACCGTATTTGTGAATAGCCTGGCTGGCTTCACGGAGCAGCCACAGGTGGCTAACGGCGCCTCTGAACTGCTCCAGGAGATCTTTGGCGAGGCCGGCCGGCACGCCCGATCCGCAGTCGGCGTGAACGCTTTGCCGCTCGGGGCGGCCGTAGAATTGGAAATGGTAGTAATGGTAAAATAGTTTCGGGTGCGATAGCTTGTCAATTACTTTCCCTAGATGCTAAACTGGAGTAGATTAAGGGGGCGGGGGCTCAAAATATGGCGAAATCAAGGAATCTGTGGATTCTGATTATACTCATGACGATTGGTGGTCTGGCCGGGAGCGCCCTGGGACAGATTTTGAGTCCCGCTTTTCCATTTCTGGCTAACTTCGTCGACGTGGGATTGCAGCCCGGAGTCTTGAACCTCCTGTTCCTGACCGTCACCTTCGGTTTTACCCTGGCCATCGGCCCGCTCACCCTGCTTGGGTTTTTGCTGGGGTATCTCGTCTACAGAAGGTTATAGAGTGTATGCGCAAGAACCTGGTTCTAGCCTCTGCCTCGCCACGGAGGCGAGAACTCCTTAGCAATATTGGTTTAGACTTCACCGTAGTTCCCGGAAACATTGATGAACCACTGCTGGACGGGCTGGCTCCGTGGGTTCAGGCTGAGGCGCTGGCCCTGGCCAAGGCCCGGTTTGTGGCCCGTCAGCTTTCCGATAGCGTGGTGCTGGGGGCCGATACCATTGTCGTTTTAGACGGCCAGATTCTCGGAAAACCGGCGGATGAGTCCGGGGCGAGGGCGATGCTCCAATTCCTGCAGGGGCGGGAGCACGTGGTTCATACCGGGGTGGCGCTCGTGGACGCGACCAAGGGACGGGAGTTAACGGCCAGCGAGAGTACGCGTGTACGCTTCGGCCGGTTAGACAGGCTAGATATCGACTGGTATGTGTCCACCGGTGAACCCATGGACAAGGCCGGAGCTTACGGTGTCCAGGGACTGGGTAGTATGTTCATCGAGGGGATTAACGGCTGCTACTTCAACGTGGTGGGACTCCCGCTGAGACGGGTGGCCTTGATGTTAAAGGAGTTCGGCATTGATCCTTTTTTCGATAGGTCGGCTGCTCACGGGAGATGATAACTATTGGGAGTGGAGTACCGACTTACTATCAAGCAGATGCCGGAGGAAATGCGTCCGCGTGAGCGCATGTTGAGGTACGGGCCGGAGGCGCTTACCGAGGTGGAGCTAATCGCGATCCTGCTTCGCAGCGGGACGCCAACCACCACGTCCCTGGAACTGGCTTCCCAGCTGTTGGCCTGCTTTGAGGGGATCAGGGGCTTGATGGCGGCCGGAGTCGAAGAACTACAGGGGGTCAAGGGTGTCGGTCCGGCCAAGGCCACCGAGATCAGGGCCGCCCTGGAGTTGGGCCGGCGGGTCGCGGCTGCGCCACCCGCGGAGAGGCCTGTAATCCGGACCCCTGAGGATGCGGCGGCCGTGGTAATGGAGGATTTTCGCCACCTCGACCGGGAGCATTTCAGCGTACTGGTATTGAACACGAAACACCAGGTGTTGGCCACGGAGCGGGTCTCGGTGGGCACGCTCAATTCTTCAAGCGTGCACCCCCGCGAGGTTTTCAAGAGTGCGGTCCGGCGGAGTGCGGCGGCGCTGGTGCTGGTGCACAACCACCCTTCGGGTGACCCGACGCCCAGCCGTCAGGACATTGAGTTGACCGGAAGGCTGGTCGAGGCCGGTAAGATCATGGGGATTGAAATCCTCGACCATATCATCGTCGGCGATAAGAAATACACCAGCCTGCGGGCTGAAGGGTTTATATAGCCTCTGAGTTCGAAAGGAGCAGCAAGATGCGTATCGGCTTTTTCTCCAGGGACATGGGTATCGACCTGGGTACGGCGAACACCCTGGTGTATGTTAAGGGCAGGGGAATCGTCCTGCGGGAACCTTCGGTCGTGGCGATTCAGAGGGACTCCGGTCAGATTCTCGCGGTGGGTGAGGAAGCCAAGCAGATGATCGGTCGTACGCCGGGCAACATCGTGGCCATCCGGCCGATGAAGGACGGGGTTATCGCCGACTTCGACACCACCCAGAGCATGATCAAGTATTTCATTAACAAGGCCCTGCGCAGCCGGACCTTCTTGGTACGCCCGCGGGTGGTGATCGGGGTTCCTTCCGGGGTTACCGCCGTAGAAGAGCGGGCGGTACGCGAAGCCGCCTTGCAGGCCGGAGCCCGCGAGGCCTACCTGATTGAGGAACCGATGGCAGCCGCCATTGGGGCGGGACTACCCGTGCACGAACCTACCGGAAACATGATCGTGGACATCGGTGGTGGAACCACGGAGGTAGCTGTAATCTCCCTGGGCGGCATCGTGACCAGCCGTTCGATCCGCGTTGCGGGCGACGAGATGGACGAGGCGATCATCCAGCACGTGAAACGCAATTATAACCTGATGATTGGAGAGCGTACCGCCGAGGAAATCAAGATTAAGATCGGCACCGCCTATCCACTCAATACGAGTGAAACGGAGGAGGTCCGGGGCCGCGACCTGGTCACTGGTCTCCCCAAGACCGTGCTGGTCACTTCGGACGAAATCTACCGGGCCCTGTCCGAACCGATCTCCTCCATAATGGAGGCTATCCGGAACACGCTTGAAAAGACCCCTCCCGAGCTTTCCAGCGACATTATGGACCGCGGGATCATGATGGCCGGCGGCGGCGGAATGCTGCGGGGTCTTGACCGTCTGGTTAGCGAGGAGACCCACATGCCGGTACACCTGGCCGAGGAACCGTTACTGGCTGTGGCCTATGGATCCGGGAGAGTGCTTGAGAACATTGACATTTTGAAGAAGGTACTGATTCAGCCGAAGAAGGTGGTTTAGCTTTTGCGCCGGACGTGGTGGAAGCGGATACTGGCGGCCGTCACTCTGGTCGGAGTGTTGATTGCCGCAATGTTTATTACCGTTCCGGAACGCAAGGAACTGACCGTCCTCGAATCGGCCTTGCGTGACGTGGTTGCGCCGGTGCAGACCGGACTTACCTTTGTCAGTGAGGAAGCGTTTTCCAGGATCCGTTCTGTTTTTACCCTGGGGCGTTCTGCCGAAACGGACGAGCTCCGCCAGCGGATCCGTAACCTGGAAGGTGAACTGGTCTCGCTTGAAGAGTTCCGGCTAGAGAATGAACGTCTCCGGGCATTACTGGTTTACCGGGACGGTCAGGACCAGTCCCGGCTGCTACTGGCCCGGGTCGTCGGCCGGGATCCCGGAAACTGGTTCAGCACGATTCGCGTGAACTGCGGCTCAGAAGACGGTGTCCGCCAGGATATGGTGGTGGTGCTCCCTTCAGGCCTGGTCGGTCGGGTATTGGCTGTAGCTGAGCAGACCAGCGATGTCCTGCTGATTACCGATGCCCGGAGCGGGGTCGGTACTCTGGTTCAGGATACCCGGTTGCCAGGGGTGGTCAAGGGCAGCCTGGATCGTTCCGGTCGATTGCGCATGTCATATCTAACTAGGGAAGAGGATGTAGAGCCCAACCAGGCCGTGGTAACCTCGGGGCTGGGCGGGGTGTTCCCAAAGGGCATTCCGGTGGGTCGTGTCGTGAGTGTTAGTAACGACCCGTCCGGTTTGACTAGGTCCGCAGAGGTGATCCCCATGGTGGATTTTGACCATCTGGAAGAGGTCTTCATTATCCTTAGTCACTAAGGTTATCCCCTCTCCAAGGGCGGGGATTTGCCGAATAACCGGAGACCGAAGCCCCCGGGGTACTCTGCGGAGGGTATGCGGTCTCACGTGGAGGCTTGGTTATTGCACGTCTTTGTTCTGGCCCTTTTGGTTGTCGCCGCCGTACTGTTGCAGACGACGGTGTTTCAGTCTCTCCGCGTGGCCGGAGTCAGCCCCAACCTGATCCTTGTCCTTGTGGTCTTTTTTGCCATTTCCAACGGTCCCCGGCACGGGGCCGTTCTCGGTTTTGTAGGTGGGTTGGTGCAGGACCTGCTCTCGGGCTTTTACCTTGGAATGAACGCCCTGAGCATGGCGCTTACCGGTTACATCGTGGGGCTGGGACACCATACCCTTTTCCGGGAGAGCCCGTGGATCATGGCTGTCATTACCTTCGTGGCCTCACTTGGCGCCGAAACTGTGAACTACTTGTTGCTCTTGAGTCTTGGTGTGACCATATTACCCGGTAACGCTTTCTTTGGGGTAATTATCCCAGTGGCCGTGTATAATTCGGCGGTGGCGGTTCTGGCTTATCGGCGTTACTATTCATCCAGTACCAAGGGGCTCCTCCGCAACTTTACGAACTAGGGGTGTCTAAGTGGATAGGAAGACGGCGGATCGAAATGCTACCGACCGCAAGGTCATCAACAAAAAGCTGAATGCCTTTGTCGCTGTGATGTTGCTCATCTTCCTAATCCTCGGTACGCGTGTAGCTTACCTTCAGATTTTTGAGTCGGAGCGTTACCGGACGCTGGCCCGGGAAAACAGCTTGCGTCTGATCTCCATCGCCGCGCCCCGCGGTGAGGTTTACGACCGTAACGGGGTCAAGCTGGTGGGCAACCGGCCGCTGTACAACGTTTCTCTGGTTAAGCTGGGCCAGAGTAAGGAAGACCTGGAGCCCTTGGTCCAGCGGTTGTCGCAGATTCTCAACCGCGATCCGGAAGCAATCTGGGCGCGGATTGACGATCCTTCGCTGCGCCGGTATGAACGCATCAGGATTGCCAAGGATGTGCCCCTGGAGATTGTATCCCAGATTGAAGAGAACGCCGTTAACCTACCCGGGGTCTCCATTGAACTCGAGCCAATGCGCGAGTATCCCTACGATTCCACGCTGGCCCACGTACTTGGCTACATCCGAGAAATCCAGCCGAAGCAACTCGAACAGTACAACGACCAGGGCTACCGGATGGGTGACCAGTTCGGGCAGGACGGGTTGGAAAACACCTTTGAACAATATCTGCGTGGTGAAAAGGGCGCCGTACAGTTTGAGGTAGATGCCTATGATCGGCCGATTCGAAGCCTCGGGGTGCGGGAACCGATTCCCGGGAACGACCTGCACCTGACCATCGACTACAGGGTCCAGGCGGCCGCAGAACGGGCCCTGGCCGCGGCTGTGCAGGCGGCCCAGAAGACCGGGAAGGAAAGCCGGGCGGCGTCGGCGGTCGCCATTGATGTGCGCAACGGTGAGGTACTGGCCCTAGCCAGCTATCCGGCCTATAACCCGGGGATGTTTGCCGGGGATGTCAGAGCCGCGGAGGCGGAAGAGGTACTAACCTCTCCTGACCGGCCTTTTATCAACCGTGCGGTGCAGTCCAGTTACCCGCCCGGGTCCAGTTTCAAGATGATTACCGCGATCGCGGCCCTGGAATCTGGTAAGATTACCCCCGAATTTACCGTGCACGACCCGGGGTACTACTGGCTTGAGCGGATGTATACCTGTTGGACCTATCCCCGCGGTCACGGGAACGTCAACGTGGAAAAGGGGATCCAGGTCTCCTGTAACACCTTCTTCTGGACGGTCGGGAAGATGATTGGACCCGAATTGATAGCCAAGTATGCTACGGACTTCGGACTGGGCAGCAAGACCGGTATCGAGCTCAACTGGGAGGCCAGCGGTGTGGTGCCCACGGCCGAATACAAGCGAAATGTGGTTCAAGCTGAACTGGACCGGCGCTATAACCCCCAGTTTGAGGCTCTCGAAAAGGAATACGGGCCGCTGATTGAATCGGCGATTACGGATGAGGAAAAGGGTCGTTTAACACGGGAAATGCAGAAAGAACGGGCACGCATCCAGGCGCAGTATGACCGGTATGCCTGGGAGCTTACCTGGCGGGACTACGATACCCTGAACATGTCGATCGGTCAGGGCTACAACGCCTACACTCCCCTGCAACTCGCCAACTACGTAGCCACGATTGCCAACGGGGGCACCCTTTACCGCCCCCACCTGGTCCGCCAGATTACCTCACCGAGCGGCGAGATGGTGTACGAATACCAGCCTGAAGTGCTGCGTCGCGTGTCGGTGTCGGATGAGAACCTGGCCATTGTCCGTAAGGGTATGAGCCTGGTGACCCAGCACGGAGGCACGGGTTTCGGGGTTTTCTGGGATTTCCCGGTGCCCACGGCCGGCAAGACCGGCACCGCCGAGGTGGTCGGTAAGGATAACAACGGCATTTACGTGGCCTTCGCTCCCGTGGAAAACCCCGAGATTGCCATTGCCGTGATTGTGGAGAACGCGGGACAGGGGAGTGCCACCGGGGCCCCGGTGGCCAAGGAAATGCTGAAGGCGTACTTTGATCTTGATGTTCAGGAGAATGATCCCCGAGCTGGTAGAGTCAACCAATAACTGAGTGGAATCGTCAAATGTAGAGGAAAAATATTCCACTTAAGTTAGCAGGATTTGGTTAACCCTTGTAGAAATACATAACCCGAGGTGGACGAGAGTTATGACGCAGCATTTGTTGGAGACTGCAAGAGACTTACCTGCCGTAATCATTGAGCGCACGCTCCGTTCGGGACAGATTGTCCACTACGAGGGCAACCTGGTGATCCTGGGTGATGTCAACCCCGGTGCAGAGGTCACGGCTACGGGAGATGTGGTTGTGATGGGGGTGCTCCGGGGCACGGTGCATGCCGGCGCCTCCGGGGATCAATCGGCAACGGTAATTGCTTTCCGGCTCCAGCCTACGCAATTACGCATCGCCGGGTATATTGCCCGTTCACCGGACGGAGAGACAATCAACCCAAACCAGCCGGAGATTGCCAGGGTAAAGGACGGAATTGTAACCATCGAAGACTTCCCGATTGGCGGGGAGCGAGCAGGCAAAAACTAGAGGCCAAGGAAGGAGCAGAAAGAATGAGCGAAGTTATCGTTGTGACTTCGGGTAAGGGAGGGGTGGGTAAGACCACTGTAACAGCCAACATTGGTTGTGGGTTGGCGATGATGGGGCACAAGGTGGCCCTGATCGACGCCGACACCGGGTTGCGTAACCTGGACGTTGTGCTGGGCCTGGAGAACCGCATCGTTTATGACTTGACCGATGTTATTGCTGGCAATTGCCGACTCCGTCAGGCCTTAATCAAAGATAAGCGTTATGAGGGTCTTCATCTTTTACCCACGGCCCAGACCAAGGATAAATCGGCTGTCCAGCCCGAACACATGATCAGTTTGAGCGAGGAACTGAGAGATCTCTTCGACTATGTTATCCTAGACTGTCCGGCGGGGATCGAGCAGGGTTTCAAGAGTGCTATCGCGGCTGCGGAGAAAGCGATTGTGGTTACCACCCCGGAGGTCGCGGCCATCCGTGACGCCGACCGGGTGATTGGCCTTCTCGAATCCAGTGGTCTCAATGATCCGAAGGTTATCATCAACCGAATGCGGACCAAGATGGTTGATCGCGGTGATATGATGAGTATTGAGGATATTCTGGATATCCTTGGTATTGAGTTGCTGGGCGTGATTCCTGACGACGAACAGATTATCGTTGGGACCAACCGTGGAGAACCGATCGTTGGCAATGATGAATCTCTGAGCGGCAAGGCCTTTAGAAACATCGTCATGCGCATTCTGGGCGAACCGGTTCCGCTCTTGAATCTCGAGCCGAACCAGGGATTCTTCCTCAAGTTGAAGAAGATAATCGGCTTTAAGTAGAGTGAGAGAGGAGGAACGGTGTTGCTGGATTTTATCACCCGCCTGTTCAGCAGGGAGAGTCCTGGAAGCAAAAGTATAGCCAAGGAACGGTTGCGGCTGGTGCTTGTGCATGACCGGGCCAACGTCTCCCCCCAACTCTTACAGCTTCTAAGGGCAGACCTGATTCAGGTGATATCGAATTACATGGAAATCGATGAGGAGAATCTGGACGTTTCACTCGAAAAGTATGAAGATCAGGTGGCTCTGGTGGCCAATATTCCGGTGAAACGGATGAAGAGGGTAGCCAGCAGCTAAAGTTGGGTCAGGGGCCGGTTTTGGTCTGGGGGTCTTCGTTTATTTTTCAGCCGCAGTCCGGTATAATCAATGTTAAGACTGGTACAATACCTACGGGCGACGGGTGATGGTGAACGTTGATATCGGGTCGCAGGCTCCTGCGTAATCTTGATTATTCACTGATCCTGGTCGCGATGATGATCATCGCGCTGGGTTTGGTAACCATATCTTCGGCTTCAACGTCGACTGGGACGGGGCAAGGTGTCTTCCTCACCCGTATCGTGGGTAAGCAGCTTATATCAGTAGCCCTCGGTACAGTCGTCTTGATTATTATCATGTTTTTGCGTTACGAGGATCTGTCCAGGTACCGGCGGATCCTGTACGGTCTGAATATCTTTTTATTGCTGGCGGTTCTGGTGTCTGGTCATGAGGCGCTTGGCGCCCAGAGATGGATTCAGATCGGCGGGTTTCAGTTTCAGCCCTCTGAACCTGCCAAGCTGATCATGATCATCACCCTAGCCGATTTTTTGGCCCGCCGGGAAGGCAACCTCGCGCGCCTTCGCGATCTGCTTCCCGTATTTGCCTATGTGTCCGTTCCCATGCTGTTAATCCTGGTTCAACCCGACCTGGGGACCACCCTGGTCTTTTTTGCGATCACCTTCGGCATGCTTTATGTGGCGGGAGCGAGGCCCCTACTCTTGGGCGGTTTGGCCAGTGGGGGACTCGGTGGCGTACTCCTGTGGATCTGGGGACACCTGCAGCATGGGATCTGGATACCGCTCAAGGACTACCAGATTTCCCGGCTAACCATCTTTTTAAACCCCTGGGCGGACTGGGCCGGGGCGGGCTACCACATGATCCAGTCCCAGATTGCGATCGGTGCCGGCGGTCTGTGGGGACGCGGGCTTTACAGCGGCAGTCAGAACCAGCTCAACTTCCTGCCGGAGCAGCATACCGACTTTATTTTTTCGGTCCTGGCTGAGGAACTGGGTTTCGTGGGTGTGCTCATTCTATTGACTCTATACTTCATCCTGCTTTACCGCGGCCTACGGATCGCGAGTCAGGCCCGTGACCTTTTCGGGACCCTCATGGCCACTGGGATTGTTTCAATGCTGTTCTTCCATATCCTGACCAACATCGGGATGACGGCGGGGATAATGCCGGTTACGGGCATTCCGCTGCCTCTCTTCAGCTATGGTGGTACTTCGATGCTCACTACGCTTGCGGCTGTCGGGATTCTGCTGAATATCTGGCTACAGCGCCAGAAGATCATCTTCTGATCCGGTTTTCCCACCCGTAGGGTTTCTAAGTCGTTAAGGGGGGAAGTGGAAGGAATGGCCTTGTTTGATCACCTAGCCACCGACTACGACCTCTGGTATGAAACACCGCTCGGTCGTGCTGTGGACCGGCTGGAAAAGGATCTCTTTACACGCATCGCCGAACCTAAACCCGGGGAAAGGGTGCTGGACGCCGGGTGCGGTACGGGTCGGCTGTGCCAGGAATTGGCCGAGCGTGGTCTGACCGTGCTGGGCGTTGATATCTCCGAGAAGATGCTTGATGAGGCCCGTCGCAAGACGGCGGGACACTCCAGAGTCGACCTGGTCCTGGCTGACATCAACCGCATCCCGTTTCCCAGCCGGACCTTCGACCTGGTGGTTGCCTTTACTTCGCTGGAATTCAGCCTCCACCCTGAAGCCGTCCTCCGTGAGCTGTGGCGCCTGGTACGCCCCAAAGGGCGCCTGGTGATAGCGGTTTAAACGCTTACAGTCCCTGGGCCTGGCATCGCCGCCGACGCGCCGCCGGGAACGAAAGTGTGTTTGCGCACGCACGGTTCTATCATCCCTGGGAACTGAAGTCCCTGTTGTGCCGTGCAACCGGTGAGGAACGGATTGCCTGGGGTTCCACGGTCTTTATTCCGCCTACCGGTGACCCCCTCTCCATAAGTCTGGCCCGCCCGATTGACTCCGTGGGGCGGGTTGTGCTGAAGCCCTTCGGGGCGCTCGTCGTAATGCGGGCCGACAAAATCAGGCCCCGTCAGGCCGTGCGTGCCGAGCAGTATCTGCCACACCTCTGTCCCGAGGCCCAGTAGCCAAACATTCTCCGAGTGATCCCCCTTAACCCCTCTTGGGGCTTTCGTTTTTTTCATGGGGCTTGTCATCATTGTCCATCCCGCGGCATATAGTTCAGTAGTCTTGTCTACTGGAGGGATTTGGGATGAAGCGGTTTAGCCGGAGTAAATGGGACTGGCCCTCAAATGCTCAACCCCAACGTCGCGGTCCAAGTCGCCGGTTGATCGGCCAATGCCTGCTGGTTCTGGCCGTATTCCTGGTTCTACTGGCGGTTAAGGACAGTAGGGGACCGTTCAGTACCCAGGTACGCGAGACCCTGGCCTACGTGCTTACCACCGAGTGGAACTATCAGGCGGCGGTGGACCGGGTGGTACACCTGGGTCTGCAGACGGTGGCCGTGGACCTGCCGTTTCTGACGGGACCGCCCCACCGGGATGCGACCGAAGTCCTCGGTCCGGTAAACCAGGACCAGAATGTCTCAGAAGATGAAGACCTCCCGCTGCCCGTTTCCGGCCGGGTGGTGAAAGAGTTCGGGTGGGTCGTGGATCCGTTGGACAATCTGGAGCGGTTTCACCCCGGGATCGGCATTGAGGCCGCTGAGGGCAGCCCGGTCCGGGCGGTGATGCCGGGGACGGTAAAGATGGTTGGAACGGATCGGACTTACGGAAAATACGTGCTGATCGATCACGGAGGCGAGGTCTATACCCTTTACGCCAACCTCGGCGGATTGCTGGTGGAAAAGGGAGACCGGGTCAGCGTGGGTCAGGTGCTCGGCGCCGTTGGGACGGAAGGTTGCCTTGCTGCATCCGGGCTGCACTTCGAACTGCGTGAGAAGGGACAGCTGATCGACCCCTTGACCAGGCTTGCGCCTCCAAACCGATAGTAGCTATTTTATTCCGGTCTGGGTTTGCCCCCTTGGCCGAAGGTGAGCAAACCCAGACCCGCTGCGGCATAATCTCCGTTTCTCATCCCTTAATTTTTCCGTAGCTCATCTTGGAGGCGATGGTTTTGAAGATATGCCGAATCAAAGGCGTTGACTTCTCCATTAACAACTGGTTCATCGCCTTAATCGGCGTCTATTTTGTGGCGGGCGTACTGGACAAGGGGCTTGTCGCCTTTGTGGTGGTCCTGATGCACGAGCTGTCCCACGCCCTGGTCGCCCGTCGCCTGAATTTTGAAGTGTCCTCCGTAGAACTGCTCCCCTTTGGGGGGGTGGCCCGGATGAGCAATAAGCTCCCCCTGGAACCCCAGAAGGAAATCAAGGTGGCGGCGGCAGGGCCGTTGACCAACCTGGCCCTCGTCTTCGTGGCTATCGGGTTTGGGCACTACGGGCTTTGGCACGATGTGCTGGGCGCCTTCTTCATTCAGTGCAATATCATCCTCTTCCTGTTCAACCTGCTTCCTGGTCTGCCGCTGGACGGCGGTCGTGTACTGCGGGCCTATTTGGCGCGGCGAATGAGTCTGCCGGTCGCCACCTGCCGGATGGCCATGCTCGGTCAGCTTTGGGGAATCTTGATTATCGCCTTAGGCACGGTCGGTGTTCTCTACCATGTAAACGGGCTTGATCTGGTGGCCACAGGGTTTTTTGTCTTCTACGCGGCACGGAGTGAAAAGCTCGAAGCCCCGTACCTCTATGCCCAATACCTGATGGCCAAGCAGAACGAACTGATCCGCCGGGAATGTCTGCCTGGCGAAATACTCGTTGTTCTCGATACTGTAGCGGCCTGGAAGGTCACGCGGATGTTTGCGCCGCAGCGCTACCACTTTATTTATCTGGTTAACCGGGAGGGGTCTTACGTCGGAACCCTGGACGAGAGGGAGGTTGTACAAGCCGTTCTAAGATGTGGAACCGATGTGTCCTTGGGACAGGTAAAAAAGGATTTATCAGGATGAGCGGAGAATAATGATATAGATAGATTGTAATGCTGTTTGGAAATACTAGGGATGACTACTACCGGAGGTTACCTTAAATTGAATGGGCTTGCACACGTCCTGCCCCTGGTTGAAAAGCCGGGACGCTATATTGGTGGTGAATACAACTCCGTTGAAAAAGGATGGAAAGAGGCAGAGGTGAGGGTCGCCTTTGCCTTTCCTGATATCTACGAGGTTGGAATGTCCCATCTGGGACTGCAGATATTGTATCATGTGGTTAACCGGCGTTCTGATGCTCTGCTTGAACGCGTTTTTGCGCCCTGGACGGATATGGAGGGGGAGATGCGCGCGCGCAACCTCCCGCTCTTCGCCTTGGAATCACGCCGACCGGTCCGAGATTTTGACGTTCTCGCTTTTACGTTACAGTATGAACTAAGCTTCAGCACGGTTGTGAACATGCTGGATCTGGCCGGGATACCGCTTTGGACCAGAGACCGTACCGGAGACGGGCCCATCGTGATTGCCGGAGGCCCCTGCGCTTACAATCCCGAGCCGCTGGCTCCTTTCCTGGACGCCGTGTTTCTCGGTGAGGGAGAGGAAGGTTTCAACCATATCCTGGACGCGATCATTCAGAATCGGGGCCGGAGCAGGGAAGAGACCCTGGTCGCCCTGGCGGCCATCCCGGGGGTCTATGTACCGTACTTTTACGATGTACAGTACCTGTCCAACGGGGTGGTATCCCAGGTTGTTCCAAACCGGCCGGGGGTACCCAACCGGGTGGTAAAGCAGATTATTGGCAACCTGGACGAGGCGCCGTTTCCAACGAGACCGATTGTTCCGTACCTAGGGGTAGTCCATGACCGCGCGATGCTGGAGGTTTTTCGGGGCTGTACACGGGGGTGCCGGTTTTGCCAGGCGGGCGCCGTGTACCGGCCTGTGCGGGAACGGAATCTGCCCACGCTGATGGAACAGGCCCGTGAACTCCTGCGCAACACCGGATACGACGAGATCTCGCTGACCTCGCTCAGCACCAGTGACTATTCGCGCATCGGGCCCCTCGTCGAGGGACTGGTTAACCGCTATGCGGAGCAAAAGATCAACGTGGCCTTGCCGTCACTTCGTGTAGACGCCTTCTCGGTCGAACTCGCCGGTACGGTACAGAAGGTACGGCGTTCAAGCCTGACCTTTGCCCCTGAGGCTGGATCGCAGCGTCTGCGGGACGTTATAAACAAGGGTGTCACCGAAGAGGATCTGCTGGCTGCAGTCGGTGCGGCTTTCACCGCCGGCTGGCAAAGGCTTAAGCTTTACTTCATGCTGGGGTTGCCTACGGAAACCCTGGATGACGTTGAGGAAATCGCCCGGCTGACAGAAGGGGTATTCGCCAAGGGACGGGAAGCCCGTATACCTAGGGGAAGACTAAAGGTAGCGGTGAGCGCTTCTTCTTTTGTGCCCAAGCCCCACACGTCGTTCCAGTGGGAACCACAGGCTCCAATGGCTGAACTCAGGGAGAGACAGTCCTACCTCCAGCGACGGTTGAAGGGGGTCCGGGGATCAAATTTCAATTGGCACGAGGCTGAGACCAGCTTCCTGGAGGCTGTGTTTGCGCGGGGAGACCGCAGGCTGGCTGACGTGCTGGTACGGGCCCACGCGCTAGGCTGTCGGCTCGACGGGTGGCGGGAGTGCTTCCGGTACGACCTCTGGCGTCAGGCTTTCGAAGACACCGGAATTAATCCCGGGGACTATGCCTACCGACGGTATGCCTATACAGATACGCTGCCGTGGGACCACCTTGATCCGGGTATCGGGAAACAGTTCCTGATCCTGGAGCACCGAAGGGCGATGGCTGGTGAAACCACGCATGATTGCCGACGCGGCGTTTGTACCGGATGTGGACTGTGTCCCGCCTTTGAAGTAGAGCCTTACACCGCGAGGGAACCAGATGAACCGTATTAGGGTGGCTTACAGGCAGGATGGACCGGCGAGATTTGTATCGCACCTGGATATCCTGAGGGCTTTTGAGCGGGCAGCCCGCCGGGCGGAGTTACCCCTGGCCTACACTGAGGGGTTCAATCCACGGCCCAGGCTGACCTTTGCCGCGCCATTGCCTGTTGGCATGACCGGTGCGCAGGAATTAGTAGATATTGATTTGACCCGGGACATGTTGCCGGAGGATCTGGTGGCCAGTCTCGCCAACCAGATGCCCGGTGGTCTGGTGGTCCTGAAGGGGCGCAAGGTGCCGGCCGGCGGCGGCGCGCTGATGAGCCTTTTAGACCGTGCCGTGTATACGGCCCGGGGCGGGTTGAACGAGAACACTCCTGCCAACGAACTGGACAAGAGAATTGAAAGTTTGCTTAATTGCGGCGAGGTCTTTGTGGAACGTAGGACCGGTAAGGGGTTTAAGCGCAAAGACATCCGTCCGGGTATTCGCCGGCTTGTGTGGAAAAGCATCGCCGGTGAAATTGAATTTTTGATGGAACTGCAATCGGGTTCTCGTGGAAACGTCCGTCCGGATGAGGTATTTATCGCCCTGGCTGAAGTACTACCGCTTCAGCCGCACCGGTTTATGGTTTGCCGGACGGCTATGTTGGCACGGGACGGACGGTTGCTTTGGGATTGTTGAAAGGGGCCTGCAGGATGAAAAGAGAGATAATCGTAAGTGCCCGTAATGAGATGACGCGGGTTGCCTTGTTGGAAAACCGGGTACCGATGGAGGTACATTTTGAAACCGACCGTGAACTGTGCTTGGTCGGAAGCATTTTTAAGGGCCGGGTGGAAAACGTGTTGCCCGGGATCGAAGCGGCTTTTGTGGATGTGGGGATTGGCAGGAACGCTTTCCTGTATGTGAACGACGTTCTGTCCGAACGCTCGGGGCGGGCCCGGAGTATCCGCGAGATGCTCCGACCCGGCGAGGAAATTATCGTGCAGGTGGCCAAGGACCCGTTGGGAAATAAGGGTCCGCGGGTGACCATGCGGGTCAATCTCCCGGGCCGTTTTTCTGTACTGATGCCTACCGTTAACCACGTGGGGATCTCCCGTCGCATTGAACAGGAGGAGGAGCGGGAGCGGCTTAAGAACGCCGTAATGAGTGCGCGCCCTGAGGGAATGGGCGTCATCGTCCGCACCGCCGCCAGGACCATCCCCGAGGCTGCCCTGGGCGAGGATCTGCGGCTCTTGCACGACCTCTGGCTGGATATCCAGAAGCGGGCAGCGATTTCTTCGGCTCCGGCGCTTCTTTACCGGGAGTGTGGTCTTTTGCCACGGATCATCCGCGACCTGTTTACTGAGGAAATCGACCGGATGGTCCTGGATTCCTCTACCGCTTACAAGCGGGTACTGACGATGCTTGATATCATTAACCCCACCTTGCGGGATAAGGTCTTCATAGAGGACCGCCCCGATATTTTTGACCATTACAACGTAACCCAGGAGATCCACAAGGCCTTACAGCGCCGTGTCTGGCTACGCTGCGGCGGATACCTGATCTTTGACCAGGCCGAGGCCCTGACCGTGATTGACGTCAACACCGGGAAGTATACAGGCCGGATCGACCTGGAAGACACTGTTTTCAAGACCAACCTGGACGCGGCAGTGGAGATCGCGCGTCAACTCCGGTTACGCAATCTGGGCGGTATCATAATTGTCGACTTCATCGACATGGCCAGTGAGGAGCACCAGCTAAAGATCCTGGATGTGCTGACCGAGGAGATCCGCAAAGATCGCCGCCGCACCCACATCATGGGGCTCACCCGGTTGGGCCTAGTGGAATTGACTCGCAAGAAGGTGCACCCCAGCCTGGGTGAACTTCTGCTCACAAACTGCGCTTGCTGTTTTGGGACCGGGAAGGTGCCGGTGGACGAACCGCAGGTCGGCCTAGGTCAGCGGCCAAAAACAGTCGAAAATACTTGAACCAGGCCGTTGGGTTGTGGTACAATAAGCGGTGCGTGAACCGCACGGATAATGGTTTAGTTAAGAGGCTTGTCGGGTAAGCCCACCTTTTCCGGCGTGTCCCGATATTTGGAAAGGGGTAAGACAAGACAATGTACGCGATTATCGAAACAGGCGGTAAACAGTACCGGGTACAGGAAGGTGAAACCCTGTACGTCGAGAAGCTGCTGGCGGAACCGGACGAGATGGTCACGATCGACCGGGTTCTGGCCGTGGGCCGGGACAACGGGGAACTGACCGTGGGTCAGCCGGTGGTACCCGGGGCCAAGGTTCAGCTGAAAGTCGTCAGACATGGACGGGGTAAGAAGATCATCGTCTTTAAGTACAAGGCGAAGAAAAACTACCGGCGTAAGAAGGGCCACAGACAGGCCTTTACGGCGGTTCTGGTTGAAAAGATTGAAGCGTAGTTCAGGAGGTGAATGATAATGGCACACAAAAAGGGAGTAGGTAGCTCACGTAACGGTCGCGATTCCGAAGCCAAGCGCCTTGGCGTCAAGAGCTCCGACGGACAGTTTGTCACCGCCGGGAGCATCATTATGCGCCAGCGTGGAACCAAGGTACACCCCGGTCGTAACGTTGGTATCGGCGGCGACGACACTCTGTTTGCCAAGATTGACGGTATCGTCAGCTTCCAGAGGAAGGGTAAGGACAAGAAGCAGGTAAGTGTCCTGCCCGGGGCCGTCCTGTAAGATTTGTTTTGGAGTTTTGGCCAGCCTTTGTTTTTGAGGGCTGGCCTTTTGTTATCCCTGAAGAGATGAGGTGTTTCTAATGTGGCAAACCACAAGCCTGCCGATGGCGATCGGCAGTCTGCCGTACCGGACGGCGGAACCGGCCCTGGCCCTGATCGGCCGGGAGATGCCCCTAATCCCGCACTGGCCCCAGCTCCCGCTGCGAGGAGCCCAGGAGGGCTTTGTGCTACAGAATCTAAACCTTCTGATGGAAGTCGGGATCCTGGAGCGTGACGGGGAGAAGATCGTCTTCGCTACCGATGCTCCTGACTGGCCCGACCGGCTGGCGGCCTTCTACATGGTCTACCTGGCGGTGGAAGAAGGAGACGAGGATGCGCTCAGCCAGTTCGCGATGCCAAAGGAAGCGGCAACCGGGTTCTATGCCTTTCTCGATGCGATGGCCGCTGGAACCGGGGATGCCGTTTGCCTTAAGGGACAGGTGGTCGGTCCGTTGACCGCCGGTTTTCAGCTTACCGACCGGACCGGCCGACCGGCCTACTATGATGAGCAGATCCGGGACGTGATCGTCAAGAACCTGGCGATGACCGCCCGCTGGCAGGCGCGGGCCCTGACCGCATTTGGACTAAAGACCCTGGTCTTTGTGGATGAACCGGGGATCAGCATTTTCGGACAGTCCACCTATATCACCGTAACCCGCGAGATGATCATTGAGGACATGAACACGGTCCTGGAGGGCATCCGCGCGGGCGGGGCCGATGGCGGCATCCATACATGCGCAGCCGTGGACGGGAGCATTCTGTTTGATTCCCACACCGGCGTGGTCAGCTTTGATGCCTATGACTACTTCGACTCGATGCTGCCTTACCGCGCTGAATTGAAGCGGTTTTTGGAACGGGGCGGGGTTGTGGCCTGGGGGATCGTGCCGACATCCGAGGCAGCCCGGGATGAAACCCCGGAGAAACTGGCGGCCCGCCTGGATGCGGCCTGGGTACAGTTGGCCGAACGCGGCATTGACCGGGAGACCCTGCGCAACCAGGCCCTGATCACCCCGGCCTGCGGTACCGGCACCCTCCCCGAGGATTTGGCCGAACATATTTACCGCCTGACCACCGAGGTGTCTCGACTCGTAAGGGCGGAGTAGGGTTGTAAGGTCGTGACTAAGAACATTTTTTCTAGGGTTCGGGCTTTACTCCCCGGACTCCGGTGCTCCGATTCGACCGTTCTAAGCTAGGTTCGGTGCGTGTCTTACGCCTCCTGTGGATTGTTCGCGGCCGCTTACGCGGTCTGGGTGGGATTTGAAAAGGGAAGCGCCCGCGAACGTCCTCGTCGGCGGACACGCAGCCCTCACCGTCGCTAAGAACGGTTTCCCGAATCTCCGCAATGTCGCCGGATAGTAAACCCGGACCCTTATTAGACTCACCTTCAAACCGACCTTTGAAGGTCCCAAACGATGGGACCTTTTTCTTATTTCTTAGAAAAAATTACTTTTGGGGGGAGGATCTTGCAGGAGAAGTATTGCCCGGGGAAGAATAAGTGGTGTAAAGTGGTTTAAAGTGGTGGATAAACCCCTACAGGTGGTGCCGGTGGATGTTTATCGGTGAGTACCAACATACAATGGACAACAAAGGGCGCCTTTTTATTCCGGCCCGTTTTAGGGAAGGGTTGGGGGACCACTTTGTGGTCACCAAGGGGTTGGACCGCTGCTTATTTGCCTACTCCGTTGAAGAGTGGGCGCAACTGGAAACCAAACTCAAGAAACTGCCGTTTGCCAAGGCAGACGCCCGGGCATTTGTACGGCTCTTTTTTTCCGGCGCCGCTGAACTGGAATCCGACAAACAGGGCCGCATCGTGGTCCCGTCGAACTTGCGGCAGTATGCCGGGTTAGACAAGGACGTCGTGGTGCTCGGCGTTTCCTCTCGAGTGGAGATTTGGGCGAAGGATGAATGGGAACGCTACAGCCTCCAGGCCGGTGGCAATTACGAGGAGATTGCCGAGAAGATCGTGGACTTTGACCTGGATCTGTGACCTCCGGTGGGCATCTGCCAAGAGACTCCCCAGGTTGACCGGCATTTGCCCACATTTCCTTTTTAACTTGTCATACAAGGGAAGGATGCTTCCTGGAGAAGCCAGTCGAATTTCAGCACCGGCCGGTAATGCTCCGGGAAGTGCTGGAATACTTGAAGATCATCCCGGACGGGAAGTACGTGGACTGTACCCTCGGCGGCGCAGGCCATAGCTGCGCCATCCTGGAACGGTTGGGTCCGGACGGGGTATTGATCGGTCTGGACCAGGATCCCGTAGCCCTGCCAGCGGCCGAGGAGCGTCTGGCGCCTTATGGGGAACGGGTGAAGTTGGTTCACGCCAACTTCGATCAGCTGGCGGTTACCCTGGAAAGAATCGGAATCCAAAAAGTGAACGGGATCCTTTACGACCTGGGTGTGTCGTCACCTCAGTTGGATACGGCGGAAAGGGGCTTTTCCTTTCATGCGGATGCCCCGCTGGACATGCGGATGGACCCCGGTTCTCCGGTGACGGCCGCGGATCTGGTCAGTGACCTTCCGGTACCTGAGCTGGCGCACATCATTAAGGCATACGGAGAGGAACGGTGGGCCGGGCGGATCGCCGCTTTCATCGGCGAGGCCCGCAAACGCGTTCCCGTGACCACCACCGGCCATTTGGCCGAGATCGTGAAGAACGCCATTCCGGCGGCCGCCAGGCGTACCGGTCCGCACCCGGCAAGGCGAACTTTTCAGGCCTTGCGGATTGCGGTCAACAACGAGTTGGGTGTCCTGGAGGATTCACTCCACCAGGCGGTAAAGGTTGCCGCTGCTCATGGCCGGATCTGTGTGATTAGTTATCATTCGTTGGAAGACCGTATCGTTAAGGACTTGTTCCGGAACTATGCCCTACACTGCAAATGCCCGCCGGGCCTGCCCATTTGCCGCTGCGGCGTGGTTCCCCAACTGGAAGTGGTGACCCGTCGCCCGGTTACGGCAACGGAGGCAGAGGTCGCCGAAAACCCCCGCTCCCGAAGCGCTAAGCTGCGGGCGGCCGAGAAATTGGACTCGTTCTAAAGGACAGGGAGGTTGAATAGGCTTGATAATAGCGCAGGAAAAGCCAAATTATGCCTACTCCGAGTGCCCGGTTACGGAACTCCGGCCTAAACCGGAGGTCAAACCCCAGAGCGAACGCCGGGCCCGTGTTCTGATGATGGCGATGATCCTGTTCGCATTCGTGTTGGGGGCAATGTACATCTACTTTAACGCCCAGGTTACCACTGTCGGCTACCGCCTGGAAAACCTGAAGCGGCAGGTGGCGGCCATTGAGATGGAGAATCAGAGTCTTGAGATGGTGATCGGTAAGCAGGACTCCCTAGCCCGGGTGGAGACGCTGGCTACCACGAAGCTGGGCATGGTCCTGCCGAAGAAGGAAAACGTCCTGACGATTGCTCTGGCCGACACCGGTTTCCCGGAAGCGCAAAAGGAAGTCGGGGCCGGTACCGCCGAGATGGCATCGGTCCAGGTGGCTGAGAGCGGTGGAGTCCCCGAAGAGGTCGCCGAAGTGGCGTCCGAGCCTAGCCTGTTAGAAGCGTTCCTCAGCCTGATCAGCGGTTGGGAACAGAAGGTGCGAACGGCGTGATTCGATCACTAAACACGGTCTACTCTTACCTCCAGGAGGGGTGGTATGCAGTCAACCAGTATCGTTATGCGCAAGAGAATCAGCATCCTCTTCTTCCTGGCCGCACTCGCGCTCTTATTCCTTGTCTGTCGACTTGCCTACATCCAGTTCTTCTTGGGTGACCAACTACGCCAAGACGCTCTGGATAACAGAACAAGGGACATCCCGGTAGAGGCCAAGCGGGGCAGTATATTTGACCGAAAAGGCAACGAACTGGTTACCAGCGTCAGCGTCGATTCGGTCTTTGCTATTCCCTCACAGGTGACCAAGCCCGATGAAGTGGCCGCGAAGGTAGCGGTAGTGCTGGATATGGACGTCGACAAGGTTCATAAGCAGATTACCCAGAAACAGTCCTTTGTCTGGATCAAGCGCAAGGTCGACTACAAGCAGGCCCAGGAGTTGAAGTCTCTGAAGCTGGACGGGATCGGGTTTGTGGAAGAGAGTAAGCGCTACTACCTGAAGGACGGTCTGGCCGCCCACGTCCTGGGGTTTGTTGGCGTCGACAACCAGGGATTGACAGGCATCGAGAACACCTTTGAAACCGATCTGCGTGGCATTCCGGGCCGCATTGTGGTGGAACGCGATGCGGCAGGGCGGGAAATCTCGAACGCCGTCCACAACTATTTCCCCCCGGTGCAGGGGCACAACATGGTGCTGACCATCGACGAAACCGTTCAATACTTCGTGGAGCGGGAACTGGATAAACTTATTGATAAATACCAACCTAAGGGTGCGGTCATCACGGTGATGGATCCCCGGACGGGTGAGATCCTGGCCATGGGTAACCGGCCGACCTTCGACCCGAACCGCTGGTCGGTTGCACCACAGTCGACGTGGGACCGGAACCCGGCGATCTGGTACAACTACGAGCCCGGGTCCACCTTTAAAATCATTACCCTGTCGGCGGCCCTGGAAGAAAAGACGGTTAACAAGAACGACCGATTCTACGATCCGGGCTACGTTAAGGTAGCTGACCGAAACATCAGGTGTTGGAAAGCCGGGGGACACGGCAGCCAGAGCTTTGAGGAAGTCATCCAGAACTCCTGTAACCCCGGGTTTATCAAGATCGGACTTGATATCGGGATCTCGGATTTCTACAAGTACGTGCGCGGATTCGGGTTCGGGACACAGACCGGGGTCATCCTGCCCGGTGAGGCGCAGGGGATCATGATCCCGGAGAAGAAGGCCACCACGCTTAACCTGGCCACCATGTCCATCGGGCAGTCGATTGCCGTGACCCCGTTGCAGTTGTTGACGGCTGTCTCCGCCTCAGTGAACGGAGGTCTCCTGATGGAGCCGATGCTGGTCAAGGCGGTTACCGACCACGAGGGAACCGTGGTACGTGAGTACGCACCCAAGTCCGTCCGACGGGTGATCTCCGAGGAGACCAGTCGGGAAGTGGGTGTTTTGCTGGAGGGTGTAGTGCTTAAGGGTTCAGGCCGTAACGCCTACGCGGACGGCTACCGGGTCGGCGGCAAGACCGGTACCGCCCAGGTGGTTGGTTCCTCGGGGGGCTATGTGTCCGGACGCTATGTGTCCTCCTTTGTTGGATTCGCACCCGTTGAGGATCCCCAGGTGGCCATTCTGGTAATGCTGATCGAACCTCAGGGTGGTGTCTACTACGGCAGCCAGGTGGCGGCTCCGGCCTTCCGGGCGGTGATGCAGGATACCCTGCGCTATCTGGGTGTACCTGAGCAGAAGGACCTGCCCAAGCCTAAAAGCCTAAACTTCTGGGAGAACACCAGGGAGCCTGAGGAGGTCCGGGTACCCCAGGTGGTAAATTTACCCCTTAATGAGGCCGTACAGGAATTACGTGGGTCGGGATTGAACTTCATGATCCGGGGCCAGGGCCCCGTGGTGTATGGACAGGTGCCGGAGGCGGGGGCCTCGGTACTGGAGGGGACCACCGTGATTATTGAGCTCAAGACCGGACCAGAAGCTGACAGCGGGGGTCAGGTGACGATACCCGACCTGACCGGCCTGACCATCAAACAGGTTGGTGGTCTCTTGGAGAACATGGGACTGCGTCTTGAACCGGTGGGCACTGGTGTCGCCAGTCAGCAGAAACCGTCGCCGGGTGAGAAGGTGGACCGCGGAGCGTTGGTACGGGTGGATTTTGAACCGGCAGCCGAACGCCCCGGTATAACGGACTGAAAACGGGTACCGGTGGACGGTAAGCTGGCACAGCTACGTGAAGGAGAAAGCGGAGGAAGAGGGCCTTGCTTTTCAAGGAACTGGTTAAGGAGCTTACGCTCTTGGCTACAGGTGGAGACTTGCAGCAGCCGGTGGCGGGGATTGCCTATGATTCGAGGCAAGTCCGGCCCGGCTTTCTGTTTGTAGCGATTAGGGGCCTGGTTACCGACGGTCACCATTTCATTGACGATGCCCTGAAACGCGGGGCATCGGGCCTGTTGGTGGAGCAGGCGGAGGGCTTACCGGATAATGGAATCGGCTGGACGGTGGTGGCCGACACCAGACGAGCCCTGGGCCATGTCTCAGCCCGGTTTTACGGATTCCCGGCCAAGCAACTGCATATCGCCGGTGTGACCGGGACCAACGGCAAGACCACCACGACCCATCTCGTTGCCGCTCTGTATCGCTTGCGTGCTCCCGTAGGCCTGATCGGCACCATTCACAACCTGATTGGCGAACGGACACTGCCGGTTGAGCGGACCACACCGGAGTCCCTTGACCTGCAGCTGCTGCTGCGCCAGATGGTGGACGAGGGTGTCCAGCGGGTAGCGATGGAGGTCTCCTCTCACGCCCTCACGCTGAACCGGGTCGCAGGGTGTGATTTTAGATCGGCGGTTTTTACGAACCTGACCCAGGATCACCTGGACTTTCACCGCGACATGAACGACTATTTTCAGGCGAAGGCCTCGCTCTTTTTGCGTCTGGGCGCAGGGGCGCCGTCCGTAGTCAACGTTGATGATCCTTACGGTGTTCGGTTGGTGCAAATGCTGGGCGACCGCGCCCTAACATACGGCCTGGACGCCCGGGCTGCGGTTCGGGCCACCGAACCCGGCATCGGCCCCCGGGGAACGGAGTTTAAGGTTGAGAGCGAATGGGGCCGATTCCAGGTAGATACCAGACTTGTCGGCCAGTTTAACGTTTATAACGCCTTGGCCGCTGTGGCGCTGGGGCTGGCGGAAGGCTTCACCCCAAGTGAGATCCGGCTGGCCCTGTCCGGCGTCAGAGGGATCCCCGGGCGGTTTGAACCGGTTTATCTGGGACAGGACTTCGGCGTTATTGTGGACTACGCCCATACCCCCGATGGATTGGAAAACGTGCTTCGGGCGGCCCGGAAAATCACCATGGGCCGTGTCATCACCGTCTTTGGCTGTGGGGGTGATCGCGACCGGACCAAGCGGCCAATCATGGGTAGGATCGCGGTCGGATGTTCCGACCTGGCGATTGTGACCTCTGACAACCCGCGCACTGAAGATCCGCTTTCCATCATCGAACAGGTAGAGGTTGGGGTCCGTGAAGTGAAACCCTCCGGTTACCTGGTCGTCCCTGACCGGCGGGAGGCGATCGGGCGGGCCATCGCCGAGGCCCGTGCAGGGGACATCGTGGTCATCGCCGGCAAGGGACATGAGGACTACCAGATCATCGGCAAAACCAAATTCCCGTTTGACGACCGCCTGGTCGCGGCCGAGAAACTTGCGGACATGGGGTATACTTTAGATGATGAAACACACACTTGGGGAAGTCTGTAAGGCCACCGGGGGCCGGCTTTTGCAGGGCACACCTGAGCAGGTCGTGGACCGTGTCGGCACGGACACACGGACCCTTGAGGGTGGGGCACTGTTTTTTGCGTTAAAGGGAACCCAGTTTGACGGTCACGATTACTTGGGACAGGCCGTGACCAAAGGCGCCGCCGCCCTGATCGTTGACCGCGACGTCCGGGGTGTTGCCGTTCCCGTAGTCCGGGTGGACGATACCACCCGGGCCCTGCAGGCTCTGGCCCGGCATAACCGTCTTCGTGCCGGAATACCGGTAGTGGCGGTCACGGGCAGCACCGGTAAGACCACCACCAAGGACCTGCTGATGGGTGTGTTGGTGCGCCGGTACCGTGTACTGGCCACCAAGGGTAACCTGAACAACGAGTATGGACTGCCTCTCACTCTGCTGGAAATCGGGGAGGAGCACGAGGTAGCCGTCGTCGAAATGGGGATGAGGGGACTGGGCCAGATTGACGCCCTCTGCAAGGTCGCCCTTCCCACCATCGGTGTGATCACCAACATCAGCGAGACCCACCTGGAACTGTTGGGCTCGGTGTCCAACATCGCGGAGGCCAAGGGTGAACTTGTGCAAAACCTACCCGGGGACGGTCTGGCCGTAATTCATGGGGACAGCCCCTTTGCCGACCGTTTGGCGACCAGGTGTTCGGGACGCGTAGTACGGTTTGGCGCTGGTGAGTACAACGATATCCACCTGCTGTCTTGTGTTACCGGACAGCAGGGCACCCGGTTCAAGACCTTGATCCACGGGGCTGAACAGGATTTTTTCATTCCCGTACCGGGCAGGCATATTGCGGTTAACGCGCTCGCGGCGATTGCCGTGGGCCTTGAACTGGGACTTGAACTTGAAGAAATTCGGCAGGGGATGACATCGACGGCCTTATCTCCGCTGCGCTTGCATATAATGGAAATTGGCGGTCTGACTATTATTAACGACACATACAACGCCAGTCCAGCTTCGGTGAAGGCCGCCCTAAATGTGCTGTCCGACCTGGCCGATTCCTACCCACGGATTGCGGTGCTGGGCAGTATGTTCGAACTTGGCACCCATAGCGAAAAGGGGCACCTGGAAGTCGGGCGGGCCGCTGCCGAAAGCGGCATTACGACGTTGGTAACGGTCGGGGAGGAAGCCCGCTTGACCGCTAAAGGAGCCCTTGAAGCGGGTATGGACACCCGGCAGGTGATTTCCTGTGCGACCAATGACGAGACCGTCCGGGTTCTCGAGACCGTTCTGCCGACCGCGGGATTCGTCCTGGTCAAAGGCTCGCGCGGGGTGAGAATGGAGCAAATCGTGGAAGCACTCATACAGTTGCGTCAACCGGTGGAGGGTAGCAGTCAATGATCTTTGCGCTGCTGCTAGGGGGTATTGCCCTCGTTATTTCCCTGCTCCTGGGGCCGATTGTGATCCCGGTGCTGCGTCGTCTCAAGTTCGGCCAGCGGGTCCGTTCAGACGGACCGTCCCGTCACCTGCAGAAGAGCGGAACGCCGACCATGGGCGGGATCATCTTTATCCTGTCCAGCACGGCCGCCGTCCTGCTTGGAATCCTGATGCTGGATGATCGACCCGAGCTGGGTACCAGGGTTGACGGGTTGGTTGTTCTCCTGGTGTTGGTCGGTTTCGGTACGATCGGTTTCCTTGACGATTATATTAAGATTGTCTTAAAACGCCCCCTGGGACTGCGGGCCCGGGAGAAACTGTTGGGCCAGGTCCTTATCGCCGTGGCGCTCGCGGTCGTTGCCGTCTATGGCCTGGGTCGGGGCACCGACATCGTGATTCCCTTCTCCGGATTTCTCGTTCCGGGCGGTATTGTAATCGAACTGGGCTGGTGGCTGTTCCTGGCCTTTACTGTTTTTATCCTTCTGGGAACCACCAACGCGGTCAATCTCACGGACGGGCTGGACGGACTGGCCTCCGGGCTAATGGTGATTGCGGCCCTGGCCTTCGCGGTGATCGCGGTGGTCTCCGGACACTTGTGGGTGGCTCTGGTACTGGGTGCGATCGCCGGGGGCTGTCTCGGGTTCCTGTACTATAACTGGTATCCGGCCCGTGTGTTTATGGGCGATACGGGCTCCCTCGCGCTCGGGGGTGGCCTGGCTGCCGCGGCCGTGCTTACCAGGAGTGAGGTCTTCCTGGCGATCATCGGCGGGGTGTTTGTCATCGAGACCCTCTCCGTAATGGCGCAGGTCTTCTCTTATCAGTTGTTCAGGCGGCGGGTGCTGCGAATGGCCCCGCTGCATCACCACTTTGAACTGTCGGGTTGGACGGAGACCCGGGTGGTGTTTTCCTTCTGGGCCGCCGGCCTGATCCTGGCCGCGGTCGGCCTGGCCGGAATCTACCGGTTAGGGTAGAGGTTAGTGTTGAGTGTCTCGGAGGAGGTGTTTAACTTGGAACTGGCCGGGAAACGGGTTCTGGTGGTCGGCGCTGGTAAGAGCGGGCTGTCCGCGGCACGGTTTCTCTTGGCGAGGGGGGCCAAGGTCACCCTGACCGACTCTAGGGACGCCAAAGAGCTTCATCTCGTATGCGACGACGCTCTCCAGGGACTACGGCTGGCGCTGGGCGCTTATCCCGATGTGACAGAAGGATGGGACTTCGTAGTGACGAGCCCCGGAGTCCCGCCAGACATTGCTCCGCTGGCCGGAGCCAGGAAGGCGGGGATCCCGGTTATCGGGGAGTTTGAACTGGCCACTCAGCACGCCCAGAGTCCCGTGGTCGCGATCACCGGGACGAACGGGAAGACCACCACGACGGCACTCTGCGGCCAAATTTTCCGCGACGCCGGGTACAAAACCCTGGTGGCGGGTAATATCGGTGTTCCACTGACCAGTGAAGTGGATGGCTTCGGCCCAGACGGAGTTATCGTGGCAGAAGTGTCCAGTTTCCAGCTGGAGACTGCTACCACCTTCCACCCCCAGGTTGCCGTCATCCTGAACATTACGCCCGACCACCTGGATCGGCACGGCACGATGAAAAAGTATGTCCAGGCCAAGGCTGCCATTTTTGCCAACCAGAAGCCCGGGGACTGGACGGTTCTGAACTTCGATGAGCCATACACCGCTTCGCTGGCCGGGCTGACCAGAGGACGAGTTATATTCTTCAGCCGGAAACATAATCTAGACCGAGGTGTCTTTGTCTGTAAGGGAATGATTGTATTCAGGGACGGCCAGAGGGAATGGGAGCTTATGGCCGCTTCGGCCTTAAGCCTTCCTGGGAACCACAACCTGGAGAACGCTCTGGCTGCGGGGGCGGCCGCCTGGGTGATGGGTGTGCCGCTGGAGAGCATGGCAAAGACCCTGACCAGTTTCCCCGGTGTGCCCCACCGGCTGGAGTTGGTGGCGGAGATCGGGGGAGTCCGGTACATCAACGACTCCAAGGGAACCAACCCGGACGCATCGATCAAGGCTCTCGAGGCCTATGCGCAGCCGATCGTCCTGATCGCAGGGGGGCGGAACAAGGGCAACAGTTTCGCTGATTTTGCCCGCCTGATCAGGGAGAAGGTGCGAGTCATGATTGTCTTGGGGGAGAGTGCCGGGGAGATTTCCCAGGCGGCCAGGGAAGCGGGCTTTACCGACATCATACAGGCTCCGGATCTGGAGTCGGCGGTCCGCCTGGCTTACGGGGAGGCGCGGCTGGGAGAGATCGTGCTGCTTTCTCCAGCGTGTGCCAGCTGGGATATGTTTCGCAGTTACGAGGAGCGCGGTGACCTGTTCCGGCAATCCGTGCTGTCTTTGGTAAGGGAGGCTGGTTGATGCGAGTCAAACGACAGGCTCCGGACTTCGTGTTGTTCGTTTCGGTGCTGATGCTCCTGAGTATCGGCATCGTGATGATTCTGTCAGCCAGTGAATACAGCACGCTGGTGCACTACAGCGACAGCTTTTACTTCTTCAAGCGGCAGTTACTCTGGGCTTTGTTGGGCCTGACGTTCATGTTCCTGGTTATGAATTATGACTACTGGAACCTGAGGCGCTGTGCGCCGCACATGCTGATTACCGCCTTTGTATTGCTAATCCTGGTGTTGCTACCCGGTATCGGACGAGAGGTCAAAGGTGCGACACGCTGGATCGGGATCGGGTCATTCGGGTTCCAACCATCCGAACTAGTTAAACTATTCATTATCACCTTCATGGCCTACGGTATATCGCGGCACCGAGACATCACCCGAGACGGTAAGGCGATCCTGCCCTACCTGCTGATTATTGGCGCCGCTTCCGGCTTAATCCTGATGCAGCCCGACCTGGGAACGGCTTTCAGCCTGGCCGGAACGCTCTTTATCATGCTCTTTGCGGCCGGTTACAGTATGGGTATCTTGGGTCTTCTGGCCGGAGGCGGAATGGCTCTGGTTGCCGTGGCCATTGCCTTTGAGCCTTACCGGCTGAGCCGTTTTCTGGCCTTTTTGAATCCCTGGGAGGATCCGAGTGGAGCCGGGTTCCATATCATCCAGTCCCTGTATGCCCTGGGCTCGGGCGGCCTTTTCGGCGCCGGACTGGGCCAGGGTAAGCAGAAATACCTCTACCTGCCCGAACAGCATACCGACTTCATCTTTGCCGTGGTCGGAGAGGAACTGGGATTCGTCGGTGGCGTCCTGATCTTGACGCTCTTTACCATCTTTGTCTGGCGGGGTCTGCGTATCGCCTTGACCGCCCCGGATCCGTTCGCCAGCCTCCTGGCGACCGGAATCACAGTAGGAGTGGGGCTACAGGCCTTCATCAATATCGGAGTGGTTACGGGAAGCCTCCCTGTGACCGGGATTACCCTGCCTTTCATCAGTTTTGGCGGCACTTCCCTGGTCTTTACGCTGATCGGGGTAGGTATCCTGCTTAACATCTCGAAGTATGCCCAGAACAGGTGACCGTATCAAACCCCTACGTTTTCTGATCACCGGCGGAGGCACCGGTGGTCATATCTATCCCGCCCTGGCCGTCGCCGGCGGCCTGCGGGACAGACACCCTGAGGCGGAAATCATCTATGTGGGGACGGACCGCGGCCTTGAAGCGAAACTGGTTCCCAAGGCGGGCTTCGAGTTCTATGCAGTTCCGGCCCAGGGGCTGAAACGGCAGTTGAACCTTGCCAACCTTTTGGTTCCCTGGCGGGCCGGGAAGGGTTACCTAATGTCGCGGCGACTCATCCGGCAGTTTGCCCCCCACGTTGTGGTCGGTACCGGAGGGTACGTCTGTGGCCCCGTGGTGATGGCCGCTTCCCGTCAGGGTATCCCCACCTTTATTCACGAACAGAACGCCCTGCCCGGCCTGACGAACCGGCTTCTGTCCCGGTTTGCCGACCGGACTGCGGTTACCTTCGTCGACGCTGTGAAACAGTTCCCCCCCAAGGCCCGGGTCATCCTGACCGGGCTTCCGGTCAGGCCGGAGATCCTTCAGGCAGACCGCAAGACGGCCCGCAAGACACTGTCCATCGGGGAGTCCGAACAGGTGCTTTTGTCCTTCGGCGGTAGCCAAGGCGCACGCAGTATAAACAAGGCACTGATCGCCACCGTCCAGCACTATGCCTTTCAAAAGGGAACCCGCCTTTTCCACGCCAGCGGCCCGAAGGGGTATTCCGAGCTCCTGGATGACCTGGCCGCGAGGGGTCTGAATATCGAGGCGATTCCCAACGTCACAATTGCCTCTTACTTTTACGAGATCGCCGACCTTTTGGCGGCCGCAGACCTTGTGGTCTGCCGGGCTGGGGCCTCGACCCTGGCTGAGATAACCGTGCTCGGGTGTCCCAGTATCCTGATTCCCTATCCATTTGCCACGGCCAATCACCAGGAGCACAATGCCCAGGCCCTGGCCCGTCGCGGCGCGGCCGTGGCGGTCAGGGACAGCGAGTTAGACGAGGGACGGCTGCACGAGACAATTGTGGAGCTCCTGTCCAACCCCCATAAACTGGCAGCGCTCGGCCGGGCAAGCCGGGAAATGGGCAAACCCCGTGCCCTGGACAACATCCTGGATGTTGTGGAGCGGTTAGCCGGCGGACAAACACGTTGAATTATGACTTTGTTAACACTATACTTGAGTGGGAAAGAGAAGGAATTTTCTTTGGCGGGGAGCCGTTGGACAAGTCGGGGTAACACCTGATTCGAGCCGTGCATAGAATATGGCGAGCGGGTGCCCCCTCAGGAGGGAGAGAGTGTTTGTGCCAAGAATTCCCCAGAAGGTTCACTTCATTGGCATCGGCGGGGTTGGCATGAGCGGGATTGCACAGATCTTGCTTTCGTTGGGGCACCGGGTGAGCGGATCAGATGCCAGGACATCAGTGGTAACTGAACGATTGCAGGGACTGGGCGCCCGGATATACCACGGTCACAGCTCGGAGAATGTCGGGGATGTGGAGATCGTGGTCATTTCCAGCGCCATTGCCCCGGATAACCCCGAAGTGCTTGCGGCCTACGAACGGGGCATCCGCATCATCCCGCGGGCCCAGATGCTGGGTCTGGTGATGAGGGAGCAGAAGGGAATTGCGGTGGCCGGAGCTCACGGTAAGACGACCACCACGTCACTGGCGGCGTTCCTTCTGGAAAAGGCGGGTCTTGATCCCACCTTTGTCATCGGAGGTGAAGCAGCGGAGATCGGGAACGCCAAGGTCGGCACGGGTGGGTTTTTTGTGGCTGAGGCGGATGAGAGTGACGGCTCTTTTGTGCTGCTTGATCCGACCATCGCGATCGTGACTAACGTTGAGAATGATCACTTGGATCACTACAAGACCCTGGACAATATCGAAAGAGCCTTCCGGGATTTTCTGATGCGAGTGCCTCCGGAAGGAGTTCTGGTTCTCTGTGCCGACGATCCCATCCTGCTTCGGCTGGCCCAACAGATGGAGACCCCGGTGATCACCTACGGCCGTTCAGCTGACACGGAATACCGGTTGGATAGCTTTAGTCTGAACTGCGTCACCTCGGGCGCTGATGTCTACTGGCGGGGAGAATTTCTGGGCCGGTTGGAACTATCGATACCCGGCCGCCACAACCTGTTAAACGCCCTGGGTGTTCTGGCTATGGGTCGGTATCTGGGACTCGAATTCGGTGAAATAGCAGGGATTCTCAAGGCCTTCCGGGGAGTCAAACGCCGGTTTGAAACAATGGGTGAGATCGGCGGGGTACGGGTGGTTGACGACTACGCCCATCACCCGACGGAGGTTCAGGTAACCCTGGAAGCTGCGCGACAGACCAATCCCGGGCGTTTGATTGCTGTGTTTCAACCCCATCGTTACACACGGACCCAGTTTCTGCACAAGGAGTTCGGGCAGTCTTTTTCCAAAGCCGATATCGTGTTGCTGAACAGCATCTACAGTGCCGGCGAAGCTCCGATCGAAGGGGTTACCGCGCAATTGATCGTCGACGAGATTAAGAAACACCGCCGTGACGGGGTTCATTTCTTTGAAACACAGGATGAACTGGTTGGCTACCTCTCCGGGATGGCACGGGCCGGAGATCTGATTCTGACTCTGGGTGCCGGGGATATCCGGAAGAGTGGCGTCGCTCTATTGAAACGGTTGGAGGGTTCTGCTGGTGGCAATTCTGCGTGATCTCCAGGCCCGGCTTTCCGGCCGGGTAAGGAGCAGCGTATCGCTAAGGAAGCATACTACCTGGCGCGTGGGCGGGCCGGCTGAGATCTTGGTCGAACCTACCGGGATTGAAGACCTGCGTTTGGTCTTGCAGTATGCCCGAGAACGCGGTATTCCGCTGACCGTTGTCGGTAACGGATCGAACCTGCTGATTTCCGATCAAGGCCTGAACGGGATTGTGGTCAAGCTGGGCTCCGAAATGAGCCGAATAGAGATCGGTGAAGGCTTCATCGAGGTGGAGGCCGGGGCGAAGCTGGCCAACATCCTGGCTGCGGCCCGTGAAGCCGGTTGCGGGGGTCTCGAGTTTATGGCCGGTATCCCGGCTTCCGTGGGTGGAGCTGTAGCGATGAATGCCGGCGCCAACGGGTCGTCCATCGGAGACAGGGTTTTGGAGGCTACTGTCGTGGATCTAGACGGCAAGATCCACCTTAGATCCCACGATGAGCTTGGTTTCGGCTATCGTACCTGCGCCTTGCAGGATACACCGGCCATCGTGGTCAGTGTCAAGTTTGGGTGTTTCCCCAAGAGTGCGGCGGCGATAAGGGCCGAGGTCGAACAGTACCTCGCCAGGCGTAAACAGACCCAGCCGCTTGAGTACCCAAGTGCCGGGAGCGTTTTTCGCAATCCTCCCGGCGGGGCGGCGGGCCGTTTGATTGAACTTGCCGGGGCCAAGGGCATGCGGATCGGAGATGCCGAGGTGTCACGTAAACACGCCAACTTCATTGTTAATCTGGGCGCCGCAAAATCCCGGGACATAAGGCAGTTAATGCTCCAGGTTCAGAAACTGGTCAACGAGCATACCGGGATCTGGTTGGAGCCGGAAGTAAAGCTTTTGGGCAAACACGAAGCGATCGAATAACTAGGGAGACCATTCAACGGTTTTTATGGACTGCAAAACGTACGGATAACAGGTATGCACCATACTACCATAGCTGGATGAACAATATCACGTTTGCTCCGCTGACAACCAACTTATCGGGACAAATGAATGGGTCTCCTCGAGGCGGGGTGACTGTATGGGAAGAATCATCATCAGAGGAGGGAACCGCCTTAAGGGAACAATCAGGGTTGGAGGTTCAAAGAACGCGGCCTTACCGATTCTGGGAGCCAGTCTTCTTTGCCCGGGAGTAACGGTAATCAAGGACGTGCCGAGGTTAAGGGACGTTGATGTAATGATCAGCCTGCTTGAATACCTCGGCGCTCGTGTCTCTCGTGACGGACATACCTTGCATATTGACGGGAGAGACGTGTATCCGCTGGACGTATCGGAAGAACTGATGCGGCGGATGAGGGCCTCAAACCTGGTTCTGGGTCCGCTTCTGGGCCGCTTCGGGCGGGTCTGTATCTCCCAACCCGGGGGATGCGATATCGGCTCGCGGCCGATGGATCAACATCTCAAGGCCATCAGGAAACTGGGGGCGGCCGTCAACGACCGAAGGGGATTTATCCAGGCCGACACTGTCGGACTGGTCGGTACCGACATCCATCTCGATGTGCCCAGCGTGGGGGCGACGGAGAATACCATGATGGCGGCTGTGTTGGCCAAAGGTGTCACCGTCCTTCGTAATGCCGCACGGGAGCCCGAAATATGTGATCTACAGTCCTTTCTGAACGGGATGGGGGCGAGGGTGGCCGGTGCGGGAACCAGTGTAATCCGGATTCAAGGCGTCGCTGAACTGCATCCCGTGGAGCACGTAGTCATTCCAGACCGGATCGAGGCGGGAACACACATGATTGCCGCGGCCATCACCGGCGGCGACCTCGAGATTACCAACGTGATACCGGAACACGTGGAACCGGTGGTCGCCAAGCTGCAGGAATGTGGGGTGGATGTGTCCGAGACCGAGAACTCCGTCCGGGTGGCCGTGAACAGGGAGTTACAGTGCGCCGACGTAAAGACGATGCCTTACCCGGGTTTCCCGACGGATATGCAACCTCAGTTCATCTCGCTCTGCTGCCTGGCCCGGGGAACCAGCGTGATCACTGAGACCATCTTTGAAAACCGCTATAAACACGTGCCTGAACTGCGCCGGATGGGGGCCGATATCCGGATCGAGGATCGTACCGCCATTGTCCGCGGTGTTCTCTCCCTGAGCGGAACACACGTGGCCACCACCGACCTGCGGGCCGGTGCTGCTCTAGTCCTGGCTGGCCTGGCCGCTGAGAACACGACGGTGATCGAATCACCCGAGCATATCGATCGCGGCTATGAGAACCTGGAACAGAAATACCGCTTGGTAGGCGCTGAGATCTACCGCAAACTGTAGCGCTCAAAAGAGGATGTAGGGTGCTGAAAGGGAAGCGAGAAGCAGGAAGTGGGTTTTCTCCCATCTCCGACTTCTCAACTCCCACACTACACATCCCACCGGGCGCTTACGTTTTTCTTGGACAAGTTTAACTGGACCAAAGTATAATATCTAATAACCACAGGAGGATCAAAAACGTGCGCAGGTCCGGACCGAACTGGTGGGAAACGGTCTTTTTCGGGCTACTTCTGCTTATCGCCGGATTTATTCTAATCCGGTCTCCCCTGTTTGAAGTGGACGCCATCGAGGTGCACGGAAACAGTCTCTTGACTGTCGACGAGATCGTCTCCGTGGGCGGCTTGGTCACGGGAACGAACATCTTCCGGGTGCATTTGGGTGAAGCCGGGGAGAAATTGGCGACCCTGCCACTGATCAAGAAGGCCCACCTGGAACGCCGGTTTCCGTCCACGATCATTGTGGAGGTTGATGAACGGAAGCCGTTGGTCCTGTTGAATATTGAGGGTGTCTTCTGGGACGTTGACGAGGACGGCGTGGTGCTTCGTCAGCAGACGGTGTCCACCGAGGGGCTTCCCGTCGTTACGGGGGCCGAGCCCGACAGCCAAGACCTCCAGAAGGCCCTCCGAGTGGCCTCGGAACTGACCGGGGAACTCAAGGAGCAGTTGTCTGAGATTCACGTTTCGGAAGGCTACCGGATCACCCTGTACACTGTGGACGGTATCCAGGTGCATCTCGGACAGACAGGCCGGCTTCAACTGCAGGGGATGATCTTGGCGGAAGTCCTGGAGACGGTCCGCAAGTCCGGTAAAACCGTGGAGTACATAGACCTGGCTGAACCGGATAAGGCCGTGATCAAGTACCGGGAGGAGTGAGAGGCCCTTTGACCGGAAAGAAATCATACATGGCGCTGATTGTCGTGGGCCTTCTCTTCGGCCTGATGTTGAGCATGCAGTTTAGGGTCACCAGAGAGAATATCGCTAATACCAGTGTGGAGCGGATCCGCCAGTTGACGGCTGAGGTCGAACAGACTGCCGAGAAGCGTGATGCGCTCAGGGACCGGATCGATGAACTACGCAAAGAGTTGGACGAGATTGCGTCCCTGACCAGGCACGACCGGCTGCGCAGCGAACTAGAACTGGTGCGGATGCAGGCCGGGCTGCTGCCCGTGACCGGTCCCGGTATCGAGGTGACGCTCAACGACAGTCCGATGGCACTGCAGCCGGGCCAGAATGCGAACCTGTACATCCTGCATGATGAAGACCTGTTAAAAGTGCTTAATGAACTCAGAGCAGCAGGTGCCGAGGCTCTGGCGATCAATGGTGAGCGTCTGATCGCCAGCAGCGAGGTACGCTGCATCGGCCCGACGGTATTGGTCAACAAGACCAAGCGCCTGACCCCCCCTTACGTCATCACCGCGGTCGGGAACCCGGAGACAATGACCGCTGCACTCAAGATGAAGGGCGGGGTGCTGGAGACACTGGAGTTCTTTAATATTCAGGCTTCGGTCAAGAAGATAAACAAGGTTATTGTACCAGCCTACACTGGCCCTACCGGGTGGCGCCATGCCCGTCCGGCGGGTGAGGGGGTGACACAGTGATGAGAGGGAAGAGGCACGCCTCCATTGCTGTTGTGGCGCTTATCCTGGGTGTCCTGCTGGCGCTTCAGTTCAGGGTGAGCAGTGAGCCCCAACCCGCGGTGGCGTCGGGTGAACGGGCTAGAGAACTGACCAACGATCTGTCCGAGTTACGTAAGGAAAAGAACAACCTCGCCCTAGACGTGGCCGACCTGGAGGAACGGGTAATGACGGCCAGGCAGGGTATCGCCCAGGCCGAGGGAGCAATCATCAACGAAATTGAGAAACACCGGGTACTAGCCGGTTTGACCGCCGTGGCCGGACCGGGGGTGGAGATCATCTTGCAAAACGTCCAGCGGGCCGAACAGCCCACTGAAGATGTTGCGCTGTTTGCGATCAGGGACGAGGAACTGGTACGGTTGGTAAATGAACTGCGCGGCGCCGGTGCCGAGGCCATCGCGGTAAACGGCCAGCGGCTGATGGGCACTAGCGAGATTCGCCTGGCCGGACCGTTCGTCAACGTCAATCTGACGCGTATCTCACCGCCTTATCAGGTCCAGGCGGTGGGTGACCCTGTGGTCTTGCACAGTATGCTCGAACTGCCCGGTGGCCTGGTGGAAACATTGAGAGACTGGGGTATCGACGTCCAGATTGAAGTCCTGGAGGAGCTGATCATCCCTGCTTACCAGGGAACGGTCCGTCTGGAGTACGCGAGGCCGTATAAGGAAGGAGACTAGACTGTGGCGCTGAGTATCTGGGTTGCCATCATTGGGCTCTTGGTGGGGATTGCCATCGGCTGGAACATTCCGCTCTTTATACCCGCTGCCTACGGCAAGTATCTGGGTATCGCCGTGCTAGCCGCTCTGGACTCAGTGTTCGGCGGTATCCGCGCGGCGATGGATGATAAATTTGACAACGTGGTCTTCCTGTCCGGTTTTGTGGGTAACGCCTTAATGGCCGCCCTGCTGGTCTTTATCGGAGACCGCTTGGGTGTGGAGATCTACATTGCAGCGGTGGTGGCTTTTGGTGTCCGCCTGTTCCAGAACCTTGGTATTATCCGGCGTCACCTCTTCAAACGCGCATAATTTTTTAGTTAACCAACAAAGGAAAAGGCGACCTGATGTTGAATTTTACTGTTTAAGTGTGATCATGGTAGTTGCTACCCCCCCAATAAGGAGGAAAGACTCTTGATAGACTTAGAGCTTGAGGCCCAGAATTTCGCAAACATTAAAGTGGTCGGGGTCGGCGGAGGGGGATCAAACGCCATAAATCGGATGATCAGCGCCGGTCTGAAGGGTGTCGAGTTTATCGCCGTGAATACGGATGCCCAGGCTCTGGCGATGTCCTTGAGTTCAAGAAAGGTTCAAATAGGGGCTAAACTGACCAAGGGTCTCGGTGCCGGCGGTAATCCGGAGGTTGGCGAGAAGGCGGCGCAGGAGAGCCGCGACGACATCATGGAAAGCCTTCAGGGCGCCGATATGGTCTTTGTGACCGCCGGCATGGGCGGCGGTACCGGTACCGGCGGTGCCCCGATCGTGGCCGAGTTGGCCAAGGAGTTGGGCGCTCTCACCGTGGGTGTGGTCACCCGGCCGTTCACCTTTGAAGGACGTAAACGTTATACCCAGGCCGATCAGGGTGTGAACAAGCTTCGGGAATGCGTGGACACCCTGATTACCATTCCGAACGATAAACTCCTTCAGGTCATCGAGAAGAAGACCTCTGTTATTGAAGCCTTTCGTATCGCTGACGACGTCCTCCGGCAGGGTGTGCAGGGGATATCGGACCTGATTTCCGTACCGGGGCTGATCAACCTGGACTTTGCGGACGTGAAGACGATCATGCGCGAAACCGGTTCGGCCTTGATGGGCATAGGCACGGCGGCTGGTGAGAACCGTGCGGCGGAGGCGGCCCGGCTGGCCATTTCCAGCCCGCTCCTGGAGACCTCGGTGGAGGGGGCCCGCGGCGTTTTGTTAAACATCACGGGCGGTAGCTCCATGGGCCTCTTTGAGGTTAACGAGGCGGCGGAGATCATCGCCCAGGCGGTTGACCCCGAAGCCAACATCATTTTCGGGGCCGTAATTGATGAGACCCTCAGCGAAGAGGTGCGGGTCACCGTGATCGCTACCGGGTTTGAGGCCCGTGTGGTTCGGGAAGATGCCAAAAAGGCTGCCCCCGCCGAAGAACTTAAGATTAAGCCCTTCAGCGAACACGACAATATCGAGGTCCCCGCATTTTTACGCAGACGCAGTTAGACAAAACAAGTCCAATAATGTGTGCCAGCTATACCAATAACTGACAAGGATTTTCGACCCTGGCCGGTATAATTATAGCCAGGGTTTTTCTTTTGTCATAAAATCCAGCCCCGGCCATATAATGGTAGCAAAACAGGGGGCAAGCCTGGCGTGACCTACACCGTTTATCTGGACGAGGTTTTCCTGGGCAACTGGCTGATGAACTTCGCCATCCTCTGGGTCACTGCCCGCTTCGGGCGCCTGACGAGTCCAAAGTGGAGACTGGCCTTGGCCGCAGGGTTAGGTGCACTCTATGCCCTGGTACTGTTTTTCCCGGCTGTTGGCTATCTCGGTGGTATTTTGGCAAAGATCATCGTTTCGCTCCTGATGGTGGCCGTAGCTTTCGCACCTGCTCCGGTACGAAAGCTTGCTGTCGCCCTTTTAATATTTTACCTGGCCTCTTTCTCTATGGGCGGGCTCGTTTTTGGTGTGGGCTTTTTCCTGGGAGGCAGTACTTCATACCAGGCGTATCCGGGCATTTCCGACTTCCCGAGCCACTACTTTTGGCCAGCGGTGTTGTCCACCCTGGCTATCACCTGGGTGGTCGGTCGGATCGGGAGCGCCTACCTCAGGCAGCGCTTGGTGAAAAGCCTCTTGAACGTGCCCGTGGTGTTGACGATCTACGGGAAACGGCTTACCTTCACAGCACTGATGGATACCGGAAATCAGCTCTCGGACCCTCTGACGCAGCAGCCAGTGATCGTGGTGGAACTGGCGGTGGTCAGGGACGCCCTGCCGGTCGAGTTACGTGATTTGCTGGAAAGCAAGGATGAACCGGACCCCGGTGCGCTACTGGATGCAGTGCAAGATCACCGGTGGGCGACCCGGCTAAGGCTGATCCCATACCGTTCCCTCGGGAAAAGCGGCGGGATGCTGGTGGGCTTCCGTCCGGATAAGGTCGAGCTGGTGCACGGTGGGGAGTTGGTTACAGTCGACCGGGTCGTGGTCGCCCTGTACAACCGGAAGCTGAGTGACACTGACGATTATCGGGCCCTCTTGAGCCCGAGTCTCCTTGAGTCGTTACCGGGTATTGCTTGAATGACTAACTAGATGGGTGGTGTGCTGCTTGGGCAGGTTGGCCAGGATCAGGTGGAAAACACGTTTGCTGGTGTTGAAGCTGCTGTTCCGGTTAGGGTATCGTCCCGAAGTTCACTATGTGGGCAGCAGCGAGGTCCTGCCGCCGCCTCTCTCTGTCGACGAGGAAGCCGACCTGATCCTCCGCCTGGAGTCGGGTGATCTGAACGTGCGCAGTACCCTGATTGAACGGAACCTGCGCCTGGTCGTCTATATCGGCCGTAAGTTTGAAAACACGGGAGTGGGCATTGAGGACCTGGTGTCGATCGGTACGATCGGCCTGATCAAGGCGGTCAACACCTTTGACCCCTGTAAGCGAATTAAACTGGCCACCTACGCTTCGCGCTGCATCGAGAACGAGATCCTGATGTACCTGCGCCGCAACAGCAAGACTCGCAGCGAAATCTCCTTTGAAGAACCGCTCAACATTGATTGGGACGGTAATGAACTGCTCCTGTCCGATGTCCTGGGCACGGAGAATGACGTGATCTGCAAGAATCTGGAGGAGGAAGTGGACCGTAAGCTCCTGCGACTGGCCCTGCAAAAGCTCTCCGGACGGGAACGTAACATTATGGAGCTTCGCTTCGGGCTAAACAATGGGACCGAGAAGACGCAGAAAGAAGTGGCCGACATGCTGGGTATCTCCCAGTCCTACATTTCCAGACTGGAGAAGCGCATCATCAAGCGGCTTAAGAAAGAGATGTACCGCTTTGGATAATAGGCCGTAGCGGACCAGGGCTTAAGCCTGCAACCGTATAACAACAAGGATCATAAAAAGCACTCTCGAAACATCGAGGGTGCTTTTTTACTGCCATGAAACGCCATGCCCCGCGCTAACAGCCAACGTATAAGCCCGAAAAGCGGCGGTAATAATGAGATCAACAATGCCCGTACAGGAGGCCGTTTAGTTTGGTGAATAAGGTTGAGATCTGCGGCGTCAACACGTCGAAACTTCCCGTTCTGACCTCAAGCGAAATGCGCCGGTTGTTCGAGGAAATGCAAGCCGGAGATCCGACCGCACGGATCAAGTTGATGAGCGGCAACCTGAGACTGGTATTGAGTGTGATTCAGCGGTTCACAAACCGGGGCGAGTACGTGGACGACCTGTTTCAGGTCGGGTGTATCGGGCTGATCAAGGCCATCGACAACTTTGACCTGAGCCAGAACGTTAAGTTCTCAACCTACGCGGTTCCAATGATCATCGGTGAGATCAGGCGCTACCTGCGCGACAACAACCCGATCCGGGTTTCCCGGTCTCTCAGGGATGTGGCGTACAAGGCGCTCCAGATCAGGGACAACCTGGCCAACCGGTTTTCACGTGAGCCTTCGGTTAGTGAGATTGCCGCAGAACTGAATATCCCCAGGGAGGATATCGTCTTCGCCCTGGACGCGATTCAGGAACCGTTATCGCTCTTTGAACCAATTTATCACGACGGGGGCGATCCGATCTTCGTCATGGACCAGATCTCGGACGAAAAGAACCAGGATGCGAATTGGCTCGAAGGGATTGCGATTAGGGATGCCCTCAGGCGTCTGAGCCAGAGGGAGAAAATGATCCTGACCCTGCGGTTCTTTGAAGGCAAGACCCAGATGGAAGTGGCCGAAGAGATTGGGATTTCACAGGCTCAGGTATCCAGGCTGGAAAAGGCCGCCCTGAATCACATGCGTAAATACATTTGAAACCGAAAGGACCCCCTAAAAGGGGAAAATCAAGATGATCAGCAAGAGACTATTGTATGCGGGAGTAACCGTAATCGGTTTGGCCATTATCGGGAGCGGTTTATTTGGATGGCAGGCCCGGGCGGTTGAGGCTTATAATCGGGACAACCTGATCCGGTTGCACGTAATACCGAACAGTGACTCCGAAGCCGACCAGGCATTAAAACAGCAGGTACGGGATGCCGTCACCGAGACCCTGCGCCCAAAACTTGGCGAACTAAAGAATGTTGACGAGGCCCGGGAATTCGTGCTCGAGAACCTGGACTTGATCCAGGAGACCGCAGCCTCAGGGCATGCTTACCCGGTGCAGGTCGTTTTCGGCACCTTTGATTTCCCGGTCAGGGAGTACGGTAGTCTGGTACTGCCGGAGGGCAAGTACCAGGCCGTACGCATCGTCTTGGGTGACGGAGACGGCGCCAACTGGTGGTGTGTGCTGTTTCCCCCGCTCTGTTTTGTATACAGCGGTGAGGGTAGCCGGGAAGAGGCGGTTGTGGCTTGGCAAAAGGACGGACCGGTACACCTCGAGATGAAGTTCCGTGCCGTGGAACTCTGGGAAAGACTCCGGTCGTAAATGGTATAAGAAGAGGCCGTTTAAGGGATCACCTTAAACGGCCTCTCAGTTTACGCCGCTACGCAAGTCGTTCGCTCGGAGAAGATTGAAATCCTTGAGCCAAGCTTCGTCAATGGTCTCTTTGTGTTTAGCCGAACCTTAGTGTTTGAAGGCACCGATCGCCTGGTCCAGTTCGTTTACCAGTCGGTTCAAGGTCTCCGTCGCCACCGCCGCCCGCTCACTGAGGTTGCTCTGTTCTTCTGTGTGGAGAGTGATCTTGTCCAGACTCCGGGCGATCTGCTCAGATAGGGCTGCCGCCTCCTGCATCTGGCGGGCCAGGGTTTGGACCTGGACAATGATGCTGCGGAAGGACTCGCCGGTTTCGGTCGCTAATTGGTGACCGCTGGAGATGATCTTGAAGTCCTCGTCCACCAGGGATACCGCTTCACGGGCGTGTTCCTGGACACTGTCGATGAGGTTGGATACGTTTCTGGTGGCCTCCATAGCGTCTTTGGCCCGGCTGTGCATCTCCCCGGCCAGGGCCACGAAGTTACGCGTTCCTTCGTTTCCGGGATCCGGGGTTTTGCGGCCATCCGCAAACGCCATCTCGGTGGCGGCCCTCCGGGCGAGCAGGGTTGCCTGCTCGGCCAGGGCTTTGACGAATTCGTTGACCTGCTCCACGCTCTCCAGCTTTTCCTCCAGCTCGCGCAAGGTGCCGCCCGCCCGGACCGTGAGCCGGCGGCTCTTCTCCATCTGGGCCAGGAACCCCGTTGCTATTTCCTCGAGCTGGTGGGCCCGTTCACTGGCCTTGTCGGAAGCCACGGCGACGTTGCGTGCCGCTCCGGCCAGCTGCTGGATATTGCTGGACGCCTTGATTAACCCGTTGGCGGTCTGGCTTGAGGAGTGGGCCGCCAATTCCGAATTGGTTTTAATGTCTCCGGTTAGCTTGGCGATCTGCTGTGCCGTCGTACTGATCCGACCGGTCAGTTGTCGCAGGTTATCGACCATGGCGGAGAAAGAGCGGGACAACCGGCCCACCTCATCCCGGGAGCTCAGATTCAAGCCCGCGGCCGACAGGTCTCCCTGACCGACCCTGGTGGCGGCTTCTTCCAGCCGACGCACGGGTTCCACAATGGTTCGGGACAGGTACCAGGCCAATCCGAGCCCGAGGACAAGGCAAAGGGCGGCCATTATGGAAGTGATTGTCTGGATCCGGGTTACCCATGCCTCGTTTTGTTGCACCGATTGGCTCATCAGGTTTCGCTGGTAGTCTACGAAGTCCTCACCCAGGTGAATAATGCCGCGTACCGTTCCCTTCTGGGCAATAGTGGCTTCGATGATCCTCGCGATCCGTTCGGTCTCCGACAGATCATCCTGCTTGCGTACTGCGATCAGTGGATCAGCGTATTCCGTGGTAAAGGAGAGTATCGAACGCGAAAGGTGAGCGAATAGGACGTGTTCTTCCTGGCTGGTCAGTCGGCTTTCAATACGCTTCAGGGATTGCTCGGTGCGAAGAGCCTGGTTACGGTATTCGGCTTCCCACTCTTCTTTACCAGTCAGGTAAAAGGTTCTGGCCATCAGAGCCTCATATTCGAAGGACAGGAGCATTTCCTGGGTCTCGCGGACCAGGTTTACGCGACTGTCAATCAGATCTTCGTAGGAGCGCTGTATGCTGTTCATCGCGGTAAGCCCGACGAGACCGGTAATCACAAAGAAGACGAATGCGGCCAGATAACTGACCATGATCTTCTGCCGGATATTCAAGGAACCCACCTCCTCGTAGCAATTCACGGACAGTCAATCGGTGAGACGGGGGATCTTTAATCATCGTACGGCTTTCATCACCTCAGTCCGGCAAAAGTGATATCTTTCACAAAATTATAACATGGTTCCATTGACATGATGTACAGTTTTTTGGCCTATGCCCACTAGGATTTCTTGTCTTTTTTAAGGTGGTCGAGCATATCCATATTAGCGGGGTGATCCACATGATCAAGATTTCGGACTTACGGATGCGCGAAATCGTAAACGTACAGGATGGGCGCAGGCTCGGCCTGATTAAGGACATCGACCTTGACCTGGAAAATGGGCGGATCAGCGCGATCGTATTGGCGGGTTCTTCGCGAATGCTCGGCTTCTTCGGGCGGGACGAGGAAATCGTGGTGCCGTGGGAGAAAATCGTCAAGATCGGGGTTGACGTGATCCTGGTGGAAGTGCCCAACGCCGGTGAACGTTTCTCCGCCCGCCGCTAGACACCGGGTAGTAGATGACTTAGGTTAGGCGCCTCCGATGGCGCCAATTTTTGTTGTCTGCCGCACAATCGGAGATATACAATGGAATAAACAACCAGTGTTGATCAGTTGGGGGATGGGCTAGTGTCGGAGAAGGCGGTTTGCGGCATCAGCGGGATGGAAAGCCTGTGGGTCTGTGACGGTGAACTGGGTAGAGTCCGGCGGATTTCTGTCGTGGAATTGGGTTTGGAGTTCACTGCCCGGCGCTTTAAAGCCTTCAGCCTGGACCGGGTCACGGCCAGGATTGGACTCCGGGACGTGTTGGCCTGCCGGGAGCAGACACGGCCCTCCTGCTTGGTTGAGGTCAGGTTGGCTACCGGACAGAGCGTCGTACTGGCGGAGGGGCATTCGCTGTTGACCTGTAGTGACCGTGGACAAGTAGTTGACGTCCTGCCGCAGGAGGCCAGGTTGGGGGTCGTACTACGTTATCTCGAGGTCGGGCCGGGCTCTTCCGTCTCTCCGGACAGTCTCGCCGGGATCTTGCACGAGACGGCCTGCGTGGACCCTGTAAAACACACCGACTATGACTGGCTGCGGGAGCTCACCCGGGAGGCCTGGGGCTGGGATCGGTTTGAGGGGATCTCGCCCATCGTACCGGCGATGCTCACCCAGCTTCGGTTTGAAGTCGTCTGCCGGGCCGGCAAAATTGACCTTGAGAAGCTGGTTTGTTATTCAGCTTCCGAGGCCGGAGCGTCCTTAACCACGCCCTGCTCAGCCAGGGTCTTCCACAGCATCTCATTATTGATGATCAGCAGGTTGGTCGACACGTCGATCGCGTAGACAGTCATGATGTCCACAAGGGCGTTCACTGCTTCCGAGGGGCTGGCGTTGCGTTCCTGAAGCTCGTCCATGCGGTCGCGCAGGAGTTTCCGGTACTGGGGCATCAGGTCCTCGCTGATCTTGTCTCTCAGGTCAATGAGTTCTTCGGTGGGGAACACAATATCACCTCATTACGTTGTTGTAGAATTGGGTCTTACCTGCAGCCGGCACAGCTCGACGCGGTGCAGCCACCACACGATGCTCCGCTGCCCCCGTTCGCGCCAGGAGCGGCAAAACCGGAGACGAGCTTTTGTGGGTACCGCTGGTTGCATTCAGGGCACTTGACATTCTCACCCGTTTCACCCATCGGGCAGAGCTTTCCAAACTTGTGGCCGCACTTGTCGCATTTGAACTCGTAGATAGGCAAGTGCCTCCGTCCTTTCGCAATATGTTCCAGTTCTTAGCTTAACGCCCGTCAGCCGGGCCTGTCAAGCCGACCCCCGCCCCGGGATGTTGAACAAGAACGGCTCGGTAGATTATAATTGGTTTGTTGACCTAACTATTTAGTAAGTAAACGATGCTGCGGAGGGAATCAGGTGCAACTGACTTTTTACGGCGGAGCCGACACCGTTACCGGTTCATGTTTTCTTGTGGACACGGGCCAAACCAGGATTCTGGTGGACTGCGGTCTCTTCCAGGGTCCCAAGGCCATCCGCCAGCGTAACTACGAGTCCTTTCCTTTTGATCCCGAATCGATCGACTTTGTCTTCCTTACCCACGCCCATATCGACCACAGCGGGCAGATCCCGAAACTGATTAAGTACGGTTACAAAGGACCCATACTGTGTACGGCCTGTACGGCAGACATGTGTGGGGCCTTGCTTCCTGACAGCGGCTACATTCAAGAGATGGAAGTAGAGCGCAAGAACCGCAAGGCCAGGCGTACCGGTCAGCCGGAGGTACAGCCGATCTATACCGTGGACGATGCTTACCGCTGTCTGGAATACTTCCAGCCTGTAGCCATAGATGTCAAGCAGGAGCTGATCCCGGGGATCATCTACCGGCTCCGGGATGCCGGGCACATTCTGGGGGCAGCGGTGATTGAACTCTGGGTCAGGGAAGAGGGCGGAACGGACACCAAAATCGTCTTCTCGGGAGATCTGGGTAACCGGGGACGGCCCTTCGTGCGTGATCCGGAAAACGTCTGGGACGCCGACTGCCTGGTGCTGGAATCGACCTATGGCGACCGTAAGCACAAGGAGCCCGACGAAGACCCAGCAGAAAGATTCAAGGAAGTGATCTGGAAGACCTACCGGAAGGGCGGTAATCTGATCATCCCGGCCTTTGCCGTGGAACGTACCCAGGACCTGCTGTACCAGATTTTCGGTCTAATGCGGGCCGACGAACTGCCGCCGATGGACGTCTACGTGGACAGCCCGCTGGCCATCGCGATTACCCATATCTTCGGGGCCAACCACAATTGTTACGACGATGAAGCCTGCCGGCTGCTGGCGGCGGGGATTGACCCTCTGGGCCTGCCGCACCTGAAAATGTCACGTACGGCGCAGGAATCAAGGCGGCTCAACGAAATTCCTGGTGGAGCGATCATCCTGGCCGGCAGCGGCATGTGCGAAGCCGGACGGATTCGCCACCACCTGAAACACAACCTGTGGCGTCCCGAGGCGACGATCCTGTTTGTTGGTTACCAGGCGGAGGGAACCCTTGGCCGTTATCTTCTCGACGGGGGGCAGAAGGCCCGCTTGTTCGGGGAGGAAGTCGTGGTTCGGGCCGACATCGAGAACATTCGTGGTTGGTCCGCCCATGCCGACCAGGACATGCTGGTGGACTGGGTGAAACGTTTCCGGGTCTACCCGCAGCAACTCTTCCTGGTGCACGGTGAGGCCAAAGCGGCCCAGGCCCTGAAAGAGCGTCTGACCCGGGAAACCGGGATTATCGCCCGTATTCCCGTCTGGAAGGAGACTGTCACCGTCCAGAGCGGTTTGGAGAAGAGACAAAAGCTGACCCAGGCCTGCCACCGGTTCTGGTCCGATCTGGAACGCTACCTGCAGGAGGAAAACCACTCTTACGACGACGTCCTGGCCAAGGTGACCGAGTTTCAACAGTACCTTGCACGCCGGGCGGAAGGGGCTAAGAAGGGTGACTGACCAGGCTCTGCCAGTGTTTCGATTCAACGTCTATCAGGGACATCCGGTCCGGGCCGCGTTCAGTACCAGGAGCGGGGGCGTCAGCGAGGGATCGCTGTCCACCCTGAACCTGGGCTTACACGTCGGGGACGATCCAAACCGGGTGATCGAGAACCGGCACCGGTTCTGCGGGGCACTGGGCATCGACGCTGAGACCCTGGTTTGCGGCGAGCAGGTTCACGGTAACCGCGTTGCCGTAGTGGGGCGTTCCGACCTTGGCCGGGGGGCATTGGACCGGGCAAGCGCCATCCCTTTAACCGATGCCCTGGTCACGGCCGATCCAGGGGTGCCTCTGGCCGCTTTCTTTGCTGATTGTGTGCCGCTTTTGTTCTACGATCCGGGTCAGCACGTGATTGGCCTGGCCCACGCCGGATGGCGGGGTACCGAGAACCGTATCGGCCTTGAAACGGTCCGGATGATGCAGGAGCGTTTCGGTGTGGAGCCGTACCGGTTATTAGCGGCCATCGGCCCGTCCATTGGCGCCTGTTGTTACCCTGTCGGGAACGAGGTCCGGATACGGTTTGCGGCGGCTTTTGGAGCCGACGCGGGCATCCTCCGCCAGACGGTGGGGGAAGCCTGGATGCTGGATCTCTGGGCCGCGAACCGTCTGGTGCTCCTGGAAGCCGGCCTGCAACCCGAAAACATCGAGTTGGCGGGGGTATGCACCGCCTGTCACAGTACACAGTATTTTTCCTATCGGGCGCATAACGGTCAAACCGGACGTCAGGCGGCTTTGATCACGCTGGAGTGAGTAAAATGGACAAGATCCTCGTTGTAGATGATGAGAAACACATTATAGAGTTGCTTAAGTTCGGGCTGGAACGTGAAGGCTACCAGGTGCTGGTCGCGTACGACGGATCCCAGGCCCTTGAGCTCATAAGCCGGGAGGCGCCGGATCTCGTCGTCCTGGACGTGATGCTCCCGGAAATTGACGGGTTTGCCGTATGCCGGGCGATCCGCGGTGATGCGCGGACGCGTGAGGTCCCGGTGATCATGTTGAGTGCCCGCGGACAGGAGTTGGATAAGGTTCTGGGGTTGGAACTGGGCGCCGACGATTATGTCACCAAGCCTTTCAGTGTGCGTGAGCTGGTGGCCAGGGTCAAGGCCCGCCTGCGGAGGTCGGCCGGTACCGGATCCGAAAACCGGCGGCCGCTGATGGTCAACAACGTCCTGATCGACCCCGAACGGCTGCTGGTCGAAATCGGCGGGGAACGTCAGAGCCTTACCCCGAAGGAGTTTGAACTGTTGTGGTTCCTGGCGCGCCGGGCGGGCCGGGTTTTTTCGAGGGACTACCTCCTGGAGCAGATCTGGGGGTATGAGTATACGGGTGATTCGCGAACCGTGGACGTCCATATCCGGCACATCCGGCAGAAGCTTGAGCGGTTGCCCGGAACACTGCAGTTGATTGAAACGGTCCGGGGAGTGGGTTACCGGTTTAAGGAGTTGAAGTGATGCCTCGGCGATACAATGCGCAAATCAACCGCAGCCTCTTGCTGGTCGCCTTCCTGTTCAGCTTTTTGTGGCTGCTTGCCGAGAGCGGGCATTTACCGGTAGGGCTGGGTATTGCGCTTGGTTTTACCTTTGCCATCGCAATGGCGGTATATACCACTCGGTTGATCTCGCAGCGGATCACCATTGTGGCGGAGACCGCCGGTGAAATGGCTGAGGGCGACCTGGAGAAGACCATCGTGGTTCACGATCAGGACCAGGTGGGGAAACTGGCGCAGAGCCTGAACCAGATTGCCCACCGCCTACGCGACACCCTGTCCGAGGTGACGGAGGAGAAAGACCGGATGCACGCCGTGCTGGACAGTATGGCCGACGGCGTGATCGCAGTGAACGCGGAGGGCAAGGTGATCCTGGTCAACCCGGTGGCCGAGAATGTCTTCGGGATTCGGGAGGAGACTAGTCGGGGAAAGACCATTGTCGAGGTGGTGCGGGACTTTGAACTCGACCGCCTTTTCCAGGAGACGCTGACTTCGGGCCATGTGGTCAAAAAGGAGCTCCGCATCCTTATCCCTGACCCCCGGATCTTCAGGCTACATCTGACTCCCCTGCGGGGCAAGGACGGCGGCATTGTGGTCCTCTTCAGGGACATCACCAAGCGCCGCTTGCTGGAACAGATGCGAACTGAGTTTGTGGCGAACGCCTCCCACGAACTCCGCACGCCCCTCACTTCCATCCAGGGGTTTGTGGAAACCCTGCAGGACGGCGCGATTGAGGATCCGCCGGTGGCCAAGAAGTTCTTGCGGATTATCGACGAAGAGGCCAAGCGGCTGTCACGCCTCGTTGACGACCTGCTGGAGCTGGCCAAGGCCGAGCAGAACCGTGGTTCCTTCGAACGTGAATCGACGAGGGTGCAGGAGGTCCTGGCTCGGGTGCTCAATGTCCTCGAACCGTTGATCAAGGAAAAGAAGCTGGATCTGCGGATCGATGTACCGTCTGACCTAAACGTCGACGTTGATCCGAACGCCCTTTACCAGATCCTGATGAACCTGGTGGACAACGCCGTTCGCTTTACCGAGGAAGGCTGGATCAGCATTCACGCCAGCCAGGAACCAGGGGGCGTTTGGTTTGAGGTCGAGGACAGCGGCATCGGTATCGACCAGCAGCACCTGCCGCGGGTGTTTGAACGGTTCTACCGCGTAGACAAGGCCCGCTCCACCGAGCTTGGCGGAACCGGGCTGGGTCTGGCCATCGTTAAACACATTGTGGAGGGGCACGGAGGGAAGGTCGGAGTCTCCAGCATGGTGGGCCGGGGAACCACCTTTGAATTCCTGATCCCGTCGCAACCTTAACAGTAATTTAACATTTCGTTAATCTACAGCTAACAGTGGTATGTTAATTTCTTAGGAGTATGTCCCAACCACCTCTCAAAGGGAGGTAGTCGTTGCACTTGTTAAAGAAACTGTTGCTGGTAAGTGCCATCTGTTTCTCCCTTTTATTAACTGCCTGCGGGACCAAACCGGTCACGGTGGTCGGCTCGACGGCGCTCCTGCCGGTGGCCCGGACGGCCGCGGACAAGTTCATGGAGATCCATCCTGAAATCACGGTCAATGTCAGCGGGGGGGGTTCCTTTACCGGGCTGGCCCAGGTGGCTTCCGGCTACATCAGCATTGGCACCAGCGATGTCCCGACTCCGGCCGGTGACCCTTTTTACAGCGATCTGGTGGAACACATCATCGCGATCGCACCCTTCGTGATTATTGTTCATCCTGACGTGCAGGTGGAGGACATTTCCCACGATCAGTTGGTGGGGGTCTTCACCGGCCAAATCACCGATTGGCAGAAGCTGGGCCATCCGGTTTCACTGCCGATCAACATTATTCACCGACCGCCTTCGTCCGGCTCACGGAAGGTCATCCAGGAGGCGGTTCTCGGCGCGGATGAGTTTAGTCTCAATGCCACCGTGATGAATTCGACCGGGGAGATGCTGAAATCAGTCTCGATGATTTCCGGTTCGATCGGGTACTGTGACTATGCCTACCTGGCCAAGGCGGACGTCAAGCCTCTTAAGTATAACGGCGTGGAGGCCGGCTTTGAGAACGTAGCCAACGGGAGCTACCCCATCATCGCTTACGGTCGCATGTATACCAAAGGAGAGCCTGTTGGATACACCAAGTCCTTCCTTGACTATGTACTCTCTGAGGAGTTCCAGCGCGGCGTGGTGGCCGAGATGGGATTTGTCCCTGTATTGCCTGACGATTCAGTGTGATTTCCGGAGGTCTATTCTTGAATAATCGGCATTTAAACAGTCAACTGGCTTATGATAAACTGTTCCGGTACATATTTATCGTCTCAGCCGTGATAGTCGGTGTCATCATCTTTTCGATTATCCTTTTTGTGTCCAAGCAGGGTCTGCAGACCTTTCAGGACGTCAGTTTCTGGGATTTTCACACCGGTACGGTCTGGAATCCACCGGGGCAGTATGGGGCCTTGCCCTTTGTCTTTGGCTCCGTGGCGGTGACGCTGTTGGCGATCGCCCTGGGCGGGCCGCTGGGGCTCGCGGGAGCCATCTTTATGGCCAAGGTCGCCCCCCCGTGGATACGGGAGATTATGCGCCCGGCGACCGACCTGTTTGTAGGGATTCCTTCGGTGGTTTACGGCTGGGTCGGGCTGACGGTGTTCCTGCCGATCATTTCCAAGTATACCGGCGGCCCCGGATTTGGCCTGTTTCTGGCCGGGGTGATCCTGGCGATAATGATTTTGCCTACGGTAATCAGTATCTCGGAGGACGCCTTACGCTCGGTTCCGAAGACTTTGGAAGCCGGGTCTTACGCCCTCGGCGCCACCAGGTGGCAGACCATCTACCGGGTGCTCATCCCGGCCTCGCTGCCGGGTCTGGTCACGGCCGTAATTCTGGCAATGGCCCGGGCCATCGGTGAAACAATGGCGGTAGCGATGGTGATCGGGAACTCGCCCCAACTGGCCAGTTCACTTTTTGCACCGACCGCCACCCTGACTACCGAGATCATTCTGAATATGGGCCAGACGCCTTTTGGTTCCCCCTGGAACAACGCCCTTTTCTATATGGCCTTTATGCTGTTGATGGTGTCGTTGTCAATGATTCTGCTAATCAGGTTTGTTGTTAACAGGAGGCTGGCTAATGACCGGTAACAGGTTAGGCAATACTGTTGCTACCGCCATCCTTTGGGCAGCCGGGTTTTTCATTTTGGGCCTGCTGGTATTTTTCCTGGCCTATATCCTGGGGCAGGGTTTTAAGGTTCTTAGTCTGGAATTCGTGTTTGGACCGGCCGCTAACGGAGGCGTCGGTCCCCAGCTCTTCAACACCTTCTACATACTGGTATTATCCCTGCTGTTTTCGGTTCCGATCGGCGTGGGGTCCGGGATTTACCTGGCGGAGTACGCCAAGCCGGGCCGTTTGACCAACCTGATTCGCCTAAGCACCGAGTGTCTGGCCACGGTACCGTCCATCGTCCTGGGTTTGTTCGGGTTGATTATATTTGTCAATTTTATGGGTTTGGGCTTCACCATTCTGGGCGGCGCGGCCGCTCTGGCCCTGCTCAATCTGCCCGTACTGGTGCGGGTCACCGAGGAGTCCCTGCGCACAGTGCCCCACGCCTACCGCGAAGGGAGCCTGGCGCTTGGATCAACCCAGTGGCAGACCATCCGCCGGGTGGTACTGCCGAGCTCGCTGCTCGGGTTAATTACCGGCATTACTCTGGTTTCAGGACGGGCGATCGGCGAGGCTGCAGTGCTTGTTTTTACGGCCGGTACGAGCGTTTCGCGACATTATCCCGACTTCAACCCTCTGGTTTCCGGTGAGACCCTGGCCGTACACCTGTGGTATGTCCGAGGCGAACCCCTGGTCGCCAATGCTGAGGCCGTTGCAGCGGGAAGCGCCGCCCTGCTCGTTCTTGTGGTGCTGTTTTTCAACCTGGCAATCGGTTTGCCCGCCCGGATTTATCAGCGTCGTCTGCGTGGCTCAAGTTAATGGAGGTTAAACGTGGAGAATAAATTCGTTGTTCATGACCTAAATTTGTACTACAAGGACGTTCAGGCCCTGCGCAACATCAGCATGGACATCAAGAAGCAGCAGATCACGGCGCTGATCGGACCGTCCGGCTGTGGAAAGACCACGTTTCTACGGGTACTCAATCGGATGAACGACCTGATCGAGGGAGTACGTATCGACGGTAAGGTGTTGCTTGACGACCAGGATATCTTCGGCCCCGATGTCGACGTGGTGTATCTCCGGAAGCGTGTGGGGATGGTGTTCCAGCGCCCGAACCCGTTTCCCATGTCCGTTTATGATAACGTCGCCTACGGACCCAGGATTCACGGGCAAAGAAACAAGAACAAGCTGGACGAAATCGTGGAAAAGAGCCTGCGTTCCGCCGCTCTCTGGGATGAGGTGAGCAACCGCTTATTCAAGTCCGCATTGGGACTCTCGGGCGGTCAGCAGCAGCGGCTTTGTATCGCGCGACTCCTGGCCGTAGAACCCGAGGTGGTCTTGATGGATGAACCGACCTCAGCCCTGGATCCGCTGTCGACGCTCAAAATCGAGGAACTGCTGCGTGACTTGAAGAACCACTACACGATCGTCATTGTCACGCATAACATGCAGCAAGCGGCCCGGGTTTCGGATTCAACGGCCTTCTTCCTGAACGGCGATATGGTCGAATTCGGCCCTACCGAGACACTGTTTACGAGGCCAACGGACCAGCGGACAGAGGACTACATCACAGGTCGTTTTGGTTAACACAGATTTAGCTTGTAACTAGTTAAGTCGTGTGCTAACCTAATGTGCATAAAAGTAATGGGTGGAGTGAGGTTGATTTGACGAGCAGGTCTACTTTTGACCGTGAATTAAATGATCTGAAGCAGGATATCCTCCGCATGGCCAGTCTTGTCGAGCACAGTCTTTTCGTGGCCTTGGATTCCCTGATAAACCAGGATCCGGTGGCAGCCAAAGAAGTGATCACAGGGGACGACGCCATTGATGACCTGCAGGATGATATCGAGAACCAGTGCATTAAGCTGATTGCCACGCAGCAGCCGATGGCGCGTGACCTGCGCGTAATCATCACCGGTATCAAGATTATGATCAACCTGGAGCGGATGGGGGACCACGCCGTGGATATCGCCCGTTCCGCGATGTGCGTCTGCGGCCAGATGCCGCAAAAGCCCCTGGAGAAAATTCCGCACATGGCCCGTCTTGTCCAACAGATGGTTAAAGAAGGGATGGACGCCTATGTCCACAACGATGTGGAGAAGGCCCGCCAGATGTGCCTGACCGATGATGAGGTTGACGAGATCTACAACCTTACTTTCCAGGACCTGATCACCTATATGGAAGGCCATCCGCAGACCATCGGGTGCGTTGTCTACCTCCTGATGGTAGCGCGCTACCTGGAACGAATCGCCGACCGGGCGACAAATATCGCCGAGGACGTCATCTACCTGGTTACCGGTGAACGTCAGAGCCTGAACTAACCGGTCTGTCATAACCCGCCAAAATAGCCCGTATAAGGGCTTTTTTGCATCATGAGCAGGACTCAACTCCTTGACGTAGAATATATCCCTGAGTTGTGGGGGAAGGTGCCATGCTGCAGTTAATACGGCGAGTGTTTGTGGTCTCCCTGATGATTGCGGCTATTTTTGCGGTACTTTTCTGGGTAGCCTACAAATGGGTGTGGCCCTACATCACTAACCCTTTTATTGATTTCGCAATGTTAAAACAGGAGACGCTGGTCAACGAGGTTACGCTTGAGGCCTTAGTGGTTCGGAGCGAGACTGTGGTACGGACGCCTTCAGGAGGTGTCTTACACCCGAGAATAACCGGCGGGAGCCGGGTGTCCAAGAGTACTGTCGTGGCCGTGGTCGAGAGTCCGGGTACCAGTTATCCGGTGCCGACTCCCGTGACCGGAGTAGTTTTTTGGGACATCGACGGCCTGGAGGAAGTGCTGAAACCCGGGAGCGTGTTGACTCTCGATACAGTTCCCCGTTTTTCGCCCGTCGGTTTTTCAGCGGGAGATCAGACAGCCAAGGGCGAGCCGGTCTTCCGCGTGGTGGACAACCTTACTCCTATACACCTTCAATTTAATGTTCCCCGGGGGGTTCTGCCACGCGAGTTTCTGGCCGAGAACCAGCGGTGGCGCCTCGGATTTGGTGATGGTCAGTACCGGGGTCGGGTGGTTCTGGTGTATCCGGATGACGGCCTGACCAAGGTGGAGCTATTACTCAACCAGTACCCGCAGGATCTGCTCCGTGACCGCCGGGTCAGTTGCCGGGTGGTGACCTGCGAGGCCTTGGGGTTCGTGGTCCCGCGGACTGCTGTGGCTTTACGTTCCGGCCGGCCCGGGGTTTACACGCTGAGTAAGGACCGTCTGGTTTGGAACCCGGTTCGGGTCGAGGGCCAGTTGGGCACGGACGTTCAGGTGTCCGGAAAGGGACTGGTTGAGGGCGAGCCGTACGTGGTGAATGCATGGCTGGCCCAGGACGGCCGCCGAATTTGACCAAGGGGTCAGACTTAAAAACTTAAGTTTTTGCCTTTTCTCAAAAACTTAAGTTTTTAAGTCTGACCCTCCAAGGAGCATTATGAATATAAGACAGAATCTCGAGCAGGTGAAACAGTTGTGTGCCGCGGCTTCCAAACGGTCGGGACGTGCTCCCGGGGCCGTAAAGATCGTGGCCGTGAGTAAGACGGTTGACCGTAACCGGATCGGAGAACTGGCCGGTGTAGGGCACACCGTTTTTGGGGAGAACCGGGTGCAGGAACTCCTCAACAAGCAGGCCTCACTGGGGCCTGACCTGGAATGGCATTTCATCGGCCACCTGCAGCGAAACAAGGTCCGGCAGCTGGTCGGCCGGGTAGCCCTGATCCACAGCCTGGACCGGTGGTCGCTGGCTGAGGAGATCAACCGGTACGCGGTGAAGGCCGGCCTGGTGATAGCGGTGCTGGTACAGGTTAACGTGGTTGGCGAAGACTCCAAAAGCGGGATTAGTCCGGATGAAACCCAAAGTTTTCTCAGGGATTTAGCAGGATTTCCGTTGGTGCGGGTAGAAGGTTTGATGACTATGGCTCCATATTCTGTAAATCCGGAGCACGCCCGTCCTGTCTTCCGCGAACTGCGCGAAACGCGGGATGAAGCGAGACGTAAACTGGGGCTTGATCTGCCTTACCTGTCGATGGGCATGAGCACCGACTACCTTGTGGCCATCGAGGAAGGGGCAGATATAGTACGGCTGGGTACAGCTATTTTCGGACAAAGAACTTGTCATTTGAGGGAGGGCTAAGCGTTGGGGAGCCGTAAGCTGGTGGACAAGGTACTTGGTTTTATGGGCTTCGAAGATGAGCAGACACAGGATCAGGGTAGCCTAAGGGAAACAGAGCGTGAGGTTCAGGACTCCCGTAAGAAAGGCGCCACTGTTGTGAACCTGCATACCCAGCGCAATGTACGGGTGGTGGTCGTGGAACCGTCGGCTTTTGATGATGTGCAGGAGATTACCGATCATCTAAAGAACCGTAAGCCCGTGATTGTGAATCTGGAAAAGGTCGATAACGACTTGGCCAGAAGGATCGTCGACTTCCTTAGTGGAGCTGTCTATGCGGTTTCCGGCGCCATGCAGAAGGTAGGGGGCGGCATCTTCCTGTTCGTGCCCTCTAACGTGGATATCGATAGCGAAATCAAGGAGACCGAGCGGGGCATCTTCTCCTGGATTCGCCACTAAAGGGTGGGAAATGATTTGGTGCAAATTCGTAAACTTGGGATTATCGGCGGCGGGGTTATGGGCTCAGCCTTAGCCTCCGGTGTGATCACCGCCGGGTTGGTTTCGCCCTCCGCGATTACCATGGCCGATGTCAGTGAAGCCTGTCGCCAGCAGTTGTCCGAGAAACTCGGGGTGAACGTTACGCCCGACAACCGGACAGCCGTGGACGGGGCGGACGTGGTGATCCTGGCGGTTAAGCCGTTCATCGTGGAGGCGGTGCTTAAAGACATCGGGCCGCAGCTCTCACCGTCCCAGACCTTGGTCAGCATTGCCGCCGGAGTGGAGATCAGAGACATTGAAGACAGCCTTACGGGTCTGATCCCGGTAATCCGGGTGATGCCTAATACCCCGGCACTGGTCGGTGCGGCAGCGAGTGCCTATGCGCGGGGCAGCTCCGCCGGCGACAGCGATGCGTCCCGGGCGGAGGCGGTCTTAGGGGCGGTTGGAACCGTGGCAGAAGTGCCCGAAAGGCTGCTTGATGCCGTCACCGGACTGAGCGGAAGCGGCCCGGCTTACGTTTTCCTGGTTATCGAGGCTCTGGCCGACGGGGCGGTACGGATGGGTCTCCCGCGTGATGTGGCGGTGAAGCTCGCCGCGCAGACAACCCTGGGGGCCGCTAAAATGGTGTTGGAGACCGGTAGTCACCCGGCCCAGCTAAAGAATATGGTCACCACCCCCGGAGGCACTACGGCAGCTGGTCTTTTCGCCCTGGAGGAAGGGGCGGTGCGCGCGTCCTTGCAGCGGGCGGTGCAGGCGGCTACCGACAGGGCCCGCGAAATTTAGAACTGAGGTGTTGTATGAACCTGCTATTCGATGTTATAAACATTGCCTTTCAGGTATACATCTACATCATTTTTGCCCGGATCATCCTGTCCTGGATTCGGCACGATCCCTATAATCCAGTTTTTCGCTTCATATACGACCTGACCGAACCCTTCCTCTCGATTTTCCGGCGTATCATTCCGCCGCTGGGAATGATCGATCTGTCACCAATTGTGGCCCTGATTGCGCTACATGTGCTGCGCTGGGTTATTCTGAGCCTATTGCTCCGTATATAGGAGGGGAATTGCTGATGATCAAGCCACTGGATGTCCGCAATAAGGAGTTCCGCCGTTGCTTCCGGGGATATGACGAGCAGGAGGTCGACGGCTTCCTGGATCATATTGTGGATAGCATGGAGAAGATGCTCCAAGAAAACACCGAGCTCTGGGAGCGGGTGGAGCGGATGGAGACCGCAGTCGCTCATTACAAGGAGCTGGAAGATGTGCTGAAGAGCACAATGCTGATTGCGCAGAAGACCGCACAGGAGACGAAGTACAGTGCGGAAAAGGAGTCCGAGGTAATTATCCAGGAGGCGCAGGCCCGGGCCACCGAAATACTTCGGCAGGCCTCCCAGGAGAGTGAGGAAATACTGCGTAAGGCATCTACCGAATCCGAAAGGATGTTGACCGATTCCCGTGAACAGGCTGAGACCGTATTGCGCCAGGCCCAGCGGGAAGGCAGCCGGGTCCTGGACGAGGCCACGGCTAAGATCAACCGTATTATGATGGAATACGAGGAACTGCAGAAGCAGAGCAAGATCTTCCGGGCTAAGTTCCGCTCCTTCCTGAACGCCCAGATTGAAATGCTGGACTCGGACGATAAGAGGCGTGACAGCCAGAGCTTCCCCGAGCTTCCCGAGTCAGCGGAACTCGCCAAGGAGAAGCTGGCCTGATGCCGGATCTGATCCGGTCGGACAGCCGAGGGGTCTCCTTCGCCGTACGTATCCAGCCCCGTGCTTCTCGGAATGAAGTGGTAGGCGTACTCGGAGACGAGATCAAGATTAGGATCACCGCCCCGCCCGTGGACGGGGCGGCCAACGAGGCACTGTGCACTTTTCTCGGCTGGCTGTTTGGAGTACCAGCTCGGGCCGTTGAGATTGTCTCGGGACGGACGGGACGGCGGAAGGTGGTCCACGTCGCCGGACTGGATCCGGATAAAGTTCTCGAGCGACTTGAGTTGACTTGAGGTTGCCGATTAAATATAATTGGTCAGGAGAATTTTAGCGAAAAAATCCGATGACCGGGAAGAGTAGGATGCCCTCGGGGCTGACAGTGAGTCCGGGATGGTGGGAACCGGGCGGCAGAGGGGTCCGAAAATCAGCCGCGAGGTGCGGGCTGAACGGGGGGCCTTTCCCAGTAAGCCTTGCCGGTAGCTGCCGTTAACAGCCAAGCGGTCGGTTGGGTGTCACGACATCCAGTCGTCCATTAGGGTGGTACCGCGGGAACAAGTCCTCTCGTCCCTTGGATGAGGGGTTTATTTATTGGTCACCGCTTTTTGAGGAGGAAGAAAGGAATTGGACTACAGCAAGTCACTTAACCTGCCCAAGACAGATTTCCCGATGCGGGCCAACCTGCCCCAGCGAGAGCCCGAGATCCTGCAGTTCTGGGATGAAATCGATGTATACCGTAAGGTCCAGGCCAAGAACGACGGACGGCCGAAGTATGTCCTGCACGACGGGCCGCCTTATGCAAACGGACATATCCACCTTGGGACCACGCTAAACAAGGTGCTCAAGGACATCATTGTGAAGTTCCACGCCATGGATGGTCAGGATGCCCCGTATGTGCCGGGTTGGGATACCCACGGGCTGCCGATTGAGCAGCAGGCGATCAAGACCTTTAAAATCAGGCGTGATCAGGTCAGCCCCATTGAGTTTCGTCAGAAATGTAAGGAGTTCGCCCTGAAGTTTGTGGACATTCAGCGCGAAGAGTTCAAGAGGCTGGGGGTAAGGGGAGACTGGACCAATCCCTACCTGACGTTGTACCCGCATTTTGAGAAACGGCAAATTGAGGTCTTCGGTGAGATGGCCAAACACGGCTACATTTACAAGGGCCTGAAATCAGTCTACTGGTGTTCAACCTGTGAGACGGCTCTGGCCGAGGCCGAAGTGGAATACGTCCAGAAGGAATCACCCTCTATTTACGTGACCTTCCGCGTGGTGGAAGGAAAGGGCCTCCTGCCGGAGGATGGTGAGACCTTTGTGGTCATCTGGACGACGACCCCCTGGACCTTACCGGCCAATGTAGCCATCTGCTTGCACCCCGATTTCCAGTACGTGCTGCTTCGGTCAGGGGGCCGCAGCTATCTGGTGGCGCGGGAACTGGCGGACAGTTTCCGGAACGTCTTGGGTGATCCGACGGCCGAGGTGACGCGCGAGTTCGAGGGCCGGGAACTGGAAGGGCTGATCTGTGCCCATCCCTTCATCGATCGCCGTTCGGTGGTTGTCCTGGGGGACTATGTAACCCTTGATCAGGGCACCGGCTGCGTGCACATCGCTCCCGGTCACGGCGAAGAGGACTTTGCCCTGGGTCAGAAATACGATCTGCCGGTGCTTTCGCCGATCAATTCCAAGGGTTACTTTACGGCGGAGGCCGGTGATCTGGAAGGCACCTTCTATCTAGAGGGCAACAAACGGGTGCTGGAGAAGCTCGAAGAGGCGGGGGCCCTGCTGCAGTTGTCTCCTCTTCAGCACCAGTATCCGCACTGCTGGCGCTGCAAGAAGTCGATCTTTTTTCGGGCCACGGAGCAGTGGTTCGCCTCCATCGATGGTTTCCGCAAGGATCTGCTGGAGGCCATTGACCGGGTGCGCTGGATCCCGGGCTGGGGGCGTGAACGCATCCACGGCATGGTCGCCAACCGCGGCGACTGGTGCATCTCGCGCCAGCGGCTGTGGGGGGTGCCCATCCCGATCTTCTACTGCGGCAGCTGTGAAGAGGTCGTGATTGACGACCAGACGATCGAACACCTCAAGATACTGTTTGGAGAATATGGCTCCGACATCTGGTTCGCCCGGGATGCGGCCGACCTTCTGCCGCCTGACTACCGCTGCCCGTACTGCGGTCACGGTGAATTCACGAAGGAAACGGACATCATGGATGTCTGGTTTGACTCCGGCTGCAGCCACTGGGGCGTGCTTACCCAGCCGGACTACTGGCCCGACCTGCGTTGGCCGGCGGACCTGTATCTGGAAGGGAGTGATCAGCACCGCGGTTGGTTCAACTCCTCGCTCACGACGTCGGTGTCCGTAACCGGGGAGCCACCTTACCGTGCGGTACTGACCCACGGCTTTGTGGTCGATGAACAGGGCCGTAAGATGTCCAAGTCACTGGGCAACGTGGTCGATCCCGGCGCGGTGATCAAGGACCTGGGCGCCGACATCCTGCGTCTGTGGGTTTGTTCCGCGGACTATAAAGGTGACCTGGCCGTGTCGCCAAGCATCCTGAAGCAGATGTCCGAGGCCTACCGCAAGATCCGGAATACCTTCCGGTTCCTGCTCGGCAACCTCTACGATTTCGACCCGGCCAAGCATCAGGTGGAGTACGACCAGCTCCTGGAGATTGACAAGTTCGGGATGTTAAAGCTGCACAAGCTAATTGACCGGGTTGTGAAGGCTTACCGCAGCTATGAATTCCATACCGTTTATCACGCGGTTTACAATTACTGCGTAACGGACCTGAGCGCCTTCTACATCAACGTTCTGAAGGACCGCCTGTACTGTGAGGGCGCGGACTCGGTGGAGCGTCGGGCCGCCCAGACCGTACTTTACGCCAACCTGGATGCCCTGGTCCGGCTCCTGGTGCCGGTGCTGGCTTTTACCACCGAAGAGATCTGGCGCTACGTCCCGGTCGTGGGCGAGAAGGCGGCCAGCGTCCAGCTTTGTGACGTGCCGGAGGCTAACCCCGAATACCTGGACGGGGAACTGGAACAGCGCTGGGAGCGCCTGCTGGCGGTACGAGACGAGGTCCAGCGCGTTCTCGAGGGAGCCCGGCAGAGTAAGCTGATTCGTGATTCCCTCCAGGCGGAGGTGGTCCTGTATGCGGATAACGAACTGGCCCGGTTCCTGCTGGAGACATTCGAGCACCTGGCGCTGATCTTCGTGAGCTCCGCCGTGAGCATCAAGCCCTTGGCCGAGGCCCCCGAGACCGCCGCCCAAGCCATGGAACTGGACGGACTGAAGATCGAGGTCCGGCCGGCGCAGGGCCAGAAGTGTGCACGGTGCTGGATCTACACGGATCAGGTGGGTACCCACCCCGACCGTCCTGAGGTCTGTTCGCGCTGCGCGGGCGTCACGGAGACAATGGCGGTCGGATAGCGGGCCATCCTATCAAGATTTGGGCCAATAGAGGAGTCACAGGATTTCCTCCTATCCTAGTTAGTTACGGTAGAGTAAATGGTAGATCCGGTACGTGGCCAGGACCTTGCGTACATACCGGCGGGTCTCCGGAAAGGGGATTTGGTCCAGGGTGCGTGCCTCTCCAGACCACTGCGAGTTGTCCAGCCACTCGGTCACATTCCCGCGGCCCCCGTTGTAAGCGGCCAGTACCAGGATCGGATCGCCGTCAAACTGGTCGTAGAGGCTGGCCAAGTACCAGCTGCCCATCTCGATGTTCATTTCGGGATCGAACAAGTAGTCCGGTTCGAAGTCATCCTCGCCCAGTTGCTCCGCAATCCAGCGCCCCGTATTGGGCATTATCTGCATCAACCCCATTGCGCCCTTAGGAGAGCGGGCGGTGGCCTTGAAGTTGCTTTCAGTACGGATTATCGCGGCTAACAGGTAGGGATCGAGCCTGTAAACCTGGCTGTAATGAAAGACAGTGTCCCGGTAGGGAAGGGGATAGTAGTGGCGGCCCACGCGTTCAGCGTTTACAGCAGCCAGGATTAGCAGAATAACAACCAGAAGCCAGACCTTACGCAACCTCATCCCCCCTCTTGCCCCCTGTTTTTTATAACCCGGTCCTATGGGCTTGTCAAGGTGCCCATCCTGTCGATCCACAGGCGATTGTGTAAAGACCTTGACTACAAGAATGAGTCCTGCCCTAAAGGGGAGACTTTACCCCAGAACCATGTACAAATATAATGGATGTACGATCAAAACTCAGACAAGGATGTGAGACAGTGAAGTGCGCCGAGTGGGATAAGTTGACCACAGAACAAAAGGACATCATAGTTAAACTTGCCGCCAGCGATCTCTGTTTTCTTGACGAGGGGAACAAGATCTGCATTCTCCGGAAGACGATCGGTAAGCAGGAACAGGGTGAGAAACTCCAAATTGCTGATCTGGAAGTACTGGAGGCTCTGGGCGTAGTGCAACCCACGTCCGTCGGGTGGGAACTGACCGAAGACGGGGTAAAACTGCTGCGGTACTGCAGCGTCTGAACGCCAAATTAGGGTCATGCATTAAGCATAGCCCATAGTCGCTCTAGCTGCTTACGGGTCTGGGCCAGAGAACCCTCATTGTCAACCACCCTGGTGGCCCGCGCTGCCTTTACCGCTTGGGGAAGCTGGCTCGATAGGACGCCGGCAGCGATTTCCCGGGAGAGCCCCCGCTCCATCAGGCGCCCGATCTTGGTGGCTTGTCCGGCTGTAACCACCCAGACCTCGTCAAACATTGCGGCAGAGTCGGTTTCAAGCAGCAGCGGAACCTCGACCACGACCACCTTGCTCCCGTCCAGACGGGCCTTTTCGATCTGCTCGCCGAGGGCACGGAATACGGGCGGGTGTGTGATTTCATTTAGTTTTTCCCGGGCGTCGGAATTAGTGAAGACCAATTCGGCCAGTTTATGCCTGTCCAGCAGACCCTCAGGGGTCAGGTAGGCGGGGCCGAAGGTGCTCACGATTTCGTTAAATACCGGGCTGCCGGGAAGAGCCTGCCTCCTGGCAACGGCATCGGCGGAAATCACTTGGGCCCCCAAATCCTCGAGCATCGCGGCCACCGTACTTTTGCCGCTTCCGGCATCACCGGTAAGTCCGATCACTTTCACGTCTTCGAATCTCTCCTTGAACCAGCGCCTACATCAGGCGGAACATTCCCAGCATAATCAACAGGCAGCCCGGCAACAGGTTCACCTTTTCGCTCAGCACGTCGGATGTCCGCTGGCCGAGCAGGATCCCGAGGTTGATCAGAAGAAACAGCCCGGCCGTCACAAACAGGGGGACAAAGATGCTGTGCAGGCCCGAGAGCGCAATGGCGAAACCGGCGGCAAAGGCGTCCAGGGCCAGGGCAATACCCAGGATCAAGGCTTCTCGGGAGCAGATCGTGCCTGACTGATCCATGTCGGCGTCCAGCGGCTCGAACAGGACTTGAATCACCATTCCGAAGGGCGGAATCCGGATGCACAGGGGGCGACGGGTGATCCTTCGCAGGGCCTGGCTTAAAATCCAGATACCGAGGAAGATCAACAGAATTCCACCCAGTACCCGGGCCAGCTCGGGAGCCATAACCTGCGCGGCCGCGTAGCCCACACCGATGGAAATACTGATTGCTACCCCCGAGGTCAGACAAATGATAATCAGCGAGCGAAAGGGCAACTGAATCCGTTGCAGGCCATAGGCCAGTCCAGCCGCAAATCCGTCAAGGCTGAGGGCAACACCAAAAACCAGTAGGGCCAACAGTTCCACAAAATCCCCTCCCAGATGTTGCTGATATCAGAGTATGGGAGGAGCTTGTTTTTGGTGCCTTGGAGCCTGCGCTCTATTTCTGACAGCGCGGGCAGAAATACGTACCACGCCCCGCCGCTTTGATCCGCCTGATGGGTTCTCCGCAGCGCGGACAGGACTGACCCTTCTTGCCGTAAACCCGAAGCATGTCCTGAAAGCGACCCTCGTTACCCTCTGCGTCCACGTAGTCCCGAACGCTGGTGCCGCCGAAGGCGATCCCTTCATTGAGGACTGCCTTCACGGCTCGGAAGAGGGCCCGTGCTTCCTTCATACTGACCTCCGCGGCCTGCCGCTCCGGGTGGATGCGGGATCGGAACAGGGCCTCGTCCGTATAGATGTTGCCCATACCGGCGATGAGACTCTGGTCGAGCAACAGCGCCTTAATCTTCTGCTTCCGCCGGCTAAGGACGTCACAGAACTCTTTTATTCTAAACGCGGGCGTCAGGGGCTCAACGCCCAGGTCCTTCAAACCAGATACCGTGTCCAACTCGTCGGCGGGAACCAACCAGAAACGGCCGAACCGCCTGAGGTCGGTGAACCGTAGGTGGCCGTTAGACAGGTGCAGTACCAGGTGCGTGTGCTTCGGGTAGGGTTGTGGCGTCGGGTTGAACACTAGCTGACCGGTCATCCTCAGGTGTATCACCAGGACCAGATCACCCGTCAGGGAAATCAAAATGTACTTCCCCCGGCGGCCTATCCCTGTGATCTCGCGACCTTCAATTAGCTTGGTGAAGGTGACCGGATCCGGTCGGCTGATCACCTTCGGCATGATCAGCTCTACCTTTTCAATACGTGCACCAACGATTCTGTTATGCAAGTTTCTTACGACGGTCTCTACTTCAGGCAGCTCGGGCAATCAGTTCACCTCTTGCGGCATCTTCTTCACATCATACCAGTTCGGGCCCGATTTAATATCCACGGTCAGAGGCACGGAAAGGTCAAGCACGCCTTCCATTTCGGTACGTATCAGTCTGGTCATTTCCTTCAGCTCGGCCTGTGGCACATCAAGGATCAGTTCGTCGTGGACCTGCAGGATCAGCTTGGACTCCAACCCCCGCTGCTTGAGTGCGCGGTGGATGCTGACCATCGCCAGCTTGATGATGTCAGCGGCGCTGCCCTGGATGGGTGTGTTTACCGCGGCCCGTTCTCCGAAGTTTCGGACGTTCCGGTTGGGACTGAACAGCTCCGGCATCGGGCGACGACGGTTTAAGATGGTGGTCACATAGCCCCGTTCTCGGGCCCGGCGAATGGTCTGGTCGATGAACCGTTTGACATCCGGTAGGCGCCGGAAGTAGCGTTCAATGTACTCCTTGGCCTCCCGCCTAGGAATGCGCAGATCGCGGGCCAGGCCGAAGTCGCTAATCCCGTAGATGATCCCGAAGTTCACCGCCTTGGCCCGGCCCCGCAGTTCTGGGGTTACCTCGTCCAGCGGTACGCCAAACACCTCCGAGGCGGTACGACGGTGGATGTCTTGGTTCTCGCGGAAAGCCGAGATCAGGGCCGGGTCACCGGACAGGTGGGCCAGGATTCGCAGCTCAATTTGAGAGTAGTCCGCTGAGAGGAGCACATTATCCGGGCTGCCGGGGATAAACACGCGGCGGATACGCCGGCCCAGCTCCAGCCGGATTGGGATGTTCTGCAGGTTGGGCTCTGCCGACGACAGGCGACCGGTTGCCGTTACCGCCTGGTGCAGGGTGGTGTGCAGTCGGCTGGTCTGCGGATCAACAAGGGCTGCCAGCCCATCGGTGTAAGTCCCTTTGAGCTTGATCAGCTGCCGGTATTCCAGGATCTTCTGCACGACTTCGTGGCTCTCGGCCAGGTCGAACAAGACCCCGGCATCAGTGGAGTACCCGGTCTTGGTCTTCTTTCCCTTGGGCAGGCCTAGCTTCTCGAAAAGGATGTAGCCCAGCTGGCGGGGGGAGTTGATATTGAAGGTCTCGCCCGCCAGAGCGTAGATTTCCTCAGCCAATTGGACAATCCGGTCCCCGAATTCCGCGGACATCTTCGCGAGTTGATCACGGTCTACCGTAATCCCGGCCATCTCCATCGCGGTCAGGACCTCAACCAGTGGGAGCTCCACATCGTAAAAGAGCGATTCCTGTTTCTGCTCGACCAACGCGGCCCTCAGTACCGGAACCAGCTGGGCGGTGCACTGGGAACCGGCGACCAGTGCCTCTCGTTCATCCTCAGGCAACACCACACCCAGCCGGTCTAGTGCCACATCCTTCAGCTCCTGGCTGGCTGCTGTCGGGTTGGTGAGGTAGGCGGCGATCATTGTGTCAAAAACCAGTCCGTTGAAGGGAACACGGTTGTTGAAGATCCACATCAGCTCCTTAGCATTGTGGACCGCTTTCGGGACTTCCTGGTCGGAGAGTAGTTCCCTTAGAATCGATGCGGTCGGTTCCTCCTGGGCCGGGTGCAGGAGGTAGGTGCGGTCATCAACGGTCAGGGCTGTCGTGATCGGACCGCGGCGACGGTCGCCCAGGCAGGCCACAGCCACGGTGTCGGCCTGACGGGCCTCCGATACAAGACCCTGATACTGGGCCTGGGTTTGGAGCACCAGTGGTTTCACTGTTGTCATCTCACTCTCGGGAGTGGGCGCCTGCTCTTCGGGGAACACCGAAAGTGCAGTATTTAGAAGACTCCGGAACTCAATCTTTCGGAATACCTCCACCAGGCGGTTACGATCCGGTCCGGCCCACGGTTCGAGCACCTCCGTGCTCAGTCCGGGGACAGCCCGCTCGATGGTTGCCAGCTGCTTCGAAAGCAGGGCCTGGTCCCGGTAGGTCTCCAACTGACCCTTCAGCCTCAGCGGCAGCTCGTCGGTGCATTCCAGAAGGTGCTCGACGGTCCCGTAGGTGCCCAGGAGCTTGGCGGCCGTCTTCACCCCGATTCCCGGGACCCCCGGGATGTTGTCGGAAGGATCACCGACCAGACCCTTCATATCGATCAGGCGGGCCGGTTCCAGTCCAAACTTATCGGTTACCCGCTGTTCATCGAATACCTCCAGCTGGCTGATCCCTTTGCGCGTGATCAATACGGACGTACGAGGAGATACCAACTGCAATACATCCTGGTCCCCGGACACGATCAGCGACCGGTGTCCGGCCTGTTCGGCCATACTCACCAGGGTGCCGATGATGTCGTCCGCTTCGTAGTTTTCGAGCTCCAGGATGGAGATGCGGAGCGCCTGGAGCACCTCCTTGACCAGGGGGAACTGTGGGCGCAGTTCTTCAGCCATTTCCGGGCGGTTGGCTTTGTATTGACTAAATGAATCGTGGCGAAAAGTAATCCGGCCCTTGTCAAAGGCCACGATGATGATGTCCGGCTTCTGGTCGACCAGGGCCTTGAACAGCATGCTCGTAAAACCGTACACCGCATTGGTAGGCAGACCGCCGGTGGTGGACAACGATTGAATGGCGTGAAAAGCCCGGTGCACCAGGCTATTACCGTCAACAACCATCATTTTGGCCATAATGCCGACACCTTCTTTCACCGGCTATTATTTCACCGGCGCCTGCCCCAATACCTGCCGACCCGGCCCCCGGTACGGGACAATCGGACCGTTAATGCATAGAAATCCGCAGAGAGGAAAGCATTGCCGAGGTCTCTGGGGCATGCAGAGCAGGAGACCCCGAGGGTTTTTCGTGGCGGGAAACGTCATTTTTCAGTACAGCTGCCATAAGACTTAGAAGGGGGGGTACAGAGAATGATGACGCTGTTGGACCAGGTCATTGATATCGTGGTGGCCTACATTGTTGCGCTTGGCTACTGGGGCATCGGCCTGGGAATGGCCATTGAGAGCGCCAACGTTCCACTGCCCAGTGAAATCATCCTTCCTTTCGGCGGTTACCTGGTGAGTACCGACGAGCTTTGTTTCTGGGGCGTGGTACTGGCGGGAACGGTGGGGGGCACGCTGGGGTCGGTATTCTCTTATGCGCTGGGTGCGTGGGGTGGCCGACCCCTGGTGTTACGGTATGGCCGGTACGCTGGGGTGTCTGCGCAAAAGCTTAATATAGCCGACCAATGGTTTGCCCGTTACGGTGAGGCGACCGTGTTCTTTACGAGGATGATGCCCGTGGTCCGTACCTTTATCTCGTTGCCCGCCGGTATCTCGCGAATGCATTTTCGGCGTTTTGTTATTTACACCTTTTTGGGTTCGCTGCCATGGAGCATTGCCCTTACTTATGTGGGATATCAGCTCGGTGAAAACTGGCAAAGCCTAAAACCCCTCTTTCACCGGCTTGATCTTCTGGTGGTGGGAGTTCTGGCCATAACGGTCCTGTATTTCGGGTTCCGCACCAGGCAACGTTTACGGTAAGAGCGGCATAACCTTTGTAAGGTGTTGAATAATCAATAATTCAATATAGCGATTTGCAGGAATATCGTTCCTGGTGGCGAAACAGTTTCATTGACCACTCAATTGTAGTAATAATCTATTTTAACTAGTTGCTGCAAAACCGCATGAAACAGGGGTGAACGGTGATCACTGGGGCAGGCAAAACCAGAGAACAGTTGGACCGTGAACTGTACTTCGTCCTTGATGCCGGCGAACTGGAGTCCATTATCAATAGAGGTCCCGTAGTCGTCTTCTTACGACGGGCGCTAGAGGGTTGGCCCGTTGATTTCGTATCAGCGAACGTTTTGCAGTTCGGATACCAACGGGAGGATTTCCTCTCACACCGCGTTCTTTTTACCGACATCATTCACCCCGAAGACCTGGAACGGGTTACTGCCGATGTCCACCGATACTCCCGGGAAGGACTGACCGAATTTGCCCAGGAGTATCGTATTCTTACCGCTACAAAAGATGTGCGTTGGGTTAGTGAGCGGACCTGGTTACGACGCGGAACGGACAACGCCGTCAATCATTACCACGGCTACATCATTGACATCACTGACCGCAAACGTACCGAAGCGGAACAGGCAGCCGCCAACGAGGAACTGGCCGCCGTCAATGAGGAATTGATGGCCGCCCATGAACAGCTGATTGCCACCGAGGAGGAAATCAGGCAGCAGTATGAAGAGCTGTGCGAAAGCCGACACGCGTTAAGCGTGGCCCACCAGCAGCTCCTGGACATCATCGAGTTTCTCCCCGATCCCACCTTTGTCATCGACGTGGGAAAGAGGGTTGTCGCCTGGAACCGCGCCATTGAGAAAATGACGGGGGTTCCCAAGGAAGAGATCCTGGGAAAGGGCGATTATGCTTATGCCGTACCCTTTTACGGAAGACCAAGACCCATTCTGGTGGACCTTCTGTTTGTAGAAAACTCGGAGATCGCGCTGCAATACGGTTCGGTGGAAAGAGACGGGAATGTGTTGTGTGCGGAGGTCTTTGTCCCTTCGGTTTACGGGGGCCAGGGTGCCTTCTTGTGGTTATCGGTATCTCCGCTCTACGACAGTGAGGGGAAACTGGTCGGGGCGATTGAAACCATGCGCGACGTCAGCGATCGCAAGCGGATGGAGGCGCGATTGAAGTACCTGGCTAACCACGATCCGTTGACCAACGTGCCAAATCGCTATTTCCTGGAGGAGAACCTAAAGCGCGTGGTTGCCAAGACTAAGCGGGGAGACACGAGTGCCGCCCTGCTTTGTATCGACCTCGACAACTTTCAGCTGGTGAACGATGCCCTGGGACACGCCGCCGGGGACGAGGTACTGGTCAATCTGGCCAAGATTCTCCAGAGCAACCTGCGTGAAGAAGACGTCCTCGCCCGGCTCGGCGGTGACGAGTTTGGCGTATTGCTCGAAGGGGTCAATGCCAGGCAGGCCGAAGTGGTGGCCGAGAAACTGCGCCGGGCGGTCGAACAAAGGGAGTTGTGCCTGGTTACGCACCGGACATGCTTTTACCTGAGTGTCAGTGTGGGTGTGGTCATGGTTGACGGTTCCCTGGAGTTTCAGAAACTTTTCTCCTATGCCGATACCGCGGTCTCCCACGCCAAGGAAAGGGGCCGGAACCGGGTCGCCTTTGTGGAGCCGGACGAGGAGATCACCGGCCGCCTTTCGGAGGCCCACCAGCTGGTGGCGCTCGTCAAACGGGCGCTCAGTGAGGATCGGTTTGTCCTCCACTACCAGCCGGTAGTCCGGATTATTGACAGAAAGGTATCCCATTACGAGGCCTTGATCCGGCTCCGGGCCGAGGATGGTGAACTGATTTTACCAGGACGGTTCATCCCCGTTGCAGAGCGTTTTGGCCTGATGTCACAGATCGACCGCTGGGTACTGCAGGCGGTCCTTAAGGAACTGAATGCGCGCCCTGGACTGATACTCTTTATGAACCTTTCCGGCGTTAGCCTGGGCGACGAAAAACTGCTGGAATTCATTGTTGAGGCAATTAGCCAGAGCGGTGTCCATCCCTCCCGGCTCGGCTTTGAGATCACCGAGACAGCGGCGGTCAAGGGGATGATGCTCGCGGAGCGCTGGATCGGGCGCCTCAAAACCCTGGGGTGTTCCTTTGCCCTCGACGACTTTGGGATTGGTTTCTCATCCTTCTCCTACCTTCAGCTGCTCCCGGTAGACTTTGTCAAGATCGACGGCTCCTATGTAAGAAACCTGGATGTGAATACTACCCACCGGGCCCTGGTCCAAGCCATGAACACCGTCGCTCATACCCTGGGCAAAAAGACCGTCGCCGAGTTCGTTGAAAACAGCGCGATTCTGGATGTCTTACGGGAACTGGAGGTCAATGCGGGCCAGGGTTACTACCTCGGGCGACCGGTTCCCGTTCCTGAGGTTGTTACCGATCAGCATTAGACCAGCAAGGGCTCCACAATTGGGTCTCGGGTCTTCAAACCCTCGTCGCAAGCAGCGGGAGGGTTTTTGTCTGTGGGCCCGGCAGGTTTTACCAGTCTAAACCCTTGATGATGGTTTTAGAATACAGGATGAACGATTCAAGCAATGGAGGTTGTTTAGTCGTTGGTGGTAGAAACGATACGGTGTGGAATCCTGACTGTGTTAATCGGTGTGATTCTGTTGCTCTGTCCGGTTGCCGCCTGGGCCGGTACCAGTCCGATTGTGGTTCTTGATCCGGGACACGGGGGGGATGATCCGGGCGCGGTTGACCAGCTAAACGGGATCCTGGAAAAGACCATAAACCTGGAGGTCGCGCGCAGGGTCCAGCACAAGTTGGAGGCCAGGGGATACAAGGTCCTACTAACGAGAGATCAGGACGATGTCTTTTGCCACGCCCCCAGCGGTGGCTTTGTGAAGCGCCAGATCAGCCTCGAGGAGAGGATCGAGCTGGCTAATGGGAACGCCGCGGACATCTTCATAAGTATTCACGCGAACAGCTTTCATGACCGTACCTGCACCGGCGCCGAGATCTTCTACCACCGTCTGTCGCAGGATGGACGGGAACTGGCTGAGGAGTTCCAGGGGGTTCTCAACGGTCTGCCGGAAACGGTTGAGTGCAAGCTAAAGGCGTCCAACTACTACGTTTTGCGCAGTACCACAATGCCCGCCGTGCTGGTCGAGATGGGCTACATCACCAATGACCGCGAAGGAAAACTACTGCTTGAGTCTACCTACCAGGAGAAACTTGCGGAAGCGTTTGCCGAGGCCGTAAACCGGTACTTCAAAAAGGTGAAGGACCGGCGTACCGGCCTGTCGGAAAGTGCCCCGTCCACCGCTGCCAATGCCAAGGCTTCCTAGTATTACCGCGGGTAGATAGCGGTAAACACAGCAAATAATAGAGCCAGAACTTGATAAAGGGGGGAGAATATGAAACGCAACCGTACAATCTACTGGGTTGCCGCCATTCTAGCCGTGTTTGTCTTCACCACGCTCGCCGGCTGCAGCGTTGCACGCCGTCCGGCTCCACCGGAACAGACACCAGGTACGCCGCCGGGGGCCCGTGCGGCATTGCCGACCGATCCGCGTGAGGCCACAGGGTTGGCGCAGAAGATGGTCAATGTGGCCGAAAGCGTTCAGGGCGTCCGGAGTGCCACTGTGGTCTTGGCCGGAAGCACCGCCTACGTGGGTATCAATGTGGAAAGAGGCATGGAGAACCGTCAGACCGAGGAAGTGAAGCGGAACGTTGCAACCAAGGTGAAGAACGCGGACAACCGTATCGCCCGGGTGCTCGTAACCACCGACCCCAATCTCATCACCAGGCTGGAGGAAATTGCCAGGGGCATCAAACAGGGAAGACCGGTCGACGCCTTTGCTGATGAGCTCCGTGAGCTTAACAAGAGGATGACACCGACCATACGGTAGAATTGGCCTGGGCATCCGTGCACACAAGGTGGAAATACTGCTAAAGACAGACCTTTAGTCCTACGGGATCAAAGGTCTGTCTAGTTATTATCCTATTTACAAAACCCCGTGATATCAAAACTATATTGACGATATGTTGGTTGGTCGATATAATTAATCATCACTCAACGAATATACCAATAGTATTTCATATTTGTAGTAGGCAATGGTGCCTTAGTGACAGTGTCTTACCGAGTAACGAAGCTTTTTGGGAGATTTTTTACCCAAAGGGCTTTTTGTATACCAACTGACTGGTTACCCAATTTAGGAACACCTCGGGACGAGAAGCTCCCCTTTGGTAGAGCTTTCTTTCGAAAATTAAAAGTAGGAGGTTGTTGGGAGTGCGAGGTAAGGGTGGACTGATGGCGCTATTGTTGGTGGTGGCTCTGGTGACGTTGCTCGCGGTAGGATGCGGCGGCGGCGCCACGGAACCGAATGACGGTGGACAGGCCCTGGAAGTGATCAAGGTAGCCAGTGTCTCTCCGCTATCGGGACCGCAGGCCGGTATGGGCGAACCGATCAAGCTGGGTGCCCAGATGGCGTTGGAAGAACAGAAGGCGGAATTTGAAGCGTTGGGGTTCAAGCTGGAGCTTTCACCGCAGGACGACCAGGCCGACCCGAAGGTGGGGGTGACGGTGGCACAGAAACTGATCGCCGATAAGAACGTCCTGGTCGTGGTCGGTCACCTAAACTCCGGGGTGGCGATTCCGGCTTCTGAGGTTTACGTAAAGGACAATCTGTGCCAGGTTTCGCCGGCCAATACGGCGACGGCAATCACTGACCGTGAGCTGCCTATTGTGAACCGGATTGTAGCCCGTGACGACGCGCAGGGTCCGGCGGGGGCCGACTTTGCTACGAACGACCTGGGTGCCAAAAAGGTCTTCGTGATCCACGATAAGACCACTTATGGTCAGGGCGTGGCAGACGAGTTTAAGAAGCAGGTCGAGGCAAACGGTGTTCAGGTGGTAGGCTATGAGGGCATCACCGCCGGTGAGAGTGATTTTAGCGCCGTGCTGAACGCCGTAGCGGCGGCCAAGCCCGACGTGGTTTACTTTGGCGGGATGTATCCCGAGGGTTCACTGCTGGCCAAGCAGATGAAGGAAAAAGACATTGCCGCCAAGTTCATCGGTCCGGACGGTATGTACGACCCGAAAGTCATCGAGATCGCCGGTGAAGCCGCGATCGGTGTCTATTGCACCTCCGTCGCCGGGGACGTGACCCTGACCGAAGTCGGCAGGGCCTGGGCTGACCGTTATCAGGCCAAATTCGGCCAGGCACCGGGAAGCTTCGCCGCCTACGGTTACGACGCGACGAATGTAGCCTTGGAGGCAATTAAGCAGGCAATCGCCGCTAACGGAGGCGAGAAGCCCTCACGGCTACAGGTTACCGAGGTCGCCCGGGCTATCCAGGACTTCAAGGGTGTAGCCACGGACGTTACCTTCAACGTCCGTGGAGACAACAAGGACGCCAAGGTGTTTATCTACGAATTTACCGAAATGAAGTTCCCAGCCCCGATCGTCAAGGAAATCGTGGCCGGTGATTACCTGAAGTAAGCTGGTAGGGATAAGAGAAGGCCGGCTTCCAACGGACCAAGCCGGCCTTCGTCCCTCCCCTTCATCACCACTACTCTTCTTGCAGGGGAGGTCTGAAGCGGCAGTAAATGGAACAACTAATACCAGTGATGCCCCAGATATTACTCGACGGTCTCACCCTGGGTTTCGTGTATGCCATTGTGGCCCTCGGGTACACAATGGTTTATGGCGTTCTTAAGCTAATCAACTTTGCCCACAGCGAGGTCTTCATGGTCGGCGCCTTTGCCGGGACAGAGGTGTTGCTTTTCTTGCATGCCATGGGGTATCTGGCCACTCTGCCCCCGGCAGTGGCCCTGATCTGTGCCATGCTGATAGCCATGATCCTGAGCGGCACCCTGGGAGTGTTCATTGAACGGATCGCCTACCGCCCCCTCCGGCAGGCCCCCCGGTTGGTGCCTTTGATTTCCGCCATCGGTGTCTCTTTCTTTCTGCAAGACGCGGTTCGCCTGATCGAAGGTCTGTGGAAAAACGCCTTTTACCTGACCGCCCCGACTCTGTTTACCAATAAGATCACGATTACGCCGACGCTTTCTCTCCCGGTAAAGTCGCTGGTGGTGATTATGGCCGCGGTCACCATGATGGTCTTCCTGCACCTCTTCGTGTCACGGAGTAAGTGGGGCAAGGCCATGCGTGCGGTGTCGCAGGACCAGGCTACCGCCTCCCTGATGAGCATCAACGTCAACCGCGTCATTTCGCTGACTTTCCTTATCGGAGCAGGCCTGGGCGGCGCTGCCGGGACCCTGTTTGCCGCGCAGTACTCGCTGATCCACCCCTACGTGGGGTTTCTCCTGGGGATCAAGGCCTTCACCGCTGCGGTCCTGGGTGGGATCGGCAACATTCCCGGGGCCATGCTCGGCGGGATCCTCCTGGGTCTTCTGGAGTCTTTTGGCGCGGCGTTCCTTGGTGTCGCAACCAATGGGGCCATGGGTGCAGAGTATAAGGACGTGTTTGCCTTCGCCATTCTCATCGCCGTACTAATTTTTAAGCCCAGCGGTCTGCTCGGGGAACCCGAAAGGGAGAAGATCTAGGTGCGCAAAGTAGTAATACCAACACAACTTACCGAAAGCAAGATCCCGTTCTTCCTTGCCTGTACCCTGGTGATTACGGCGGGCCCGGTTTTTGTGGTGTTCCCGCAGTCGCCGGCTGCCTTCTTTACGTTCCTGGTGTCCCTCCTGGTGCTCTATAAGATGTCCATCCCGGTGCCCTTGAAGCTGGTGGGTGCCGTTATCTCGCTGGGCATCATAATGCCCAGCGTGGGGTCGGAGAACGGCTACTACATGGATGTCATTATCCAGGTCGGGATTTACGTGGCCTTGGCCGTGGGCCTCAACATCGTGGTTGGTTTTGCAGGCCTTCTTGATCTTGGGTACGTGGCCTTCTACGCGGCCGGAGCCTACGCTTACGCCATATTTGCAACATCTCAGGCGAGCAATTTCATCCCTGCGGCCTGGGCCACCTTCCCGGTTTCCGGTAACTGGTTCTGGTTGTTTCTCCTGGTTGGACTGGTTGTCGGGGCCATAACCGGAGTGCTGCTCGGGTTTCCGGTGCTCCGCCTGCGCGGTGACTACCTGGCCATCGTGACCCTGGGGTTTGGGGAGATCATCCGCATCGTCCTAAACAACCTGGACAAGCCCATCAACATCACGAACGGGCCCAAGGGGCTTACCCCGATCCAGCCACCGGCCTTGTTCGGAATGGACCTCAGTGAACCCATCCACTACTACTTCATTGTGCTGTCTATCATTATTCTGATCATCGTGGTGGCCAAGCGGTTGAACGCGTCCCGAATCGGACGCGCCTGGGCGGCCATCCGGGAAGACGAGCTGGCGGCCCGGAGCATGGGCATTAACCTGTTAAAGATGAAACTGCTGGCCTTTGCCAGCGGGGCCTCCTTTGCCGGGGTAATGGGTGTGGTCTTTGCCGCCAAACAGACCTTTATCGACCCGTCCAGCTTCTCCTTTATGGAGTCCATCGGCATCCTGGCCATGGTGATTCTGGGCGGAATGGGGAGCGTGGCCGGTGCGGTGATCGGCGCCGTGGCGGTGTTGGTGCTCCAGTTGCAGATATTGAAGGAGCTTTCCGAATACCTGGGGCAACTCTCGGCGGCCGGCGTCCTCAGCATTCCCTCACAGCTTGACCCCGCCAAATACGAGCGGATGATCTTCGGGCTTATCCTGATTGCCATGTGTATCTTCCGCCCGCAGGGCATTATCCCCGCCAAGCGGCAGCTGGTCCGCCTGCGGGAGCGGGTGCGTGACTGGAGAGCGAAGCGCGAGGGAGGTGAAGACGTTGACCCTGCTTAAAGCCACTAAGGTAACTAAGCGATTCGGCGGGCTGATAGCCGTCCAAGAGGTTGACTTTGAAATTGAGGCCGGGCAGATCGTCAGCATGATCGGTCCGAACGGGGCGGGAAAGACGACGTTTTTCAACCTACTCAGCGGCTATTATACCCCGGACGAAGGGAGCATTGTCTTTGACGGGCGGGACGTCACCAAGGCCTTGCCGGAGAAGTCCGCGGCCTGTGGTATCGCCCGGACGTTCCAGAACATCCGCCTGTTCCCCGGTCTGATGGTCGCTGAAAACATTCTGGTGGGGATGCACCTGCACCTCAGGTCCGGTTTTACGGGGATTATCTTCAATACCCGGCACGTACGCCAGGAGGAAGAAAGGGCCTTGGACGAGGCCTTGGACATCCTCGAATATGTGGGGTTAGGTGGTAAGGAGACCGAGTTGGCAAGAAACCTCCCGTACGGTGACCAGCGTCGATTGGAGATCGCCAGGGCTCTGGCTTTGAAGCCGAAGCTCCTTCTTTTGGACGAGCCAACGGCTGGGATGAACCCGAAGGAGTCCGACGATATGAAGAAGCTGATCCTCAGGCTGAGGGACGAACGCCAGATTACCATCCTGCTTATCGAGCACGACATGAAAGTGGTGATGGGCCTTTCCGACCGGATCACCGTGATCAATTACGGGGTCAAGCTGGCCGAAGGGACGCCCGATGAGATCCGCAGCAACGTGGACGTCATCAAGGCCTACCTGGGCGAAGAGGCCGTGTAGGGAGGTGCAGCAGTTTGCCGGTATTGGCTTTGGACGGAGTAGATACCTTTTATGGTAAGATCCACGCCTTAAAAGGCGTCTCCCTGGATGTCGAGGCGGGGGAAATTGTGACCCTGATCGGCAGCAATGGGGCAGGGAAGACGACCACTCTCAACACCATCTCCGGACTTCTCAAACCGAGGAACGGGGAGGTCCGTTTTCAGGATAGGCAGATCAGTCAACTACCGCCGCACGAGGTGGCGGCGCTTGGGGTGGCTCACGTGCCCGAGGGGCGTAAGATATTCCCCTTGTTGACGGTGAAGGAGAACCTGGAGATGGGTGCCTTCCGGTGTAAGGACCGGGCACGGATCAAGCACAACATGGCCCGGGTGTTTGAGCTGTTCCCCCGCCTGGAGGAGCGCCGGCGCCAGCAGGGTGGCACGCTAAGCGGTGGGGAACAGCAAATGCTCGCTATCGGGCGGGCGATGATGAGTGAGCCCGAAATCTTAATTTTGGACGAGCCGTCCATGGGCCTAGCCCCGTTGCTGGTCGACCACATCTTCCGGGTCATTGCCGAACTGAATGAGCAGAAGATGACCATCCTTCTGGTGGAACAGAACGCGCACAAGGCCCTGAACATCGCCGACCGCGGCTACGTGATCCAGACGGGCTCGGTGGTGCTCACCGGTATGGGCCAGCAGCTCCTGGCCAATCCTATGGTCCGGGAGGCCTACCTGGGGTAGGAAGCCAACACCTCACTAATCCCAAAACAAAACCCCGCTGATCGTACGGGGTTTTCGCTTCCTGGTGTCATTACTCGGCCACGCCGCGTCCGTGCTCCAGTAATTCTGAAACCGTCACCAACTTGTAGCCCTTTTCCTTGAGCCCGGCCAGCACCCGCGGAAGCGCCTCGGGCGTCTGTTCGGCGCTGTCGCTCGCGTGCATCAGGATGATTGCGCCGGGGTGGACCCGTTCCAGGACGCGGTTGGCGATGGCGTCCACACCGGGATCCTGCCAGTCGAGGGAATCAACGCTCCACTGGATGGCGCGGTAGCCAGTACTGGCGATCGCTTTTACCACCCGGTCATTCCAATCCCCGTTCGGGGTGCGGATCAATTTCGGGGCTTTGCCCGTGACTTCCTTGATCGCATTGTGGGCTTTGCCGATCTCCTCTTTGATCACTTCGTCCGTGAACTCGGAATAGTTCTTGTGCCGCCAGCCGTGACTGGCGATTTCGTGCCCGTCTCCGGCCAGGCGCTTACCCATGTCAGGGTACTTGGCGATCCACGGTCCCGAGAGGAAGAAGGTCGACTCGATGCCCTCCTCCTTGAGGATATCCGCCACAGCTACGGGTATTTTCTCTCCCCAGCTGATGTCGAAGGTCAGAGCCACCACCTGCTCATCCGTCTTGACCTGATACACGATGTTGGAATGGGTTCCCGCCGTAGTGGGCACCTGCTCCCGGCCGAACATAACGGTCAGGATAAACAGGGCCAGGACCAGCATCGCCAACAACACTGCGCCTTTACGCAACCGGTAAAGATCTAAATAATAAATCCGCATACTCCACACCACTTTCTGGTACGATTTCTTTTAATAATATGAGGCGGAACCTAGAATATGTCCAGGCTATCGTAGAAAATTGCGGGTACGGCATAAATCGGACAGACCTCCGGGACAATAGTACGGGAGGGAGAGAGAAGAATGAAGCACTTCAAAATGATCCTGCTAATCATCATCGCCGGCCTCATATTCCCGATTCCTTCATATGCTGAACCGCCACGCGTTACCGCGGGCGCCGCTATCCTGATGGATGTAGAGACCGGTCAGGTGCTGTTTGCCAAGAAAGAGCGCAACCACAAGGATCCCGCTAGCCTGACCAAGATTATGACCGCCATCGTCGCCCTGGAGGCGGGGAACCTGGATGATGTGGTGACGATCAGCAAGCGGGCCGCCTATTTTGCCCGGGGAAGCATTATCGACATTCGCAAGGACGAGCAGATCACCCTGGAGAATTTGCTGCGGGCCGCCCTCATAATGTCCGCAAACGATACCACCATCGCCATTGCCGAGCACGTGGGCGGGGGTGACTACGGCCGTTTCGTGCAGTGGATGAACATCAAAGCAAAGCTGCTTGGCGCGTGCGACACTCGTTTCGAAAACACCCACGGGTTTACGGCCCCGAACCACAAGACTACGGCCTACGACCTTGCCCTGATCACCCGCTACGCCCTGCACAACTCGACCTTTGCCAAAATCGTCAGCACCAAGAAGACCACCATCCGCTGGTACAACTCCGAACGGGAGGTCACCATCAACAACACCAATCGGCTGTTGCGCGGGAATTATGTCGGTATCGACGGGGTAAAAACTGGAACCACCTCGGCTGCAGGGCACTGCCTGATCGCTTCGGCGACGCGGGATGGGCGCCAACTGGTCGCGGTGGTCCTCCGCAGCGACGCCCGCTACCAGGACGCCAAGAAGCTCCTCACCTACGGGTTTGAGGAAGTCCCGGCCGTCACCGCGGCGGTGCGAAAGCAGGAAATCGGCAGGGTGGAAGTAAAGGGCGGCTGGCAACCCGAAGTTGCAGCGGTGGTCGGAGAAACCGTGGTGTTGTATATCCCGGAGGGCCGGGAGCAAAACCTGCGGACGCGCATATGGCTTGACCGGACCGTAGAAGCGCCTGTCGGAGAAGGCCGGGCCGTCGGGCGGATGGACTTCATCCTGGACGGCTTACGCCTGGGCTCAACTTCGCTGGTAGCAGGGCAAACGGTGGAACACAAGCCTTGGTATTGCCATCTGCTTCCCTGAAGGTGACATTCTCTCAGACCGGATAGGCATCTTTGTAACACTTCCCATGCCTGATCTACTGCTGAAACCCTTAGACCGGCGGAGTTGCACTTGACAAATTGTGACCAATCCTTCATAATGGAGAATGCATTGGGCGGGTAGTTCAGTGGGAGAACGTCTGCTTGACACGCAGAAGGTCGGAGGTTCAATTCCTCTCCCGCCCACCAGTAATATCAACGGATTGAGGATTCGGGTGTAGCGCCTGAGTCCTTTTTTGGTGCCCGTTGTGTACCCGAGCCTAATACCTTGTCCAGTTTCTTGGTGGGCCGGCGCTTTAGTTTTTCGCTTACATGAGAGTACAGATCGGTGGTGATTTGGTAAAACGGACGGGTCAGGCATGTAGACAAAACGGAACCCTCTAAACGAAAAACGTCCTGCCTAGCTAGGGCAGGACGTTTTTTCTAGGTGTGTCCGGCATGGGCTGCTGTATAGGGTTAAGTCCCGAACGACGAAGGTAGCAGTAGTTGTTAGCCTAAAGTAAGGGTTTCCGCTGCAATCACCGGCTGTGTGCGGTAGCCATAAACTCGGCTACTTTGCCCCTGTCGCTGGTCAGATAGCTGGCCAGAATCATGGCCCCGGTGGCGGCCGGCAGGCTGTAGAGAGCCGGGTTGATGAGCACCGGGAGCCCCAGGACGGATGCCATGCCCGCGTATTTAGCAAAAGTATAGAGAAGAGAAACCACCAGTCCGACGCTCAGCCCGGCTATCAGGCCTTCCCTGGTCAGCCTCTTCCACCAGACGGCCGCGGTCAGTGCAGGTGCAAAGGTGCTGGCAGCTATGCCGAAAGCCATACCCACAAGAACCGCCACATTCTGGTTTTTCAGGTAGACGGCCAGGATTATGGCAATCACGGCGAGGATTCCCGCACAGGTTTTGGCGAAGATGAGTCGCTCCCGGTCCGTGCTCGACGGCTTGACCACGCCTGCGTACAAGTCATGGGCCAGGCTGGTTGTGGCCGAGATCAGAAGGCCTGCGCTCGTGCTCAGCATCGCCGCCAGGGCGCCGGCAACGATCACTCCCAGGAGCACCTGCCCGCCCATCAAGCTGCCAAGCAACGGCACAGTAAGGTTGGTTGCCGCGCCGGTCTTTCCTGCCGCGAGCATCTCCAGCAGTGTCGGGTACAGTACCAGCATACCGCCTAAACCGACAAGCATCACGGCAATGTAGAATACGGCCAGCCCGATGATGGTTGCTTCAGCGCTCTTCCTCGCGGCCCTGGCGTCCCGCACCGTGTAAAACCGGATCAGGATGTGCGGTAGCCCGACGACGCCAAAGAACAGCCCAAGCACAAGGCTCATCTGGTTCCAGACATCCTTTAGGCCGACTCCGGGGGTGATGGCGGACGGAGCCTCGGGCATCAGCTGTTTTACCGCCGCGATTGCTCCACTGGCGCTGGCCGGGCCCGCTTCCGGCGGAGAAGCCTGGAGTACCTGGGATGCCGCCCCTACTGCAACCGAAGGGGGAACGGCTTCCCTGGCGGCCGCCAGAATCTTGATCGGATTACCCCCGAAATGGAGGGCGGTGACCAGTACTAAGACGAGCAGCATCGCCCCCATCAGCATCACGCCCTGGATGGCCTGGTTGTACGTTGTGCCTCTCATCCCGCCCAGGACCACGTATGCGCCCATTAGTGAACCGGTAACCAGGACGGTGGTTATGTAGTCCCAACCGAGCAACAGCTGGAATAGATGCCCGGCCCCGACCATCTGTGGGACAAGGTACAGGGTGCAGAGGATCACGGTTGCCAGCATGGCCAGGATCCGGACCGTCTTCCCGTCAAAACGGGCCGACAGCAGATCGCCCACCGTGAATTTACCGGCGTTCTTCAGTGGTCCGGCCAGTACAAGCAAGACCACGATCCAGGCCGCGAAGAAACCGACTGCTAGCCACCAGCTATCGATTCCGCCCAGGGCGATGGCTCCGGCAACCCCGAGGAAACTGGCTGCGCTGCAGTAGTCGCCGAGCATTGCCATAGCGTTGATCCGCCAGGGGATTTTGCCGCCCGCCACGTAGAACTCAGCCGTTGTTCTAGTCCATCGCCTGCTGTACCAGCTGACGAAAAAGGCCAGGAACATACTCAAAACTACAACGGTGAAGGCAATAGGGTTTTCCATCGCTTTTAGCTCCCTTCCTTAACAAGATAGACTCGCGTTATTCCCAGACCCCCGGCAAAGACGGACAGGCCCAGCCAGACCCCGAAAGGTAAGCCAAGGATCTCCACCTGAGCCAGTTCTTTGAACTGGGCGGACGTAAACAGGGCGGCCAGGAAATAGATCAGCGAATACAGACCCAAAAGACCGAATGAAAAGCGCATGCGCTTACGGAAAGCATCGGTTTCGAAAATCCCGGGGGCCGCCTCCGGTTGACTGGGGGAACCAGGGACGGTGCGGCCGGCTATCTCCGTCATCAGGGGTGCAAGATCGCTAAGATCCAGGCTCCCCTTCTTCACAACCAGGACCGGAATTGCCGAAGACCTGACGACACTCTCCGAGACGCTGCCGAAATGCAGTTTCTGCAAGCCCTGCCGACCGGAATCACCGATGATGATCATGTCGACCCCCAGGTCCTGCGCGATCTTGAGGATTACCGCGGTGATAATCCCCCTGGCCTTTACCTGGCGCACACTGACACCGTGTTTCTGTCCATAGGCCGTAGCCAGTTCAAGGGGCGCAGAGAAGAACGGCATCTGCTGTTCCCGGATCCGGTTTACCGATTCCGTTTCCTTCTCCATGGGAAGCAAAGGTACGTCCTCCTCCACCTGAACCGCGACTACCTCGGCGCCGTATCTGCCCGCAATCTCGACCGCCTTCTTGATAGCACCCAGCGAGGCCTCGTAACCGTCCATGGCAACTAACACCTTTTCCAACACCTTCACCTCCGCTTCTATTTGCATAACGATACCCGATCAGGCCCCGGCGTAGGAAGTGATTAGCGCCGAAATACCGTTTTTGGTGGGCCAACGGCATGTGTATTGTAAAGGCCTCCGGTGAACGCCCTTCACTATAGCCAGGAAAACCGTTTAGGGTTGATTATCGGCCGTTCGTTTTGAAACGCGTTACACCTGTCGAGACTACTCACGGTCACCCGATCGGCTCCGTAGCAAATCATTAAGCGGGTTATAGATCGAGGGCAGTGTATGATATTTCTATCTGTCTATAGACGGGCTTGTTCACAAATGATATGAATGAGGTAGAATGAAGAACAAAGGAAATGGAGAACAAATTTCAGATAGGGGAGCGTGAGGGAACATGGCCGATAAATTAGCCAGAGACGTGATGACCACTCAAGTCATCTCGGTGCATCCTGATGATGACGTAGAGAAAGTGGCGAAGCTGTTGCTGGAACATCATATCAGCGGGCTGCCCGTGCTGGATGACGACGGGAAGCTGGTCGGGGTCGTCACTGAGGGCGACCTGGTAATCCGCGAGAAGAAGGTGAGGGCTCCGCTTCACGTGGTCATCTTGGACAGCCTTATCTACCTGGAGAAACCGCAGCGTTTCATGGAAGAGATTAAGCGCGCCGTAGCCCAGAAGGTGGGCGAGCTGATGTCTACCAAGCTGTACACGGTAGGCCCTGAAGCATCAGTTGAACAGGTGGCCACCAAAATGGTGGAAAGGCGCATCAACCGGGTACCGGTCGTTGACACGGAAAACAAGCTCCTCGGCATCATCAGCCGCCAGGACATCATCAAAGCGACCTTTGGCGACTGAAGATCAGATACGTAAGAGACGTTATGCGTTCGTGTCTATGACAGTGTTTCAAGGATGGCGTTATGAATCAATTTGAAGAGAAGCTGCGTCAATACATTGCCGCAAAGGAGCGCAAATCATCAAGATACGTAAATAGATTAGCTGACATCTGAACCCTCGTGAATTACGCAAGTGCCGGCAATCAGGTCCTGTAAACCCCTCTTGTCTTTGCGAAAGGCGACCATTAAAAACCCTAGGCCGAGGATCAGGGCGCTTATGGTGTATCCCACAAAGTACCTGAGTACGGCTGTACCAAAGGTGATGGGTTCAAGTCCGGGATACTGAACGATTCTCACCCCCAACAGCTTCTTTCCGGGTGTCCGACCACCCCAGCGCACCCACAGCATGATCGTAACTCCGGCGGCAAGCAGAACGTTCAGCCCATCGGCGTTAGACCATGACTCTTCAGTCAGCCATCCCGTACCGAATAGTGCGGTAACCAGTGCTATGACCGGGAGGCTGATCAGGATCCCGTCCAGCAGGGTGGCCAGAAACCGGTTCCCAAACCCGGCATAGGTGATCCTTGATTCGCTTTGGTCAGGCGTATCGTTCCTGTTCCAATGCTCGACGCTTTCCTCCTTGGTATAAACCCTGTGGTTTTCAGTATGGGTAAGGTTTGTGCCACATTCGCTACAGAAGTTGCCCACTCCATGATAACCGCACGTTGGACACTTCAATTGCTAAACCCCCTTTGGCCTAAGACATTGCGAACTGCTTTCGCAATGTTTGCTATACTCCGGCTGGTGATCGTTTTCCTGCTTTGCACGCAACAATTCAGAAGGCGATTCCGGCCCGGGTGTAGCACTGTAGCGATGGTGAGTGTTCTATGTCTTGGCTGGTTTTTGTTTCCTTCCACCCTCCGTCAACCCCTTTAATTTCCTCTTCTTGGTCGCAGATGCGACACACGAATTGTCGTTCACATGACACAATTGGTGCCCACTACTTTACCGGTACATAGTCAGACATTAGGCTGTCATATGTTCAGAATTCGGCTACTATTGCGTAAGGGGGAATACATTCTTAGGTCGGCCAACCGACAGCTTGTGAATAACCTAACAGAATATTTAACCAAATGTGGCCGGGGAAAGGAGTTGCCTGCGGTTATGAAATGTGCGTACTGTGCCTTAAAGATGGAATGTAGTAAGGAAGGACGCGACTGTCACGGAGGCACGCTGGAGTTACCCGAGTACAAGGATCCAGGAGTACGACCCTACGTTACATTCAGTGCTTTTCTCCAACACGTCTACGGTAACAACCTGACCCGCCTCCAGGAATTGATCTTTATCGGGCTGATGATGGGGCATAAACAGCTGGGCCTGGTGTACTGCGCCGGACTCCACCGAGAGGGGCAGCTGATGATTGAGGCCCTGTCGCCCCACTTTGACGTCAAGGCCGTATGCTGCGACCAGTGCCGGGGCCCTGGCGGTGACTTTACAATTGACCACGACCGGAAATTTGATCTCTATTCCCGGGACGACCGGAAGATGGTGGATGCCCTTAATGCCTACAATCTACCCATGCACGTCTCCCTGGGCCTGTGTATTGAGCAGGACGTCCTCTTCAACAAGCACAGCCAGGTACCGGTGACCAACTTTGCGGTGCAGGACTGGGTGCTCGGACATAACCCCCTGGCCGTGGTCTATACCACTTACCAGCGCAAGAAGTACCTCCAGGGAAAAGGCTTGCCCAAGGAAGGTCAGCTGAGAAGAACCCGGCTGCAGGAGCTGATTGTCTTTGGTCAGCGCGCCGGCTTTAAGTCCATCAGTCTCGGCTTCTGCAACGGGGTGTTTGAAGAGGTCCGGATCCTCTCAGAGATCCTAAAACAGTATTTCATCGTGTATTCGGTCTGCTGCAAGACCAGCGGGATCGATAAGAAGCAGCAGAATACGCCGTACATGAATCCCAAGGCGGCCTTTGAATCGGCCTGTAACCCAGTGGGCCAGGCCAAGATCGACAACAAGCTGGGCGTCGACCTTTCCGTCCAGCTAGGGATCTGCCTCGGCCACGACATGGCCTTTGAAACCCACACCCTTCCACCCACGACCACTTTTGCCCCGAAGGATCGTGTACTCTGCCACAACACCTTGACCGCTTTGTACTCGGGGGCGCGGGCCATGGACGTGGACTACGCCGATCCACGCCCCTATGAAGTGGCTAAACGCTATGTCGATGCCGAGCCGCCGACCGCCCGTCTTGATGATCTGGAGCGGGGAGCCAGCGCTTGGATCTGAGATCTGCCCCTTTCACGGGGATGCCCGGGTGTTCCTGATGTAACGCTTGGATACGGGAGGTGAAGTTCGCTATAAAAATGGGATGCGGTTATCGGGTACAGAATGGTTGGATCGGAATAATACCTAAGTGACTAATTGACAGATGAGGGGGGTTGTGAAATGAGGCAGGGACGGTTGACAAAGACGGTTGCGGTTTCCGTGCTGCTCTTAATGCTGATGTGTCTGGTCCTGGGCGCGGCCGGAGTCGGTGCGAACCCCGAAGTGGTCGGGAGCGACCTGGGGATTCCGGGTAAACTCGGCCAGGCCATTGCGGAAGCGCCGGTAGGTACCGGTCAGGGTGAGATCAATCCGGATGCCCCGCGCGGATTCCTTGGGGTTCCTGGGGCGCCTCAGGTCAACTTGATTGCGGCTTTCCTGTGGGCGATCTGGGTAGGCTGGGTGTTCTCCACAGTGGGCGCGTTCGGCGGGATCATGGCCGGCGTGGGCCACATGACGGTGTTTGGGCTGGGGCCTTACGCGAAGAGCTTTAAGGAAACGGCTCCTACGGTCAACAAGCTCTTAACGGACTCGATTCGTGTTTCAAACCAGTTCCTGGTGGGTCTTTCCGCGTTTGTTTCGAGCCTCAATTACTTCCGGATGGGCCGTCTGGTTTGGCCGCTGGGCCTCGCTCTCGGTCTCGGCTCGATCGTCGGCGCGGTGGCGATCCCTTGGCTGACCGGCGGCAAGATCACCTTCAGTCAGTACCAGGGTTGGTTCGGGCTGTTCGTATTCCTCGTCGGCGCTGTTCTCTTGTATGAAACCACTCCCCATGGTCAGGCCAGCAAGAAGGCTGCCAAGGATGCCGCGAACGCCTTTGAAAAGAGCGTTAAAGAGAAGGGTGATACCGTAGACAGAGGGGTCAAGGTTACCAAGTTCAGCGTCAGCCGCGTCGAGTTTACCTTCTGCGGAGTTGAATTTGGCTTCAATCCGATCTGGCCCATCCTCGGCGGTATCGTCATCGCGGCCATCTCGTCTTTCATCGGTGTCGGCGGCGGTTTCCTGTACGTCCCGTTCCTGACCAGTATCGTCGGCCTGCCGATGTTTATCGTGGCCGGCACTTCGGCCCTAACAGTCTTCATCAGCATGTGCGCCAGCATCACGGCCTACATTAAGCTGGCCGGAGCCGGTGTCTACTGGTCGCTGATCGGGATCGAACTGATCGGGATCTTCATTGGCTCAATTGTCGGGCCACGCACCCAGAAGTACATCCCGGAGATCTGGCTCAAGCGGCTGTTTGTGGTCCTCGCTATCTACGTTGGTCTCGGTTACTTCAGCAAGGGCTTCTTCGGCCAGGCCTGGGTGCCGATGTAGACAACCAAATGTAAATAACCAAATGTAAGCAACGTGAGGGGCGGCCGGTTTCGGGCTTCCTCCCTGGACCGGCCGCCACCCCAAATTAAAGGGTTTGATACCGTGGAATTCTGGACTGCCTTAGATCAAGTACTAATCGTCCTCTACCGGATCACGGGGAATCCGGTGTCCGATTTCTTCCTGGGCACCTTCCTCCTCGCCTTCCTGACGGTCGTTCTCGGGGAATTTACGGCGTCCATCGCTTACCGGTTGAACCTCAAACATCTGCAGGGTCTGAACGCCAGAATGGTGGAAATGAACAACGCCTCCCTGGCGGCGTTAAGGGCGGGGGAGAAGCAGCAGTACAAGGCCCAGAATAAAGAGGCCAACGACGCCTTTGGGAGAGTCTTCTTCAACGCTGTTGCCCTGTCGGCTGCTTTTCTCTGGCCAATCTTCTTCGCTCTCAGCTGGATGCAGTTGCGTTTTATGGACATCAAGCTGTATTTTCCCTTCACAAATCTCGCTGCTAACTACGTTGTCGTTTTTCTGATCTGTTACATCTTCGGCCGCATCCTCTTTGGCTACCTACGTCCCAGGCTGCCTTACTTCAGCAAGGTGCAGAAGATGCTGGATGAATACGGGGAGACCACTAAAAAAATGGACAGTCTGGCTGACCTTTTGGACAGTAGAAAGAGCTAATCAGGTATACGTCTACCGACCGAGAAGGAGGTGTATACGCGTTGTCTGGTGAGCTGCTTGTTTCCTTACTCGTTCTCCTGCCGGTGGCAGTGGCCGTGTGTTGTCTTGCGCTCCGAAACGCTGCGGCGCAGAAGGTCTTGCTACTACCGGCGATGGTGCTGCTGATGGTTGCGGCGGCGGCTCTCGCCCTGCGGGTTTTGCCAGAGGGGCCGTTCGCCTTAACGCCGGCGGCAGTCTGGGATAACATCGTTGCTGTTCTTGACTACGTAATCCTTGCCTATTTCCTGTACATCGGCGTCACGTCCCGGAACGGCCTGGTCCTGGGCCTTGCTGTGGTGCTTGCGGTGCTGCTTCCAGTGGTTCAGTTCGGGGTGCTCGGCGGGCACGTGGCCGTGTCACCGGTCTTTCACATCGACGCCCTGGCCATTGTGATGTGCCTTGTGATTTCGGTTGTCGGCAGCCTGATCGTCCTCTACGCCACCGACTATATGCCCGCGCATGAAGCCCACCTCAAGCTGGAACGCACGCGCCAACCCCAGTTCTTCTTCTGGTTCGTCCTCTTTCTGGGGGTGATGAACGGCCTAGTCTTTGCGAACAGCCTGCTCTGGCTCTTCTTCTTCTGGGAAGTCACCACCCTGTGCTGTTACCACCTGATCCGCCACAACCTCACGGACGAGGCCAGAGAGAACGCCCTGCGCGCCCTTTGGATGAACCTGGTCGGCTCGGTGGCGATGGTGGCCGGGATTGGACTGGCCTACAACAACGCCGGCACGATATCCATTCAAGAACTGGTTACCGGGGGATCGGCCCTGGTGCTCCTGCCGCTGGCCCTGTTCTGCCTGACCGGCTTTACCAAGGCCGCTCAGGCACCTTTCCAGAGCTGGCTCTTAGGGGCAATGGTCGCGCCCACCCCGGTGTCCGCGCTCCTGCACTCCAGCACCATGGTTAAGGCCGGTGTCTACCTGGTGCTGCGTTTGGCACCGGGTTATGCCGACACCAGCCTTTCGCTTCTGGTGGCGATCTTCGGCGCGTTTGTGTTCATGGTGACCTCGCTCCTGGCCATCGGCCAGAACATCTCCAAGCGGGTGCTGGCTTACTCGACCATCGCCAACCTCGGCCTAATCGTCTGTTGCGCCGGTATTAACACCGACCTGGCGATCGCGGCCGGTATCGCCCTGATCATCTTCCACGCTGTTTCCAAGGGGATGCTCTTTATGGCGGTGGGCGTAGCCGAACAGCAGATCGGCAGCCGCGACATCGAAGATCTGGACGGACTGGCGGCACGCCGTCCGGTGCTCACGATAGCTGCCGTGATCGGCATGCTCTCGATGTTGTTCCTGCCCTTCGGCGTGGCCTTCGCCAAGTGGGCGGCGATCGAAGCCGCCGGGGCTCAGGCCGGGTGGTTTATCGCCGTGGTGACCTTCCTTGCGGTCGGAAGCGCAGCTACCCTAGTCTTCTGGTCCAAGTGGCTCGGCCGGATGCTCAGCGGGCCGGTGGTTGAGACCAAGGAGCCAAAGCCCTTCCTGGCTTATGGCACCATCCTGTTGCTGGTGTCTGGGGCTGTGGGGCTGAGCATTTTCGTGACGCCCCTCATCACTGTGCTGATCCAGCCAGCGCTGTCGGGCATGGGCTATGACCAGGCCTTTGACGTAGCAGGGTGGCATCTGCGCACCACATTCGGGTTCTTCCCGCCCTGGGCGCTGTTCCTGGCCGTGGCTGCAGCGGTGTTGCTGCCCGCCCTGGCCGCACGCGGGTACCGGAAAGAACTTGATCCGGTCTACCTCTGCGGCGTAAATGTCGACGGCCCGGAGCTGTGGTTTACCGGTATCGCCGGGGAACCGGTCCAGGCTACAACCGGAGGCGCCTACTGGACGCAACTGTTCGGTGAAGCTCGGCTGACCCCGCTATCGAACTGGAGTGCCCTGGTGTTGCTGGTGGCGCTCTTGGCGGGGGTGATCTTGCGATGACACTGACCTGGCCCATCATTATCGCGGTCGCTGCAGTGTTACTGGCCCCGTTGGTCGGGGGTCTCTTAAGAGGGCTCGACCGGAAGCTTACGGCCCGAATGCAGGGGCGCCTCGGACCGCCGTTGACCCAGCCGTTCTACGATTTCGGGAAGCTGGTCGGCAAATCCCGCTCGGTCAGCTCCCGGGCCAGCATCGCCTGGGTGTGGAGCTATTTCCTGCTGACCCTTACGGCCTTTGCCCTGTTCTTTCTGGGGCAGGATCTCCTGGTTGTGTTCTTCATCCTTGCTTTCGCCGGGGGGGCGCTGGCCTTTGGTGCGCTTTCCGCCCGATCGCCCTACGCGCGCTTCGGGGCCAACCGGGAACTGCTGCAGATGCTCTCTTACGAGCCGATCCTGTTGCTGGCGGCCGTAGCGATTTACTTCCAGACCGGCGGGTTCACCGTGTACAGCGTATTTGAGGCCAACCAGCCGCTCCTGCCATTTCTACCTCTGGTCTTTGTGGCGGTGCTGGTGGCCCTGGGTATCAAGATGCGGAAGTCGCCCTTTGACATTGCCGCCTCTGAACACGCCCACCAGGAGCTGGTGCGCGGCGTCTACACCGAGTACTCGGGGCCGCACCTGGCACTCATTGAACTGACCCACTGGTATGAGCTGGTCCTGCTGATGGCCTTCCTTGCCCTCTTCTGGGTGCAGCCGCTGTGGGTGGGGGTCCTGATCGCCTTCGCCGCCTACTTCCTCGAGCTCTGGATCGACAACATCGCCGCCCGCCTGCGCTGGTCCTGGATGCTCGGTGCGAGCTGGGGCGTCGGTATCGGGTTTATTGTCGCCAATCTTGTACTGCTCTCGGTATTACTCTAACCAGTGCGGTTTCGGAAAGGAGTGAGGCCTGATGGGTTTCCTGAAACGTGCCCGGGTCAAATCCCCCTGGATCCTGCACTACTGCACCGGTGGTTGCAACGGTTGTGATATTGAGATTCTGGCCTGCCTGACCCCGCTGTACGACGTGGAGCGGTTCGGTATGCTCAACATCGGCAACCCCAAGCACGCCGACGTGCTGATGATCACCGGGCCGGTTAACTGGAAAAACCGCGAAGTACTGCAGCGGCTCTACGCGCAGACACCTGATCCGAAGGTGGTGATTGCCGTGGGCGCCTGTGCCGCTACGGGCGGGGTCTTCCATAACTGCGTGAACACATTGGGCGGGGTCGACAAGGTCATTCCGGTGGATGTCTACGTCAGAGGCTGCGCCGCCCGGCCGGAAGCGATAATCGACGGCGTAGTGCTGGCGTTACAGAAACTGGAGGAAAAGAGAAGCGGGGGTGTAGCACATGCAGCAGGTGCGCGTTGACCGGGGCGCCGATCCGGTAATCAGCCCGGATGCGCTGTTGAAAGAGGTTGAACTCCTAGCCTCGGAGGGGGCCCGCTTTACCACGATGATCTGTCTCGACTTGGACCCGGAATTCGAAATCATCTACCTGTTTCAGAAGCCGACACTGGATGTGGTGAGGCTCAGGGTGCGGATGGCCAAAGACGAGGAACTGCCGAGTATCTCCTCGATCCTGCTTGGCGCGGTCTTGATGGAAAATGAGATCAGAGAGTTCTTCGGGGTGAAGATCATAAACCTGGCCATTGACTTCAAGTGCCGAATGCTTCTGTCTGAGAAAAGCCTGCAGATGCCGCTCCTCAAGGTGCGGCCGAAGCCTAAGCTGACAGGAGGTGGAGAGTAATGGCACGTGTCACATTTCCTTTCGGGCCGCAACACCCGGTTCTGCCGGAGGCCATTCAGCTGCAGCTGACCTGTGAAGACGAACGCGTGGTCGAGGTCCTTCCCGTGATCGGATACATGCACCGGGGGATTGAAAAGGCCGCCGAAGCCAACCTCTACCCGAACAACATCTTCCTGTGCGAGCGCATTTGCGGCATCTGCAGCTTCATCCACGCCCTCTGCTACTGCGAGCTGATCGAAGGGATGATGCGGGTGGAAGTCCCGCCGCGGGCGAAATACCTGCGGGTGGTCTGGAGCGAGCTCTCTCGGATTCACAGTCATATGCTCTGGTTGGGACTCCTGGCCGACTCGTTCGGCTTCGAAAGCCTGTTCATGCAGTGCTGGCGGGCACGGGAAATCATCCTGGATACCCTGGAGATGACCACCGGCCAGCGGGTGATCCAGTCGTCTTGTGTCATTGGCGGTGTCCGGCGGGACATCGACCTGGACATGGAGCCGGGGGTCCGCCGCCAGATGGCTGCCTTCCAGAAGGAACTCAAGAGCATCTATCCCGTGTTTGCCAAGGACTACACGGTGAAACTCCGTACTGTGGGTAAGGGAGTGCTGCCCCGCGATCAGGCCTGGAGCCTGGGTACCGTCGGTCCCACGCTGCGCGGCAGCGGGTGGGCCGATGACGCCCGAACCCTGGGATACGCGGTGTATGACGACCTCGGATTTGAACCGGTGGTGGAAATCGGCTGTGACTCCTATGCCCGGATGATGGTTCGGCTGCGTGAGGTGGTTCAGTCCGTGGAGCTGGTCATAAAGGCCCTTGATCAGATGCCCGAGGGCGACCTGACGGTCACGGTCAAGAGCTTCCCCGAAGGGGAGGGACTGATTCGGGTGGAACAGCCCCGCGGCGAATTGGTGGAGTATGCCCGGGGGAACGGTACGGCCTACCTGGAACGGCTCAAAGTCCGGACCCCGACCTTCTCCAACATTCCGGCGCTTTTGGTCATGCTTCCCGGGTGCGAGTTGGCGGACGTACCCGTGATCACGATGTCCATCGACCCCTGCATCGCCTGTACGGAACGCTGATAAGCGGGAGGTGTGCATATAATGCCCTTAATGAGTGGAAACCTGATCAAAAACCTCTTCTCCGGTCCGGCGACCCGTCCGTACCCCATTGTGAAAAGGGAACCCTTCCCCAGGGCGCGGGCGCGGCTGGCCTACGATCCGGATAAGTGTACCTACTGCGGGATCTGCGCAAACATCTGCCCGGCCGCTGCTATTTCGGTGGAGGAGGACCGTGAGAACCTGCACATCTCGCGTGTTTACAACTCCTTTGCCTGCATTAGCTGCGCACGGTGCGCCGAGCTTTGTCCACAGGGATCGCTGCGTATGGAAGTAAGCCCCCACGGGGCCGCAGATGCTAAAACGGTGGCGTATTCCGCCAGTAAAGAGACTTGATTTATATAATTACACGTTAAGCAGGATTTTTTAAACCCATTTGCGAATTATTCAGAAATTGGATAAGATGCAAATGGGGGTGAGTGTGGTGTTTGGTAGCACGGATACCAAACCAGGGACGCAGGACGTTCTGGTTGTCAGTGACCACGAAAAGGAACTGATCCGCAAGAACGGGACACTGGTCCGCTATCCCCGTGACCAGATTATCTGGTCTCCTGACGAAGTGGCTGACCGGGTGTACCTCATCGAAAGCGGTTACGTAAAGATCTATAAAATGAGTGCCGAGGGGCAGGAGGTCACGGTCGGGGCAATGCGCAACCCGGGCGAGATGATCGGCCTGGCGGAAACGCTTTACCACGGTCACCGGACCTGCTATGCCGGTGCTATCCGCGACATTACGCTGGTGGTGCTCATCAAGGAGCAGTTCCTGGACCTCATGAATGCCGAGCCCGGTTTGGCGATCCGGACCTCAAAGCTCCTGGCCGCGCGGATGCGGGCGGCCGAATCCATGGTCTTCGAGCTGGTATGCTGGCACGCCGCGGCACGCTTGGCCCTGTTCTTGCTTAAAGTCAGTGACAGCTGTGGGATTCCGACGAATTCCGGCACCAAGATCAAGTTGCCCCTGACCCACAACGAACTGGCGTCTATGATCGGTGCCAGCCGTCAGACCGTTACGGTACTCCTGAATACATTTCGCCAGGAGAACAGCATCACCGTGGACGGGCGGGAGATCGTGATCACCGATCCCAAGAAGCTGGCCGCCTGGGTGAACGAATAGGGGTTATTCCGCTGTACTCTCCAGGTACTTCGCCAGGAATTCCTCCATGGCCCGGTAGAACTCCATCCGGTTTTCCTCGTTCCGGAAACCGTGGCCCTCATTGTCCTTTACCATATACGGCACGTCAATCCCTTTCTTCTTCAGCGCCTCGACCATCTGGTCGGACTCGGACTTTTTCACCCGGGGATCGTTGGCTCCCTGCGCGATGAACAGGGGTGCCCTAATCTTCTCGGCGTGGAAGACGGGGGAAACCGCCTCGAGCAGTTCCCGGTCCTTTTCAGGATGGCCGATCATCTCGTACAGCATCTGCCGCCCCGGTTCCCAGTAGGGTGGAATGGTTTCCAGCAGGGTAAAGATGTTCGAGATCCCCACGTAATCCACCCCGGCCGCGTACAGCTCAGGGGTAAACGTCAGGCCGGCAAGGGTGGCGTAGCCCCCGTAAGACCCCCCGTAAATCGCGATCCGGTCCGGATCGGCGATGCCCTCGGCGATCAGCCAGTGCACCCCGTCCGTGATATCATCCTGCATCGCCCGGCCCCATTCCTTGAAACCGGCCTCCCAGAACTCCCGCCCGTATCCAGTGGAGCCCCGGAAATTCATCTGTAGGACGGCGTATCCACGGTTCGCCAGGAACTGGACCTCGGGCCTAAATCCCCAGTAATCCCGCGCCCAGGGACCTCCGTGCGGGTTCACCACCACCGGCAGGTTCTCCGGTTTCACGCCCCGGGGCAGCGTCAAATACCCGTGGATGATCAGGTCGTCCCTGGCGGTGAAGGTGATCGGCCGCATCTCGGCCATCTTTGCCTCATCGAGCCAGGGGCTGACCTCGGCGAGCTTCTGCAAATCTCCCTGCTCGAGGTCGTAGAAGTAATACGCCCCCTGAGACTTGTCGCTGTAGGTGCGCACTACCATCCGCGTTTCGTCCCGGCTCGCGCTGACCACCTGAACCTCATAACCCGGCAGTCGCTTTTCCAGTGTTTCTTGGAGTTCTTTCCGCTCCGGATCAAAGAAGTGGTAGTGGAGCCGGTCGGTTACGTAGGAGACCCCCGTGATCGCCTGCTTGTGGTACGAGCTCAGCAGGTCCACCACGTCCACTGTTGGGTGTTTGAAGACCAATTCCAGCTCTTTCCCGGTGGCCGGATCATACTTGAAGACGGCCCGTTTGTCCCGGCCTACATTCGAGGAAACGTAGAGATACCGATTGTCGTAGGAGAAGAGCAGGGGACGGATGCTTTCCCGGAAGTCGGTCTTCGCCACCGTCCGGAAAGGTGCTTGCTCGGTTTCACGGTATAACAGGCCGGTGTTCACTCCGTCCTCGGTCACCGCCGCCCGTACCTTCCCATCATGGTCGGTCAGCCAGCCGGCAATGTTCCCCGGGTTTTCCGCCACCAGCTTCATTTCCCCGGTGTCGACGTTGACCCGGTACACGTCGAAGACCCGTGCATCCCTCTTGTTCAGGGTAATCAGGATCTCGTCATCGCTGTCTCTTAGTCCGTCCACCAGCCCCGCCCGGGTGTTTTGGAAGGAGGTCAGGTCCTTCCGGTCCGTGCCGTCGGTGTTCACGGCGTAAATCCGGAAGTTCTCGTCTCCGCCTTCATCCTGCAGATAGGCGATCCGGTCATCGTTCACCCAGTAAAAGCCGCCGATGTCCCTGGCGGTGGCGCCGGTGATCCGGGTCACCTTAGTTGAGCCGACCTTCTGTACGTAGACGTTTAGGCGACTGGACCAGGGCTGGAGGAAAGCCACGTGTTCGCCGTCGGGGGACAGTTGAAAACCCGCTTTTTCGGGATTGCGGAAGAAGTCCTCCAGGGGTATAATGCCGGATGCAGCGGCATGAGCCGGCGGGGAGCAGATAGCGAACACCGCTGCCAGGAGCAGCCAGATGAAAACCCTCCTTGCCTTGAACATAGCCGTATAGCCCATTCGAAACCCCTTTCACTAGTCTTATCAAACTTAAATTTAGTTTTTGCACTGTACAAGCAGGCAATTCCGAATGGATAGAGAAATTGAAGCATTAACCAGATAATTCCGGCTTAATATTGCTAAACGATGAGGTGTTTCCATGATGTGGATAAGGATCCACGAATTCCGGCAAAGAATCTGGGCACATATCCCAGAGGAGTATAAACAAGAGTTTATGGCGGAACAGTGCTATATTAACGTGTTCCGCATCAGGATGTGTGGGGTCGTCGTTACATTTCTGCTTACTCTCATTATAGTCCTGGAAATGAATTACACCTGGGATTTGGGGGATATATACTGGCTGCTGGTCTCGGTCCATCTCGTGTTTCTTGTAGGGCTCCTTGTTATATTATTCCTGGTCTGGCTGACGCTCCCCGCTTCCACCTCGCACATCACCGGCTGGCACCAGTTCCTGGTGGTGTTTACGGCCGGCTTCGCCCTTGTGATGTGCGCCGTGATCACCGGCGTCGACCGGCTCCTGCACGGATCTATCTCCGCCTACATCCTGGGCTGTTTCGGGGTAGCCAGCATAATACACCTCAGACCCAGGGACAGCCTCCTCATTTTCTTCTTATCTTTTCTAACCTTCGTCTACGCCATAGCATATTTTCAAATCGACCCTCAAAAAGTGACAGCCAACTTGGTAAACGGGTCGATTGCAGCAGTCCTGTCCTGGGTCTTTTCGGTGGTCCTCTTCAATATGCGGATTCCGGATTTCCTAAACCGGAAAACGATCGAACGGCAGAAGGCGGAGTTGGAGGAGGCCAACAAGACACTGGAGAATCTCTCCACGATAGACGGGCTGACCGGCATCCCCAACCGCCGCTACCTGGACAGCTTATTGAACGAGGAATGGCGACGGGCGATGCGCGAGCAGTATTCGCTGTCCCTGATCTTTATCGATACCGACTTTTTCAAGTCCTATAACCACGCCTGCGGCCACCTGGTGGGCGACGACTGCCTGAAACGGGTGGCCGGAACGCTTAATGAGTCGCTGAGGCGCGCCGGAGACACGGTTGCCCGCTACGGTGGAGAAGAGTTCGTCGTCATCCTGCCCAACACCGATATCGACCACGCCGTTACCCTGGCGAATTGGCTGCGGGCCAGGGTTGAAGACTTGCAGATTCCTCACGGTGCCTCTCCGGTCAGCCGGTATGTCACGGTCAGCCTTGGCGTCGCCACCGCTGTCCCCGGCCTGGGCTCCACTCCCGGAATGCTGATCATCGAGGCCGATAAAGCCATGTACAGGGCGAAAGAGGATGGAGGGAACAGAGTCAAGGTCGCTGATTTCGGCCCGGACTCGTTCCCCACACGTCCATCATCAGGCCCGTCCCACTGCCTACCTACACAGTAAAACCAGGTTCATCTGAAGCCTGATCCGGTCTCCGATGCACCTGCCGTTCCCGACGCAACCGTGTCATGGCGCCACAGCGAGATCGTTGGACAGAACCTGGTCGGCGCCCGTCAGGGGGCCGAACCGGCAGGAGATCACGGGTGCCCTGCCGAATCTGGAGGCCAGGTCCCTGGACCGAGGAAGGTGTGTACTTTGGGGAAAGGCAGACTGGTCCTTCTTCTCGTGTTTTTCCTGGCCCAAATACGTCACCGACGACCTCTCCAAGGGCTTCGACCAGTACGCCCGTTACCCGCTGGAGACCCTGGTCGACCAGAAAGGCGACTGTGAGGACACCAGCATCCTGCTTGCTTCCATTCTTAAGGAGATGAACTACGGGGTAGTCCTGATCTTGCTGCCCGGTGACCCGGGCCACATGGCGGTGGGAGTAAAAGGGGAGAACCTGCCCGGCGTGTACTACGAGTACCAGGGCACCCGGTACTACTACGTCGAGACTACCGGCACCGGTTGGTCAATTGGTCAGATCCCGAAAGAGTACCGCAACCGGAAGGCCCAGATCCTCCCGCTGGTCCCGCAACCGGTGATCACCCACGAGTGGACCTCGAAGAGCACCCCGGGCGGTTTCATCGAGCTCAAGGTCATCGTCCACAACGACGGCACCGCCATCGCCCGGGACACCAAGGTCTATGCGGCGCTCGACGCAGGCAACGGTAAGGTATACGACCAGCGCTGGTCGGACGCGGCCGATCTGGAACCGCGCTCCTGGGCGACCTACACCCTGCGCCTGAAGGCCCCGCCCGGCGTCAACACGTACCTGGCCGTTAAGATCGTCAGTGACGGCTATCAGGTCGACAAGAGCAAATCCAACCAGTTCAAAACCTAACCCACACGCTATTGCAGCTTTCGCCGGGCGTTGATGTAGTAGCTTCTGCCGTTGTGACTGCCCTTTGACTGGTAGTCAAAGCCGCTTTCGTCCAGTACCTCGAGGACGGGATCAGCCTGATGGGCGTCCGCCGACTCGATGGTGATCGTAATCTCACCGCCGGCACCCAGTTCGTTGATGGCCGCCCGCACCCGGTCGACCGCGGCCCGGTCCACTTCGGGCTCAAGGTTGATTGTGATTTTCTCCAATACCAAAACCTCCTGTCGCTTATTTTACCCCGCCGCCGGATTTCGATCGGCAAGAGGACCTTCTGAGAATCGCTCTGGGAGAATACGCACCGAGCAGGTGGGTACGGCTTTCGAGTGTGTTATAGGTGCGGGTATGCTGAGGTCGCGAACAGCTGTAGGAGAGTAGGGCAGCACCATGAAACCCCTTGGGGTACAAAATGTAAGGGAAGTCTTAGGCAGCCGCTCTCCCTAGGCCACGATTTGAAACCGATATTTTGCTCAGGAGGCAGTCAGCTCCCTGCGGACCATCCTGACGTAGGAGGCGCCTTCGACCGCACCGCTGCCTTCCAGGTAGGTGGCGTAGTAGTCTAACGACTTCAGGTCCTCGATGTCGAGGGTTACCCCGGCAGCAAACCCACCTGTTCTTTTTGATCACCTGTTTGAAGAACGTTTCGAAGGACTCTTGTCCCTTGGTTCCTTCCCACAAAGATCGCACATAGTTGGCCATTGCCACCAGAGAACCAATGACAGCGTAGGGCGGGACCTCCAAAGGTATACGACCGTAGATAATGGCCTTGATTGCCGGGTCTATTTGATCCTGCAATATGCGCGACCATTCGCGTTCCATGATCGGGTGCTTGGTCAGGTACTCCTCTAACCGTTCGACAACGATGTCAGTTTTTCGACGGATTTTCCTAAAGATACTTCGGTGCCTATTGCCAAAAACATGTTTTAAAGTGAAATATTCCCTGGTTTTTGTTCGGCATGATAAACCTTTTTACCTGACCTTGGCAAGACAGCCGCCGTTTTGGTTTAGTAAACACGGTTCAGATGCTTTTGCGCAGCACTGACCGCCTGGTGACACAGACGTGTGTTACCGTAACCTCACATAACAACGAAGAGGGTGAAGCCTCTTTACCAACAAGGGTGAGCAGCCCCGGACCCGCATGGCCCGCCCGAGCCGGAGAAGGTTTACGGTCTAAGACAAAGCCGGGACAGATAGAGCTTCTTGGCCCAGGACCGTATCTCCGAGAGCACCTACCGTAGTGCAGGAGAAATGGAACAGGAACCCGAAAATGGTAGCCAAGGGAAAGTAACCATATCGAATTGAGGAAGCAAGGGGAGTGCTGGCGTGAATCAAATCCGGCGCGAACTGGCCCGGGTGTGCCGCGAGTACCTGTTTACCGAAAAGATCCTGATCTGCCCCGACTACGCCTCGGGGCACAGTCTCCTTGAACGCCTGGCCCTGGACGGCGGGACGTGGCTCAACCTGCACGTGGCGACGGTGGACGGCCTGGCCCTCGAAACGGCGGAACTGTCGATGCTCGAACAGGGCCTGTCCCTGCTGCCGGATGCGTCCGGCCTGTTCCTGATCGAAAACATCTTCCGGAGCCTGCGCCTGGACCTTGAGTATTTCAACACCCTGGAGCCCCGTCCCGGGATCATCGGCGCCTTAGACCGGGCGGTCGGCGAGCTCCGCCTGGCGGGCATCAACTCAGATCGCCTCGGCACCGTCCCACTGCCGAACCAACGCAAGCAGCGGGACCTGGTCAAGCTTCTAAAAGCCTACGAAGAGGTACTGGCCCGGGACCACCTGGTCGACATGGCGGACGTCTACCGCCTGGCTATGGAGGCTGTCCGGAACCGGGCTGAGGATACACGGCTTTTCTTGGTGCCCACGGATATTGTACTGCCACCCCACCAGGGTGCCTTTCTCGAACAACTGGCCGGCGACCTGGTGGTCTTTCTGCGCGCCGAACCCGTACGGAAGTTGCTTCCGCCCCGGTCCGCCTGGCTGGTGACGGATGAGCCACCGGTGGTTCCTTCATCCAATGTGCAGCGCCTACCCTGGCTCTACGACCGGTCTACGCTTCCTGCGGCTCAACATGACCCGGACGACGATTCCGTCCAGATCTTTGCCGCCTACGGCGAATACAGCGAGGCCGCCGAGGTCCTGCGACGGATCAGGGGCGCAGGGCTGCCTCTGGACCAGGTGACCGTTACCTACACCTCTTACGATTACGCATGGCATTTCTACCGTCTCGCCGTGAAACTGGATCTGCCCATCACTTTCGCGGAGGGGATCCCTCTCTTGCTGACCCGTCCGGGCAAGGCATTGAAGGGTATCCTGCAGTGGATCGAAGGGGACTTCCAGGCCTGTACGCTCGGCCAGCTGTTCTTGGACGGACTCTTAAAGACCGGTGAAGAGGCGCCGGGCACCATCAGATCAGCGGACATCCTGCGCAAGGCCGGGGTCTGCTGGGGACGCGCCCGCTACCAGCCCTGCCTGGAAAAGCTGGCCGCGTACGATGAGGCAAAGGCCGCAGACTGTGGGACCTCCAGGTATGGACAATACCAGACACAAATGGCGGAACAGGTCCGCCTTTTCAAAGAATACATCGACCGGCTGCTGCGGCACATACCGGCCCCGGGAGATGACGCTCAGGTTTCCTTCCAGGACTTCGCCCAGGGCTTGGCGGGTCTGGCGGATGGATTCGCCGCGGTTTCCGGCAGCCTGGACGGGGCAGCCCGGCAGACCGCCGCGGATCACTTCCGGGTGCTTGCCGGAACCAAGGAGCTCCGCATACCGCTCACCGAGGCGCTGGAACGGCTCCAGCGCGAACTTGCGTCGTTACGCATTTACGCCCGGGGTCCGGAGTCCGGCCATCTGCACGTAACGCATTACCGCCGGGCCTTCTGGCTGGGTCGTCAGCATACCTACATTGTGGGGCTGGACGCAAGGCGCTTTCCGGGCTCCGGCACCGAATGCCCGGTCCTCCTGGATACGGAAAGGTCCGCCATTGCCCCGGAGCTGCCCCTGGCGGCGGCAAGGCCGGGAGAGTCACTCTGGAACCTGGTTCAGTTCATGGCCAATCTGGACGGGACGGTTACGCTCAGTTACTCTCTCTTTGACACCGTCGCCGTGCGTGATTCTGTCCCGGCGGCCGTTCTGCTGCAGACCTTTCGCCTAGTCCGTGACCCGTCCGCCGACTACAATGCCTTTCGCGAGGCAATGCAGCCTGCGGCCGGTTTCGTTCCTCTCCCGGGACAGGAACTGGATGTTGACGAATGGTGGCTTAGGGTCTTTACGGATACCGGCTCCGTAAGCCCGCAGCTGGTCCGGGAGTGCTACCCGGACCTGGCGCGCGGCCAGGACGCCCTGACCATTCGGGGAATGGATACCCTGACCGCTTACGACGGCAAGATCAACGTCCCGCCGGGGCGTTTTGACCCGCGCCTGAACAATACCCTGATCCTTTCGCCCAGCCAGATCGAGACCCTGGCCAAATGCCCCTTCGCCTACTTCCTCTCCTGCGTCCTCCGCGTTGAGAAGCCGGCGGACCGGGTGTGCGACCCGACCCAGTGGCTCGCGGGCAAGGAAATGGGCTTTCTGATGCACGACATCTTCTGCACCTATTATCGGAAGCTCTCTGCCACCGCTCCCGGGGGACAGCAGGACGCCACGCTGCTGATGGAGATCTCCGATGAACTGGTCGGCGGCATGCTCGAGGCAGTGCCGGCACCTTCGGATGTGGTCCTCGAACAGGAGAAACGCCGGATCAGGCGTTCCCTCGAGCTCTTCCTGCGCGCCGAGGAGAACTACGGCCGGGATTCGCGGCCCCGGTACTTCGAGGTTCCCTTCGGGATGGGGGACGAGGCCGTACAGGCGGCTGGAGTCGGCCTGGCCGACCCCGTGACCCTTACCATGCCCGACGGCCTGCTCATCCGGGTCTGCGGCCGGATCGACCGTTTAGATGAAACCGACGCGGGCTACCTGTGTATCGACTACAAGACCGGGAGCCCCCGGTACTACCGGGAGCAAGACTATGTACAGCGCGGGCGTCAGATCCAGCATGCCTTATACGCCATCGCGGCGGAAGCCGTCCTGCAGGCCGGGCCTGATCCCAGGGCCGTGGTGCCCCGTTCAGGCTACTACTTCCCAACCGAAAAGGGAGAGGCTTGCCGGGTTCTGCGTCCGCAGCAAGACCGTACGATTGTGCTCCGACTGCTGGAACTCCTCTGCACGCTCCTGCGCAACGGCACCTTTGTGGTGGCTGAGGACGGAGAGGCCTGCCGGTTCTGCGATTACACCTCCGTCTGCCGGCCAGACGCCGCCATCAAAGCGATAAAGGTCAAGCTTGAGGCGGGAAAGACCCCCGAGCTCAGTATCCTGCAGGAGGTGGCCGGCATTGCGTAACGTCCTGATCGACCAGACCGCCCGGGACGCCATCCGGACAGACCTGTCCACCACGATCATCGTGGAGGCCGGGGCCGGATCCGGTAAAACATCCAGCCTGGTGGAACGGATCATCGCCCTCCTGGAAACGGAAGAGGCGACCGTCGACCAGATTGCGGCCATCACCTTCACGCGCAAGGCCGCCCAGGAGCTCAAAGAGCGCGTCCAGGAAGAGCTGGAGAAACGGCTGTCCAAAGTCACGTCCGAACTAGAGCGTAAGCGCCTGGAGACGGCGCTCCTCGATCTGGAGCGAGGGTTTATCGGCACCATACATTCATTCTGTGAGCGGCTCCTGCGGGAGCAGCCGGTGGAAGCCGGGCTTGACCCCGAGTTTGAAACCGTGGAAGAAGGGGAGGAGGGACCGCTGGCTGACCAGGTCTGGCGGGAATACCTCCTGGAGATGCATCATAACGACGAAGCCAGGATCCTGGAAATCGAAGAGATGGGTCTCACCCTTGAGGAGCTGAAGTTCGTCTACGACCGCCTCTGCCGTTATCCCGAGGTCGAGTTCCCCTGCTCACCGGCATCAACCATAGACGTCGATCCGCCCCTTGCCGCCCTGAACCAGTTCCTCGAACAAGTGGCTCCCCTAATTCCGCCCTCCCCGATTGAAGACCGGCGCGACGGCCTCCAGAATGCCATCCTCGAAATCCAGCAGGTCAGCGCCCACTATGACCTGCGTGACCGGCGACAGTTCAGCAAGGTCTTCGGATCACTGAACCGTGGCCTCAAAGTGATCCAGAAACTGTGGTCCAGCAAAGCCGAGGCGCTCGCCGCCCGGGACGCCTTTGACCAGTTCCGGCAGGAAGTCGTGGAGCCGGTAATGGAGGGCACCCGTGAGCACCGCTACGCCACGCTGATCCCCTTCGTGCTGCCCGCCGTCCAACGCCTCGGCGAACGCCGTGAGGCCCTGTCCCGGCTCAATTTCCAGGACCTGCTGATCCGGACGGCCCGGGCTCTGAAGGAGAATCCGGAGATGCGCCGCTTCCTGCAAGCCCGGTACACGCGTCTCCTTGTGGATGAGTTTCAGGACACAGACCCCATTCAGGCCGAGATGGTGTTCTATCTGACCGGCCAGGACTGCCACGAGAAAGACTGGCGCAAACTGGTTCCCCGCCCGGGGTCATTGTTCGTGGTCGGGGATCCGAAGCAATCCATCTACCGCTTCCGCCGGGCAGACATCGACACCTACAACCTTGTAAAGAAGCTGATCGTGGACGGCGGGGGAAGGCTCCTGCACCTGGACACCAACTTCCGGTCCGTGCCTTCCTTGGCTGAGTTCATCAACCCGGTCTTTGAGTCCGCCTTCCCGGTAACAAGTACCGACTTCCAGGCGTCCTACGCGCCGATGCACACTGTACGCGAACCGGCCACCGGAGCACTCAACGGGGTGTATAGGATCAGTATCCCTGACGCCCAGGGACAGAACAACAAGGAAGGGGTCGCCCAGCGTGATGCCGCACGGATTGCCCGGTGGATTCGCTGGGCTCTGGACAGCAAGCTGCCCCTGTCCCGTAAAGATAAACCCCCGTCGCCCATCCGCCCCGACGACGTTTTGATCCTCCTGCGTTACAGAGACGGCATGGAGATCTACGCCCGTGCCCTTGATGAACAGGGAATTCCTTACAGTATCACAGGTGGGAGCGGCGTGCAGGCCGTCCCGCCGCTGGCCGAGGCCCATACGCTCCTCACCGTCCTGTCCCGGCCCGACGATCCGGTAAACCTCGTCGCGGCCCTGCGCGGGCCCTTCTTTGGGTTTAGCGACCAGGAGCTCTGGGAGTACCGCGAGGCCGGCGGGCGCTTTTCAATCTTCGCCAGCGTACCGGAAGACGATCTTCGGCCGGAAGTTAAGGCTGTCTTTACGGCCGCCTTCGAGAAGCTCAAGACCTACCATCGCTGGAGCCGGACGATGCCCCCGGCGGCCGCTGTATCCTCCATTCTGTCAGAAAGTGGGCTCCTTCCCTGGGTCTTGAGCGAACCGCCTGCCCGGAGCGGCGCCGCGAACACCCTGCTGCTCCGTGAGCTCCTCGGCGAGTACGAAAGCGCCGGGGAAACCACCTTCAGCAGCCTGGTACAGCGATTCGGCGAACTGCTGGAGACAGGGACTGAGAACGGACTCGAGCTGGACGCCGGAAGCCGTGGCGCCGTCCGCCTGATGAACCTGCACAAGGCCAAGGGCCTTGAGGCCCCCGTCGTGTTTCTGGCCCACCCCGGCAAAAAGGTGTCTAAGGATCCCGATCTTCACATCGACCGCACCACCGACCCTCCCTGCGGATACCTGCAGGTATCCAAACCAGGCCCCTACGGCAACGGGCCGATAATCGCGACACCCCCGGACTGGACCAATCTCCAACAGATTGAAGCGAAATACCAAGACGCTGAAGAGGTGCGCCTGGTCTACGTAGCCGCCACCCGCGCCAAGGACATCCTGGTGGTCAGCACCTTCGAAAAGAGCCCGGACAAGAGTCCCTGGTCCCTACTGAATGCCGCCCTTCAGGACGTCCCGGAACTGGATGATCCCGAGGAAATCCAGGCCACGGTAGATGATCCAGCACCCGATGCTGCCACGGTTACCGTCGCCGACTACCAAACACTGCAGAGCGTTCTGGCGACTACCTGGGATGCCGCCAAGAGCCCGTCCTACGCTGTACAGTCCGTAACCGTGATCGCTAAGGAAGCGGACGCGCCAACGCGCCACGGGGAAGGCAGGGGGATGTCTTGGGGCAGTGCGGTACACCGGATGCTCGAAAAGCTGGTCCGCGGGGAAAAGGGTCTGGAAGCCTGGGCCGCCAAGATCCTTGAAGAAGAGGGAAGACCGGTATCCGAAGCAGGGGAGCTACTCGCACTACTAGAGGAAATCCAGAAGACAGACTTCTGGAGGAGGGTCGAAGCGGCAAGTGAACGCATCGCGGAAGCCCCACTCAGCGGTGTTCTTGCCGAGCCCCACACTAGAGCCGAGGATACCGTACCCACCGTCACCCAGGGGGTCATCGACCTTGCTTTCAAGGAAGGAGACGGCTGGGTACTGGTTGACTTCAAGACTGACCACTACGAGACCGAGGCCGAACGGAACGCTCTAGCGTACTACTACGCTGCTCAACTCAAGGCCTACGCCTGGCTCTGGGAAAGAGCCACGGGGACAGCACCCTCAGAACTAGGCTTGTTCTTCACACACGGGAGAGAGTACGTGCAAACGGACATCTAGGCGGCATCACAGCAGCCTTCACGTGGGGGCAAATGCCAAATGTTAACAGTGAGTTGTATTCTCAGATTCCGACAGGGTATTCCAAACTTAGAGCATTTGTCCAGTTGAGAAAGGGGTTCAGGCATTTCCTGTAGAATAGGGATGGAGTTGGACATTGCCTGTTCCAGTATTGACGGCGTGTCGGGCTGTGCCGCTTGTGGAGGGTCACAGTCACGTTTCATAGCTTATTCCAGATAGGAGAAGGAATGTGTCAGGGTTCTCAGTCCCGTGCGAGGGCCAGATATTGAGGGGTTCGCTCTTTAGTGAGCCGATGCGTGTAGAGACTGTCCGAACAAGCGGTGATGGCACGTGGGTCCTTGGACTGGTCGGCATACAGTCTGAGCGATTCCGCAAGGTTACGCTCAGCGCTAACGACTTCGAGGGCCTTACCATTACGGATGCTAACTACAGTTATGATGCTGACGGGCGTTTACTCCGGCTGGGGTTGCAGGCTCACGCCCTCGGTATCGCCTACGAGTTTGATCCTTATTTTGGCCTCTCCATCTCCCGAGTTGATCCCCTGCCGCATCAGCTTGAAGCGGTCTACGACTACCTTTTGAAGCTGGCTAGAGTTCGGTTCCTACTCGCGGATGACGCAGGTGCTGGAAAGACCATCATGGCAGGACTTCTCATCCGCGAACTCCAGCTGCGGGGGCTGGCCGAACGGGTTTTGATCGCCTGCCCGGCTAACCTTTCCTTCCAGTGGCAGCGCGAACTCAAGGAGAAGTTTGACGAGAGCTTTATGGTTCTTAAAGGCGGTGACATCAGAGACCAATTTGGCATTAACCATTGGCTTGAGCAGAGAAAGGTCATCACGTCCCTTGACCTGGCCAAGAGGAACGAAATCCTTCCCGGACTCAGGCAGGTCCATTGGGACCTTATCATAGTGGACGAGGCCCACCGGATGTCGTGGACACCTCCCGCGCGTAAGACAGCACGGTACGCCCTTGGTGAGCTACTCCGGGACACCTCCGACCATGTTCTCTTACTTACCGCAACCCCGCACAAAGGTGACCCGGTAAACTTCAGTCTGCTTTTGCAGCTACTGGATACGGACGCCTATGCGGACGTAAGGTCCATTCGCGAAGCCATGGATCGCCGTCGTGCGCCGTTTTACCTGCGCCGCACCAAGGAGGCGATGGTCTATTTCCCCGAGCGGCGTCCGGATGGCACGTGGGTGGCGGAGAAGATTTTTACGAAGCGCATTCCGCACACCGTTGATTTCCAGATCGACGGGCCGGAGTTTGAACTGTACAGGGATGTCACCCGATTTGTGAAGCGACAGAGCGCCAAGGCCGCAGCTCAGGGTGACGATCCCCGCGCCCGGGCAGTGGGTTTCCTGATGTCCCTCTACCAGCGCAGGTTGGCATCCAGCACCTATGCCATGCGACACAGCCTGGAGAATCGTGCCCGCAGGCTTGAGGAAGGTCTTAAGCGCGCGCAGGAACTCGTCCGCCTTGCACCACCCGATCTCCCTGATCCTGAAGAACTTGAGGAGATGGAAGAAAACGAACGAGAGCGCCTCGAGAGAATACTGGAGGCAATTACCCTGGCCGGTAACGCGGACCAGGTCAGAGAAGAAATTGAAGAACTCCGCGGTCTTGCAGACCAGGCCTGGATAGTGGAGGATTCCGGGGCCGAATCGAAACTCTCCCGGTTGAAAGACCTCCTCCAGAATGAGGGGTTCTTCGACCGCCCGGACCAGCGTCTGCTGATCTTCACCGAGTTCAAGGACACGCTCGACTACCTCATGGAGAAGCTGAAGACTTGGGGCTTCAGGGTCGGTTGTATCCACGGCGGCATGAGGCCGGGATCGCGGGACGAGCCCGGCACACGTCTCTATGCCGAGCAGCAGTTCAGGGAAGGGGCGACTCAGATCCTTGTCGCTACAGAGGCGGCGGGTGAAGGCATCAATCTCCAGGTCTGTAACATCCTTTTCAACTACGACATCCCTTGGAACCCCAACCGTCTGGAACAGCGCATGGGGCGGATCCACCGATACGGCCAGAGGAAGGACTGCCTCATCTTCAACTTCGTGGCGACCAACACCATCGAGGGGCGAGTCTTGCAGCGGATTTTGGAGAAACTGCAGGAAATCCGGAATGCCCTTGACGATGATGCGGTATTCAACGTGGTGGGCGAAGTGCTTCCCGCCGCCCACGTAGAGCGCGTCCTGAGGGAATATTATGCCGGGAAACTCGGCGACGCCGACCTCGAAGAGCGGCTCCTTGAGAGTGTTGATGAAGGGCGGTTCCGCGCCATCTGCCAGAACGCCCTTGAAGGCCTGGCGTCCAAGAAGTTGAACCTGGAAATGTTAATTGAGCGCCGCGCCCGGGCGCAGGAACGCCGTGTCGTTCCGGAAACCATCGTTCGCTTCATTCGCGAGGCGGCCAGTTACGTCCCGCTAAGGCTCAAGGCCTTTGAGAGTATACCGCACACCTTCGAGCCAGCCCGGACACCGGCGGTGCTCCGGCACTACGAACGGGAACCTGACTGGAAACTACCAACCCTTACAAATAAGTACCCGCGTTGCTCCACGGACCGCGATGCTGCCGAAAAACACAACCTCGAGTGGGTTACGCCTGGGCATCCGCTTTTTGAGGCCATCCGCAGGCACACCTATGTGCAGGCCATCGAGGCGTTCAGCAAGGGAACTTGTTTTTACTCTCTCCAGCATGAGGAGCCGTCCAGGATTGATTTTTACCGCGCTCGGGTGGTGGACGGCCTGGGCCACATCGTTCACGAACGGCTCTTCGCCGTTGAGCTTGTAGAGAGTGGTCCGCTACACTTGCGCGAGCCTAACATGCTAGGCAACTTCGCGCCCGCTACACCGCCGAACGAACTGCCCGCTGTGGCCTTTGCCCCCGAAGCGACTACTTGGTTCCACGCGAATGCGCTGCAGGCCTTTCTGGAGAAGACCCGTAATGAACGCTTGGTCGAGGTAGAGCGTATCGCCGAGCACGTGGAGCTTTCCCTTACCGAGCTCCTCCAGCGCGCGGACGATGAGATCGGTAAGGCGAACGAGGAAAAAGAAAAGGGTGTGCCTGGGGCTGAAGGCCGTTTGGCCCAGGCGGAGAACCGCCACGCTGAGCTTCTGGTGCGACGGGAGCGCCGGCGGAAGGAGCTTGAGCAGCAGCACTCCCTGTCCCTCCAGGCCGTGGAGCGCATTACCTCTATCCTGGTTCTGCCGCACCCAGAGCGCGAGGCCCCGGATATTTGCCGCATGCGGCCCAACCGGGAGACTGAGGCCACCGCTATGCAGGTGGTTATGGAATACGAGCAGGCTCAAGGCCGCCAGGTCTACGATGTTCATGAGAAGAACCTAGGCTACGACATTACCAGCCTTGATCTCAATTCCGGCGAACTGCGCTTGATTGAGGTGAAGGGACTGGCCGAGGCCAGGGGGACGATCCTACTCACACCCAACGAACGCCGGGTCGCGGAAGACCGTCGGGACTGCTACTGGTTGTATGTCGTCACCAATTGCGCCTCGTAGCCCACACTGCAGGAACCCATTAAGGACCCGGCGCGTTTTCCGTGGCACGAGGTTACTAAGGTGCAGCACTACTGGCTACAGGTGGATGCGATGACCCGGCCGATGCAGGTACGGGAAGACGCTCGGCCGTATGGGAAGGATGGATAAATGACAATGCCTTGGGACGAAGGACTGCTACCCGAACAAAGGAGTGCGGCCGGATATTTCGGTTCGCATGCTCGCCTCCTTGCAGGACCTGGAACAGGCAAAACACGATCTTTGACCAAGCGTATTTGCTTTCTGATCGAAGCAAGAAACGTTGAGCCGGGCGAAATATGTGCTCTAACGTTCACCCGGGCTGCTGCACACGAGCTACGGCAGCGTGTGCAATCCGAGGTGGGTCATGAGAAGGTGCCGAGGATTTCGACGCTACACTCTTTCGCCCTCAGGCAACTGCTGCGTAATTCCGCGCGTCTTACATCGCTTCCGCAACCCCTGAGGATTGCGGATGATTGGGAGGAACGCTATATCATCTTAGAAGATCTGAAGGCCTTGCTCGGCCTGAATACAGTTGATGAAGCACGATGCTTGCTGAACGAACTTTCGGCCGATTGGCAGAGCCTAACAGCAGATGAAGGCGATTGGGATCAACGCTTTCCAAATCCCGCCTTTCTTGGGGCGTGGAGAGAACACCGCGAGATCTATGGTTACTTACTACGCGCAGAACTCGTCTATCAGTTGAAACGCGCTCTTGAGCAACACGACGACTTCACGCTTGAGGGACCACCCGGCTATCTCCTGGTTGATGAGTATCAGGACCTGAACCGATGCGACCTAGGCATTGTAAAGGCAATCGGGGATAAGGGTGCCGAGGTCTACGTGGCCGGTGACGATGATCAGAGCATCTACGGTTTTCGAATGGCGCATCCGGAAGGCATCCGTCGATTCCCTCAGGACTACCCGGGTGCGCGTGAGCTGGCGCTCGAAATCTGCAAGCGCTGTGACCAAGAGGTCCTTGATTTGGGATTATTTGTTGCCCGGCAGGACTACCGCAGAATAGATAAGCCGCTACGGGCTGACGACGGACGCGATGGCGGTGAAATCGCTCTATTGCGCTTCCGCGACCAGAACCAAGAGGCGCAAGGGGTCGCGCAAATCTGCCGAGATCTGATTAGTAACCGGGGGGTTGAACCGGGTCAGATACTGATCCTTTTACGAACGGATCGTAACGGAGCTTTTTCCTCCGTACTCCGACAAACGTTGGAATCGCAGGATGTCCCAGTCGGAGTCGCTACCGCAGACACAGATCCCCTGAACGAGGCTGTTGGACGCCAGGTCCTCGCCTTCCTGCGGCTACTCGCCAACGAGAATGATCATCTAGCGTGGAGAACACTGTTCAAGCTTCGCAATAACGGTCTGGGACCGGGCGCGGCAGACGTTATATACCAGCTTGCCAAATCATGCAACGCAAGGTTCGCCGAGGCGTTGCAAATTACGTGCAATCATCCCTCCTCCGTCTCTGGACGGCATGGAGGACGGATCAAAGCGGAGGTAGAGGTCATTCGAATGACCCTCCAGGAGCTCTCGTCGCTCTTGCCATCAGAGGAAGGTGACACCGATCTGATCGAGACGATAAGGCGAATCATGAGTCGAGTTGTGCCAGACGAAGGGCATCGGCAGGTGATTGGGCGTCAATTTGAATTGACTATCAGGGCGGCTGATCCGGGTTCCATAAATGGCCTCGTACGTGCCATGGATGTCTCGAGGGAAGATATCGAGCAGGAAATTGAAGAGGGGAAAGTAAACATCCTGACTATGCATAAGGCCAAGGGGCTCACAGCGGAGGCTGTTATCATTGTGGCTGCGGAGGATGAATACCTACCTGGTCGAGCTAAGGGCGATGCGATTAGTGATGAGCGCAGGCTACTTTATGTCTCCCTGACGCGTGCGAAGCACTATCTGTTTATTACATACTGCAATCGGCGAACCGGGCCACAGCGACATACGGGCAGGACCTCCGGACAGACCTACCGCTCGCTTACACGCTTCCTACAGGATGCACCAGTCGCGCCTCAACTAGGCCAGGGGTATCTTCAGAGCTTGGATGATGCGCGCCTATGATCCCCAAGGACTGCAGGCGACTGGCAGAAGTAGACTTTCCCATTGCAGAGGTTTCTAAGCATTCGGTAAGAGAGAAGCCTATCGTTCGGAATCATCCTCAGTCGTTTCATCAATGGTGGGCGCGACGACCGTTGGCGGCCTGCCGGGCAATGCTTTTGGGGTTGTTGTTGCCTGACCCGTGTGATCCACTGTGCCCAACGGAATTCAAAGCGAGGGCGCGGGCGTTGTTGCCAAACGTCCAGGGAACCTTTGGCGTCAAGGACGAGGAGCTTCGCAAGGCGCTGCTGAAATTTATCGCTGATTCCTCGGCGTGGGAGCATTCGACACATATGTTTTATCTTGAAGTAAGCCGTGGCCTGGTAAAAGCCGCGCATCCAGAGGAGACACCACTGGTGGTAGACCCGTTTGCTGGAGGCGGTTCGATTCCGCTTGAGGCATTGCGTCTTGGCTGCGAGGCCTTCGCCAGTGACCTTAACCCAGTTGCCTGCCTGCTCAACAAGGTTATGCTGGAGGACATTCCCCGCCACGGGTCAGAACTAGCTGAGGAATTGCAGCGAGTTGGTGCGAAGATTAGGGAGCAGGCCGAGAAGGAGCTGGCCGAGTTCTACCCAAAAGACCCGGACGGCGCGATGCCCATTGCCTACCTTTGGGCGCGGACTGTATGGTGCGAGTCGCCCAATTGCGGCGCGGAGATCCCGTTGGTGCGCTCCTTCTGGCTTTCTACCAAGGCCAGACGTAAGTGGGCACTCCGGTACAAGGTTGTCCGGCTAATGGATGACCGACCAAGAGTGGAGTACGAGGTCTTTGAACCAAAGGTGGACAGGGATGTCCCCGTCGGCAGTGTTACCCGCGCCAAGGCGACGTGCCTTTGTTGCGGAGCGGTCCTTCCGGCGACACGTGTCCGCGCTCAGCTTTCCGAACAGCGCGGTGGTGCGGAAGTAGTCTTTGACGCCACGGGCAAGCGCGTTGGTGGCGCGCGAATGTTGGCCGTTATTACCTTTATGCCTGTTAAGCAGGGTCGCCGCTACCGCTTGCCGGCCGAGAATGACTATCAGGCTGTCTGGAAGGCTCAAAAGCGAATGAAGGAGATTATTGACGAGTGGGAGCGCAGCGGGAAGTTGGGTCTGTGTCCCGTGCCGGACGAACCCACGCCCGCTGGCGGCGGTTCAGGAGCGGGCCGTGCCTTCTCCGTGCAAAAGTATGGCATGATGACCTTCGGCGATCTTTTTACGACCCGCCAAACTCTTTGCCTAGTGAGCCTTTCTAGCTGGACTGCCAGGTTTGCAGGAGATGGAACTCTCCGTGAACTTCTGGCCTTGGTGGTTTCGAGATTGTCCGACCGGATTGCCTCACTTGTTGGATGGGATACGGGAGGCGAAAAGCTTGGCCACGTTTTCAATCGACAAGCATTGCCGATAGTGTGGGATTTTGCTGAAGGTTCTCCTTTCAGCAATGCCACTGGCAGCTACCACAATGTGCTAAAACAGCTAGTGGGAGCAGTGGTTTCCGTTTCGGGTCTTTCAGGTGATGGACAAGTCCAGCTTGCAGACGCCCGTACGTCGCCTCTGCCTGATGAGGCATCGCAAATATGGTTCACAGACCCTCCGTACTACGATGCAGTTCCCTACGCTGATTTAGCTGACTTCTTCTTCGTTTGGTTGAAACGGTGTCTTCCTAGAACAGTATTGCTGCGTGACCCATTTGATGGTGGAAATCTTCTGACGCCGAAAGTGCGGGAGATTGTTCAGGATGAGACCAAGACATACGATTCGCGGATCAAAGACCGTGCCTTTTTTGAAGACGCTATGACGACAGTCTTTGGTGAAGGCCGCCGGGTTTTGCGTGGAGACGGCGTTGGAAGCGTCGTCTTTGCGCATAAGACAACGGAAGGGTGGGAAGCCCTCCTTTCAGGTATGATTCGTGGGGGCTGGGTAATTACTGCTTCTTGGCCCATCGCAACAGAGCGCGCTAACCGGCTCCGCTCACAGCAGTCAGCCGCTCTCGCCACCAGCGTTCACCTTGTCTGCCGCCCCAGGCCCGATGATGCTCCGGTAGGTGACTGGGGTGAAGTGCTGCGTGAGCTACCTAAACGTGTCGGCGACTGGATGGAACGGCTCCAAGGGGAAAGCGTTCGCGGTGCGGACCTGGTTTTCGCCTGTATTGGCCCAGCATTGGAGATCTTCAGCCGCCACTCGAAGGTCGAGACCGCCGACGGCCGCGAGGTCAAGCTCGACGAGTATCTGGAGAAGGTGTGGGAAGTTGTTGGTCGAACAGCTCTGGAAAACATTTTGGGGACGGGAGAGGCCAAAGCAAGAAACGGTGTGGCTGGGGCTTTAGAAGAAGACGCACGTCTCACTGCTCTTTTTCTCTGGACACTCCAGAGCACCAAAGGCCAGAATGGTTCCAGCGAGGGTCCGGATGAGGAAACCGAGGACAATGCTGGCGACGAGGACGAGGAGACCGCTCCATCCGGTAAAGCCAAGGGCTACAGCCTGGTCTTCGACGTAGTGCGCCGCTTCGCCCAGCCCCTGGGCATCGGGCTTCCCAAGTGGGAGGGTCGGATAATCGAGACCAAGAAGGGTGTTGTACGACTTATGTCCGTGTCCGAGCGTGCCAAGCAATTGTTCGGTAAAGATGGTGCCGAGGCCGTGGCCGATTGGGTTGGGCCGGACCAGAAGAAGGACCTCCAGTTGACGCTCTTCCCCGAACTTGAGGAAGGACCTGTGCCAAAGACTCGCGGCCGTCGCCGTAAGATAGCCGTGGATGCGAAGGATGTTGAGTTCCAGTCTGAGCGGGAGGCCACTACGCTCGACCACGTTCATGCTGCCATGCTGCTGCAGGCGGGCGGCCAGGCGAACGCCCTTCGGGTGCTGATCAAGACCGAGCAGGAGCGCGGCCCCGATTTCCTGCGCCTCGCCAACGCACTGTCGGCGCTTTACCCGAAAGGCAGCGAGGAAAAGCGCCTGCTGGACGCTATGCTCTTGGCTGTACCGAGGTAGGTGTGAAGGGCAAAGGAGAGTGCAAAGGAGGCGAAGCCTGTGGAACCCTGGTACAAAGTTGCTACGCCACGCAAGGAAGTAAGAGAAGGGCGTTCGTTCAACCCGGACGAGTTTGCCATCCACCTCGAGCAGGTGATCGCGAAAACCGCCCCGGAGGACTATCGCGACCCACAACAGTTCTTCGCCCGGACCTGTTTTACACGGGCGCTGCGCGAACATGCGGGGATGGTTCTGCGACGCCTCTCCGGCCAAACCGCGAATACGGCGCCGGTAATGACGCTCATTACCCAGTTTGGCGGCGGCAAGACCCATACGCTCACCGTACTTTATCACCTTGTTACCAACAGTGAAAAAGCGTCCAAGTATCCCGGTGTCGACAGGATGCTCAAAGAGGCGGGGGTCGGCACTGTTCCGCAGACCCGTGTCGCCGCATTTGTTGGTAACGCTTGGGATCCAAAAGAGGGGCGGGAAACGCCCTGGATTGACATCGCCTGGCAGTTAGCTGGGGAAGATGGTGTCAGGGAGCTTGGCACGGCAGCCAGAACAACGCCGCCAGGGACGGAGGCTCTGGGCCGGGTTTTCAAAGCGGCGGGTGGGCCGATTCTTCTCTTGTTTGACGAGGTATTGAATTTCTTGAACCGTCATCGGGGAATGGCCGAGCAGTTCCACGCCTTTATCCAGAACCTGACCGTGGCCACCACGGGCACTACCTACGGCGCGGCGGTCATCAGCCTGCCGCGAAGCCAGGTGGAGATGACCGATTGGGATATGCAGTGGCAGGAGAAGATTACCCGGGTCGTTCGCCGTGTGGCCAAGGATCTGATAGCCAATGATGAAACCGAAATCAGCGAAGTGGTGCGTCGCCGACTTTTTGAGGACATCGGGAACGACCGTGTTCGGAAGAACGTAGCTAGAGTTTACGGGGACTGGTGTTTTGAACGTCGGGCGCAACTCCCGCCCGAATGGACGGCGGTGGATAGCGCAACCACGGAGGCCAAAGCCAGGGAATATCTCCGCAGCCGTTTCGAGACTTGTTACCCGTTTCACCCAGCGACATTGTCGGTATTCCAACGCAAGTGGCAGGCGCTCTCGCAGTACCAGCAGACGCGGGGCACATTGGCCATGCTGGCGCAATGGATCTCTTGGGCTTATCGAACCGGCTTCATGGAGGCACGCCGAGAACCTCTCATCACGATCGGCTCGGCTCCGCTTGAGGTACCTGATTTTCGGAGCGTTGTGCTGGGTCAGCTTGGGGAGTCCCGCCTTGTAGCTGCAATTGATGCCGACATTTCCGGGACCCATTCCCATGCACGCGCCCTTGATGCAGACACCAAGGGTGCGCTACGGAATATTTACCGCCGCGTAGGGACCACCATTCTGTTTGAGTCGTCCGGTGGTCAGGTGGACAGGGTGGCGCACTTGCCCGAGTTACGCTTTGCACTTGGGGAGCCGAATATGGATACCACCTCGGTAGACAATGCGGCCTTTGCGCTAGAGGACAAGGCTTATTTTGTTCGGCGGGTTGGCTCGGACGGTTTCAAGATCAGCCACCAGCCGACGATGAAGAAGGTGGTTAACGACCGGCGTGCTTCCCTTGATGAGGAATCCGAAATCAAACCAGCTATGCGTAGACTCATCGAAGAGGAGTTCAGGCGTGGGACGAGTATTCCTTTGGTCCTATTTCCGGAGGATGGAGCTGCCGTTCAGGACACCCCCAAGCTCACACTTGTGGTGGTTGACCCGGGGCATGAGTGGACAGGCGGAAATGCGTTTCGACAGCAAATAGCAGAATGGACAAAGATGCGGGGCAAGTCGCCGAGGCTGTATCCAGGGTCTTTAGTATGGTGCTTGAAAAAACCGGGCCGCGATCTGCGCGAAAGTGTTGAGATGTGGCTTGCTTGGAAGCGGGTGGCGCGGGAGGTTGCCGATGGGACACTGGGTGGTGATTTTGAGCGTGCCGACCGGGCTGAAATCCAGTCAAAGGTGGCTGAAGTAGCGGAAGCTGCCAAGGACGAGGTCTGGGGCGGCTACCGTTTTGTGGTCTTGGCGGACAAGGATGAACCCGACGGATTGCAGGCTATTGACCTCGGTGCCGGTCATTCCAGCGGCGGAGAGACGCTCTGTGGGCGCGTGATCACGGCACTAAAGTCGCAGGCCTTACTGAACGAGTCCGTGGGTGCGGGCTACATCGAGCGGAACTGGCCCCCGGCGCTAAAAGCTTCCGGGGCATGGCCTTTGACAAGCCTTAGGCAAAGCTTTTTAAATGGCTCGCTTACAAGACTGCTTGACCCGGATGGAGTACTGCAAACCAAGATCACCGAGTTTGTACAACGAGGCGATTTCGGTCTGGCTTCCGGGCACAAGCCGGATGACGGCTATGAGAGTGTATGGTTTAATGAGCCTATTGCGGCGGATGAGGTCGCCTTCGAGTCCGGTGTGTTTCTCCTATTGAAGGCCAAAGCGAAGACTTTAAAGGTTGCCTCGGAGTCTCCGCCAGTAGTTGGTCCTGACCCATGCCCCGGACCTGAACCAAGACCGGTGGATATTCCGGGACTGGAGCCGGAACCTAGCCCGGAAGCTGAGCCAGGCGCTGCCACCAAGGCGTTCCGGATTTTCGGAGACCTACCTCCCGAAATATGGAACCGGCTGGGAACGAAGATTCTACCGAAGCTACGGAACGGTTCTGATCTTAAGATTGGTATTGAGTTTTCGGTTACTGTAGACGACACCGTTTCCCAGAGTTTCGAGTCTGACGTGAAACAGATACTTCAAGACTTGGGATTGACAGAGCGGGTAAAGGTTGAGTAACCACTCATACATATGGTGGATTACTGTATTTACTAGCAGTTTTGGTACGGCCACTTAAGATGCTCTTTTTCAGGTTCTACGCCCCAGTGACCATGCTGTGACGGAGTAGCATTGTATGCTTATAGATATAGTGCATCATCCGGTTGCTAGGGAGGGAGGGTGAACCTTGAACGGGGATGCTTTCTTTGACGAAAGATCTGAGCAATCCCTGATCAAAGCATCTATTGTCGCAAAATACTTTTGGGCGTGGGCAACAGTAATATCTTCAGCTCAGAAGAAGAGTGGTCGTCTGAAAGGGCGAATTGCGTATGTTGATCTGTTCTCAGTTCCTGGTAGATACAAGGACGGAACAGGCTCTACTCCGCTAGCAATCTTGGAGCAGGCAATTGGCAATCCAGAACTGCGTGATAAACTGATCACAGTCTTTAACGACGTAGACAAGGGGTTTTCGGAATCATTAAAGAGGGAGATTCTCAATCTTTCCGGGGTCGAGACTCTACGTTTTAAACCGTTGGTGTACAGCTTTGAGGTTGGCGATGAGATTGTCGAGATTTTCGAGCGGTTCCGCCTTGTCCCTACTCTATTGTTTGTTGATCCATGGGGATACAAAGGGCTTTCCCTGCGCTTGATCAGTTCCGTTCTAAAAGACTGGGGTTGTGAGTGTATACTTTTTTTCAATTACAACAGGATCAGTATGGGAATACAGAACGATGCTGTGAAACTCCATATGGATGCTCTTTTCGGTGAGGAGCGGGCACAAAGGTTGCGAAGTCAAACACATAGCCTCAGACCGCACGAGCGAGAATTTACCATTGTGGAAGAGATCGTCCAGGCACTACGGCAACTTGGTGGCAAGTATGTCTTGCCGTTTCGTTTCAGAAATAACCGGGGAACCCGAACTAGCCACCATTTGATTTTTGTCAGCAAACATCTTCGGGGGTACAACATTATGAAGGAGATTATGGCAAGAAGGAGTTCCCGTTCTGAGTTCGGAGTCCCGTCTTTTGAGTATAATCCTGCAGACAGGAGATATCCTGTTTTGTTTGAGCTTTCGCGGCCGCTGGATGAACTCGGAGAGATGCTGTTGGAGGAGTTTGCGGGCAAAAATATTAAAATGAAGGATATCTACGAACGGCATCATGTAGGGAGACCATTTATTGCCAGGAACTACAAAGCAGTACTCATCAACATGGAGGAAGAAGGCCGCATTATTGCCGACCCACCGGCCGAGCGACGTCCAAAGAACACGTTTGGCGATAACGTACGGGTTATCTTCCCTCCAAAGGGGGACTAGGGTGTGGGTGCAAAATCCGAAATAGAGTGGACAGAATCTACATGGAATCCGCTGACTGGGTGTACAAAGATTAGCCCGGGATGTGCAAACTGCTATGCCGAACGAATGGCCATCAGGTTGCAGGCGATGGGTCAGCCGAACTATGCTAATGGGTTTCAGCCGACAATGCACGAACATGCCTTGGAAATACCATTAAGGTGGAAGAAGCCGCAAATGATCTTCGTAAACTCGATGAGTGATCTGTTTCATGAAGAAGTGCCTGTGGATTTCATACACCGTGTATTTGGCATTATGCGTCAGGCCTCCTGGCATCAATTCCAGGTACTCACTAAGCGTTCAAAGCGCCTCTCTGAGTTGAGTCCCGAAATCGACTGGCCTCCTAACGTATGGATGGGAGTAAGTGTGGAGAACGAACGCTTTGTGTACCGCATTGATGATTTGCGAAAGACTGGGGCAAGTGTCAAGTTCGTTTCCGCCGAACCTTTATTGGGACCGCTACAGGGGTTGAATCTGGATGGAGTCGACTGGCTGATAGTAGGTGGTGAGTCAGGGCCACACGCGCGTCCCATGTTGGAAAGCTGGGTTACAGATATTCAGGATCAATGCTCGGTGGCCCAAGTACCCTTTTTCTTTAAACAGTGGGGTGGTATCAACAAGAAACGGGCAGGACGCCGGCTTTGCGGACGCACCTGGGACGAAATTCCATCAGTCCACGGCGCTGTTTAGGTGATTTCTAGTCAAACGAGATAGGCGATTAAGAGCGGCAGGGTAAGGAGTTGAGAAGATGCTGGGGGCTATCCGGGAAGACATTCTCGGACGGTATCAGGATATGCTTGCTAAAGGAAAGTTGAGACCTACCACGCAATTGGAAGAGTACTGCACTACTTTCCGGAAACGCTTCGGACCTGAGCAGTTGATGCGTATGGACGGTCCAATACTCCTGGAGTCCATGCATGACCACAGCAAACGCGACAGCTTGGTCTACTGGCTGGAGTTCAAGGACGATGAAGAGTTCCCGGCTGTATTCGGGAGCATCGCCGGTGGAAGCGCTCTCAAGTTTGGGATCTACTGGCGCAGCGACACCGGCGCGTGGGTTGTGGGTAGTCCTTCCGAAAAGCATGAAATCTCGCTGGATGAGGCGGTAGCCGTGGCCAGGAAGCACAGGGAGCAACTGATCAGGGGGGTTGCCCTTCTGGAAGCTATGCCGGAAGGTGCCTCAGATGATCAGTACCGGCAGTTGCAGCAGGCGATGGATGAGAAGTGCCCCGATGTCAGTAACTCGGCGTGGGGACACAAGTATTTTAGCCTGCTTTACCCGAAAAAGCTTGACTCATATCACGTACCTTACTACCAGCGGTTTCACCTTATCAAGCTTCTGCAACTGCCGCCGGAAGGTGATGGCCGGTATTTGGCGGCCGGTCGCTTTGTGCGTCTCGCCGGCGAATTGGGTATGCACCTGAGCCACCTGATTATGGTGCTCCACGCTAGGAACGGGAGGCCCTACAAGTACTGGTGTGTTGGGACGAGTGACGGAACCAGGGCCAGGAACCGCTGGGACCTGATGCGGGACGGGAATCTTATCGCTATTGGGTGGCCGCTTCTGGGCGACCTGTCTGGCTACTGGAAAAGCCGGGAGCTGCGGGAAAAGCTACGCCATTTGATGGAAGAACAGTATTCAAACACACCTCAGATGATCGGCAGGCAGACGGCTGAGGTTTGGAACTTTGTAACCAGCATGTTTGAGGGTGACCTGGTGCTGGCCTGCGATGGTCAGACGGTTTTGGGCATCGGCAGGGTGACGGGAGGGTACTCTTACGATGCTGATTCGGATTTTCCTCACCGCCGTCCGGTGGAATGGCTCAGTCTGGACGAATGGAAAATGCCAACCCCGGAAGGGCTACAGAGTACGTTTCGGGAGTATCGCAAGTATGCCGTAAATCAAGTGGAAGCGGAGAAGCGGATTCTAAGACCTGATCCGTCGCCATTGGTCTTACCAAGGATTCCTTCGCAAGCTCCTCTACTGGACGGTCTTCCGAGACGAATTCAGCACGTCCTGGAACGGAAGGGCCAGGTGCTGTTGTACGGGCCGCCGGGGACCGGCAAGACCTACTGGGCCGAAATCGCGGCAAGACAACTCGCCGCGCACTACCGGTTTGGCCGGGACTATGGCCAGTTGAGCGAGGAAGAAAGGACGACAGTGATCGGCGGAGACCGGCTGGAGGGGCTGGTCCGGATGTGTTGTTTTCACCCGGCTTACGGTTACGAGGATTTCTTAGAAGGCTACCGGCCGGAGACGAACGGGGGGCAGATGGGTTTTGTGCTGCGGTCCGGTGTATTCAAGAGAATATGTGCGGAGGCGCAGGCCAACCCTGACTACCGTTTCTACCTGATCATTGATGAAATCAACCGCGGGGATATCCCACGTATTTTCGGCGAACTGATGACTGTTCTCGAAAAGTCTAAGCGAAAGAAGCCGGTTATCCTTCCGCTGAGCGGTGACCTTTTCCGTGTTCCGGACAATCTCTACGTGATTGGCACGATGAACACGGCGGACCGATCGATTGCCCTGATGGATACGGCCCTCAGGCGGCGCTTTGGCTTTGTGGAGTTGATGCCCGATCCGGGTGTACTGGGAGATGTTGTGGTGGACGGGATACCCCTGGGCGTGGCTTGAGTCCCTGAACCAGCGTATCTGCGCGAACATAGGGCGGGATGCGCGCAATCTCCAGATCGGTCACTCGTACCTGATGGATGGTTCGAAGCCTATCACCAGTTTTGCCAAGTTGGTTCGTGTCTTGCGTGAGGATTTGTTTCCTCTCTTGGAGGAGTATTGTTATGAAGATTACACCAGTCTTGCAGGTGTTTTGGGGAAAACCCTGGTGGACGTGTCTGCGCAGCGGTTCAGGGAAGAACTCTTGGATCCGGACCAGAAGGACAACCTCATCCGTGCCCTGCTAGCGCCGTGTCCGGAGCTCTCGGCGTCGTTCTCCGTAGTGAAGGTTGAACAGGAACAAACAGACAGTAGTGAACCTGAGGACATCGGTGCGGAGACTCCTGATGCGGGGGGCCAAGCCGAGGGGCAACAGGCGTGAGCGCCGTGTCGGTGACCTTGTCGGAGTGGGCTGAACTCCTGCCTCACGAGAACAGCGTGACGAGGGGGCTGACGTTTGCTGATGACGCGGCGGCGCGAAGGATGGCGACCACTCTGGCCAAAACGGGAAAGCTTGAGATCCAAGAACTGGCGTCAGGGCTGGCGATCCGGTCCACATCGTATGTCGGGTCGGTTGGAATTGGTCCGGTGCGTGTGACTGTCCGGCCGAAGATAGCCGGTTTACCGCTTGTTGTGCTTCTCCGGTATGCCTACGGGTTACGCAACCTGCATCTCCATGAGCATGTACGACTAGATGCCTCAAGCCGGTCTTTTCAGGACTTACTGATAGCCCAACTTGCTGCTGAGGCCGGCGAGTTGGTCGCGAGGGGGCTTTACCGAACCTACCAGGCAAGAAGTGATTGTCTCTCCAGTCCACGGGGGAAGATCAGTTTCCAGGAAATCGCCCGCACCGGGGGGCTCTGGGGTTCCACACTGCCTTGTTGGCATTATCCCCGCCTCGAAGACTGCTTACCCAACCAAATGCTGGTGGCAGGTGTACGGCTGGCTGCCTCTATGACCAGTGATCTGGAGCTACGAGCTCGTTTAAGACGGATTGCCGCGTGTACGGATAACGTCGCCACCGTTGACTTGGCGCATTATGTCTTTGCCCGTCTTGAACGGGAAACCGGCCGGCTGACGCGCGCCTACAAGCCAGCCTTTCAGTTGATAAGGATTTTGTACCACAACCTGGGTACGGAGTTCGAACGATCAGCTCATGGAGTTTCCGTGCCTGGTTTCCTGTTTGACATGAACCGTTTTTTCCAGGCGCTGGTGGGCCGGTTCCTGCGTGAAAACCTGGACGGTTTTCGCTTGCGGGAAGAGTACCGCTTACACGGTATGTTTGCCTACGTTCCCGGTCTTAATCCCAAGAAGAAATCCGCCCCGGTGCCCAGGCCGGATTATGTGATCCTTGACGAAACGGGTCGGGTAATGGCCATACTGGACGCCAAGTATCGGGACCTATGGGAGAATTCCCTGCCAAGAGATATGCTGTATCAGCTTGCCCTGTATGCTCTAAGCCAGCGCGGGGTAACCAAGGCCATCATCCTCTATCCTACAACGGAAAGCGGGGCTGGTGATGCGGCAATCGAGGTCCGAGAGCCTGTCTCTGGTGGTAGTCGTGCACAGGTTGTTCTACGGCCAGTGATCATAAACCACCTGGCCGAAGTGTTGGCCGAGCCGGACAGCGTGTTGGTGGCACGCCAGAGAAGAGAACTGGCAAGGAAACTGGTTTTTGGAGACCGGGATGCATCTGTTACTGGAGTCCATAGGTTTTAGGGGGGGCCGAGATTAAACTCACTGAAACATAGCGCCGTTTTAGAAAACAGATGGCTGAGATTGAACGGAAGAATCGGCAGAAGGGTGAAAGTCCCTATGACTATCACCTGCATCGCGGGAAGAATCGTTCTTTCAAGAGGGCGGGAGCGGGTATTGGCGGATCGCTCATCGTCTTTATGGTGATTGTGCTGGTCGTCTGTTCGGTTGGCGGTTGGGATGCTACGACCTCACCGCTGACCGAGCTCATCGATCGCCGGCCCTGAGCGCGGGGTACCTACCCATGAGGCTCTAACACTGAATACCTTGAATGATCATCAGGCTCAATTAAATGCTGCCTTGGCCCGAGTCAGCATTTATCACCAGATTCACTAGGAGCAAAGAGACCAAAGTGGCTACAAGCAGGCACTGCTGGACGGTGTGACCGTTTGTGCGGAGGTGGAGTCAGCGCTCGGTGGTTTAACTGTGCCAACCAAGTTAGTTGCACTCGCACAGTTGACCAAAGAGTACGCTTTGCACAAGCGTCAGGTGGTTACCAGTTACCTGGACTGTATAGAATCGTCTTTTTTTCTTGATTGCCTTTCTATTGGGGTTGTTTTTGGCCGGGGCAGCCGGTGCGGTGGTCTGTCTCCGCCCGCGGAAACGGTATGCGGAGCTGATCGGCCGGATGGAGGCGGAGACGGTGAGCTGGCAGCGGGTGGAGCTGCCGGTGGTCTGCCGGGTGGATGGGGATGACAAGTTCTCCGGGCTGGCGGAGGCGGTCTGCGGCCTGGTGAACAAGGTCCGGTACTTGACCCAAGAGGTACAGTTGACCTCGCAGCAGGTCCGGGCGGCGTCCGACCAGATGGACGGGGCGGTACGGTCGACTGCGGACCTGGCCACGCTGTTTGACGAGATGAACCGCATTGCCGGTACCCTGCAGCAGACCGGGATGGACCTGGAGCGGGATTTTGCCGGCAGTGAGGCGGCGGTGAAGGAGAGCGGCGCGGCGCTGGAACTAGTGCTCCGGGCGATTAGAGATATCGCGCAGAGTAATAGCGCTCTGAAGGACCAGATCCAGACCCTGGAGACGGCTGTCGAAAGGGTCCGGTCCATTTCCGGCAGTATCGGTGAGATCTCGGATCAGACGAAGCTCTTGGCCCTGAACGCGGCCATCGAGGCGGCCCGGGCGGGAGAGGCCGGTCGGGGCTTTGCCGTGGTGGCCCAGGAGATCGGGAAGCTGTCGGACCACACGGCGACCGCGATCAGCAAGACGGCCGATGTCCTGCAGAAGATGAAGCAGGATGTGGACGCGGTGGTGGGCAGCATCACCGCGAGTCGTGACTCTTCAACCACGGCTTCCAAGCAGTTGGCGAATGTGGAGGGGGAAATGGGACTTGCTTAACCGTGTCGGTGCCGATTATGGCCGGCCACCGGGTGGTTGGGGTGCTGGGTGCGGACGTGGGACTGGGGTAGCCTACTGCTGCCCGGTGGGTTTGCTCATCAGGCCCTTGGCGAACCAGTAGAGGCCAATGAGGCCGACGATGAACACCATGCCGAAGAAAACCGAGAGGACGGGGTCGTTGCGGACCCCCCAGGCCATGCTGTTGAGTCCCGTATAGATGAGCATCCCGAGGGCAACCATCACGAACACCGGCGCCCGCCGGTGTTCACTTAGCCAAAGGACACCGCCGGTGAAGGCCAGGACGGCGGTGATCAGTTCTGCCGCGATGTGGAAGACGATGTAGTTCTCGTTCTCCACGGTGCGCAGACCCTCCGTCAGGTTTCCCCCGAGCAGCCAGATCACCCAAAAGGCGAAGATACCGAGCCCCGCGAAGATCAGGAAGACGGCCAACCGATTACCCCGGTAACTCACAACTCATTTCCCCCTGCCTAGTCCATTTTTTACCATGTCAAGAATCCCCGAAGAATGAGACTTCTGCATTAGTTATTGGTATTCCTGCCGGTTTTTATTGACCGCCGGGTTTTGCTCCGCTTGCCCTGCACGCGGGCCCTCAGGGCCGGTCAAGCCCGGGCGGGTGGCTACCTGGGGCCTTTTTCTGGGCATATTGTGAGCAGGAGAGAATTACATTTCTAATAGGGGTTCCATCCTGGCAAAGGGGAAGTTGAAGGTGGAAATCAAGGTTGTGGTTGATCCGGAGCATTCGGAGATATTCGACACGTTCGTCCGGCGGGAACTGAAGATCCTGCGCACGCGAGGCATGCGTGTCCAGTATAAGGAGAGGCCGAAAGGGTTCTTCCGCTGCCGGATGACGGAGCATCGGTTCTTCGGGCGGGTGGACCGCAAGGGCTTTACGGCGGCGATCTCTAATAGCGTGGCCGCGCTGGTCACCGTCCAGTGGCAGACCTTTTTCGGCCCGGAGCTGATTCGGGGACAGGACTGCATCATTGATGATCTGGACTGGCTGCAACTGTGCGATCGGCTAAACCAAGACCGGGCCCTGATGCGTAAGCTGCGCAACAGCGCGGCCGTCCGGGTCGCTCAACACCTTGAGGAGTCCACCAACCTGGACGTGGCCGGCCTGGCGCGGTTCCGCCTGCATGACCTGGTGGAACAGCTGTGTGATGCGCTGGCTTGGCTCGCGGACGACCAGATTTTCGAACAGGAAAACGAAGAGTTTATCTGTATCCTAAAAAACTACACCAGCCAGAGAGAAGAGCGGCTGGACGCCGTCAATGTGGTGATCGAGGCCGGCAGCCGCTTCAAGCTGTACGATGCAGCTTTCCAGGATCTCTCCCGGAAACTGGAGTTGGACGCGCACTTCCTGGAAGACGAGGTGCGCAATGAGGACATCCTGATCTCCTCGCTGCTGACCCTTTCCCCGAAAAAGACCGTCCTGCACGGGAAGCGCTGCCTTCCCGTAACCCTGGAGACCCTGCGCGAGGTATTCGGCGCCACGATCACGCAGTGCACGGGGTGTAATCACTGTTCCATCTGGAACAAAGCCTAGCGCCTCCGGGCTCTTACCAAAGTCTCTATATTTAACAATACGCTGGGAATGAACCTGGGGGCGCTTGCCTTCGGGGTAGGGCTGTAGTATATTCAATCTCAGATTTTGGCTAGCGAAGGAGAAAACGTGTACACTTGGCTCTACCTGGCGCTAATTCCGATTGTAGGGGGCTTGATCGGCTGGTCGACCAACTGGATCGCGGTCAAGCTCCTGTTTCGCCCCTACAACCCGATTCGCATACCGGGAACTCCCTTCGCCATCCAGGGGGTCATCCCCAAGCGGCGCCGCGACCTGGCCGCGACCGTGGGCCGGGTCGTGGAGGAAGAACTGCTCTCGATCGACGACCTGGTCGCCTACCTCGACGTGAAAGACATCTCCGACCGCCTGGTGGAGGCGGTGGGGGTGGGGGTCTACGACGCGGTCATGATCAAAATGCCGGTGATCGTACCGTACTCGATCAAGACCTTCATCGCGGAGAAGATGGCGGACGTCGTGGCTGAACGGATGCCGGGCTTTGTTGAGCTGCTGGTGGACGAGCTCACTGCGGCGGCGCGCCGGGAGGTCAAGATCGGGCAGCTGATTGAGGCGCGGCTGAACTCCTTTCCGCTTGAGATGCTGGAGCAGGTGGCCTTCCAGGTGGCGTCCCGGGAACTCCGGGCGATCACCCTGCTCGGCGGGGTAATCGGGTTCCTGATCGGACTGATCCAGGTGGTCGTGTACTACGTGCTGTTCCGGACCGGGATGCTGGTCATCTGACGGGCCGCACCGGTTCGAGGCTTAATCTGCCTGTGTTGACAGGACTCCGGGGACGGCATATAATCTAGGCGAATATGTAAACGCAATGAAGAGGCGAGTAGTCCGGCACGGCCCTTCAGAGAGGATGCGCCCCAGGCTGCAAGCGCGTCCGGGTAACAGGCGGATGAAGACCACCTCGGAGTCGCCCGGTGATGAAGCCGGGCCGGTGACAGCCGTTACCTGTCCTGTTAAGTGGGAGGGCCACATCGTGCCCTCCAAACAGGGTGGAACCGCGGGTAAAGCCTCCCGTCCCTGAGCGGACGCGGGGGTTTATTTATGTTTTAGTGCATGAAGGGGGAAATCCAAGTGATCCAGATTACGCTTAAAGACGGCAAGGTGGTGGAGCACCCGGAGGGGGTTACGCCGCTCGAAATCGCCAGGGGGATCGGCTCCCGCCTGGTTAAGGAAGCCCTGGCCGCGAAGGTGAACGGGCGGCTGTATGACCTGCACCGCCCGCTGACCGGCGACGCGCAGGTCGAGTTTGTGACCTTTGATGACGAGGAAGGGCAGCTGGTGTACCGCCACAGCTCGTCGCACGTGATGGCCCAGGCCGTAAAGAAGCTTTTTCCGGAGTGCAAGCTGGCGATCGGCCCGGCGATCAAGGACGGCTTCTACTACGACTTCGACGTGCTGCAGTCCTTTACGCCCGAGGACCTGGAGAAGATTGAGAAGGAGATGCAGGCGATCATCGAGGCCGACCTGCCCTTCGAACGGTTTGAACTGAGCCGCGAGGACGCGATCGCGCTGGCCCGGGCGGCCGGGGAAGACTACAAGGTGGAGTTGATCGAGGACCTGCCCGAGGACGCGGTGATCTCCTTCTACCGGCAGGGAGATTTTACGGACCTCTGTGCCGGCCCGCATGTCCCGTCCACGGGGCGGATCCGGTCGTTCAAGCTCTTGAGCCTGGCCGGGGCCTACTGGCGGGGCGACGAGCGGAACCGGATGCTGCAGCGGATCTACGGCACCTCGTATCCGAAGCAGTCGATGCTCAAAGAGTACCTCTTCCGTCTGGAAGAGGCCAAGAAGCGCGACCACCGGCGGCTCGGGGTGGAGCTGGACCTTTACAGCGTGCACGACGAGGGGCCGGGCTTTCCTTTCTTTCATCCGAAGGGGATGGTCCTGCGCAACGAGCTGGAGCGGTTCTGGCGGGAAGAGCACGTGAAGCAGGGCTACCAGGAGATTCGGTCACCGATCATCCTTCGCCAGGAACTGTGGGAACGTTCCGGGCACTGGGAACACTATAAGGAAAACATGTACTTCACCCGGATCGACGAGGAGAACTACGCCATCAAGCCGATGAACTGCCCGGGTGGGATCATCCTGTACCAGTCGCGCCTCCACAGCTACCGGGAGCTGCCGATCCGGCTGGGTGAGCTGGGGCTGGTCCACCGGCATGAGCTGTCCGGGGTGCTGCACGGCCTGATGCGGGTCCGCTGCTTTACCCAGGATGACGCGCACCTCTTCTGCCGTCCCGAGCAGGTAGAAGACGAGATCGTGGGGATCATCGAGATGGTCGAGTACTTCTACCGGAACATCTTTGGTTTCGACTACCACATCGAGCTCTCGACCCGGCCGGAAAAGGCGATGGGGTCGGACGCACTGTGGGAGACGGCGACCAACGCCCTGCGCGGGGCCCTGGAGAAGAAGGGCCTGCCGTACAAGGTGAACGAGGGGGACGGCGCCTTTTACGGGCCGAAGATCGACTTCAAGCTGCAGGACTGCCTGGGGCGGACCTGGCAGTGCGGGACGATCCAGTGCGACTTTCAGATGCCGGAGAAGTTCGACCTGACCTACGTCGGGGAGGACGGACTAAAGCACCGGCCGGTTATGTTACACCGAGTGGTGTTCGGCAGCCTGGAGCGGTTCATCGCGATCCTGACGGAGCACTTCGCTGGAGCCTTTCCGCTCTGGCTGGCGCCGGTGCAGGCGCGGGTGATCCCGATCACCGACCGCCACGCGGAGTACGCCCGGCAGGTCACCGACCGGCTGCTGGAGGCGGGGATCCGGGCCGAGTTCGACGGCCGGAACGAAAAAGTGGGCTACAAGATCCGGGAGGCCCAGGTGCAGAAGGTCCCCTACATGCTGATTGCCGGCGACAAAGAAGTGGAGTCCGGGACGGTTGCGGTCCGGGAACGGAGCGAGGGTGACCTGGGGGCGCAGCCGCTGGAAGCAGTGATCGCCGACCTGAAGGGCAGGATCGAGACCAGGTACCTGCGCCGGGAATCCTAAGAGACCGCTGCAAAACGTCGCTTGGCTATTCGGTCGTCGGTCGTCGGAGGTCGGATGTCGGAACGGCAACTCCAGATACGACAGATATTCTGCATTTTTGCTTGACGGGTTAGAGTGTACGTGGTATAATTACTGGCGGTAAATGCCAAATATTTGTACAAGTAGAAGCCGACCCGCTTCTCACCTTACGACCAGTAGCGTCAGTGAGGTTACGTGGACAGATCCTCGGATCTTTTCCGGCATTTCAGGCGGGCGGTAGCCCGCTTTCTTTATTGGAAATTTTCAGGAGGTGTATAAGTTATTACCAAGGACCTTCGCATCAATCAGGGGATCCGGGCCAGAGAGGTACGTTTGATCGGCGCCGATGGTGAGCAGTTGGGTATTGTGCCCTTCTTTGACGCTCTCCGGAAGGCCGAGGAGAGTGGGCTCGACTTGGTCGAAGTGGCGCCCCAGGCCCGTCCGGTGGTTTGTCGGATCATGGACTACGGGCGTTACAAGTACGAGCAGAGCAAGCGAGACAAGGAGTCGCGCAAGAAACAGCACGTTGTCAGCCTCAAGGAAGTGAAGATGCGTCCGAACATCGAGGACCACGACTTTGAGGTCAAGGCCCGGAACGCCATGCGTTTCCTGAAAGACGGGGACAAGGTCAAGGTCACCCTGATGTTTCGTGGCCGTGAGATTGTACACCCGCACCTGGGCCAGCAGCTCTTGCGTAAGCTGGCTGAGCAAGTGCAGGAGATGGCCACTGTGGAAAGACATCCCAAACTCGAAGGTCGCAACATGATAATGATTCTAGCCCCTACAGCGCAAAAGCAGGAGTAGCGAAAGGAAGTGAATGACGTTGCCAAAGATTAAGACTCACCGGGCTGCTGCGAAGCGGTTCAAGAAGACAGCCACGGGTAAACTGCGGAGCTATCACGCCTTCAGCAGTCACAAGTTTGAAAGCAAGACCGCAAAGAGGAAACGCCGCCTGCGCGGGACGTTCATCCTGAGTCCCGGAGATATGGCCCGGCTGCGCAGCTTACTACCGTACAAGGCTTAGAGGAGGAATGTCATTATGCCGCGCGTAAAAACCGCAGTTACGAATAAAAAGCGACACAAAAAAGTACTTAAACTGGCCAAGGGTTACTGGGGCGCTAAGAGTAAACTATACCGGATAGCGAATCAGCAGGTGATGCGCTCCCTGCTGTACGCCTTTCGCGACCGCCGCGCCAAGAAGCGTGACTTCCGCCGGCTGTGGATCACTCGGATCAACGCCGCCGCCCGTATGAACGGCCTTTCTTATAACCGTTTCATCCAGGGCCTGAAGCACGCCGGTGTGGAGATCAACCGGAAAATGCTGGCCGATCTGGCGGTAAGGGACGAGAAAGCTTTCGGACAACTGGTTGAGGTGGCCAAGGCCAACCTGAACAAATAGACAGGAAGAAAACTAAACGGGAGAGCATGGTCGAAAGCACCATGCTTTCTTTTTGAAGAGTGCTAATACTATGGAAATAACCGTAGAGGAGTGCGTGTAATGCGGCAGTTTGCGGTTATCGGGCTGGGACGGTTCGGGGCCAGCATCGCCACAACACTGGCCAAGATGGGCTACGATGTCCTGGCTGTCGATGTGAGTGAGTCAAAAGTTGAGGAGATCATGGACAAGGTTACGCACGCGGTGCAGGCCGACGCTCTGGATGAGGAGGCGCTTTCCGCCCTCGGCATCCGGAACTTCGACGTGGTCATCGTGGCCATCGGGAAGGACATGCAGGCCAACATCCTGTGTACGGTGATGATGAAGGAACTGGGCGTGCCGAACGTGGTGGCCAAGGCCCGCACCGACCTCCACGGTAGGGTCCTGGCCCGGGTCGGCGCGGACAAGGTGGTCTTTCCGGAGCGTGACATGGGGATCCGGGTGGCCCGCGGCCTGGTGTCCAAGAATATCCTGGACCAGATCGACCTCTCCCCGGACTTCAGCATCCTGGAGCTGGCGGCGGCGCCGCAGTTTTTGGGGAAGACGCTGGCCGACTCCGGGATGCGGGTGAAATACGGGGCCAACGTCCTGGCCATCCGGCGCGGTAAAGACGTGATCATCGCTCCCGGGGCCAAGACCGTCATCGAAGAAGGGGACGTCCTGGTCACCATCGGCCGCACCGACCGGCTGCAGAGGTTTGAAGGAGCCTAAGCGCGTGTTTAGGATTACCTCCCGGCATAACCCAAGGCTGAAATACTTGAAGCAGTTTCACCAGCGGAAACACCGTGAGCGGGAGGGCAGGTTCCTGGTCGAGGGAGTACGGGTGGTCGAGGAAGCGCTCGCCGCCGACTTTGAGGTCGAGGTCATCGTCTTCACGGCCGAAGCCCTGCGCGATCCCCGCACCGCGGCGCTAGTGACTGCGGCGTCCGGACGGGGGATTGCCGTGTGGGAGGTCGAGCCGGCCCTGCTGCAGGAACTCACCGCCACCGAGACCCCGCAGGGGGTGGTCGCCCTGGTGTATAAAGCCGGTACCACCGTGGACGAGGTGCTCGCGACCCGGACCGGCGTCCCGTTGGTCTTGGTCGTGGACGGGATCCAGGATCCCGGAAACCTGGGCACGATCATCCGGACCGCTGACGCCTGTGCGGTGACCGGCGTGGCCCTCCTGAGGGATAGCGTGGACCTGTACCATCCGCGGGTGGTGCGGGCCACCGCGGGCTCGGTCTTCCACCTGCCTATCGCGGAGCAGGTTGACCCGGCCGAGCTGGTTTCCGGCCTTAAGAGGCGGGGGTTTCAGGTGCTGGCCGGCGACCCGAACGGCGACCGTTCCTTGTATGACTGTGACTTTGCCGGACCTACGGCGGTGGCGGTCGGACACGAGACCAGGGGGGTCGGACCAGAGCTGCGAGATGCCGTGGACAACTTGGTTTTTATTCCCATGCCTGGAAGGGCGGAGTCGCTGAACGTAGGCGTCGCCACCGCCCTTTTGGTCTACGAAGCCGTGCGCCAGCGGGCCAAAAGTTCCTTGTGTTAGAATTAGGCTTGTGATATAATCTCCGTAAGGTCTCCAAGAACTTGAAAGGTTGTGAGCGGATGCATTTAACAGCTGAATTTTTTTGGAGGCTTTTCGAAACGACCGGTTCGGTCAGGGCTTACATGCTCTACAGAAGACTCGTTCTGCATTAGGCTCCTCCTCTAGGTCAGCTGTTTCAAATCGTCCTTTGGGGCGATTTTGTTTTTTGGAGAATAGCCGGATAGGCGACATTCTCCGGGTTGGTACTTCTGGTATATTCTAGATACCCTACCTGATAGTGCACCACGATGCCCACCAGGTTTTGCATGAGCGCCTTAAGCGGGCGTTCTTCCTTTTGGGGCCAATTTTTTGACGACGAATATCATATTGAAAGGAATTCGGGGGGTTAGACTAGAAACAGAGAAGAAAAAGGGGGATATGGTAAATCGATGCTAGAGAGATTAGAAGAAATCGCACAAGAAGTCGAATCCTCTCTGGCCCAGATAGATAGCTTAGAGCAACTGGAAGAGCTGCGCATCAGGTATCTGGGCAAAAAGGGAGTCTTAACCCAGGTGCTGAGAGGGATGGGCGGCCTTTCGCCGCAGGAGCGCCCCCTGGTTGGGAAGGCGGCGAACGAGGTCAAGGCCCGGATCGAGGGCGCGCTGACCGCCCGGGCCAGCACCCTCAAAGAACTGGAGAAGGCCAGGCGCCTGCAGACCGAGAGGATCGATGTGACCCTGCCCGGCACCAGGCAGTTCCTGGGCACTAAGCATCCCCTGACCATCGTCCGTGAGGAGATTGAGGACATCTTCCTGGGCCTCGGCTTTATGATCGTGGAGGGGCCCGAGGTGGAAACCGACTACTACAACTTTGAGGCGCTGAACTTGCCGAAGGACCACCCGGCCCGGGACATGCAGGACACCTTCTTCTTCGGGCCGGAGGTTCTCTTACGGACCCACACTTCCCCGGTCCAGGTACGCACCTTTGAGAAGACGGCGCCCCGCGTTCCCCTGAAGATTATCGCGCCGGGCCGCGTGTACCGGCGGGACGACGATGCCACACACTCCCCGATGTTCCACCAGGTCGAGGGTTTTGCGGTGGATGAGCGGATCACCTTCGGTGATCTGAAGGGAACTCTGACGACTTTTGCCCGGCAGATGTTCAGCCCGCAGACGAAGATGCGGTTTCGGCCGAGCTACTTCCCGTTCACGGAACCGTCGGCGGAGGTGGACATCTCCTGCGTGATCTGCGGGGGCGGCGGCTGTCGCGTCTGCTCGCACACCGGTTGGCTGGAGATCCTGGGGTCGGGCATGATCCACCCCCGGGTGCTGGAGATCTCCGGGTACGATTCCGAAAAGGTGACCGGGTTTGCCTTTGGGATGGGCATTGAGCGGATTGCCATGCTGAAGTACGGCATTGACGATATGCGGCTCTTCTTCGATAACGATATGCGGTTTTTGGCTCAGTTTTAATGCGATAAAGGAGGCGCCCCCTGCGTGCGGGTTTCATTAAATTGGCTTAAAGAATTCGTGGATGTGCCGGTATCGGCCGGCGAACTGGCGGATAGGCTGACGCTGGTCGGTGTGGCTGTGGAGGCGGTAGAGGAACCTGGTCGGGAGATCGAGGGGGTTACGACCGGCCGGGTATTGGAGATTGAGCGGCATCCAAACGCCGACCGCCTGGTGATCTGCCAGGTGGATGTCGGTCGGGGTGAGCCGGTGACGATCGTGACCGGTGCGCACAACATGCAGGTTAATGATATCGTGCCGGTGGCCCTGGAAGGGTCTAAGCTGACCGGCGGCCTGGTGATCAAGCGGGCCAAGTTCCGGGGCGTGAGCTCGAGCGGGATGCTCTGTGCCGCCGATGAGCTCGGAATCGGAGAGGACCACGAGGGGATTCTGATCCTCCCGCCCGACCTGCCGGTGGGAGTGGACGTGAAACCGCTCCTCGGGCTGGACGACAGTATCCTGGAACTGAACTTGACCCCTAACCGCGGCGACTGCCTGTCGATCCTGGGGGTGGCCAGAGAAGTGGCGGTGATCTTTAACACTGAACTGAAGCCTGTGTCCGGTGTCGAGCCCGCCGAAAGTATGATCGAGGGCGTACGGATCGACATCGAGGACGAGGAGCTCTGCCGCCGCTATGTGGCCCGGATGCTTAAAGATGTGAAGATCGAACCGTCACCGGCGTGGATGCAGCAGCGGCTGACCACGCTGGGGGTACGGCCGATCAGCAATATTGTGGATGTAACCAACTACGTGATGCTGGAACTAGGCCAGCCCATGCACGCCTTTGATTTTGACCGCGTGACGGGTGGTCACGTGGTTGTGCGGCGGGCCCGGCCCGGCGAGCGGATGGTGACCCTGGACGGGGCCGAGCGCCGCCTGACGCCCGAGATGCTGCTGATCGCGGACCCGGCAGTGGCAATCGGCATCGCCGGGGTGATGGGCGGACTGGACTCCGAGGTTACGGCCGAGACCCGGACGGTGCTGTTGGAATCGGCCTGTTTCAACCCGATTAGCATCCGGCGTACGGTGCGGGACCTGGGCCTCAGATCCGAGGCCTCGCTCCGCTTTGAGAAGGGGGTCGACCTCGAGGGCTGCCTGTGGGCGGCCAACCGCGCGGTGGAGCTCTTAGAACAGATGGGAGCCGGAAAAGCCGTTTCGGGCGCGGTGGACAACTACCCGGCGCCCTATGTGCCGCGCACGATCCTGGTGCGTCCCGAACGGGTGAACCAGATCCTCGGGGTTTCGGTGCCGCGGGAGGAAGTGGTTCGGATTCTGGAGAAGCTGGAATTCGCCCCGCGGGAGGCCGATGACGGGCTCCTGATTTCCGTCCCCAGCCACCGGCCGGACGTGCAGCGGGAGATCGACCTGGTGGAAGAGGTGGCCCGGATTTACGGCTACGACCGGATCGAGGACACGCTGCCCTTTGGGGCGACTACACCCGGGATCCGGACGCCGGAGCAGTTGCTGTTAAACCAGGTCCGGGAACTATTGGCCGCCTGCGGCCTGACCGAGGTGGTTACCTATAGCTTTGTCAGCCCGGGGGTGTTTGACCGCCTGGGTATCCCGGCGGACCACGCGCTGCGTGACACGCTGGCCCTGCAGAATCCGCTCAGCGAGGACCAGTCGGTGATGCGCACGCTCTTGTTCCCGGGTCTTTTGGAGACCTTCGCGCGGAACTACCACCGGCGGAATGTGGACACCGCGCTGTTTGAGGTGGCTACGGTCTTTTGGCGTTGCGCGGACGACCCGCTCCCCGAGGAGCGTATGGTGCTGGCGATCGCCATGATGGGTGGTACACCGGGGGGCTGGAACCTCGCAAAGAGGCCGCTGGATTTCTTCCAGCTGAAGGGCGTGCTGGAGACGGTGGCGCAGAAGATTGGTTTGCCCCCGTTTGAGTTTGTGCCGGGGGGCGAGCATCCCTCGTTCCACCCCGGACGCTCGGCCTGGGTAAGGCTGGGCGACACGGTTCTCGGAGTGATGGGCGAGCTGCATCCTGACGTATTGGAGGCTTACGAATTGCCCCCGGGATCCGTGGCCTGCGAGCTGGACTTTGACCAGATCATCAGGCTCGACCGGGAGACCGTCAAGCGTTACGAGGGGTTACCGCGCTACCCGAGTGTGGAGCGGGACCTGGCTTTCGTTATCGAGACCGCCGTGCCGGCGCTCGAGGTAGTCGCCCTGATCCGGAAAGGCGGGGGGCCGCTGCTCCAGGAGATCACCCTGTTTGACGTCTATCAGGGCAAACAGGTCGAAGAGGGCTACCGCAGCCTGGCCTTCGCGTTGCGCTTCCAGGCTCCCGACCGCACCTTGACGGACGAAGAGGTAAACGGCAACCTTGACGAGATCGTCCGGCTGTTGACCGAGCATACCGGCGCCAGACTCAGGAAGTAGAGAGTTTCCGGAAGGGGGAAAGGCTTTGGCCAAATCCGTGAACGCGACCCGGGTGGAGGTCCATATCGCCGATGACAAATATGTACTCAAGGCGGACCTGCCTGCCGAGTATATCAAGAGCCTTGCCAAAGAGGTGGACGACCGCATCGATGAGCTCATCACCCGCAACCCCCGGCTGCCGCTGCACAAGGCGGCGGTCCTGACCGCCATCAACCTGGCGGATGAACTGGCCAAACTGCAGGAGAGTTACGACAGTCTGGTACAGCTGATCGAAAGGGACGAAACTGCCTGATTGTTTCGAGAGCAGGGCCGGAGCGGGTTTTGCGACCCGAAACGGCCTTTTTCTTGTTTAGAGCCCGTACACCGGATGTGAAAAAACTGGGTGGATTAGGCATACTAAGTATAGCCCAAGGGCTGATTACGGAAGGAGATGGGTGAATGAAGCTACAGGAAATATACGAGCTGGTTGTGCAGAGGGGGATTGATGCGGACCCGCGCGGGCGGGAAACCGTGGAGAAAGAGCTGCAGAAGGCACGTGAGAAGTACGAGGAGCTGAAGGAGGACGAGAAGCAGGAGTTTGATACCGACATACTGTCCAACCCCTACAGCGACACGCGCATTCTCTACGGCGATCCCGGACACGAGGTTACGTCCATCCTGGTCGGGGTGGACATGGAAGTCGGCGAGGTCATCCTGGCCGACCGCCTGGGTGAACGGGGCCAACAGATCGACTTGATCGTCTCGCACCACCCGGAGGGCAAGGCCCTGGCGGCGTTGCACGACGTGATGCACCTGCAGGAAGACGTCCTGGCGCGTTACGGGGTGCCGATCAACGTGGCCCAAGGGATCATGTCTTCGCGGATCAGCGAGGTCCGCAGAGGCTTGATGCCGCTCAACCACAACCGGGCGGTAGATGCCGCGCGGGTATTGGACATCCCGATGATGTGCATGCACACGCCGGCCGACAACCAGGTGGTCAGTTTCCTGCAGAAGACCATGGACGAGCGCCGGCCGGAAACGCTGAAGGACATCGTAAAGATCCTGAAGGAGCAGCCTGAGTACGCCCAGGCGGTTCAGCTGAACGCCGGCCCCTTCATCGTTATCGGCAGCCCCGAGCGCAAGGCGGGCAAGGTCTGGGTGGATATGACGGGCGGTACCGGCGGCTCGGAAGACGCCTACAGCAAGCTGGCGACCGCGGGCGTTGGCACAATCGTGGTAATGCATATCGGTGAGAAACACCGCAAGGAGGCCGAGAAGAACCACATCAACGTGATTATCGCCGGGCACATGGCCAGTGATTCGCTGGGCATGAACCTGCTCCTCGACCAACTGGCCGAGCGGGGCGTGGAGATTGTGGCCTGTGCCGGGCTGTTGCGTGTGGATCGCCGCAATCAGGCCGGATAGGTTTTGGAGGTTATCGTTTAATGGAACATAGGCCTAAGCTCCTGGCGCCGGCCGGAAACTGGGACGCCCTGGTTGCCGCTGTGCAGAACGGGGCCGATGCCGTCTACCTCGGCGCGCAGTCGTTCAACGCCCGGCAGTCGGCTGACAACTTCGACGCCGGAGGGCTGGCTCGTGCCGTGGAGTACGCCCACGTCCGTGACGTCCGGGTGTACGTCGTGGTGAACGTCGTGATCGCGGACACGGAGTTTGAAGAGGCCGTCCGGCTGCTTGAGCTGCTGTACCGCCTGGGCGTGGATGGCGTCATCGTACAGGACCTCGGTCTGGCCGGGGTGGCCCGGGAACTGCTGCCCGGCCTGCCCTTGCACGCCAGTACCCAGATGACGGTCCACAATGTCGAGGGTGTGTCCTACCTGAAGAAACTGGGCTTCAAGCGGGTCGTTCCGGCACGGGAGCTGACCCTGGAGGAGATCGGCCTTTTGAAGAGCGCAGGTGGTCTGGAGGTGGAGACTTTCATCCACGGCGCCCTTTGTTTCAGTTACTCTGGACAATGCCTGATGTCGAGCCTGATCGGTGGGCGGAGCGGCAACCGCGGCCGATGCGCCCAGCCCTGCCGCCTCCCCTACGCGCTGGTGGGAGAAGGGGGCAAACCGGTAGAGACTGATGTCGCGGGCGCCTACCTGTTGAGCCCCCGCGACCTGAACCTGAGCGCGCACCTGCCGGACCTGATCAATGCCGGCGTGGACGCCTTCAAGATCGAGGGCCGCCTGCGCCGGGCGGAATACGTGGCGGTGGTGGTCTCTGTCTACCGCAAGCTGCTGGACCGGGCACTGGCGGGTGAATACTTTGTTTCGGATGACGAGCAGCGTACCCTGGCCCAGGCCTTTAACCGGGGGTTTACCACCGGACACCTGTTCGGACAGGCCGGGCGGGCGCTGATGAACTACAACCAGTCCAACAACCGCGGGGTTCCGATCGGGCGCGTCAAGCAGTACCTGCCGGCGAAACGTAGGGTGGAGGTCGCCCTGGACGGATACTTGGCCGAGGGAGACATCGTGGATTTCTGGGTGAAGGTCGGGGGGCGCATCGCCGTGACCGTCGGTGACCTGCGGGTCAATGGGAAAAAGGCCGCTTCCGGAGAGGCTGGGCAAGTGGCCAGCTTCCCGGCCCAGGGCCGGATCCGGGCGGGTGACCGCGCCTTCAAGGTTTTGGACGCGGAGATGGTGCGCCGTGCACGGGAGACCTTCTCCTCGACCCGGGAACAGCGGCGGATCCCGCTGGTGTTCAGCCTGCGGGTGCGGGAAGGAGAACCCGTGGCGCTGGAAGTGAGGGACCGGGCGGGTCGGACCGTCCGGGTGCAAGGAACGGTGCTGGCGGCGCCAGCGCTCACGAGGCCGCTTACGCCGGAAGTGGTGGCCGGGCAGATGGAACGCCTGGGGAATACTCCCTTTGTGGCGGACGAGATCCGGTCGGACATCGAGGGCGAGGTCATGGTGCCGCTGGGCGAGCTGAATACGGTGCGCCGGGACGCCCTGGCCCGGTTGGAGGAACAGCGGGTCGGGGAGTGGGTGCCGGACGCTGCGGCAGTACGGGAAGCGAATGCACGACTCGAAGAGTGGCTCGGGCGGCGGAAGCGGCGGCGTGCGGCCGGGACCCCAGCCGGTAAGCCGCGGCTGGTTGTCACGACCGGCGACCTGGACGGAGTGAGGGCGGCGGTAAACGGTGGCGCGGACCTCGTCTATTTCCCGGGGGACTCCCTGGGCCGGGCGGCGATTCCCAGGCGCGAGGAGATTCTCGAGGCGGCGGCCTTCTGCCGGGAACGGGGGGCGGCCCTCTACTTCTGGTTCCCGCGGATCGTGCGGGCCCCCGAGTTCGCCAAGTGGGAGGCCCTTTTCAGCGCGGTTTCCGGGGATGTCTCCGGGGTCATGGTCACCAATCTGGGACTGCTGGAGCACTTTTCCGGGCGCGGCCTGAAGGTGGTCGCGGATTTCCCGCTGAATATCTTTAACAGTGAAACCGTGACCCTGCTGGCGCGTTCCGGGGTGGAGCGGGTGACCCTGTCCCCGGAGATGACCATCGACCAGGTGCGCGCGCTGTCGCCGGAAGGTGGCATTGAGCTGGAGACCCTGATGCAGGGGGCGGTGCCGATGATGGTCACCGAGCACTGTGTGCTTGGCAGCCTGTTAGACGGCGGAGAAGGGCGTTGCCAGGGGGCGTGTCGTGCCGGGCGTCGCTTTTACCTGCGCGACCGGAAGGACGAATTGTTCCCGGTCGGGACGGATGCGTCGTGCCGGATGCACATCTTCAACCCCAAGGACCTCTGCCTGGTGGAACAGGTGCCGGCGCTGCTCGAGGCAGGGATCACCTGCCTACGCATCGAAGGGCGGATCAAGGACGCCGCCTATATTCGCACGGCAACCAAGATATACCGCGGGGTGCTCGACCGGGCCACGCGGCTTAACAATGTCGCGGCGGCGGATGCTAAGGAGCGGCTGCGCTTGCTGAGTCCGGCCGGAATCACCACCGGACATTATTTTCGCGGGGTGCTATAGAATTGACGATTGCCGATCAGGGGACCCTCAAGCGCCTGGAATGGGACAAGATCACCGAGCGTCTGGCCCGGCACTGCACGTCGCCGCCCGGTCGGGAGCTCGCGGAGGCTCTTGTCCCGGTGGCCGATGCCCAAGAGGTGGAGCGCCTGCAGGCGGAAACCGAGGAGGCGGCCCGAGTCCTGCGCCTGGAGCCGGGGGCGGAGTTCAACGCCTGGCCGGATATCCGGGAGGCCTTGAGACGGGCGGAACGGGGCCTGGTGCTGGAGGCGGAGACCGTCTTTGATGTCGGGCGCACGCTGCGGACGATCCGCGTGATACGGAACTTCTTCTCCGGGCGGGCCGAAAAATACCCGTTACTGGCGGGCCGGGCCTGGCTGATGAGCCCTGCTCCGGACCTGGAGAAACGGATTCTGGAGGCCGTGATGCCCGGAGGGGAGCTGGCCGACACCGCTTCGGCCCGCCTGGGCGATGTTCGGCGGCGCCTACAGCGTGCTCGTCAACAGGTGAAGGAGACGCTCGAGGGCATGGTGCGCTCCCGTTCTACGCAGAAGTACCTCCAGGACCAGATCATCACCATCCGGGAGGGCCGGTACGTGGTGCCGGTGAAGATTGAATACCGTGGTGAGGTCCCTGGGCTGGTGCACGACCAGTCGGCTTCAGGAGCAACCCTTTTCGTGGAGCCGATGGCGGTCGTGGAAAAGAACAACGAGATCAGGCGCCTCGAGGCTGCTGAGAAGCAGGAAATTTACCGGATTCTGGCCGAGTTCTCCGCCCTGACCGGGGCTGTAGCGCTAGAAACCCTGGGGTCGGTGGACATCCTGGCACACATCGACTTTACGATGGCCAAGGGCCGCTTCACCCTGCAGCTGAAGGCTGTGCCTCCGACGCTCGAGCCGGGCGTGCATCTGCGCTTTCGCCAGGCCAGGCACCCCCTGATCCGGGGTGATGCGGTACCGATTGGCTGCCGCGTGGGCCAGGACTTCGATATCCTGGTGCTCACCGGGCCCAACACTGGGGGCAAGACGGTGGCCTTGAAGACGGTCGGACTGACGGTCTTAATGGTCCAGGCCGGTCTGCAGGTGCCGGCGGAGGAATGCTCCGTGGGCTTGTTTTCACGGGTGTTCGCGGACATCGGGGACGAGCAGAGCATCGAGGACTCGCTGAGTACCTTTTCGTCGCACATGCGCAACATCGTGAACATCGTGCGGGACGTGACCCCGGACAGCCTGATTTTGATCGACGAACTCGGCACGGGCACGGACCCTACGGAGGGGGCGGCCCTGGCGCAGTCGATTCTGGAGGAGCTGCTGGCCCGGGGGGCCAAGGCGGTGGCCACGACCCACTTCAGCGAGCTCAAGCATTTTGCCACCACGCGGGAACGCGTGGAAAACGGCAGTGTCGAGTTTGATAACGTCACCCTGGAGCCGCTGTACAAAATCGTGATTGGACGCCCGGGGCGTTCCAACGCCTTCGAGATCGCGTCCCGGCTGGGCCTGCCCGGCGAGATCGTGGAGCGGGCGCGGGAGTACCTGAGTGTGGATCAGCGCCGCGCCGAGGACCTGCTGAAGAATCTGGAGCTCACCCAGCAGCAGGCCGAAGGGGATCGGGAAGCGGCGCGTTCACTGCGCCGCGAGGCCGAGGGACTGAGGGCCAAGTATGACGCGGAGCTCGCCCGGCTGCTGGAAAAGAAACAGGCCATCCGGGAGAAGGCCACGGAACAGGCGCACGAGCAGGTGCGCCGGATCAGGCAGGAGGGCGAGGCGATCATTCGCGAGCTGCGCGAGCAGCTCAAGCAGGATTCGAACCGCGAGCGCGAGCAGGGTATCCACGAGGCCCGGGACCGGATCAACGATTTGTCCGGCCAGATCCCGGCACGCAGTGCGCCGGTCGGCGGGGGTGCCGCTCCCCGTGAGCTGAAACCGGGTGAGACGGTGTTCATCCCCCGCTTTAACCAGGAAGGCCAGGTGGTTTCCGTGACCAAAGGAGACGAGGCCGTGGTGCAGGTGGGGAGTATCCGGTTGAACCTGCCCTTTGCGGAACTGCGCCTGCACACCGGGGCGGCCGCCCCCGAGCCGGTACGCGAGACTACCGGGCAGATGGCCATGGAGAAGGTCAGGGACTTCAAGCCAGAACTGGACATGCGCGGGATGCGGGCCGAGGAGGCCCTGTCCGAACTGGACAAATACCTGGATGACGCCGTGCTCTCGGGTGTACCGCGGGTGCACCTGATCCACGGCAAGGGGACCGGGGTGCTGCGGGCCGCGGTCACCGAGCAGCTGCGGGGCGACCCCCGGGTTAAGCATTTTCGCCTGGGGGAGGCCGGTGAGGGCGGGATCGGCGTAACGGTAGTCGAGTTTTAAGGGGGAAGCAATGCGTACCGCCGAGGAATGCTACGGATGCCTGGAAAAACTGATCCTGAAGACGGTGAGTCTGGCCCGGACCGATAAAGAGCGCCGGGAGAAGGCCCGGCTTGCCGGACTGGCCGTGCTGGAACGCGACTACCCGAAGGGTCGCATTCCCACGCAGATCGCGGGTGAAGCGCAGCGGGTGATCAGGGAAATCGCCGGGGATACCGACCCGTTCCGCCAGGTTAAGGCCCAGGAGATGGAGCTGGCGGCCCGGATGATTCCCTTAGTCCGGCGGCGCTTCAGCGGTGACCTGCCCGGCCTGCTCAAGGTGGCTGTGCTCGGAAACGCCGTCGACTTCTTCAAGGACTCGGACACGGTGGCCGCGGAGATGATGGCTCCGGTAGAGTTTTACCTGGACCAGACGGCGGAGTTTATCAAGCGTCTGGCCGACTGCCGACGGATTCTGTACCTGGCCGATAACGCCTCGGAGTGCTACTTCGACCTGGGGCTGGTTCAGGAACTGGAAAAATACGCGGAAACGTATTACACTATCAAGGGATCCGCTGTGCAGAACGATTTGACGATGTTTGAGCTCGATCAGGCAGGTTTGACGGGAAAGATGAAGAATATTGTAACTACGGAGACCGACACGCCCGGGCTGGACATGGAGCTTGTGCCGGCCGGGTTTTCCGAGTTGTTCTACGGTGTGGATCTGATTCTCGCTAAGGGGATGGGGTACTATGAGACCCTGCCTGAGATCGAGGGGAGGCCACCCGTTTTTCACGTGCTGATGGCCAAGTGTGCGCCGGTGGCGCGTTCACTGGGGGTACCCCAAAACAGCTACGTTGCGACTTTTTGTTAAAAAGGAGGTCAGTGATGCTAGAGATTAACGGTCTGAAGGTAGCGGTCGCCGGGAAAGTGATCCTGGAGGACATCAACCTAGTGATCAATGACGGGGAGGCGCACGTCCTTTTCGGCCCGAACGGATCCGGAAAGTCCACCCTGCTGGGCGCCATCGCCGGCTTCAGCAGGTATCAGATACTAGACGGAGAGATCATTTTCAAGGGCGTAGACATTACGCATAAACCGGTCCACGAACGGGCGCTCCTCGGTGTCGGCCTGATGTTCCAGCGCCCACCTACGATCAAGGGCCTGTCGATGCGGGATATGGTGCGGATCTGCGCGCAGGGCCATGAGTTTCCGGAAGAACTGCCACAGCGCCTTAACTTTACCGATTTCATGCACCGTGAAGTCAACCATGGCTTTTCGGGAGGCGAATTGAAGCGTTCGGAACTCTTGCAGCTGATGGCTCAGGACCCTGATCTGGTGTTGCTGGACGAACCCGAGTCCGGTGTAGACATCGAGAACATCGCCTTGATCGGGGAGTCGATCAACCAACTCCTGGACCGCGACGGATTGAATGACAAGGCGGTCTGCCCCCGCCGCAAGCGGGAAATGCGCCGGAAGTCCGGCCTTGTAATCACCCATACCGGGCACATTCTGAACTACGTTTACCCGGACGTCGGCCACGTGCTCTTCAACGGCCGGCTCTCCTGTATGGGGAACCCACGGGAACTATTCGGCTGTATTCAGAAGATCGGCTACGGCGAGTGTGTGCGGTGTTCACAGACCTGCTCCTAACCACAGACGTGCCGTATCCTCGCCCGCGTTTGCATACGCCGCCTGGCTTCTCAGGCTTAGAGAACTGAAGGAGAGTCAGATAAATGAGTGACAAGAAAGTACTGCCGCAATCGTTCAAGAAGGAGTCTCCCAGACGTGCCTACCTGGACTCTCTGGAAAGGCTGGACATCCTGGACCGAAACCGCCTGGTGCAGACCGGCATTGAATTCAGCGGAACGGACCGTTCCGGTACCTTCATGCAGATGGACGATTCCATCGTGCACTGTGGTGTCGAGCAACCGGGCGTGGAGGTCCTCAGTACCGAGGAGGCGGTTTCCCGGTACGACTGGTTGGCCGATTACTACTGGAAGTCCGTTTCCCCCGAGGCGGACGAGTACACCGCCTATGCGCGTGAATACTCCAGACACGGCTACTTTATCCGTGCCTTACCCGGGGTAAAGGCCAGCTACCCGGTTCAGGCAAGCCTCTACCTTGCCGAGAACGGATTTGCGCAGGCGGTACACAACATCGTCATCGTTGAGGAAGGCGCCGAGTTGAACATCATCACCGGGTGCGCCAGCGGGCACGCGGTCCGGACCGGGATGCACCTGGGGATATCTGAGTTCTATATCAAGAAGAACGCCAAGCTGACCTTCACCATGATCCACAACTGGGGAGAAGACATGTATGTGCACCCGCGGAGCGGGATGGTCGTGGAGGAAGGGGGAGTGTTTCTTTCAAACTTCGTCTGCATGCATCCGGTGCACGAGTTGAAAATGAACCCCCTAACCAGGCTGACCGGTCCGGGTGCGCTGGTCCGTTCCAACAGCATTCTCGTGGCGCAGCCTGGGGTGAAGATGGACGTGGGTTCACGTGTGTGGCTGGAGGCCCCCAACACCAAGGCGGAGATCATCGCCCGGGCGCTGACTACCGGGGGTGACATTCTGAACCGGGGTCATCTGCGCGGCGATGCGGCCGGAATCAAGGCGCATCTGGAGTGCCACGGACTCATCCTGTCCCCGGAGGGCCTGATCCATGCCATTCCGGAACTGGAGGCGCGGGTGGCGGGCGCTGAGATGTCGCACGAGGCGGCCGTAGGCAAGATCGCCCAGGAAGAGATCGAGTACCTGATGGCCCGGGGGCTGAGCGAGGAAGAGGCCACCTCCACCATCGTGCGCGGATTCTTAAACGTGAAGATGGATGGGCTGCCTGCGGAACTGCAGGCCGAAATCGACCGGGCCGTGAAACAGAACCAGGACAGCATCATGTAGGGAACCGGTTCTTTCAGAACATGCGGAAAACAAAAGGCGCAGGCTCGTATTTGGAGCCCGCGCCTTGCTATTTGGAGAGGGTTTACAAAGGAATAAACTGTCCGTTTCCATTAGTACCTTGAGCGGGTTCCCTGCTGTCATCTCCGGCAGGCGGCAAGAGCTCATCCTTCAGGAACGGAGGGAAGCCCGGCAGTATGCTCCCGTCGTGCAGGTCGCAGGTCTCCGAGGGGAGCCGGAGGTCAAAGTCCTTTACGAAATCCGGCACGGTGTACCCGACATCCACCCGCACACTGGTAATCCGTTCCGGGCAAAACTCACTGGCCAGGAGGCCGGTAGCGGGGCAGATCTCAACCAACACGTGGGAGCTATCCATTTCGGTCGGTACAGTGCCCTTTTCAAACAGGTCGGAAACCTGGTGTTCAAGTGGTGTTCGCGGACCGGGTAAGAGTCCGGACTTGGAGTCCACGGTGGCCGTGATCAGCCCGCCCGGCTGCGGGAAATTCCGTACGGGTACGCCCGCCAAAGCCTTGGTCATCACCTCGTGCCAGATCTGGGCGCCGTACACACCGCCGTAGGCGCCGACCGGCAGGGACTTCTTCTGGTCACCGTCGTGTCCGATCCAGACCACGCCGACCAGTTCGGGGGTATACCCGGCGAACCAGATGTTCTCGCGCTTGTCCGTGGTCCCGGTTTTACCGGCCACGGGGCGGTCGCCCATGCGCGCCCTGGTGCCCGTACCCTGGTTCACGGCGGTTCGCAGCATGTCGGTGACCAGGTAGGCCGTGGTGGCCTTCATTGCCCGCACCTTGACCGGGACAACCTCTTCAATTACCGCATCCCGGTTACTCTTGACCAGGGTTATCGCGGTGGGTTCAATGAACACACCCTGGTTCGCAAAGGCCCCGTAGGCACCCGCCATTTCCAGCGGGGTCACGCCGTGGGTCAGGCCACCCAGAGCAATGGCCAGGTTGTGGCGGTCATCCTGGAGATTATTGTTGATCCCCAGCTTTAGCGCGAAGTCCACGCCGCGGGAGGGAGTTACGTATTCCAGGGCCTTGATTGCCGGCATGTTGACCGACCACGTTACGGCGGTCCGCATCGTGACCAGGCCCCGGAAGGCGCCGTCGTAGTTTACAGGTTCCCACTTGGGATACTTGATTGGGATGTCGTCAAAGACCGTGGCCGGACCCATCCCGAGATACTCGATGGCCGGGCCGTAGGCGATGATCGGCTTAAAGGCCGAGCCGGGCTGTCTCCGCTCCCGGGTGGCCCGGTTCCACTGGCGGCGCTGGGTGTGTTCGCGGCCCCCGACGATGGCCTTGATATAGCCGTTGTGAGGGTCGAGGAACACCGCAGCACCCTGCGGCTGCAGGGTGTCTTTGTTGTCACGGTTGGATCCCGGGAAATTGTTCGGGTTGGCAAAGGCCGTCTCGGCCGCCTCCTGGATCTTAGGATCTAAGGTGGTGTAGACCTTGAGGCCCTCCCGGAAAACGCGGACTTCGCCGTACTTGGCAACGAGCTGGTCGGTAACGTAGTCAATGAAATAGGGGTAGGGATACTGGCGCTCGGCCGGGGTGGTGTCGCTCAGTTTAATGGTTTTGTTCTTGGCCGTTTCAGCCTGTTCCTCGGTGATGTGGCCGAAGCGGGCCATCAGGCCCAGCACAATGTTGCGCCGCTGCAGAGCGGCATCGTAGTTCTGGTAGGGGGAATAGTATGACGGGGCCTGGAGCAGACCGGCCAGCATGGCCGCTTCTTCGATACTGAGGTCCTGAACCGATTTGCCGAAATAGGTGGCCGCGGCCGACTGAATGCCGTAGGCGCCTTCCCCGAAGTAGTTCCAGTTCAGGTACATCTGAAAGATCTCGTCCTTGGAATAGTGGCGTTCCACCTGGACGGCCAGAAATACTTCCTGAATCTTGCGCTTGTACTGCTTATCCGGGGTGAGGAAACAGTTTTTGACCAACTGTTGGGTAAGAGTGCTGCCGCCGACACGTGAACCCGTGGTCAGGTTCAGCCAGGCCGAGCGGGCAATACCGCGCATATCCACGCCGTGGTGCTGGTAAAACGAGTTGTCCTCAGCGGCCAGGAAGGCCTTCTTCACATGCGGTGGCACATCGTTAATGGAAATCGGAATCCGCTTCTCCAGGCCGATCTCAGCGACGAGATCACCGTTCTTATCATAGATCAAGGTTGCGTTATTCGGCTGTAGGGCATTGACGTCAAAAGTGGGGATGTCTTTCAGGCTGAGTGCTACCAGGCCGAAAGCTGCCCCGCCGCCAATGAATACCGCAAGGGCCATCAAGACGACCAGAAGCCGGAAGATGTTCAGACGCCGTCGCGTTTTTGATCTGTTTCGCTTTTCAGGCATGGGTTCCTCCCGTACAAAAACAGGCTAAACTTACTTTGTCTTGCATTATATCACAGGGGAAATCAAAAATAGAAACGCAAAAATATGGCTCGTTGCACGTCCGGCCAGCATTCTGTTATAATTTAGAAGACGTCGAAAAGGGTCGTCTGGTTTCGCAGAGATATTGGCAGTGTTACCGTATCAGCGATGGGAGGCATAATTTTGGACCTGGCAGCACAACTAGAAATCATTCGCCGTGGGGTCGTGGAAATCATTCCGGAAGAGGAATTGGCCGCGAAACTGCGCCGTTCACTGGCTACCGGAAAGCCGCTCCGGGTAAAGCTGGGGCTTGACCCGACGGCGCCCGACATACACCTGGGGCACACCGTGGTGTTGCAGAAGCTGAAGCAGTTTCAGGACTTGGGACACCAGGTTTTTCTAGTTTTAGGGGACTATACGGGGCGGATCGGCGATCCGTCCGGGAAATCGGAGACACGTAAGCAGCTCACCGAAGAAGCAGTGCTGGCTAACGTCCGCACCTACGAGGAACAGATCTTCAAGATCCTCTCCCCCGAGAAGACCAACATCGTCTTCAATAGCCAGTGGCTGGCGCCCCTGAACTTCGCCCAGGTTCTCGAGCTGTCGTCGAAATACACCGTGGCCCGGATGCTGGAGCGGGACGACTTTGAGAAGCGCTTCCGCTCCCAGCTACCGATCAGCATCCACGAGTTCTTTTACCCGTTGATGCAGGGGTACGACTCGGTCGCCCTGGAGGCGGACGTCGAACTGGGGGGTACGGACCAGAAGTTTAACCTGCTGATGGGCCGCACCCTGCAGCGAGAGTACGGGCAGGAACCGCAGATCGCGATCACCATGCCGCTCCTGGAGGGATTGGACGGCGTACAGAAGATGAGCAAGAGCCTGGGGAACTACGTGGGGATCACTGAGCCACCGGGTGAAATGTACGGTAAGATTATGTCCCTGGCGGACGAACTGATGGCACGGTATTTTGAACTGGTCGCGCCGCTGTCGATGGAGGAACTGAAGGGCATCAATGCGGATCTGGCCGTCGGTCGGCTCCACCCCCGCGATGCCAAGATGCTGCTGGCGCGGACCATCGTGGCCACCTTCCACGGCGCTGCCGCCGCGGAAACGGCGCAGTCCGAATTCAAAAAGGTGTTTCAGCAGCACGAACTGCCCACCGACATTCCTTTATTCCGGGTGCCCGCCGATGCGCTTTCGAACGGTCGTATCTGGCTGCCCAAACTAATGCTTCTGTCGCACTTGGCTTCCAGCACCAGCGAGGCTCGCCGCTACATAAAGGAAGGAGCCGTAAAGGTTAACGGGGAGAAAACCGTCGAGGTGGATACTGAGCTTGAAGCAGTCAGCGGTACGATTGTCCAGGTTGGGAAGCGTAAGTTCATCAGGCTGATGTAACTGTGAACGATTCACCGTCACAGGCGCCATCGTCTAGGTAGGCCGGCTAAGGTTTGTATATCTGGCCCGATCATGGATGTTGTAGTCCTTCGATGCACACTATCGTCACTGTTGGATCCTACCATTTTCGATACGGATGATTCGGTCACCCATTAACTCGGCCTCGCCAACATCGTGGGTAACCATGACGAAGGGGATCTGCGTTTTTTGTTGGACCAGTAGCATCTTCTGTTGCAGCTTACTACGGGTATCTGGATCCAGGGCGGATAAGGATTCGTCGAGCAAGAGCAGTTCCGGCCCGGCCATAAGCGCCCTAGCCAGTGCTACCCGCTGCTTCTCACCCCCCGAGATTTGGCCGGGAAAGCGGTCACTCAGGTGGGCGATGCCCAACATAGTCAGTGTATCTCTACCCTTTACGCGGCATAAGTAACGGTCTTCAATACACCCATAGGTGATGTTTCTCCTCAAGCACTTACTCTACCCCGCTCATCCCGCCACCGTGCCATCCGATGCCGGGTCCAGTATTCCAGCCATACAATTGCTAGGAAACAGGCCACTGATATTACGGCCACCAGAATCGTTGCCGTCCGGTAGTCCCCAGCCTCTGCCGCGAAGTAGATGGCCAGGGGCACGGTCTGCGTAATCCCGGGAATGTTACCCGCCACCACCATCAGGGTGGCGCCAAATTCACCCAGGGCCCGGGCAAAGGCCATCACCAATCCGGCTACCACTCCCGGCCAAGCCAACGGCAGCGTTACGGTGAAAAAGACTTTCGGTTCGTATGCCCCCAAGGTCCTGGCCGCCTGTTCATAGCGTACGTCCACTCCTTCGAAAGCCGCCTTTACGGACTGATAATACAGCGGGAAGGCAACCACACTGGAGGCAATCACGGCCGTCCGCGACGCTGTCGAGGACAATGTCGCTAGCGAGGATAATCACTAGTCTGTTTCCCACCAGATTGGTCCGTGAATCTGTATCGATTAACCCCCGTACCACCAGTTCATCCATGTCCTTTTGGTCGGCGGAGATAAACAGGTCTACCGGGGCACCCTGCTCGATTTGAGTCCGAAGCACCCCGGATGCCGCAAAGTTAATATTAATTTCCTGTCCCGGATGCTTTTGTAGATAGTCTTCCTTAATTTCTGTCAGCGCGCTCTTAAGGCCCATGGCTGCGGAAAGGGTCATTACCCCGGATTCTGGGTCTTTCGCCGGCCCACAACCAGACAGTAGCAATAATGTTACCAGACTAAGGACGACCATCTTTATCGAACTGTACCGCATAAACATCACCATCCGTTTCAGAAAAACTAAAAGGCATTGAACCGGAAACAAACCCGGCTTCAATGCCTTACGTCGACTCAACACAGAGTCACGCGCCTATGTTATTACATAACCGATAATAACAGACGTTTTAGTCATCAGACAATAGAGCATAGTTATGAATACATAATACTGCCGCACCGACCCCCCCGTTAGTTTGACAGCCTAATCGAACAGAGAAGTCCAAACACCCTTGCTATATAAGCCTGCAAGGGGTTTTTTATTTTAGTTTTTCTACATATTTAT